>JAYWHX010000157.1:0-32352 GCA_043777375.1 Planctomycetota bacterium | reverse complement strand
CGCCGCGCACGTCTTCTTCACCGAGACCGGGGAGCCGATCCCGCAGCGCGCGACCGGCAAGACGCCGCTCATCGGCATCTGTCAGGGGATCGCCTACTACCTGCTCTTCAACGGCGTGCTGGGCGACCGTCGGCCCGCTGGCGGCAACGTGTTGACCAGCGCGGTCCTCGATTCGCTCCCGCCGCACGACGGCCCGCGCATCGTCTACGGCGAAGGCTGTCGCTTGGGCTCATCCCGCTTGCAACACGCGGGGATCGTCTTCAAGCAAGTTCCCTACGAAATCAAAGTGAGCTGACGATGCTAGAACTTCGTAACTATCAGCAACTCACGTTGGACTCGCTTGAACGGTTCCTGCATCGCGCGGGCGAGTCTGCCGCTGGTCCATCGACCGCGTTTGAGGAAGAGACCGAACGCCGCGAGGGGAAACCGCGACGGTATCTCACGGTCCCGCAGTTGCCCGAGTTGCCCTACGTCTGCTTGCGTGTCCCGACTGGCGGCGGCAAGACGTTGATGGCCAGTCACGCGCTGGGGATCGCCGCCGACAAACTCCTGCACAGCGAACGTGTCGTCTGCTTGTGGTTGGTGCCGACGAATACCATCCGCGAACAAACGCTGTCGGCGCTGCGTGACCGCAAGCATCCGTATCGACAGGCTCTCGCCAGTCGGTTTTCCGGTCCTGTGACCGTGCTGGACCTGACCGAATCGCTGTACGTGCAAGCGGGCACACTAGCGGGCGAGACGTGCGTCATCGTCTCGACACTGGCTGCGCTGCGGGTGGAAGAGACGGAAGGCCGCAAGGTCTACGAAACGAACGGCGCGTTGCAACATCACTTCACCGGACTGACTGCTGAACAAGACGCGGTCCTCGAACGGAACGAAGACGGCACGCGGGCTTATTCGCTGGCGAATGTCCTGCGACTGCATGCCCCCATCGTCATCATGGATGAAGCTCACAACGCCCGAACGGCACTGTCGTTTGACACGCTGGCGCGGTTTCGACCGAGTTGCATCATCGAGTTCACAGCCACGCCCGAAACGACACACGATCCCGGCAAGCAGCAATTTGCGAGCAACGTGCTGTGCCACGTTTCGGCCCTCGAACTGAAGGCCGAGCAGATGGTCAAGCTGCCGATCAAGCTGCAAGCGGACCTCGGCTGGCCCGGAGTGGTCGCTGAGGCGCTGGCGTGTCGGCAGCGGTTGGAAGAGATCGCTCGAGAGGAAGAGCAGCAGACCGGCGAGTACATTCGCCCGATAGCGCTGTTGCAGGCTCAGGCCAAGAGCAGCACCAAGGAAACGATCACCGTCGAAGTCTTGAAGCAACGGCTGCTGGACGACTTCAAAATCCCCGAAGAGCAGATTGCCATCGCGACCGGCTCGACGCGCGAGCTGGAGAATATCGATCTGTTCGACCGCGCTTGCCCGATCAAGTTCATCATCACTGTCCAGGCATTGAAGGAAGGCTGGGATTGTTCGTTCGCCTACGTGCTTTGCTCTGTCGCTGAGATTTCATCGGCCAAGGCGGTCGAGCAGATTCTGGGCCGCATTTTGCGGTTGCCTCACGCTCGAACGAAGCTGCATGAAGAACTGAACTGCTCGTATGCGTTTGCGACGAAGACGTTCGATGCCGTGGCGAGAACACTGACTGATGCCCTCGTCGAGAATGGTTTCGAGCGGCTCGAAGCCAAGCAACTCGTTACTCACTTCGACGCACCAGATCCAACTCTCTTCTCGTTGGCCGGATTGTTTGACGAAGTTTCTGAAGTCGTGATCGAGCCACCGAATCTCGCCAAACTCGACGATAATCTGCGTCAGCGCGTCAGCTTCGATGCAGCATCGGGAACGATCACCGTGGCCGGACACGTAACCGTGGCTGACGAAAAACAACTGACGGCGTGCTTCAAGACACCCGCCGCGAAAGAGGCCGTTCAACGCTTGGCGGTTGCGGCACGACGGACACCAAACCGCCCCAGCGTCGCGCCGCGAATGTCAGTGCCGCAGTTGGCCATCCGCCGCAATGGGCAACTCGAACTGTTCGACGAGTCGCATGTTCTCGATTCTCATTGGATACTCTCCACGTGTGATGTCGAGTTGTCGGAGGCCGACTTTCCGTCCGACGCGGCTGCGGGCACAGCAGGCGAAGTGGACGTGACGGCCCGCGGACGAATGGAGTATTCGTTCGTCGGTCGGATGCGTCGGCAGTTGCAGCTTGTCGGCATCGAACCCGGCTGGGACGTGCATGGACTGACGAACTGGTTCGACCGCCAGATTCCTCATCCGGACATCACTCGCACCGAAGCGACGCTGTTCATCCATCGAGCGCTGTCTCGTTTGATGGAGACCCGGCGGCTGACGGTCGAACAACTCGCACAGCAGAAGTACCGCCTGCGCGACGTGCTGGCCGCGAAGATCGAAACGCATCGCAGCCAACAATCGAAGCGGGAGTACGAACGTCTGCTCTTCGGCGACAGTCACGACGAGATCACGGTCGATCCGTCGTTCTGCTTTCATTTCGAAGAAGGCCGTTACGCCGCCAACTGGATCTACGACGGACCGTATCGCTTTCAGAAACATCTCTTCCCCCAAGTCGGCGAACTAAAGGCCGAGGGGGAAGAGTTCGACTGTGCAGTCTTCCTCGATCAAATGCCTGATGTCAGTTATTGGGTTCGCAACTTGGAGCGCAGGCCCACGTCCTCATTCTGGCTGCAAACGGCGACAGACCGCTTCTATCCCGATTTCGTGGCGATGCTGAAGGGTGGGCGAATTCTGATGGTCGAGAGCAAAGGCTTAGACCGGTGGAGCAATGACGACTCGAGGGAAAAGCGAACGCTCGGCGAACTGTGGGCCAACCGGAGCGATGGCAAATGCATTTTCGTAATGCCCAATGGTCCAGATTGGAAGGCTATCACAGCGGCTGTACGTGCTCGATAAAAGGACAGCAGCTTGCCGAGTCGGAAGGATGGGGGTCAGGTGGCTTTGTAGATAGCCCCGACCAGTGTAGACGAATTGCATGAGGTGGGGTCCTCCCATGGATCCAAGAAGATTAACAGGCATGCAGCGGTTTCCTACGCCGGGGCCATCCGCTCCGCTGCTGACCCCGCCACCCGCCACAGTGTTAGCAAGAGCAATCGGAGAGTACTGATGGGAATTCGTGTACGGATGAAGCGAACGAGTGCTTTCGCTATGCGGTACAGCGAAAACGCTGAACTCGCCCTTGCTGACACTGCGGGTTAGTCGGCCAAAACGCGAAACACTACTTCCCACCCCCAAAGCAATACAACCACTCCTGCCGCCCTGCTCCGTCGCCCTCACCAACGCGGAGAAAAATCTGACCGCCGCAGATGGCGGGGCTGGCGAAGGCGGAGTTGCCGAGGGTGTTGGTCGCGACGAGGTCGAACTTCTCGGGGGTCGGTTTGAAGACGTACATCGTCCCGGCTTCATTGGCCCAGTAGATGTGCCCGCCCGCCAGAACGGGTGAGGCACTGACCGGGCCGGAGAGGCGTTCCTTCCACATCTCTTTCCCGGTCTCACCGTGCCAGCAGAACATGACTCCGTTGTCGGACAGTGCGTACACATGCCCGGCATGGACGATCATGGATTGCTCGTAACATTTGACATTATTCGTCCACAGCACCTTCTTCGACCCGTCGGCTCGTACGGCGATGGTTTCGGATTTCGGATAACCTCCACTGGCGAACACGATGTCTCCGTCCCAGACCATTGTGCCGCAGGTCGCGAACGTGGTCCCCGGGGCGCCCCAGTTCGCTTTGCCGGTCTGCGGGTTATACGACGCCACCAGATTCTGGCCGCTGATTAACAGCTGGTCCTGGCCCCCCACACGTCCGATCGAGGGGGTAGAGAATGAGAGCTGCGGCAGACGTTTGGTTTGCCAGACCTGCTGACCCGTAACGCGGTCGAGGGCCGAGATAAAGCTGTCGCCATCATACTCGGACGCGATGATGACGGTCCCCTGGTAGATGACCGGCGAGGGAGCGTATCCATACTCGTACATTTTGGGGCGGAAGTTGGCGACCTTGTGCCGCCAGAGGATTTTCCCGTCGAGATCGAGGGTGATCGCTTCGACTTGGTCATGGTGATAGAACGCCGTGAAGAGGCGTTCTCCATCGCACGCAATCGTAGCTGTGGCTTCAGTGTTCTTCTGGTGGTTCTTCGCGGGAAAGGCTCCCTGGCTGACCTCGACCTGCCAGACTTCTTTGCCAGTCTGACGGTCAAACGCGACGACCGAGTGACGCTGTTCCTGCTCGAACGCGGTCGCCAGGAACACGCGATTGCCGACGACCGTGGGGGAGGCGTGACCTCGTCCGGGAACAGGCGTCTTCCACAGCATGTGGTCGCCGTCGCCGAACTTGGTCGGGACGGGAGTCTCGCTGGCCACGCCATTCCGCGACGGACCACGCCACCACGGCCAATCGGTCTGTGCGTTCAGCTTCGGGAAGTCGGCAATCCCCTGCTCTTGATTCGTCTTCTCTTGGGCAGTGACTGAGTCCCCACCAAATCCAAGGCACACAAGAGACGCAAGCAGAAGCTGGAAGCCAAACCGGATCATGAGGGAGCCTAGCGAGAGTCGGGATGCCGCAGTGGGTCAGCCTATTCTCCTCGACGGGAGGCGTGAAAAGAAGAGTCGAGCTGGAGAAATGATGTCCACACGCTTTGACACAGACACGCGGGGTCGCCCACTCAAGTCCCTTACGCACCCAGTTCCCAATTCGGCAGTTTTCGCGCGACACCCCATTGCATCATTCCCCCGGCAGTCAATACACCGATGGCGAGCAGGATCGTAACCGATGGATCGGCTTGCTCTCCGAAAGATAGCACCGCAGATGCGAGCATCATTCCACCGCCCACGCCCATCATGAGGACCGCCAGTGTTGCCATCAGCCAAAGCCGTTTACAGATTACAATCAGTGTGACCCAGGCATGGTAGAAGGCGAAAAAACCGACCGTCGTGGTCAGTGTCACCGCCACTGTGAATAGGGTCAGCACTCCCTTGTTTGCCATGTAGAGCGAAAACAGTCCCCACCCCAGCCCAAACAGAATCCCCCACTTCAGGTCGTGAAAGATCGCCATCCGCAGGGCGTTCCAAAACTTCGGTCGGCTGATGGGGCGTAGGAAGTCTGACGCAATACTGTCACGACGCCCCAACCACATCATCGTGTTCATGATCATGATCATCATCAGGGACTGAAACATGCCAATAGAATAAGGCATCGCAGCAGGGGCATTGGATCTCCTGATTCCAGGCATCATTGCATTGAAGACAACGATAAAGACTACCGTCCCCCCGACACCCATCAGCATACCCGGATTGGACGGCGACGCTCTCCGCAGCATGTCGCCCCAGTTCGTGCGATCCATTCCCGCGATCCGCCTGTCGATCGCGGTCTCCACCCGCTTGAGGTGCCAATTCGCCAGCGACCAACCGGGGGCAGGCTTGAACGGTTGGTTGTGGATCTGATCCATCCCCACATTCAGTCCCGGAATCCCCGGCATGCCGCTCTCTGCCAGAATGCGGTGCAGCCGCTCCGTTCGCACGACCTTCCAAGCCGCAGCAGCGAGGAACCAGACCATCAGCAATGAGGCGAATACCGGATAATCACCCAGCAGAAACGCATCCATCGTCAACGGCAATCCCAAGCCGACTCCAATCAGCGTAAACAGCGAGAGCATGTCCACCGTCGACACGACCGAGGTGATCCGCCGCCACTCGGGAGTGAGATCGTGTCCGGGCAAAATGGTCGCCACCAGCATCGCCCCCATGCACCCGATCGCCAGCGTGACCGGGAAGTAGCCCCCCATGAATGACGCCCCGACGACAAAGATCGCCATTGCCCCCAACGACGCCGTGAGCGGCCAAAAAAGATGCGGTCGCCGATGCCCCGGCATCACAGCTGCGAGTGGTTGCGATAATGTCAGCCCCGATTGAAACCATGCGAGAAACGAGATGAACATTGCCTGAAACAGGAGAAACGCACAGCCGACCAAGCGACCGACGGAATACGCCCCGCGATGCACCGCGATTCCGGGCAACTGAGAGCGGAGGAATTCCACATGCCGACGGGTTTCATTCAGGTCTTTCGTCTGGGAGGAACTGATGACATACAGCCGCTTCAGCTTTGGCATCTGGCGCATCGCTGCCAGCATGCGTTCCGGATAGTCCGTTTGCGAACAGCCGGATAGAGCGATGGTGTGCAGGTGGGGAGAGTGCTGGGCCAGCGTCTCCAGCGTGGACTCCAACTGTACGTTGTATCCCAGGACCACATACTCCAGCTTCGGCAGCGGCGGCAGCTTCCAATTGAGGGCTAAGGTATTGTCGACGTTGAGCTGACGGAGATTCGTCAGTTGGCTTAAGGCGGATTCCAGATCGGCCCCTCCGGTTTTCAAGGCTTTAGAATCGACCGCGCCAATTTTCTCCAGCGAGAGGCTAACCAAATTCGACAACTGGCCAATCCGTCGCCAGCCCTCGGGACCGAGGAGGTTGGGCGGACGCATCTCCAGTGACTGAATCTGTGGAAACTGTTCCAGGATCGGCCAGCTTCCCGCATGGGTGCCGTGGGGCCCGCCCGTGATCTCGGGTGGCCGTTCGTACTGCCCGTCTTTGGAGATAATCATGTCACCGGGAAGCGATTGCGTATTCAGTCCCTGGACCGTCTCCAGGCTCCGATTGACGACATGCTCCAGCGGCTCATTCGCAAAGGTCACTACCACTTCAGGCAGATCAAACGCGGGGATGGCCACCGTGGTGTCTTGGAGTTTGTTCGGCTTCCAGAAGAGCGCGAGTGGCACCAGCTGGAACAGGCCAAAGCACAGCATCAACCAGACCCACGGACGGGTCAGGGAGACTTTCAGAACGACCCAGTATTGATGCATGGCGGGGGGCAGGAGGGTTGATGGTTGATTGGTTGATCGACAGAGGGGAAGCGGCCGTCTCTTCATTTGGGGTGAGTCACTCTTTGTCCCGTCAGGGACACCCGACAGTAGCCCACCGTTTCAACGGTGGGAAAAAGAGTTGAGTGAGAGAAACAGCCCCGTGAGGGGCGACAGAAGACGAGGCATCGGAGGGACGCTCCATTCCGATTGAGGCCAGTCGTGTGGAAACCATCGAGGCCTCTTCCGTCCCTGGCGGGACTCATCGACTGGGCGTGACCATGCTCCCACCGTTGAAACGGTGGGCTAGTGTCAGCCGTCCCTCGCGGGACGAAGAACACGCTGCACTCTGGCTGATCGTTGATGGCTGATGGCTTCCTTCAACTTCCCTCATGCAGCTCCAAAAAGATCTCCTCCAGATTGAGATCCTCAATCGCCACATCGGCGGTCCAGCGCTGCTTGAGTTCCACGATCAGTTCATCACTGATCAGCGGAACCGTGACGACCGCGTGGCGGCCCTCGACCTCGGTACGCAGCGAGCCGCGCACCGCGAACGATGCGGGAAGGTCCGCAGCCGCTTGTAACCGCAGGCGCTTGACTTGGTCCTTGAGGACGTCGAGCTCATCGTGGAAGACGACCTTGCCGTCCTTCATCAGGGCCACATGCGAGGCGACGCGTTCGAGGTCCGAGGTGATATGCGTCGAGAACAACACGGTGTGCTGCTCGTCAGCTGCCATCTCCAGAATCGACTCCAGGAACCAGCGCCGCGCGACCGGGTCGAGGCTGGCCACTGGCTCATCCAGTATCAGTAACTCTGGGCGATGTCCTAAGGCGAGTACGAGCGCCAGCTTCTGCTTCTGCCCGACTGACAGCGGGCCGAACCGATCGTGCAGGGGGAGATCCCAGCGCCGCAGCAGCTCGTCCGACCACTTCGAATCCCAGGTCTTGTAGTACGCGGATACGTAGTCGACCGTCTGCCGCACCGTCATCCACGGGTAGAGCGTGATCTCTTGCGGCACGTAACCGATGTGAATCTTTTGCTCATCATCCAAATGCCACGCATCGCGGCCCAGCACCGTGATCGATCCGCTCGTCGGCTTCAGCAGCCCGAGCAGGCACTTGATGAGCGTACTCTTCCCCGACCCGTTCAGGCCGAGTAGCCCGATCACCCGCCCGCGCGGGATCTGAAGATCGACTCCGCTCAGGACCATCTTGGAACTGAACTGCTTATGCAGCCCGGTGACATCGATCGCGAGTTCATTCATGATGGACTTTCGTAGTGTGGGTTTTAACCCACACGTCATGGCATCACGCACAGGCGTGGGCTAAAGCCCACGCTACGGTCACGGCTGGTTCTCTTCCAGCGACGATTTGAACACATCCAGAATCTGCGGCGGAGTCAGCCCCAGCTGCAACCCGCGAATCACGGCCTGGTCTGCGAGAGGTCGCATCTGCTCTTGCCGCTGGGCGACAGACCCCTCGGTGCGCGGGGTGGCCACCACCATCCCCTTGCCGCGTGATCGCTCTAGCACGCCGACCGCCTCTAACTTCGCGTAGGCTTTCGAGACGGTCATCATGTTCACGCCCAGATCAGCGGCCATCTGCCGCACACTGGGGATGGTGTCCCCCGCAACGAGCTTGCCCCCCACCACCAGCGCCTGGACCTGGTCCATGAGCTGGCGGTAGATCGGAACGCCCGAAGAGGGATGAACAGAGAATGTGAGGGAGGGCTTTTGCATGTCTGTATCACTACTGTAATGCACACATACCGGGTGTCAATACCTGCCTTCGAATTTATATCATCAGAGTCAAAATCACCGGCAGCTGATGGGGCTCTTCATCGCCGGGATGATGTGTCCTAGTTGAGGTCTGATCGCCGCTCTTCAATTGCGGCTCTGCCTCGCTATGGCCTCAGCGGCAAAACTTCCACTTCATGACCGACCCACTCCGCACAATAGCTAATCGGCTGGTACTTCCTTTGCCGCCAGCTCCTCCAGTTCCAAAATCAAGCGTTGAATGTCGGGCAGCGCGGAGGGTTTGAAGCAAATCTTGAGGTAGAGCGGCGAAGTGCCAGTAGGTCTCAATGCGGCGATTCCCGGATTTCCAGACGCGTATGGGACAGTTGGGTTTCGCTCGGACAGGTAGGTCATCCAGTGCCGATTGATCGTTCGGTTGTTAGGCACCTTTGGAAAGACGAGATCAACACACTGGATCTCACCCGCAGCCTCCAGTGCCATCAGACTCGGCATCGGATCATAAGGCGGAGTTGATGAACTCAACCCAGTTTGTGCATCTAGGGTGTAGTTGCCGGGGTTCTGCATGTAGGCGTTGTATTCATTCACCCACTTCCAATGCCAAGCGACACTTTCCTCCGCTCCAAGTGGAACCCGCTTGGCCAGATTGATGCCCATGATGAAACCGATCGTCAGTGCGACCCAGGCGATGACGCAGACTTTCAGGATCGGTTTCATCATTCACCCACCGAGGTTCGCAACGGTCTTCTTTTTATACGCTTCGACGCCTGGCTGACCATACGGGTTGATGCCGATCAGGCGGCCTTCGACGACGGTGGCCAGCATGAAGAACTGGAACACCTGACCCAAGGCGTACGCATCGAGACCCGGCAGGACAAGGTTCGCCGTCGGGCGACCCGCTTCGGCGTAGGCTTGGTTCGTGCCGTTCGTCGCAGCTGTCAGGATCTGCGGGATGGTCTTGCCGGCGTACATGTTCAGCTTGTCGTGGTCGTCGGCTGTGGCGACCTTGGGAAGCGAGACAGGCGGAGTCGAGGGGTGCTCGACGATGAGGTTGGTGATGAGCTTATCCTTGGCACCTTCCTGGTGCTGCTGGCCCCGGCTATGCAGGTCGCGTGTGTTGACGACGGTCAGAGGAAAGGCCCCTCGCTCGTGCTTGCCGAGACTCTCGGCCAGCAGTTGGTCGTACCACAGTCCGACCGCTTCGAGACGCTTGCCCCATGTCGACAGGATGCGGGTCTTCATCCCCTTGTCGCGCTCAAGCAAGTGGCACACCGCGACGTAATCCATCACAGGGTTGTTACCGATGGGAGCGATCTTGAACCGCTCCGTCATGTCGGCGGCACCTTGCAGCATGGCCTGGATATCCACGCCCAGAACAGCTGCGGGGTAGAGACCCACGGCGGTCAGGACTGAGAAGCGTCCGCCGACGCCGTCCGGGATCGGGAACACGTCCGGGTACTTCGCCGAGTTCGACACATCACGCAGCTTGCCGACCTCGCCGGTAATGGGCACGATCAGATTGCGAGCCTGCTCGGAACCGGCTCCGTAATAATGCTCCAGGGCGTTGCGGAAGATGCGGAACGCGGCTGCGGTTTCGAGGGTGCCGCCCGACTTGCTGATGACGCAGATGCCCCAGCGCTCAGCCAGCTCTTTCGGGTTCTTGCAGCGCAGGCTGAGCAGTTGGAGCATTCCATGCACCGCGTCGTTATCGACGTTGTCGCCCTCGAAGTAGAGGCGCGGCACACCCCCGCGATCGCTGCGTGCCAGATCGTTGTGATAGGGATGGCACACGGCCTCGAAGATTGCCCGCAGTCCCATGTACGAACCACCGATCCCGAGCGAAACCAGATTGTCGATCTGATCGCGAAGCCGCTTCGCCGAAGCCGTCATCCGGTCGAGCAACTTGTTCGCCCCGCCCGCGAGCAACTCAGTCGGTAACTCGATGAACCCCGAGTCGAGCGGCTGCTTGTCGGCCGGGAGTTTTCGGGACTGCTTCAGGTCGGTCACATCGGCCAGTGTCTCATCCCGCGCCGCTTCCAGCGAAGCCTTGATTCCCCGCAAGGCGGCGGGCTCGATGAAGGGCAAGGCTGCAGTGGCGTCGTAGCGAAGGGTATTGGACATGAAGACTCTCTCGGCGTTGTACTGGGGGACGAGTCACCGTTGCGATGCGACCCGAACACTGATGTTCACCGCGCAGTTGCGAACTCGTTGCGTAAGATGTATCCCGTCGGGAACGGTTTAGCCAGTCCGGCGATTACGCTGTCCAGTTGCAGACGGTGGCGTTTCGGCTCACAATGATTTTCTCCGATGTGGCCCCGCCGCTGAACCGCTCACTGGACCTGCCTGCTCATGACACTGCCGAAGTCCGAAAGCATCGACATCGCTTTTGCGGTGCCCTTCACGCACCGCTTGCGGTTTACGTCCGACGTTTTGGGGGACGAACTGTCGGTCCTGTTCGATCTGATCGAGCATTCCGGGGAGCAGCTGCCGCGTGTGCAGTTTTGGATTGATGAATACGTGGCCAAGGCGGATCTGACGCTGATCCCGCGTATCGAGAAGATCATTCAAGAGTCGGGCGAGCGATTCGTCTCGACCGGCTCGATTCAGATTTCCCCCGGCGGAGAAGCTGTCAAGAACGACATCGACGCCCAGAAGCGGATGTTGCAGGCCATCCATGCCGATGATCTCGACCGTCGCAGTTATGTTGTTGTCATCGGCGGCGGAGCGGTGCTCGACGCCGTGGGATTTGCAGCTGCGATTGCTCATCGGGGGATTCGCCTGATTCGATTGCCGACGACGACTCTGGCTCAGGCGGACTCGGGCGTGGGTGTTAAGAACAGCGTGAATCTGTTCTCCAAGAAGAACTGGTTGGGGACATTTGCGGTTCCGTGGGGAGTGATCAACGATGCGAAGCTGCTGCTGACGTTGCCGGACCGGGACTTCCGCTGCGGCTTCTCCGAGGCAGTCAAGGTGACGGTTCTGAAGGATCGCGAAGGGTTCGACGAGGTGTGCCGACTCGCTCCGCGCATCGGTCGGCGAGACATGACAGCCGCGCTGCCCGTCATTCGTCGATCCGCCCAGCTGCATCTGCAACACATTACGCAAGGCGGGGACCCGTTCGAGATGCAGGAAGCCCGCCCGCTCGATTTCGGGCATTGGTCGGCTCACAAGCTGGAGGTGATGTCGAACTTCGAACTGCGACATGGCGAGGCAGTGGCCATCGGTGTCGCAGTCGACACGATCTATAGCTCGCTGGTCCATGGGTTTCCCCGCGAGGACGCCCAGCGAGTGCTGCGAGCGCTGGTGGATTTGGGGCTGACACTTGACCATCCGGTGCTGCATGAAACGTGGACTCTGTTTCGTGGGCTGGAGGAATTTCGCCAGCATCTGGGTGGACGATTGACTCTGACCATGCTGTCGAGCGTCGGGCACAAACTGGATGTGCATCAGGTGGATAAGCCGAAGATGTTGCAGGCCATTGAAGAGGTGGCCGAATTCGCGAAGGCGTGTTCGCAGAGACCCCGGCTCCCCGAAGTCGGTTAGAGCTTCCCCCGTAGGTCACGTTTTTTACGTTCCTGCGACTTGCACATCAGGGGGGCAATCGTCGAACTCACCTCTGGCGCGGCGCACGAGATGTGCGACGATTCGGTGCATGGCATCGTCGCACAGGTATGATTCCCGTCGCGAGGACATGAAGGTCATGTTCTCGCCGAAGCTGGTGATGAACAGCATCATGGGCAACATATGCCCTAGATGAGTTGCACGGGCGTATCGCACCAGGACCCCAGATTCGAACTCGAGACGAAACGACTCCACCAAGTTCGAATTACTGATCCCTCCCAGAATGGGAAACATCGACTGCGTTGTCTTGGCACCAGAGTCTCTTGGGAAACGTCGGGAAAAGAACGAGGTGATTCCCATTTGAAACGGGTAATAGACGGCGTCCTTCCGACGTTTTTGACTGGTCGTCTGCTCGTGAACACGAGAGAGGATCTCTCGAAAAGAGGAGTTCTGAACATCACAGCGGACCTGGAATGTCCCCAACAACTGTCCGAACAGATCATCTGGGAGATGCCCCAGGTACTGTCGCAAATCAACCGGGCTTCCCATTGCCATCTGAGAGCGGATTCGCCCCCGGTGCTTGACTGCATCTTCACGAGACAACCCCTCAAGGGTCGCAGCGAACAACAGATCGTGAACGGTCACGTTGAGACTGGAGGCAGTTTCACGAATGTGAGCAACCGGGATGCTGTCCGCATGGAACTTCGTAATCGACCGATCCTGGTCTGATCGATCCCGCAACTTGGGGTACATGCAGCGAGTCAGGCTCATCAGCCCACTCACCGCACTGACAAACATCCCCCAGGGTCCGGGTGGGTGTTCAATCTGCCGGAGATCCTGCCACAGTCGGCCTTCGTAAATTGTCACGACTCCACCGCTCTGGCGATCTTCGAATGCGGCCAGCAACTGTTGGCAAATGACTCGAATGGAAGCTCCGTCTGCGACGGCATGCCGGTAGCTCACAACGAAGAGTCGCCGAGGTGGGGACGGTTGCATCTCATTGAGCTGCTGCTCAACCCATACGAACCGGACGGGACAACTGTTTCGGGCAAATGGCCGTTGAAACTCCCGGTTGAGAATCTCCTCAACGTCCTGCTCGAAATTCATTGAGGCAGATTGCTGAGTGATCTCGCATCCCCCCTCCACGTCAATATGGTATTGATGGCTCTGAGCATCAGCCGTCACGTTGCCGACCCCCAGACGACGGAGCACTTGCGGGACAACCTCTCGGAATCTCTCTGCCGTAGTCGGACAATTCGGCCCTAATTCCAACACATGGCACGCATTCACCGGGGCAAACTGCTCCCAGTACAGCATGGTCCGCTGGGAACCGTTGGCTTTCACGACAGGCATCTTGTGTGAGGTCTCTAGGAGTTGATCGGAGGACTGAGAATTTCTGTGCCACAAAACACCGACGCATGTTAGCGGGAGAGGCAACGATCAGAAATCGGAATGATTATCCGGGGCCAGTCCTGACGGTGTCGTCGAACGCATCAATATTTGTAGAATCTTGGTCCACGCTTCGTTTCGCATTCCCCACCTGCTCGACACATTGACCGGCTGTGACGCCATGCGCTCCATCTCTCTTGCCATTTTGGCACTCGTCACCTTGTCCTCCATGGCAGAGTCCAAGGACAAAATCTCTTTCAGTCGCGATATCCAGCCGATTCTGTCGGACTACTGCTTCAAATGTCATGGCCCATCGGAAGAGGGACGACAAGCTGAGCTGCGGCTCGATACCAGGGAGGGCGCTCTCGCCGTGCATGACGGGCGAGCGACAGTTGTACCGGGCGACCTGGCAGCCAGCGAACTCGTCAAACGTATTCTCTCGACCTACCCGGACGAAGTCATGCCTCCTCCCGAGGCCAAACACGACCTCAGTCCGCAGCAGATAATGACTCTCAAACGCTGGGTGAGTGAGGGAGCTGAGTGGGGGAAGCATTGGGCGTTTGAGCCGCTCACCGCACCGCAAGTTCCCGAGACGCCTGCCGGTTTCGGAGCCGTGGTCAATCCGATCGACAGCTTCGTCTTATCGAAGTTGCATCGCGAAGGGATCGCCCCTTCGCCCGCAGCCGACAAGACCACGTTGATCCGCCGTGTGACACTCGATCTGACCGGGCTCCCACCGACACCGGAAGAGGTCGATGCCTTTGCGGCCGATGACTCACCAGCCGCCTACGAACAGCTCGTCGAACGGCTACTGGCCTCGCCGCGCTATGGCGAACGGATGGTCTGGGAATGGCTCGAAGCCGCCCGCTATGCCGATTCGAATGGCTACCAGGGGGACGGCGAGCGGACCATGTGGCCGTGGAGAGACTGGGCCATCTCGGCCTTCAACTCCAACATGCCCTACGATCAATTCAGTGTCTGGCAGTTGGCAGGGGATCTCCTGCCCGATGCGACGCGCGAGCAGAAGCTGGCCACCGGCTTCCTGCGGAATCACATGATCAACGGCGAGGGAGGCCGCATCGCCGCCGAGAACCGCGTCGACTATGTCATGGACATGTCCGAGACCACCGGCACCGTGTGGATGGCACTGACCATGAACTGCTGCCGCTGCCATGACCACAAGTTTGATCCGATCTTGCAGTCCGACTATTACTCACTGTTCGATTTCTTCAATCAGACGCCGGTCGATGGAGGCGGCGGAAATCCGCAGACCGCTCCCGTTTTGGAGATGCCGACACCCGAACAGTCACAGATGGTGGAAGCCGCCAATGCCGAACACGCCAAGGCCGCTGCGGTGTTGGCGGGCCTGGAGAATGAGGCGTTTCCCGTCACAGAAGGCCCGCTCTCCAAGTCTAAACTCGCGATAAATCTGTCCGATGAGCAGAGGAAGATTCTCGATCGGCCTGCGGGGGAACGTGACTCAGGACAGCTGCAAAAGCAAATCGAAATCGTGGGCGACTTGGAGCATGAACCGTATCGACAGCAGATCGAAACTCTCAAATCAGTCGTGGATCGCCGCAACGGGATCTATGGGTCGATCGCTCAAGTGATGGTCATGGCCGATCAAGCAACCCCGCGAGAGACGTTTATTCTGACGAAGGGGCTGTACAACAAGCCGACCGAAAAGAAGGTCTCGGCCAACACGCCGCACAGCCTCCCCGCGATGCCCGCAGACGCCGCGAGAAATCGTCTGGGACTGGCGAACTGGCTGGTATCAAAGGAGAACCCACTGACTCCGCGTGTGGTCGTGAACCGGTTCTGGCAACAGCTGTTCGGCATCGGACTGGTGAAGACCTCAGAAGACTTTGGCATTCAGGGTGAGAAGCCCTCGCACCCAGAACTGCTGGACTGGCTGTCGGTCGACTTCCGCGACAATGGGTGGAACGTGAAGGGCCTGTTGAAGCAGATCGTGATGAGCGCGACCTATCGCCAGAGTTCGAAAGTCACACCAGTCTTGGTCGACCGCGATCCGCAGAACCGGCTGCTCGCGCGGGGTGCACGGTATCGACTGCCATCGTGGATGATTCGTGATCAGGCTCTGGCCGCAAGTGGGTTGTATGTCGAACAAATCGGCGGTCCACCCGTGCAATCGTATCAGCCCGAAGGGGTCTGGGAGGAAGCCACATTTGGCAATAAGAAGTATACCCCCGGCACCGGTGACGCGTTGTACCGCCGCAGCGTTTACACCTTCTGGCGACGGATCGTCGGCCCGACGATGTTCTTCGACGTGGCCACACGGCAGACCTGCACCGTCAAGCCATACCGGACGAATACACCGCTGCAAGCACTCGCTGTGATGAACGATGTGCAATACATTGAGGCCGCTCGTGTACTCGCTCAGCATGCCATGCAGGCGTCCCCGGATCGCGATGGTCGCATCACGTTCGCCTTCCGCCGTCTGCTCGGTCGACACCCCAAGTCGGAGGAGATCGCCGTCCTCGCCACGAGCTACGACCGCCAGTTAGCTGTATATGGCCAGTCACCTTCCGAGGCAGAGAGCTTACTGAAACAGGGAGTAGCGGCCCACGATGTTTCGCTCAACTCGAACGAACATGCCGCGCTCACCGGAGTCTGCCTGATCCTTCTGAACCTGGATGAGACGCTCACCAAGGAGTGAACTTGAATCCGACGAACACGCAGAGATCACCTTTCAAAGTGCGTGTCCTGCGAGAGCTGCTGAACGCTCTGCTCATCGTGCTTGGCATCCTGTGTGCTGGCATGGGAATACACGGATTCCTGCTGTCGAGTAATTTTATCGACGGCGGCGTGACGGGCGTTTCCATGCTGCTGGCCAAGATGACGGGCATCCCGCTCTCGGTCTGGTTGCCGCTGGTCAACTTGCCCTTCATCGCGCTCGGGTATCGTCAGATTGGGCCAGCGTTTGCCATTCGCAGCGTGCTCGCGATCTCGGGCTTGGCACTGGCCCTCGTCACGATTCCTTTCCCTGACGTGACACCGGACCTGACACTGACAGCTGTGTTTGGAGGCTTCTTTATTGGGGCAGGAATCGGGTTTGCGGTTCGGGGCGGAGCGGTTCTTGATGGAACGGAGATCGCTGCTCTGTTGCTGAGTAAGCGAAGTGATCTGCTGAAAGTGGGCGACATCATTCTGGCGTTCAATATCGTTCTGTTTCTGCTGGCGATGACGATCCTCAAAGTGGAAGAGGCTCTGTACTCGATCCTCACTTATGTCGCAGCTGCGAAGACGCTCGATTTCGTGATCTACGGGTTGGAGCAGTACACCGCGATCACGATTATCTCGGAGCGGAATGTCTCGATTCGTGAGAGCATCACGGGCACCTTGGGCCGCGGTGTGACGGTTTATCGCGGAGCGGGGGGCGTGAGCGGAGCGGACCAGAACATTCTGTACTGCGTCGTCACTCGTCTGGAAATCGGCCGAGTCAAAGCCCTCGTTCGAGCCCTCGACCCGAAAGCGTTTGTTGTCATTCATGCTCTGGCCGATGTTGACGGGGGGAACGTGAAGCGGTCGAGCCTGCATTGATGTAGCGAGTCATTCAAGTTCGCGAGTATTCCACTCTTCGCAGCGGATCATGTTGAACACCAGACCATCCCCTGGATACAGGAATAGAAACACATGACACTCGGTGACAACAATCCGGCCCTGCCGCATTCTCTCCGGCGCTCAATCTGGAAGTGGACCGTCACCGGCGTCCCGGTCGCGTTTTTATGCCTGGTAGGGTGGCTGTGGTTTTCCTCCATGAATCAACTGGAATCCAAGCTGGATGAGTTGCGGGCGGCTGGGTTGCCGACATCGGCGAGCGAGGTGAATGACCTCTACAAAGTGCCCGCCGGAGTCAACGACCGGACATTGGAATGGGTCTCTGCTATCAACGCGGTCGAGGCAGCGAATCTGCCCAAGATCGGATCTGGCCTTCCAATCGTCGGCAGTAATTCCAATCCGATTCCGCCTCCGGGACAGCCGTGGGCCGATCTGGAGGCGTCTCGCACTCTGGTTCGTAGCCTCGACAAAGAATTCCTGCTGATCCGCAAGGCCGCCAGCGTCCCGGGTCAGGTCCGCTTCCCGGTCGATTTCTCAGCGGGGGTTGCGACGCTTCTTCCACTGACGCAAAACGCTCGGCAGGTCGCCAGACTCCTACAGCTCGATGCTCACGTCAGTGCTCATGAGGGAGACTTTGCGAGAACGCTCCAGGACATCAAAGACATGTTTGCACTGTCGCTTGTCCTGAGCAGCGAACCTTGCTCCATCTCGGAGTTAGTTCGTTTCGCACTGTATGCGGTGGCGGTGTCCACGCTGGAAGAACTCATTCCCGCAAGTGGCTGGACGGACACCGAATTAGCATCACTCCAGGAATTCATCGGTACTGCCCCGTTTGAAGCCGAGATGCAAAGGGCGATGGCCAGCGAGACGGCAATTTTATTGACCGAGTTTGACAAGGCTCCACTCGGTCCATTTCGACAAGCCAATAAGATAGCGATGTTGAAATTCATCGAAGAAGCGAGAGGTGCTTACTCTCAGCCTTGGCCGCAGCCGCTAAAACTCCAAGCGGAATCTAGTCTCAGATTTAATGGGCTTTCACGAAGTTCGCAGTTCAATCGATTCAAATACTTGAGCTTAGCGATCTACGCTCCGCCGATCGAGCAGGCGGGAAACTCCACCTGCCGAGCAGTCGCCCGGCAGCGGTGTCTGCATCTGGGGCTGGCTGCCTACCGCTATCAACTCCAGCACGTCCGGTTGCCCGCCACGCTTGCTGATCTCGACGCCTCATTGCTGCCAGCTGGACAGATACCAGCGGATCTGACCATCGACCCGTACGATGGCCAGCCACTGCGGACGAAAATAGACGCCAGCGGTTTGTTGATCTACAGCGTCTCGCAAAACCTCGTCGACGATGGGGGAGATGTGAAATCAAGGGACGCCAAGCCATCTCCAGGCGATCTGGGATTTCAAGTGTTTCCGGTGAAACCTGCCCTCAAGTGAATTGGAGTTGGCCGGGATGCAGTGATGACGATCACGAAAAAGCAGTGTTCAAAAGAGTACGTGCCGCCACGTTGAAGGAATCCTTCGCTCCACCAAGTCTTCGCGCAGACATGCCAACGCACCGTGATATAATTCGGACATGAGCACTCAGTCCAAGGTCTATCTTGAAACCACGATCGCCAGTTATCTGACAGCTTGGCCGAGTCGCGACCTCGTCATGGCAGCCAACCAAGAGGTCACGCGAGAGTGGTGGTCAAAGCGTCGGCATCACTTTCAACTCTTTGTGTCTCAAATCGTCATCAAGGAATCCGGCGCCGGAGATCAGGACGCCGCACAACGTCGGCTGGAGTTTTTGAAGCCATTTCCACGGCTGGACATCACTGTCGAAGTGGAGGCACTTGCCGCACAGCTGATTGCCGATGTCCCACTGCCGCTCAAGGCACAAGCGGATGCCCTGCATATCGCCGTCGCTGCAGTTCATCACATGAACTACCTGCTCACGTGGAACTGTACACATATCGCCAATGCGACGCTTCGGACCGCCATTGAACGAGTCTGCCGATCCCAGGGGTATGAGCCGCCGGTCGTCTGCACTCCCCAAGAAACCCTCGAACAAGGAGAGCCCCTTGCCTGACACGATTATCCAAGAGATTCGAAACACTCGCGACGAACTCGCATTGAGATTCAATGGTGACTTGCACCAAATGTGTCTCGAACTCCGACGTGAGCAAGAGCGAGACGGAGCTGCAGTTGTCACATTCACCACCCCATTGATACACCCTGTTTCTCCGCATCCCGAGAAGTCGAACGATTTGAATCGCGTGGCAAGCTCTGATGGTCTGGAGCGGCCCTTGCTCGAATGGCACATGCCCGAATCGCTTATTGCCCCGATTCAAACTCGGTGACACGCGGCCTTCTTATTGACACTGGATCCCATGCCGGTACAGTCCAAATCCGTCATCATGGGGGATATTGGTCTTAAGAGTAACTCTTGCAGCTGCTCAGACGCTGCTTAACTCTCGACGGACGCTCGCTCGCTCGACGAAACATCCTTCCGCAAAACTCCTCCATGCCCGCTCGCTACGAACACTCTCTGACCGTCATCACTGCTGACCTCGATCAGTTGGGGCACGTCAACAACATCGTGTACGTTCGCTGGATGCAGGATGCCGCTGTGGCGCATTCGCGGGAACAGGGGTGGCCGATGTCGCGGTATCGCGAGGCGGGGTTTGGGTGGGTAGTGCGGTCACACTTCATTGAGTACCGCGTTCCAGCCTTCGCAGGGGATGAAGTCGTGGTCCACACGTGGGTGTCAGAGATGCAGAAGGTCTCGTCACGGCGCCGGTTCGAAATCCGCCGCGTGGATGGAACGCTGCTGGCGCGAGCCGAAACGAACTGGGCCTTTGTGCGATCCAGTGATCAGAAGCTGCTGCGGATCCCGGATGAGGTCGCAGCTGCGTTTGAGGTCGTGCCGGATGCGTGAACCGGACGGGCAAATGTGCCCGTCCTACGATCAAATCGTCATGGCCATGAACCCGCCGTCGACGACAAGGTTGGCACCCGTGAGGAACGCCCCAGCTTTATTGGAAGCGGCCAGCAAGACGACTCCGGCTAGTTCAGACGGATCGCCGAAACGTCCCATCGGCGTGTGCCGCATGATGTTCTCGACACGATCGGGCGTCAGGACTTTGCGGTTCTGCTCAGCGGGAAAGAACCCGGGAGAGAGCGCATTCACCCGGATGCCCGACTTGGCCCACTCCCGCGCTAAATTCAACGTCAGATTCAAGACAGCGGCTTTGGACGCGGAATAGGTATAGACCCGCGACAATGGGGTAATGGCACTCAGGGAGGCGATGTTAATGATCGATCCGCGCGTCTTCCGCTCGACCATGTCGCGACCGAAGATCTGGCAGGTCAGCCGCACCGTGGTCAGGTTGACATGGAAGATACGGTCCCACTCCTCGTCGGTGATGTCCAGAAACGGAGTCGGCGAGTTGATCCCGGCGGCATTCACCAGCACGTCGCACTCCCGCTGGTTTGATTTCAGGTGAGCGACCAGCTGTTCGAGGTCTCCCCGGCGTGTCGCATCGGCGGCGACATATTCGGCACTTCCCCCAGCGGCGACGACTCGGGCGACAGCTGCGGCCCCATGCTCGGCGTTACGCCCGGTGATGATGACATGCGCCCCCGCATCAGACAGGGCATCCGCAATGGCCCCACCAATGGTCCCCGTTCCCCCCACGACGACCGCTGTTTTCCCAGCCAGACCGAAGAGATCTACGAGATACCGGGCGGGTGTCAGGTCGGACATGGCGTGGACTCGGAAACGCGGAACGGAAGAAGCTGGCAAAGGTCAGCTGCCTGAATTTGGATCGACCGCCTGCATCGTAGGAGACACCAGGCATCAGCGAAAGTCGGTTCAATGGCCTTCTTTTGAGGGGTGAGCACCTCCATGGAAACAACACGAGAACTTCGATCCGCTGCTCAATGCTCCCTCATCAATTCGAAAGCGGGAAGTGTACGGGATCGAGGTCGGAATCTTTCTGCTGCAATTGGCCTCACAAGATCAGTCTTCCAGAAGATGTCACGCAGAGGCGCAGGGGACGCAGAGAAGTCACGCAGGCTAACTCCTCCTCTCTCCCTGCGCCCCCTGCGCCTCTGCGTGACATCATTTTCTGGACTGGCCGAGGTCTCACTCATCGCTGTGCGAGAATTCAGTGAGTGAAACTCAACGCCGTCGATTCTGTGAGCAGGCATTCAGTGAGAATCTCACCTCTCAGTTGTGGGAGGAGTCCGAACATCCAGCATGATCGCCTATACTGTGCAATAACCATTTCCAGGAGTCAGTTCGCGTGACACGCATTTTCGCCACCCTCTCACTGATCGGGAATCTCGGTCTGATCGCCGTGTTCTGGCTCGGCTGGTCGATCGGCGACGACGCCTTGTCGACGGCGACACGAAACCAGCTGTCCACGCATTTTCGCGCTGCCCTGGCTGCAGTGCCAATCGCGCTGCTCGTGCATTCGGTCGCGTTCACCTATTTCATGGGGACCGGGCGGTGGATCGAAGAGACGAGTGAAGCCTACAAACTGGGAACAGAGTTCCGAGATCAGAACGTCAAGCTCAAGTACCGAATTCTGCCGGGCATGATGCTCTGTGTGGGACTGATGCTGGTCACCGGGGCTTTTGGGGCGATCTCTGATCCGGGGGCCAATATCCGCATGGCGAATTCGAAGCTCATCCATTTTTCGCTGTCGATTGGGACCGTACTGGCCAATTTGCTGGTCACCTGGACCGAGTGGCAGTCCATCTCTCGCAACGGAGCCCTCGTCGAGTCGGTGATGGTCCGCGTGCGACAGATTCGCCGTGACAAGGGATTGGACAAGTAAGGAACCAGGCTGATTTCTTTTCCCAATTAGAATTTGAACAGGAGGTCGCCAAGGAAGACAAGGGTTCCTTGGCGACCTCCTGTTCAAATCGGGATGTGATTGTGGACCATGTCCTCACCCAATCGCACTCCCTCAATGCGGGCTCAACGCAAGAGTTGCGGGGCAAGCACTGCTCCCCAGAATCCCGTTGAGAATCCAACCAACATCACCACAGCAATCGCGAATCTCGCTGCCCCTCTGGTGGCGAGGCGGGCAGTCCAGATGGCGAATGGAGCTGCGGGGATAAAGCCGAGCAGGAAGCCCCACTCATGAGGCAAGCTAGCCTGCCGGAGCAGGAGGAAATAGGCTGTGCATGTCAGTACCCAGCCCACTCCCATGACGTATGAGTAGAAACGGCGGGACCAGTCGATGGGAGTGCGAGTCGCCTCGACTGAGGCCAGAATGGACGATTGTAAAACGGCAAGGAGCGTCAGAGGCCATGTGAATGAAAAGCGGTCGGGGTTCCAGCGATTCAGTATTGGAGTGGCCACTACTCCCAGAATTGCAGTCGCCAGGAGGCACGTGTTGAACATCCGGACGATCCGCTCTGGAGCGGCGGCTTGTTGTCTCCCTCTCCAGAGAAATATTAGCATTGGAAGCAGCGCGACCAGCAAGCATTGGGTGTACCACCTCACCACTTCCTCTCGCTCGGGGCGCATGAATGGATGTTCGCGTTCCCCTTGAAGCAGCCAAGCTGACAACCCCGTCAGCCGAGGAATCCAGCGTATTGGTCTGTGAGCAATGGGGGTGGTCGAATTGTCCGAAATCGATGCCGGCCCCATCCGAATCGCAATCGCCCGAGATTGCGAGCGGACAATCACCACTCCCGCTGACAAGGCGGGCGGAGTCCAGCAGACCTCATCCTCGAACAGTGGAATTCGTCCCAATTCGATGTACTGCTCGCGATCGGCACGAAGGCGGATCAGTTCACCCGCGTCGTTCAACAACAGCAGGTTCTGCCCCGCAGCCACGATGTTGGCCTGCCCCGGAGCTTTCGATGACCACAGAATCTGGCCGTCGCTGATGTTCACTGCTCGAAACTCGCCACGCGACGGGCGATGGGCTTTGGATTGCGGATCATGCAGGTCGAACCCATAGATGGTCTCACCCACGATTACTGATGAATCAACATCGTGTGAGAACTTCGGCTGTTGCCACAACTGTTTGACGGAGAGTACCAGTTCCGAAGTCGGCGAATGTGCAGCGGTGGGCGGTTGCCAGTTTAATTGATAAGCGGTGGAGCCTGCCTTGAACGGTGCCGAGACGACCAGTATCGGCTCGCGGTAGACCGGCATCGCGGAATGCTCGTCATAGCCGACAGAGAGTTCAGTCTGCCACAACTGTCGTCCGGTGGTTCGATCCTGAATGACGAGATAGTTTTGCAGATAGCTCACGAGGAGTGGTCGCCCCTGCAACATGATGGGATATGACGAGCAGTAGCTGGCCAGCTGGCTGCCGGATTTCCAGGCGACCTCGCCAGTCGGGAGCGAAAGGGCCACTACGCTCGCTCCTGGTCCTCCAATCGGAAGCAAGAGAGTCCGATCCGAGATGATCGGAGATGCGGCATACCCAAACTCCGTTCCATCCCCGTGGAGGTCGCTTTGCAGGGCGAGATGCCAACGCTGTTTTCCGGTCTGGGCATCGAGCGAACCGACCTCACCGTCAGGGGTGGTGAAGTAGACAGAGCCTTCGAAGACTGCTGGAGTCGAACGAGGTCCGGGGTAGATACCAACGAGTTCGTAGGGAGCACCCACGCGATACTCCCAGACGGTGTGTCCAGTGTCTCGTTCCAGGCAGATCACATACTGTCCCAAGGCGGTCTGGTACTGGGTATACGCCAACTCGCCGACGATTGCGAAGCTCGAATAGCCTTGCCCCAAATCGCGGGACCAGAGAATCGGCGGACCACCCGCAGGCCAAGATTCGGAGAAGGTTTCGTCGACCGCGATCCCGTCATGATGAGGTCCGCGCAGTCCGGGCCAGTCAGTGGCATGCGACACAGGCACCAGTCCAGTAGCACCCCACAGTACCATCAGCAAGATGGCCCAGCTGTTCGTGAACCATCGAGAGGCATGCATGTGAAGATCCAGAGGGGGCGGACTGCTCGAATATACGAAGAGAATCTGGTTCTGCTGAAGGAAATCTGAGCCGCTCATCGATTCCCTCGATAAATGCTGATCTCCATGCCCCCTCGTTTGACATGCGAACCGCTTCGTGGGACGCTGGACAATGTGCGGAACATGGAAGCGACCGGAGTGGTCGCTCACTACTGTGATTTGGAAGCCTGGGAGTACATTATGCGTGGATCATCTCGTCGCGATTTCTTGAAGTGGTCCGCTTTCGCGGCCTCGGCAGCTGCCGCAGCTGGGCTCTTGCCGGGAACGGGGTGGGCGTCGACCGATGCTCCGTTGTTCAAGATTTCGCTGGCACAGTGGTCGCTGCACAAGGCATTCTTTAGCAAGACGATCGACAACCTCGACTTCGCCAAAATCGCGAAGGAAGAGTTCGGGATCGAGGCGGTGGAGTACGTGAACCAATTCTTCAAGGATAAGGCGAAGGACGAAGCCTATCTGGGCGACATGAAAAAGCGGGCGGCTGATCTGGGCGTGAAGAGCGTTCTGATCATGGTCGACGGAGAGGGAAATCTTGGTGATGCCGACGAGGCCAAGCGGACACAGGCTGTCGATAACCACAAGCAGTGGGTCGATGCGGCGGCCTTCCTGGGCTGTCATGCGGTGCGGGTCAACGCCGCGAGCGGCGGGACGTATGACGAGCAGATTGATCGAGCTGCCGATGGCTTGGGTCGTCTGACAGAGTATGCCGAGAAGCAGCAGCTGAGCGTGATTGTCGAGAACCACGGCGGGCTGTCGTCGAATGGAATGTGGCTGTCGAGCGTGATGAAGAAAGTGAATCATCCTCACTGCGGTACGTTGCCCGACTTCGGCAACTTCCGTGTCAGCGACAAAGAAATGTACGACCGCTACAAGGGAGTTGAAGAGCTGATGCCATTCGCTCATGCGGTCAGCGCCAAGTCGCATGACTTCGACGAGATGGGTAACGAGACCCACACTGACTACCGCAAGATGATGAAAATCGTTCTGGATGCCGGATACCGCGGGTACGTGGGTGTTGAATACGAAGGCAGCATGATCGACGAATACGCCGGAATTCGGGCGACGAAGAAGCTGCTGGAAACCGTGCGGGACGAGATGGCGAAGAAGGCGTAAGTGGAGAAGTTCTCGGTCTTCAATTGTGAGTTCTCAGTCGAAACAAAGCCCACCGGTTGCTATCGGTGGGCTTTGTTGGTTCTCTGTTTCCGAAGCGCGGGCTCAACATGCAACCAGGAAACATCGTCGCCGCAGCTGGACGCCTTCAAGAAGCGATGGAGCAACTCCAGATCGCCTGGGGGGGAGTTCGCGATCATTGGAATGACGGCATGGCTCAACATTTTGAAGAGCAACACATCCGCCCGATCTTTGAACGGATTAACGTCGCATTGCCCGCGCTGACGCAAATGGCACAGGCCCTGCAGCAAGCTCAGATCCAGTGTGGCGAGCCCGGGGAACGATCAGGATTGTAAAGTGTTTACGTCGCCGGGGACGTTTTGACTACCATGGCCGGAGAGGGCTCGACGCGATCAAACAATTGATCCGCACTCGATTTGACGCGGGTACGATCCAACAGAGTCAGCAGAGCTGGGAGCGGAAACAGCGAGATAAAGAGACAGTTTCCGACCCCCACGGTCAGGACCAGCCCGAGACTGGCGAGGCCGTAATGCGATGAGATCATCATGGACCCAAATCCCACCATGGTCGTAGTCGATGTCAACATGATCGCATTAATGATCGATGAAGAGATTCGATATGTTCCCGGGGTCTGAGCCAGGTAGTCGTGGACAACGAAGATTCCACAATCGACCCCGATCCCCAGGAGCAAGGGCAGGACGATCATGTTGGCGGGGTTCAAATTGGTCTTCAACAGAGCCAGCATTCCGAAGGTCATCAGCCCGCCGCCCAAGGGAGGAAGCATCACGAGCATTGCCTTGCCGATACTCCCGAAATCAAAGATCCCTGCGATGACAAAGACCAAAACGATGTAGATCAATGCGACGCCGGCGAACCCCAGACTGGCCATCGCACCGGGGGAACTCAAAGCAAAACCCACGACGAGAAGTGGCGACAGGATCGCGATCAAGAGCGGACCTCGATGCAACAAGTCGATGAGTAATACAAACATCACCATGCCACACGCCAGGATCGCCGCATGCTGATAGCTCTCGCGAATTTGATTGGCCGCCTCATAGTTCTGGAGCGGTGTACCAGTCGCCTCGGGGTCGACACTGCGGATGTCTTGGACGAACTCAGCAAGTGGCTCTTCCTCCCAGATCTGCTGCTTGGGAAAAACTCGCAGCATCCAGTTTCCTCGTGAGCTGACAAACCGAGAGCGAAGCGGATCAGGCAGTGACTCCAGGACGGGCGTGGTGTCGGTCACCTGAGACAGCATCTGAAATTGAGTCTGCAGAGCGATTCGCATGGCCTGCTGGTATCCGGTGAGCAATTCCATCTGGTTGGGAATCGGGATCGCCGACATGGACTTTATAAAGACATCAATCGCCTCCACCGCGCGCTGGGCCTCTGGGTCCGAAAGCTCCTTCAGCACCGCAGAGAGCCGCTCAAATCCCGGCTGCACTTCGGCAAACGAAACTGGGCGATCCGGAGCGGGAACTGCGGGCACCCGGGAGAGCAGTGCTTGAAGTTGCACAATGTAAACTTGTGTCTCGGACGCTGGGTACTTCGGCATCACCGAAGCGAGTTCTTCCACTTTGCCAACAGTGGGCAAGGCCAGGAAACGCTCACGCAACTGGCGGACCTTTTCGGGGCTGTTCGCCAGTGAAACGGCGTACAGCAAAGATCCTTCGGATTGCTCGAAGACTCGATGTTGGAGTTCGACTGATGGAACTCCTCGGGCCTGCAAGTTCAAGAGATTGGAGTCATACTTGACCTTGGAGGAGTAATGGCCATCCTTCTTCCCGATTCCCATCGCTGTCAGCAAAATGAACCCGATGAGCGTCAGGACTATGATACTGCCCGGAAAGCGATTGGTCAGCACGCGGAGTGGAGTTCCGGCGATGGCGCGCGGGAGCTTCGATTCAGACACGTGGCGGTCGGTGACGCAGACGAGTGGGGGCAGCACAATGAATGCCGTTAATGCACACAACAGCACCCCACCGCCCGCAATAATTCCCAGCTCGGCCACACCCAGAAAACTGGTGACGCCAGCACAAAAGAATGCCAGCGATGTCGAGAGTGCGCAGGTCACAATCCCCGCTCCGGTGGTCAGAGAGGTCTGCACCAGTGCATCCTCCATACCCATCCCTGCGTGGCGGTATTCCAGATAGCGTTCCAGAAAATGGATGGCGAAATCGATTCCGATGCCGATCAGAATCGTCGCAAACGACACGGACAGAATATTCAAATGCCCAATCGCCAGAGTGATAAATCCCAGTGACCAGCACATCCCCACGACGAGCATGATCTGGGAGATCAGAGGGTGCCGAATGCTCCGAAATCCGAGGACCATCAAGACTGCGACACCGATGAAGGAAATGATCGACGCCAAGGCCATGTCTGATTGCGACTTGGCCATTTCGTCGGCTTCCAGGACCGGAATCCCCGTCAGCCCCAGTTCGACTGCTGGATGATCTGCACGGCTCTCTTCCAAAATCACTCGCAGCCGTTTCAGCGAAGGGGAACCCCCGGAAAAGTCCTCGCCGCTCTTGGTCGGAACTGCGAGGACAAACCCCATCGTTCCGCGATCATTCAAGTTGTAATGCACCTTCATTTGGGCCAGATCGCCGCCTGCTTCAGCGGGAATGACTTCCGGCCAGGGCGATTGAAACGCCATCGGGTCTTGGACAAAACCGGCCAAACTCTCCGTCAAACTCGAAGACTGTTTCAGTGCGGACTGAATCCCAATTGTGTTCTGGCGCTTGATGGCGTCCTGCAGATGAAATGCCAGGCGATCCCCCAGTGTCGACAGCCCGATCGCGTCCCACCGTCCCGACTGCAGGATCGGCGTATACCCCCGCAGCTGAGTCAGGGCATTCTCCAACACAGCTGGAGGAAGAAACTGAAGCCCCTTCGCTCGGAGAATTGATGGATCAAACTTCCACTGCACCCGAGTAAAGCTGTCCGGCTCCTGTTCGAGTCGCTGCCCGATGTCGTCGAGAGCCGCTCGGATTGCCGTCGGATCAGACGATTCGACCACGACGATAGCGTCCGAGGACTCGCCGAATTCCTCGGCGAATTTGAGCCAGCGCTGGTGAAAATCGGCACGATGATCGATGAGATCCGATCGATCGGTTTTAAATTTCAGTCCGAAAAACGAGATGCTGAGGCAAACCACGCATGTGACCGCGACCCAAGCCAATGTGACCCACGGGCGAGCAATCACGATTCGCGTGACTCCGGCCAGCAGTTGGGGGAGCCATCCAGGTTTATCGGGTGTGTCTTGAGACATGATCCGAGCGCATTCGAAGCGGCGTGAGAACGAAACGGGAAGATCGTGCCCACTCGCTGATCACGATGACAATCGGTCGACCGCCCTGTGAGGGCGTCAGTGCCGGAGATTGTCGGTGGAATGGCCCAAATCTGCCAAGTCCAAACTTGGATGAACATCACTTCTACTGCCCGGCAGGCTCGATCTGCCGGTCTGTGTCGCCACAGGCTATTTCAATTCCAACAGGCGATTCCGGAGGTTGGTTTCAAATTCGTCTCCTCGATCCGCGTACGGACGATTTCGCAGATACCACTCCCCCCAGAGTCGCAATGCCTGCCTTCTCCAAGACTCAATCGCCGCAGACTTTTGGTCGGGTCCCGCGTCAGCTGCGATCCCTTCGAGGGGATCTTCTGGAAGCTTAAAAGCCTTTGGCTTTCTCGCAGTCCAGCACAAGGCATTGTGAGATTCCGTCATCACCCCAGAGTCTGGATCATCGAGCCCCAAAATCGCAAAGCGGGCCAACGACAGATCACCAGTTCGTCCAATCGCCCAAATTGCAGTTCGCCGGATCTCCGCACTCGGATGCTGCGCCAGCTTCAGGAGCATGTCCTTCTGGCCGATCAGCTTCGTCTTATCGCCCAGCTGAATCTGCTCAACGAGTTCAGCCTGCGTGTCTTCCAGGTTCACCTTGTCGGGGTCTTGTAGTGAAGCCAGCAAATCATCAAGCGAAGATTTCTCCTTCTTCTTTTTCACATTGCCATTGGCATCCACATCCTTGAGATCGTCGGGCAAACCCCGCCCGCCCGACAGCAGTCCGCCGCCGACGGGTGGTTCGATATTCGTTCGTTTCAAAATCTTTCCGGTGGAACGGGTCAGAAACAGAACGGCGAAACACGTGTCATTCTCCGGCCCGCCTTGTTCCGTCATACTCCAGCCTCCATCGGCATTCTGCTTAGAAATCAATTCGTCAGCGCACTCGTTGTACCAATCTCGATCATTGATTTTGGTGACATTGATGAGAGCGGCCATGCGCTCCAGGGAATAGTAATAGTACGCCTTCGTGTTCGACTCCCGATTCACCGTTTCAAAGCGTGGAGTCACCCAATCAAAGGCTGCACGGGTTGTCGCAAACGCAGATTCCGGAATTCGCCCGACTGCTGCTGCCAACTTTTGTTCCGCTTCCTTCTGATCGAGATTAACGGACTCCAAAGCTCCCGTATCTTTTTTGGGAGGAGTCCCTGCAACCGCTGGTTCACCTTTGTCCGACTTGGCGGATTTATCGAATTTCGGAGCCCGCTTGGGTTCCAGATTCAACATGGCGATCATCCCTGTCCCGACGCTATTCACTGTCATGTTGAGAGTGGATTTGCCATCACCATTCCCGACTGTTGTCCCAGGCCAATACGGGAATCCTCCGTCGGTATTGTGTGCCGTCGACTGCCAGTTCAACACTCGAATCCAAACTTGCGGGTCGACCTTCACCCCGGCTCGTGATGCGGCCCAGAGACCCAGGCACGCATAGTGGGTAATGCTGCAATCTCCATTGATACACTTTGCGTCACGGCGAGGAGGGGGGTAAGTCCAGGCCCCATTCGCTTCCTGCAACTTGACGATGTAGTCCGCAATGATTTGGATTTCGGGTTTGTACTTTTCCCCGTCGAGGTCTGCCAAAAGTGTGATGTCGATCGCGGCTTCGTAGATGTGTTCTGGTGGGTTCTGGTATTCGCCATCACGAATATTCTTGCGGACATGCTCCACGGCTTGAACCATCAGTGGGCTATCGTGCGGTTCACCCGCCTTCAGCAATGTCACATACGCTAGCGATTTCGGCCCCCCCAGCTTCTTATCCAGCGTCGACTTAATCTGGGCGGCTCCCTTGGAAATCGCCTGCTGGATTTGAGCTTTGTCAGCGCAATGGGCAACCGCTGCATCCCAACCGAATGCAGCTGCGACCAATAGAGGTGTCAGAGTGCGAAATGAAAACGGGTGCATGCAGGCTTCCCTCATCAAGTCACGGTCGCAAACTCGAAACCCACAGGGGACTCAATTGCTCGCGTGAACCAAGCTTCAGCTTATCTCTTGCGGATTCGATTCCGCAAGATTGACCCCGACAAAGGCGATTTTGACCGAAGTTTCAGATCACAGCGGCGACAAACTCTCGCAGTCTTACGGCGTGGCAGCCTTCTCGGATCGGGAATACTTCTCAATGAACTCCACGATGGGAGTCGAGTCGTCCAGCCCGTGGGGATGATGGCGAACACCCGGCTTCGCGATCAGCACGATCTCACCCCCGAGGGCCTTGTAGCGATCGGCAATCAGCCCTGTGTTCTCGTCCCAGGGAACAACCTCATCTGCGTCTCCATACACATGGAGCAATGGCACCTTGGCCTTGGCCAGCGGAGCGAGGTTGTCGACCGGGTTGCCCTTGTAGGTGATCGCCTCGGCTTCATTCGCGAATCCGTACTGTTCCAAAACCAGCTTCCAGTCGCGCTCGCTTCCCGGGCCTTTTCCTTTTCCACCTGGCCAACTCTTAAAATCGCACACTGGAGCATCCGCATAGATGCAAGCAACATGATCTGGGTTCGCAATCGCCCAGTTGTAACAGTACAACCCGCCCCGACTCAGACCCACGAGTGCTGCCTTTTTCGACAACCCATACTTCCCGCTGAGCTCTGCGTACAACCGATCCCAATGAGCCACAGCTGCCGGAGAACCGAGCATGTCCGGCACGCTCATGTAGACAATGTGGAACCCCTTATGCAGCAGCGCGATGTCTGGGGCCGGCTTATGCCCGAAGAACTCCCCGTGCCAAACCCATGGGAGGCCAGCTGCGGCGGATTTCGGGGAGACGACGAGCACGGAGTGTCCGTCGACCTCGAAGTCATGACGCTCGAAGCCGTTCCATTCGGACTTGGTTCCGGGGAATGAGGGATGAGGGGGATTGTCTGCAATCACTGGTGCCACAAGCATCGCCAGAGACAGAACGCCGAAGAGCAGGGATGTGATGAGACGTTTCAAGTGGAGGTCCTCTCAGTGGGCTATGTCCAGTTGCGATAATGTGAACTCTTGTGAATGACTCGGATATGAATTCGGAGTTCGAGATTTTGGTCCAGCTCCTGGGCAGCCTCAAGGCTGGACCTCAACTCCGATATTTAGCGTGAATTGAGGTACTAACCGCGAACCTTCTTCAGCAGTGGTGCGATCACCGGCACGGGGACGAACTGCTCAAGGTGGGTCAAGCTGTGGTCGCGGCCCATCTGGGCGATTTGTTTGATGAGGGTGCTGGAGACGTGCGAGTATTTTTCGCTGGCCATCAGGAACACTGTTTCGACATCGGGCGACAGCGTCCGATTGGTGAGAGCCATCGTGAATTCGGCTTCAATGTCGGAGACCGTACGGATGCCGCGCAGCATGACACCCGCCTGGCGACGATGGACATGATCAACGGTCAGTCCTTCGAAACAGTCGACCTCGACATTGGGAATATCCACGAGCACACTCCGCAGTAAATCAACCCGCTCCGTCGGAGTGAACAGCGGGCGTTTGTCGGGGTTGATGCCCACGCTGACAATCAACTTGTCCACTAGGCGTGCGCCCCGACGAATGATGTCGAGGTGTCCCAGCGTGACGGGGTCGAAGCTACCAGCGTAGAGGCCAATGCGAGTGGGCATGAAGGGGGATCGTTGAGGGTTGAGGGTTGAGGCGTCAGTAGACAGCGATCAGCTAGGCCGTGTTGACAATCACGCCAGCAGGATCATTGTCGCGGCCAAATGCAGAAACGCCATGTAGTTGCGGGAGGTTTTCTCGTAACGGGTCGCGAT
>JAYWHX010000156.1:0-2547 GCA_043777375.1 Planctomycetota bacterium | reverse complement strand
GACCACCGCCCTCGAAGCCCAAAACCAACACACACCAAGCCCCTCACTGCTGCCCGCCAAGTGACCCGTCACACGGTCGGGGTGTGAATGGTTACGTTGTACTGTGCCATGTCTGACTCGCCCTTCAGTCTGATTTGTAACCTCCGTCCCAGCGGAGTCGATGCCTAAGCTCAAGATACCGTGACCGGATAGAAACATCGAGCCGGGGGCGAACTTGGCAGAGTGTCAGGCCAGATTTTGTGGCGACAGGATAAATATCCGACGCGCTGTTGCCATTTCTCCCCCAACCCCAGAGCGGCAGACACCACTGTCTAGCCCTTGCTGGCGCAGCGGGCTTGAAGTGTGGAGTTCTCCTCTGTGCCATAAAGTCTGGCCGCACACAATTGCCATCGAAGACATGTGCTCACGCGCATTGATCCGAGACGGTCGATATGCTGCTGAAGAGGTGCGGCTACATGTTAAAGGGCCTACCCTGATGCGCAATTCCCACAGGAGTTTGTGAATGTTGAATCGCCACTGGAATCGATGGGGTTTATCACTAATCCTGTGGCTGAGTGTGCAGTCACTTGCCTTCGCACAGGAGTCCGAGGGCTTAACCTACCTCGAATTCATCCGTGCCTCGGCGCTGCGCGATGTCCCTGCGGGTGGGGCTCCACTCCCCGATCTCGCAGCTGCTCAGCGACGTTTGGCTGTCGTGCGAAAGAAGCTGCTGGAAGCGTGGGGCGGGTTCCCGGAGGTGCCGTGTGATCTGGCTCCGCAGAAGCTGGGGGAGATCGACCGCGATGGGTACAAGCTGGAGCGGCTGCTTATCCAGACCTACCCCGGCGTCTGGATGACCTCCCATGCCTACGTGCCGAAGAAGGACGGAAAACTCCCAGCGGTGCTGTGCGTGCATGGGCATTGGAAGGAAGCCAAGCAGGCCCCGCAGGTACAGGCTCGCTGCATCGGCCTCGCGAAGCACGGTTTCTTTGTGCTGGCGGTCGATGCCTTTGGGGCCGGAGAACGCGGCGTCGGTGAAGCCCTCGGCGAGTACCACGGCGAGATGACAGCTGCGACGCTACTGCCGACCGGGAAGCCGCTGTCGGGGATTCAGGTGTACGAGAACATGCGGGCGGTCGACTACTTGCAGAGCCGTCCCGAAGTCGACCCCACCAAGATCGGCATCACCGGGGCCAGCGGCGGCGGGAACCAGACGATGTACGCCGGAGCGTGGGACACGCGGTTCAAGGCGGTCGTGCCGGTCTGCTCGGTCGGGACGTACAACGCCTACCTCGGGGCCGCGTGTTGCATGTGCGAGGTCGTCCCCGGTGCCGCCAGTTGGTGCTGCGAGGGGGAGATCCTCGGCCTGTGTGCCCCGCGCGGGTTGATGATCTTCAACGCCTCGAAGGATGCGCCCCAGTTCTCCGTCAAAGAGGCCCGCAAGTCGCTGGCCGTGGCCCAGACGTTCTTCGACCTCCACAACGCCCCGTCGTCGCTCCAGCAAACCGTCTTCGACTGCGGCCACGATTACAGCCAAACCATGCGCGAGCGGATGTACGGTTGGATGACGCTCCAGCTCAAAGGCGAGGGCGATGGCTCCCCGCTCCCCGACCCGCCCATGACCCTCGAAAACCCCGAATCAATCCGCTGCTACCCCGGCGACTCTCGGCCCGATGACTGGGTGACACTGCCGATGTTTGCAGCGGCGGAAGGGGAGCGGCTGGTGCAGCGGATTGAGGAGCCGGTGGACACGATGGCCTGGGACTCGCTGCTGCCGAAGATGCGAGAGGGGCTGATTCAGGCGAGTGTTTTCAAGAACAACCCACGGGAGGAAGACATGCCACGGCGTTTCATCTCGCTAGGTTTGGTTGACGGGATTGCGACGGGAGTTGAACCGTACGAGAGCGAACCGGGTCTCACCCTCACGACCGAGTATACGACCGTGGTGCGAGAGAATGATCGGCCGGTGGATGTGGCTGTCATCGTCAACTTCGACCCGCAGAATAAGGAACTCGTGCGGGCAATTGGGGAGAAATGTTCCCAAGCGGATTGGGCCGTTATGGTCCCGCAGCTGCGGGCGACCGCAGCCGGAGCCGTTGAACGAGACGTCGTGGGACATGCTCCCGACCACAACTCCGCAGAGTGGGGACTATGGGTAAGGCGTCCGCTGCTGGGGCAGTGGTGCTTTGACCTCCAGCGAGCGATCTCGACGCAGCAGTCAGCGACCGGTGGAGAGGTAGCAGTGATTGGAGTCGGGACTGCTGGGCCGGTTGTCCTCGCCGCCGCAGCGGTCGACAAGCGAATCACCCGTGTCGCGACGGTGAACTCTCTCGCCAGCTACATCTCTAACGTCCCCTACCGCGGGCAGCGTCTCGGCCTGATGGCACCCGGCATCCTGCGTGATGTTGGCGACATCCCGCAAATCGCCGCCTTGATCTCCCCGCGTCCGCTGACCATCGCGGGCGGCGTCACCGGCGGGGGTGAGGTTCTCGACGAGGCCAAGCTCAAGTCGGCCTACCACTGGACCACCGGAGTCTATGGCCTGACCGCGAAGGATCCAGCCCTCAC
>JAYWHX010000155.1:0-32441 GCA_043777375.1 Planctomycetota bacterium | reverse complement strand
CCCTCGCTGACGCGTCGGGTTGGTAAAACATGTGACATGGGGCTGTCGCCCACGGCAGCTCGTGTCACGGCAATTGCTGGCGCTGCGGGCTGGCGATGCGTCACTGAGGAAAATATTGGGCGGTCCATGAAACCTGGCCCGGCTCTGCGGCATCCCAGTGGTGGGTTCGTGTAGAATGGCTCGACTGATCCCGTTCCCAGGAGTTGTCCATGTCTCACCTGTCACCAATGGCTCTCGGGCTGATCGCGTTCTCGGCTTTGTGTCTGGCTGCGTGCGTGTCCGGATGCAGCGGTGTGGATGAGGCAGCTTCGACGACTCAACCCCCCGCCGCAGTGACTGCGGCTCCCGATGAGGACGCTGCCATGCCTGCCCACTCTGAATCTCCCGAATCGACTCCAGTGTCCTACAACGCACTGACCCCGGCGGAGGAGCGAGTCATCGTGCATGCGGGGACCGAACGGGCCTTTGTCGGCGAGTACACCGACAACAAGGACGCGGGCACGTATGCGTGCCGTCGCTGTAATGCACCCCTTTATCAGTCGACCGACAAGTTCGACAGCCACTGCGGTTGGCCGAGCTTTGATGACGAGATTCCCGGAGCTGTCCGTCAGAAAATGGACATCGACGGGTCGCGGACCGAGATCCTGTGCGAGAACTGCGGTGGCCATCTGGGGCATGTCTTTATCGGCGAAGGACTGACCGATAAGAATGCACGGCACTGCGTGAACTCGATCTCGATGAAGTTCTACGCGGATGGCAAGACGCTGCCACCAGTAATTGGGAAACCGGACGCGAAGTAAGCAGTCTGAATGGGAGATCTGGGTCAAGGGAGCGACCTCCGCCACGGGATCGCTACTGCTTCGGCGTCACCCGCTCCAGATCGAGTGCATACGGCTCCAAGCGAAAGAACGACAATCCCGGGTCCATTTGGCCACTGACCGGGGCGTAGTGGCCCCCCTCCATTCGCTTCAGGGAAAGCAGATAGCGGTGCTTCAGCTGGGGATTGAACTCGACGAATGTCGGGCTGTCTACCACGGACACTTCGGCAGACTTGTCTTGATACCGGAAATGCTCAACGGTCACGATATGTTTCCCCTCTTCACCCAGTCGCGGGGGATTGCCCTGGACGATGGCCTCGACCAAGAAATCGGTCTGCACTGCCCGCCAGGCATCCGCAGCTGCCGGTTGTTGTGCGAGCAGGTCGCGGGTCTCGACAGCTGACGCGATGACCACGAGATCGGCTTGCTGGTACTGCTCCTCCACTGTCAGGATTTGGACAGGTCGTGCCCAGACAATGGCGGACGCAGCCAGGAGAATCGTGGCGGCCAACCCAATGCCAGCCTGCTGTTTGGTATTGGTCAACATCGTTCATCCGTGGAGTGGTGGAGGGACAGCAACTCGTGATTGTGATGCGTCTCGAACTCCGAAAGTTCCCGGTTCTGCCGAGTATCGATCAAGGCAGAAAGTCCCGGTGGGCCGGGTGAATTCATTTACCAGGTGATGGAGCGAAAACATTTTCTTCATAACCCCGGTCTACTCTACCCATCTCCGTTTTCCGATCCTAAGATCGTCTACCCACACTTGATCGCATTCGCCTGACCCACTCTGGGTTCCATCAAGATGTGCCGTGACTGAGACATGACTGCCCCTTGAGGTGGACTGATGAATCGAATCGCCCTGCGTCGCAGTTGGTTGAGTATCGTGCGGACATTGCATTTGGTGGTGGTTTTACTTCCAGCATTGTTCATGGTCGGCCAAGCTCGGGGACAAACCCCAGCGATCAGTCCGGAACAATCGGCCAAGAACCAGCAGACGGAACCGTTGGTCAAAGCTGCCCAGCAGCATTTGGAAAAAGCCGAGTGGGATGCAGCGATTGCCCAGAGCGACAAAGCTCTGGGGGTTGATGCCAACAACATCGGAGCCCTGCTGGCTCGAGGAGACGCTTTCAACGGCAAGGGCCAGTACGAAACGGCGATTGCGGAGTTCGACAAGATCACCGCTCTGCCAGGAAGAGATACCGAAGCGGTCGCACTGCGAGCCGAGGCATTCGCCCACCGATCCGATTCGTTCTACCGCCAGCGAGAGTACCTGAAGGCGATCGACAGCGCGTACTTTGCGGTTTTGGAAAAAGGGGACCATGTTCAGGCGCATACTCTGCGCGCGATGGCCTACCTGGAACGATTCGAGTTCGACAAAGCCATCAACAGCGCGAACCGGGCCATTGGCGTCAAACCGGACGATCCCACATCAGCCCCTGCTTTGAGTGTGCGCGGCCAAGCCTATGCCGCGAAGGGGAATTTTGATCAATCGATCGCCGACCAGAAAAAGGCGATTGAGCTTCAGCCGGGTTTGGCCGTCGCGTATCAACGACGCGGTGCAGCCCTCAGTGCTAAGGGCGATTTTCAGAATGCATACGTCGATCTAGAGCAGGCCCTGAAGCTGCAACCCAACATGGCCGACGCGTATTGCGATCGCGCGAATCTTTACTATACGAAGCGGGATAATGCCAAGGCGCTGGCCGATCTCCACGAGGCCATCCGGGTCGAGCCCACCTCGACGCGGGCTCATTACTCCCTCGCTCTGGCCATGCTCAATGCGGAAGAGACCGACAAAGCCATTGCGAGCTTCGATGAAGCCGTGAAGCTGAATCCCAAGCTGGCAGCTGCGTTTTGTTTCCGAGGGTACGCCCATCAGGCCAAGAACAATCATGAATTGGCTGCGAAGGATTTCACACAGGCGATTGCGTTGGACCCCCAGATGATCAAAGCGTACCAGGGACGTAGCATCGCCTATCGCAAACTGGCCAAGCCGACTGAAGCCAGTGCGGATTTGGCCAAGGTCAAAGAGTTGACTCCGGTCAAGACTCCTAAGGGTGCGAAGAAGGAGCCCGAACTCCCTCCGCGTTTCATCGTCAAATCGAAGGCGGTCGACCCGAAACGGGCTCCCCAAGTCGCGAAGTCTGCTCAAGAGATTGATCGTCTCATCGCGATGAACTACGAGAAATACAAACTTCAGCCGAACCCCAAGACGACCGACGAGCAGTTTGTACGGCGGATCTATTTGGACATTACCGGGACCATCCCCACTTATGTGCAGGCCAAGCGATTCTTTTCGAGTAAAGACCCGAACAAGCGGGCCCTACTGATTGATGAACTGCTCAGCAGTGACGGATATGCCAGCCACTTTTTCAATTACTGGGTCGATGTGCTGCGGTACACCGACAACTTGAACGGCAATGTGCGCGGTGAACCGTACCGTCAATGGATTAAGCAGTCCCTGGCAGAAGACAAGCCGTGGGACAAGATGGTGTACGAGATGTTAAGCGCCGAGGGACTGGTTTGGAGCAACCCTGCGACGGGCTACCTGCAACGTGATGCGGGCATGCCGCTCGACAACATGAACAATACGGTTCGAATTTTTCTGGGAACTCGTATCGGGTGTGCCCAATGTCACGATCACCCGTTTGACCGCTGGACTCAAAAAGAGTTCTACGAGATGGCAGCCTTCACGTTCGGCACCGCCACCAGTACGAATGGGGGAGACGCCCGATATTGGAAGGAGAATCCGAACGATCGCCTGATGAGTGAGTTCTCCGAGATTGAACAGGAAGAGGAAGAGCGTCGGCAGCGCTATTACGGATTTCAGCGGATGATTGGCTTCAACCAGACGATCGTCAACGATCATCCGGAGCAGAAGGTTCATCTGCCGAAGAACTACCAGTACACCAACGCCAAGCCCGATGATGTCGTCGAACCGAAGACTCTGTTCGGTGAACCCGCAGTGGTCTCCCCCGGAGAGTCGCCACGCAGGGCCTTTGCCAAGTGGCTGACATCCAAGAGCAATCCACGTTTCGGGTTGACGATCGCGAATCGTTTGTGGGGGCAGGCGTTCGGCGTCGGCCAGATCGATCCCGTCGATGACATGATGGATGGCACCGTCGCCGAGAATCCGGAACTGATGACCTTTCTGGAGTCAGAGATCAAACGTCTCGACTTCAGCATGAAGGAGTATCTGCGCATCGTCTTCAACACAGAAACCTACCAACGCCAAGCCTGCTTTGAAGAAGTGCCGATGGGTGAGCCATACCATTTGGTCGGCCCGCTACTTCGTCGAATGACAGCTGAGCAGGTGTGGGATTCATTCCTGACAGTCGCCGTGGTTGACCCGAATGAGTACCGCGAAGTTCCGGCCACTCTGCGGACGAACTCGCTGGGAGTTGACCTGAGCCAGGTCTCAGCGATGGATGTTCTCGAAGCAGAACGCAAAGCGAACGCTGTGGATGGCAGTCAGTGGCAACGTGAGCAGAAGTACGCCTACAAGGGGGTGTTGCTGGCGCGGGCCTCGGAGTTGCCATCTCCCGTTCCCCCGAATCACTTCCTGCGGATGTTCGGTCAATCCGACCGCGAGTTAATCTCGACATCTTCGACCTCGGGGTCGGTTCCCCAGGTGTTGCTCATGTTCAACGGCCCGGTCTCGCACGTCCTGTTGGAAAAGAACACCACGATCTACAACACCGTGAATCGCAAAGACGATCCGGCCGGAGGGGTGCGAGCGATCTTCCTGACCATCCTCACCCGCGAACCCGACCCGGAAGAACTCGAACTTGGAAAACAAGAAGTCAAAGCCAATGGCAAGGCGGGGTATGGCAATGTGATTTGGTCCCTCGTCAACACGCGAGAGTTCCTCTTCATTCAGTAGTTCGTCCTCTGCACCTGCTATTCCGGTCAGAAAGATTTGGGGACCTCTCGTGAAACAACTTCTCTCGCAGCTGGGCAGCCTCGATCGCCGCCGATTCATCGAGTACGCCGCTCAGGCCATGTTGGGTGTGACCACACTGCCCTGGCTTGATCGAGCGGTCTGTGCTGCTGATCCGGTCACACCGACGGGCAAAGCCAAGCGGATGATCTACCTGTTCATGAACGGGGGCATGACCCATCTGGACACGTTCGACCTGAAGCCGGGGCATGAGAATCAGGGAGAAACCAAGCCCATCAACACCACTGTCCCGGGACTGCAAATCAGCCAGTTTCTGCCAATGATGGCTGGCCAGTTCGATAAGATCGCAGCTGTCCGGTCGATGTTCACACAGACCGCCGATCACGTGGCGGGTGAATACCTGATGCGGACCAGCTACGACGAGATCGCCACCGAGCGGCATCCGTCACTGGGCCCGTGGATTCAGAGGCTCAAGGGGCGGCAGAACAAGTCTCTGCCGGACACCGTACTGATCAGTGCTCCCGCGCGGCATCCGGCCCAGGGGTTCTTCGATCCGACCTACAGCCCGCTTCCGATTGGTGATCCCAATCGGGGTTTGGAGAATACAACACCGCCTGAATACCTGTCGGAGTCTTCTTTCGAAAAGCGTCTGCAACTCATCAACGGCTTTGATAAGAAGTTTCAGCAGAAGTATGCCGTCCGCAAAGTGAAGGCTTACTCCGATCTCTATGCCGAAGCGACGAGCCTACTTTCGAGTGAGGAGCTGAAAGCTTTCGACCTCAATAATGAGAAGCCTGAAGATCGTGATCGGTATGGTCGCGATCCGTTTGGGCAGGGATGTCTGCTCGCGCGCCGCTTGATTGAGAACAATGTCCGCTGCGTAGAAGTCACCTGCGGGGGCTGGGACATGCACAACAGCATCTACGAAGGCGGAACCTTGCCGACCCGCGCGGGCATCCTCGATCGAGCCGTGGGGAATCTGCTCCAGGATTTGTCCAAGAGCGGACTCCTGGATGAGACGCTGATCGTCCTGACGACTGAATTCGGTCGATCTCCCGTGATCAACTACAACGCGGGCCGCGACCATCATCCCGCAGTCTTCTCCTCTGCTCTGATGGGAGCGGGGATCAAGGGTGGCCAGCTGTACGGCAAATCGGATTCCGGGGGCAACGGAGTCGAGCAGGATGGTGTGACTCCCGCCAATTTCAACGCGACGATCGCTACAGCTTTGGGATTGCCACTGAAAGAAGTGGTGACCTCCCCGACGGGTCGCCCGTTCATGGTGGCGCATGAAGGTGTTCCCATCTCCAACTTGTTGTCATAGCACAGGGCACACAGGTTGCTCGCCAGAGGACATCGGGTTCCGGTCAATCCTGCAAAGCCGGGAGCAACGGTCATGCCTGACTTTGCTGGAAAATCGAGGGGTTTTGTGAGGCGGACTCCAGAGAGGGCTGGAAATCGGTCCGGGAAATGCCGACGATGGATTCACGGGGGAGTCCCTTCCCTTGGGCAGAGGCGGGGTTCCGTTTCAACGTCCGTCGTCCGCTCGCCGTTCTGTGGAGCATTCCATGCAGGCGATTCGCCTTCTTCTGGTCATCTGGGTCTGCGGACTCACCTCAGCCTCAGCCTTCGCGAATGTTCTTCCGGATGCCGCTGAACTGGCTCGCTACGGCCTCAAAATGGCGTGGTGGGGCCGGGCATCGATTGATCCCGGTCGGGAAAAGGTTGACTTTGTCGTCAATGACGAAGAAATGGTCTTCGTCCGCTCAACTACGGGTATCATCACCGCATTTGACGCGGAAACAGGTCGCAAAGCCTGGGCGACGCTTGTTGGGCGTCCAGATCAACAATCCTACCCTCCCGTCTCAAACGCAGGGCAGCTGCTGGTTACCGTCGGACTGAATCTGATTTCAGTCGATAAGAAAAATGGAGACGTGCTGTGGGAATTGACACTCCCCAAACACCCTTCCGCCCCCCCCGCTGTGGATGACAATCAGGTCTACCTGGGCATGATCGATGGCAGCGTTTATGGTTTCGACTTGAAAATTGTCCAGACTCTCAACTCGCAACGAAAGCTGCCTGCATTCTCCCACCTGGCTCAGACGTGGCGGTATCAGACACCCTCAGAAATCGTATCACCGCCCATTGCCACGGCGAAGAGTGTCTGTTTTGCCAGCTCCAGCGGATCGTTCTATTCGGTACAAGCCAAAGCCAAGAAACTGATCTTTCAGTTTGAAACAGACGCGAAAATCATGACTCCTCTTGGACGAAACGAGGACTCAATCCTGCTGGCGTCTGAGAACTCTCGCATGTACTGCTTAAATCAGGACAATGGCCAATTTCGGTGGGCTTTTACCTCGGCTCATGCCATTCGGCAGCAACCGCGATTCTTTGGCTCCAGAGTCTATGTGACTCCAGAAACCGTAGGAACCTATGCTCTGAACGCGGACAGCGGAAGTGAAGTTTGGGATCGACCTCAAGAACAAGCACGACAGGTTTTAGCTGTCGGACAGTCTCGTCTCTATGCGTTCAACTCTCAAAAAGAAATCGTGATCGTTCAAACTTCCGATGGCCAAGTGGTCGGCAAGTTGCCTTATCGCCAATTCGGGATGACTCCCACGAACGATCGAACCGACCGGATTTTTCTTGTCACTCAGGAGGGACTGGTCGTTTGCCTGAAGGAACGCGACTCAGCGATTCCGACCTACCACCTGCATCCGGAGCGTCGCCCGATTCTTCCGGAAATCACCCCCGAAGAGGGCATGGAAGCCCCGGCGGAAGGTGAGATGCCCACCGAGCCTGCTGAGGAACCTGCAGTTCCCGCCGAGCCAGCCATGTAATCACCGCCCGTGGAGGGAGCTGACGGTTCAGCCCGAAGTCACCGACTGTCTGGCAATCTCCGACACTCCTCAGCTTCAGCCATGTTCTTCCGATTCTGCGCTGCCCTGTCTCTCGTCGTGCTGATTGCCGTTGTCGGGATCACTCTGGAAAAGCAGTTGCTCGATCTGAAACGCGAACAGACGTTACAGGTGTTTCGCCTGGAGCAGTTGGAAGAGAAGTATGCACGCCTGAAGCTTCGCACACAGGAGTTGGGGGCCCCTTCCCGGTTGCTGGAGTCACTCGAGCAGGCCTCTGCGGAGCGAGCAGTCCACCGGAGTCAGGCGACCGCCAATCGCCCGCGCCCTCGATGACATTCCTTCATCCGTCCATGCACACATGACTTCTCCGAGCGAACCGCGATTGGCTTGGAGATCGATCAGCGTGCTGCTGACCCTGACGCTGATTTGGTGCGTTCTGATGGGGCGCATGATCCAAATCCAATGGGTGCAACGCGACAAGTTTTCCAGCCGTGCGACTCGTCAACAATTGCATGAAGAGGTGACTCCGGCCCGCCCCGGTGATCTGTTTGACAGACGGGGACGACTTTTAGCGACGACCATCGCCGTTCAAAGTTTATACGTCGACCCGGCCCACATTATTGATCCGCTCAACACCGCTTGTTCCCTCGCGAATGCCACGGGCATCGATCCGGCGGACCTGCAACAGCGGCTGATTGATCAGCGAGAGAAACGCTTCCTGTGGATCAAACGCCGTCTGACAGACGCCGAAGTCGCGCAGGTCATCGCAGCGAATCTTCCGCGAGCGGAGTGGGGCTTCCGTCCCGAGTACCTGCGGGTCTATCCCCAAGGTTCCCTGGCCGCACACGTCCTCGGCTGGCGAGACATCGACGGAACTCCTCATGGGGGAGTCGAGGAGTCTCTCAACTCCCGACTGCGTGGCGAACCCGGCCAGCGAACGGTGGTCCGAGATGCCCGGGGCTTCGTCATTGATGTCGTGGAATGCGATACAATTCCCGCTCAAGCCGGCGAGAACATTCAGCTGACCCTCGACATCATGAGCCAGCTGCATGTCGAGCGGCGGATGGACGAGCTGATGGAAACGCACAAGCCAGTCGGGGCGTGTGCCACGGTCCTCGATCCCGCAACGGGGGAAGTGCTCGCGATGGTCAGCCGCCCAGCGTTCGATCCGACTCATCCGGAGACCGCGCCGGAGAACTCGTGGCGGAATCTGGCGATCCAGGCGGCATACGAGCCGGGCTCGACGATCAAACCAGTCATCGTGGCTTGGGGACTCGATCAACAGCTCATCCAGACGACCGACACCATCAATTGCGAGCGTGGAGCCTATCGCATGGGGCCGCGTGTACTGCACGATCATCATCGATACGGTGTGTTGAGCCTGAAGGATGTGTTGGTCAAGTCGAGCAATATTGGCATGGCCAAGATCGGCGAGAAGCTGACCAACCCTGGTCTGCACGCAGTCATGACGCAATTCGGCTTTGGACACCGGACCGGGATCGAGTTGCCCGGTGAGTTGCATGGCACGCTCCACCCGCTCGAAAAATGGACTGTTTACTCGACCGGATCGATCCCCATGGGACAGGAGATGTTGGCCACACCGCTCCAGATCCTGGCAGCTCATGCCGCACTCGCGAATGGAGGCCGGTGGGTCACGCCGCATCTCTATTTGGGTTCTGTCGGGCGTCATTCGATTGCCCCGAATGTCTTAACCACCGATCTGGTCCGTCCCGAATCGACCCGCTGGGTCGTGGAAGAAGCGATGGTGGACGTCATCCAGCGCGGCACCGGGACCAAGGCGAAACTCGACAGCTATAGCTTGTTCGGCAAGACCGGCACCTCGCAGAAGATGGATCCGGACGGACGCTACTCTCACACCCGCCATATCAGCTCGTTTGTCTGCGGGGCCCCGGTTCATAATCCCCGGGTCGTGGTGATTGTCACCGTCGACGAACCAACTCAAGGCGGCAGCGATTACGGCGGCATGGTCGCCGCCCCCGCAGCAGCCGATATCGTGGATGACCTGTTGAAGTACATGCAGGTGCCATCGGACCTTCCTACGAAAACAGCTGAGGCGAAGCCACGAGAGTGAGCGGATCGGCATCAGGCTGCCGCGATCCGCTATTGCCGACTTCTGTCATACGACGTTTTCGAGTCTCCGATTTCCGGCTTCAACTCGGGGGCTGAGGTTGTTGTTTCAAAACGCACCAGCGGCTGCGAAGTTTGCTGACGTGTCGGCTCACCCCTATGCTCTCGCAAATCACGCGAGTTGTTCTCAGTTAAGGACAGGAATGTGGGCACTTGTTCGTCGGCGATGAATCGAACGGACCCGTCGAGCGACAGGAAGTGTGATTGATTTCCCGTGTGACCATAGTGATCTGGTCCTCCCTTGAGATCAGACCCCAAGGCTCTCCAGTTGTACGGATAGGACCAGGGAGTAAATCCATCGGAGATTTCGCTCACGATCCACGTGTGTCCTAAGTCCTCAACCTCATCAAACGAGACAGAGCTGTTGCGATACAGGAGGTCGGGATTTCCCGCGTAATGCGCCACCGGCCAGCCATCGGTTGTCCATTGAGGATAGGAATAGGCACACCAATACGACGAATAGCCTCGCCCCTGAAGAAGCAGAGCATTCCTGGGATGATTCCACGGAAAACTCATATCGATGGAATTATACAATGGGCTGCATTCCATGTATGGAAGAATCGACATCATCCAACCATGGTACGCCGTGTTATCCGCCCCGAAGATCCCGCCCGGCGGCAGTGTGTTGTAGGTGTCGTGGTAGTTACTGAATGCCAGACCGATCTGTTTAAGGTTGTTCTTGTTCTGCGATCTCCTAGCTGCTTCCTTGGCCTGTTGTACTGCCGGCAAGAATAACAGGAGCAAGATGAGCGGGATGACGATCATGACCGCGACCTCGATCCACCGACGCCACGGAGGGCGTAATACCGGGGAACGGACTTCCATCGTTGCTGATGGTTCTGAAAAAGGATCGATTGTGGACATGGTCACTTCCCGCTTGAGAGATTAGTTCACGATAATCCTACGAATTGCGTGTGGCGAGCGTTGGGGGGAATCACGATTCGAAACGCCCGGCCCTCGAAGTCGCCGTACCAAATTGTCTCGAATCTCTTTCATGGAGAATGCTTCATCAACGCTTCGACTTGGGGTTGAGTCAGGCCCTCATGGGAGGGCGAACTCTGCATTTCGTGTTGACGACGAACAAGCACTCGTTGGCCGTGAGGGCCATGTTTTCAGGCCACTGCTCTACCCTTCAGCGACGAATACCGGGGTGATCTCCGGCCAGACACCCTCCAGATCGGCGGAGTACCAGCGAGTCAGCAACTGTTCGATCTCACTGACGCTGCTCGCCACAGCGAAGGCGTTGCGGACTTCGCTGTGTTGGGGGTGGAGCTTGGCGTACTTGACGAGATGTTTGCGGAGGCGAGGCACGCAGGCGGTTTCTCCGTAGACTTCGAGAGCGAGTCGCAGGTGCTCACGCAAAACGTCTTGCTGCTCGGGTAGACGCGGCGGAGCAGGATGTGGCCGTCCGCTGAGTAATGCAGAGACGCTCGCAAAAATCCATGGATTGCCGATCGCGCCGCGCGCGATAGAGACTCCATCGACTCCAGTTTCCGCGAGCATGCGAACGCAGTCCTCCGCCGTGAACAGGTCTCCACTGCCGATCAAAGTTCTGTCGGGGAAGCTGGCTTTGGCCTCCTTCAGGAAACTCCACCGACTCGGGCCAACATACTTCTGTTCCACGGTCCGCCCATGCAGGGTGACAGCTGCGATACCACGGGCGAACACTCCGTGGAGAATGGTCAGGCAATGATCACGGCTCTGTTCCGTTTCGTCGATGCCCCGCCGCATCTTGACCGTCACCGGGATCTCGGGAGGCACGGCATCACGTACTCGCGAAACAATCTCCAGTGCTGCAGCGGGCTGCCCCAGATGGTATCCCCCGCGACAGCCGCCAATGGCCGTCTTCACCGGACACCCGAAGTTGATGTCGATGACATCGAACCCGGCCTGCAAAAGGCGCTGCGCCGCGAACTGAAACTGCTCGGGGTCCGAGCCCATCAATTGACCGCCGATAGGGTGATCGTCGTCCGCGATCCGCAGATGACGGCGGACAAAGCTGTCCGACTGGGCCTCCACGGCGAAACGATCAATGAGCACTTCGGCGAGCGTATAACTTGCCCCAAACCGACGCGCGAGCCGCCGCATCGGTCCATCGCTGTAGCCGCTGAGTGCGGCCTGTGCGAGCGGATTAGCGATTTGGAGTGAGCCGATCTGGAGATGCATGAAGGTGGACGTTGGATGGTGAATTCGCAAAAACGTGGGGCACGCTTCTTACGTGCCAATCCGACTTCGACATCAGACAGGATTCTGATTCGGCATTCAATCCTGAGAAGGGATCATGAGGACATCTCGATCGGGCAAATGTGCCCGTCCTACGGGGCGGGGGCGAATCGCAGGCGACGATAGCGTAAGCGATGTCCTTCGGCTTGCAGACCGATAAAGCCGCTTTTCAGTTCACCGGGCTGGCCGATGGCAACGACCTGGCCATTGATCGAGGCGGTAATCGCTCCGCCCTTCGTCACGATCTCGATCGAGTTCCACTCTCCGACTGGCTTGCGAACGGTCTCTCGCACCCCGGGAGAGTCTTGAAACTCGACCGCGACCGTGCCGCCGTTCGGTCGCAGCTGGCCCATCTCGCTGTGCTTGCCTTGCACTTCGATCGATTTCGGCCAGATGGCGTGAGGTTCCTGAATGAACAGTAGCACGCCGGTGTTATGAGCGGCCAGCTTGGCAGGATCGGTGATCTTCGGATCAGGCTCGAAGCGGTAGTCGAACCGCAGAGTTCCGTCGCCGTAGGACGTTTTGGTATGCAGGTAGCACTTGGGCTTTCCCGTACAGAGGAACTCTTCTCGCTCGACGGTCCAGGTTGCAGCTGTGGTCTCGTCCGCTGGAAATGCAGCCATCTCGGAGAATGCCAGTGCGGTGAATCCCGGCTCGATAGGTAGAGCGCTAGCGTTCGTAGCTATCAATTCATCCGCTGTGGCTGGCGGCGGCGTTGGCACGACATTCGTCGCATCAGGAGTCGTATGATTACAACCGACCGCCACGCTGAGCAATAGGCACACCCAAACTCTCATCACGACTCCTCACAGGGGAATTCACGGAACGATGAGAAACGTTCTAGCTCGTAAGCGATACGAATTCAAACTGCCCGAGAAGCTGGGATGCTGGGTCTCCGATATCACTAAGTGTTCAGCGTCAGTTCTGTCAGTCGCAACTGCCCGCAGGCGGCGTCGATGTCGGCCCCCTTGCGTTTGCGAACGGTCACGTTGACCCCTCCGTGCTCCAGCATCTCGACGAACATCTGCGTTCGCGGCTCAGCGGGAGCAGCGAGATTGATCGGGGTCACCGGGTTCATGGGGATCAGATTGACGTGGGCCACATGGTTCCGCAGCAGCTTGGCGAGTTGCTTGGCTTGATCGGGTCCATCGTTCTTACCAGCGAGCAGGACATACTCATAGGTGACGCGGCGGCCAGTGACTTCGAAGTATTCTTCCGCAGCTTCCAAGATCGCGGCGATGCCGGTCCGCTTGTTCGTCGGCACGATTTCAGTGCGGAGCGTGTCATCAGGAGCATGCAGAGATACAGCAAGGTTATAGGGAGTTCCATGCCGTGCCAGTTCTCGCATCTTCTCTGGCAAACCAACCGTCGAGATCGTAATTCGCCGGGCTCCCAGGCCCATGCCGCCCTTCTCATTGAGTGTATCCAAGGCGGGCAAGAGTGAACGGAGATTGGCCAGCGGCTCGCCCATGCCCATCACGACGACGTTTGTGATCCGCTCTTCTTTGCTGAGCAGGCGGTCGACCCGCAGCACCTGTTCCAGGATCTCTCCCGTCGAGAGATTGCGTTTGATTCCATCCAGCCCACTCGCACAGAAGATGCAGCCCATGCCGCAGCCGACCTGAGTGCTAACGCACACTGTCGCACGATCGGTTTCCCGCATCAGCACGCACTCCACCAGATCACCCTCCCGCATTTCCAGCAGGAGTTTTTCCGTGCGATCTGTCGAGACTTGATGCCGGACGATACGCCCTGACCAAAAATCAAACTGCTCGGACAGCTGTTTTCTCACAGCAGCGGGGATGTCATGCATCTCCGAGAAGTCATTGACGCGCTTGCCAAAGATCCACTGCCGGATCTGGTCGGCACGATACGAAGGGACGGCATGCGATTCACACCATGCCAGCAACCCATTCCGGGTGAGGTCAGTGAACAGCGGAAGAATGGGGCGAGAGAGATCGTCTGACATGCAAATCCGGTCTGAGAACCTTGAAAATCTTGACCACGCCCACTAAGCCGGGACTGCAGTTTGTCGAGGGCATTCGTTGTACTTCAGCCATTCAGACAGGCTGACGAGAATGTGATCGCCGGTCTCCAAATCCAGAAGACCGATCGCATTGGCACTGTGATCGTCTGATCGAACGAGTCGGGAACGTGAGGTCAATTGGTTTTCAAAAACCGATGGAGTCACGAACTGCCGTGATGGTAAGGTGGTCGTTAACGATTTCCTGTGCGGCATCATACCACGCTGGTTTGAGGAATCGATCAGGCTCACTCCGCAAGCCTTAACCGACGAGGGTCTTCCGGCAGAATCCTCCGCCGATCAGAACACATGCAGACCTCACACTCCACGGGGTCTTGCTCAAGCGACAGCTGCAAAGACCGCCGATAGAGCGAACGCATTCTACCACTCTCAATGAGAGAGACCAATCCGCCATCGACGTGATTCGTCGATTTCTTGATTCTGGTCGGGAAGTGAGTTGACACATTGAGTTCGAGCAATGCTTGGTGAAGTCGTACGGATTCTTTGGATTGCTGGGGTTGAACCACGCACTTTCATTCGAGCGTCTCGTGCGGCAGAATGCGGCCCCCGCTGAAGGAATGCTGAGCGGTTTTCACCTCCCAGCTCCCTCCACTCTCAACGTCTCCTCGATGTCCAACCGTCTCTCCATCTTGAATTCTGCTCAGCGCGACGCAGTGACCACACTGTCGGGTCCGCTGCTGGTGCTGGCAGGTGCAGGAACTGGGAAGACGCGAGTGATCACTTACCGCATGGCCGAACTGATCCGCAGCGGCGTGCGGCCCGAGCGGATACTGTCGGTCACATTCACCAACAAAGCCGCTAAGGAAATGTTGGAGCGAACGCGCCACCTGCTCGGCGGCGCGTCGAAGCAGCGCCCCTGGATCTCCACGTTCCACTCCCTGTGTGTGGATGTCCTGCGCACGGACATCGAAGTCCTCGGCTACCCCAAGAAGTTCACGATCCTCGATCGCGGTGATCAGGAGTCGATCGCCCGCTCGGTATTGCGTGATATCCGCGTCACGGAATCCTCGCTCCGTCCGGGGGACCTGCTCTCCATCATCGGCAAATGGAAATCGATCGGCATTCGTCCGGACCGCGCCGGAGACGCTGCCGAAGACGACAAAGAGTTTCTTGCAGTCGCAGCCTACCGCAAGTATCAGGCTCGCTTGAAATCGACCGGCGGCGTCGATTTCGATGACCTGCTCTTGTTGACGAATGAGCTATTCAACAACCATCCGGATGTCCTGCAGAGGCATCAGGAACGCTTCGATCACGTGCAGGTCGACGAGTACCAGGACACCAACGGCACGCAGTTCGAATTGATTGAAGCCCTGGTGCAAGAGCACAAGAATATCTGCGTTGTAGGCGATGATGACCAGTCAATCTATGGCTGGCGCGGGGCCGAGGTGCGGCACATTTTAGGATTCGCCAACTATTTTCCGGGGGCAAAAACGGTCCGCCTGGAAGAGAACTATCGCTGCACCGACCAAATCCTGAACGTCGCGAATGAACTCGTCCGGCACAACCGCGTGCGGCACAAGAAGCAGCTGCTTGCCACGAAGACATCGGCGAACGAAGTCCGCTTCATCGAGTATGAAGACGAGCAGGAGGAAGCGGAAATGTTGGTGCGGGAGATTCGTTTCCTGATCCAGCAGAAAGGGGTCGCCGCCCGCGATCTGTGCATCCTGTTCCGCACGAACGAACAGCCTCGCATCTTTGAGCAGGAGCTGCGACGCGCGGCGATACCGTATCTGCTGATGGGGAGTCAGTCTTTCTACGACCGCAAGGAGATCAAGGATCTGCTAGCGTATCTGCGTGTCTTGTCGAGTTCCAAGGACGAGTCGGCCCTGCTCCGCATCATCAACACCCCCCCACGCGGGATTGGCGATGCCAGCGTGGAAAAAGTCCTCACCCGCGCGGTGAAGTCCGGCCGCCCGTTCTTTGACACCATCCCCGACTGTGTGCAAGACGGCGAGATTACCGCCAAGGCGGGGAAGGCGATGCAGACCTTTCAGGAGCAGCTCGCTGGCTTCCGCGACCGCTTCGAAGAGCACCCGCAATCGATGGCCACGCTGTGCCGCGAATTGATTGAGGGGGTGAAGTACAACGATGAAATCGAACGGCAGTATAAGGAGCCGCATCAGCAGCTCGCCCGGCAGGCTACGATTGACGAGTTCGTTAACTCGATCACGCAGTACGTCGAAAAGACGCCCAAGCCAGAACTCTCTGGTTACCTAGCGACAGTGGCCCTCGAGGGTCGCGAAGAGGAGCCAGATAAGACGAAGCAAGCTCTGGAAGACGCGGTGAAGCTGATGACGCTGCACAGTGCCAAGGGGTTGGAGTTCCCCCGCGTCTACATGGTGGGTATGGAGGAAGGCATCCTGCCACACAAGCGATCAGTAGATGGCACGGAGGACAACATCGCCGAAGAACGCCGCCTGTGCTATGTCGGCGTGACTCGAGCACAGGACTTTCTGACACTGACCCGCGCAGCCAGTCGCATCAAGTGGGGCAAGCGCCGGCTTTCGGTCCCGTCACGGTTCTTGAAAGAGATGCGTGGCAAATCAGGCATCACGGATGAGGAAGAGTAGTCCTCAATTGGCTGCTAAGCTCACTCGTGTCACCGTCCGATTCAAGCGTCTCTGCCAGATTTCCTGAGATCAAAAAACGACTGTGTCTTCCTGTTTGACTCGCGACAAATCACATTGATCTCGACAAGTGCGTCCGGTGCATAAAACGCCGCTTGCAGGCCTCAAAACTGTCATTCCGCCAGTCGCACAGGCTCTGATCCCGATTCCGGTCAAGGTCTATCCAAAGCTCCCAAAGTCACTTGCGACGGATGTCTGATTTGGTGCCTGCGCGGCATACCCATTGCCCTGATATCTTGCATGAATCAGATCCTCAGTTCGTTCGCGCGGCGAGGTCTGTCATCCAGATGACTCCCATTCTTGAGATGGGAGAGATCGTCCGGTTACGTGTTCGTGGAAGGATTACGAATGTTGAGTTTTCGAAGGAAGTTCCTCGCAGGCTGCGTGGGCCTGTTGAGTGCAGCTGGGGTTCAAGGAACGGTCGCAAATGGGGCAGATCCCGTTGTTCCCCCTGCTCCAGCAATCGCAGTCGAACTGCCAGCAGCTGTCACAGAAATGGAGTATTGCGAAGTCGAAGTGGAAGCACCCGATGTCGCATACATCATCGTCGATGGGGAAACGCAGTCGACCAACGGGACGCAACGTAAAGTACGGATCGCTCGCCGTGAGAAGCGGACGACTGCCACCATCGTGGCGAACTGGTCCGAGGCTGGGCAAGATCGCCGCATCGAGCGAGCAGTCGATCTGAACAAGCCAACCAAAGTGGTCTTCACTCTCGACGATCTCAACGCCAATGAGCAACAACTACTCGACCTGACGAATCAGGCGCGTGCCAATTCTGGCTTGCAAATGTTGCGAATGGACCCACGTTTATGTCGGGCCGCTCGCCTGCACAGTGCGAACATGGCGAGACTGAACTCGATGTCACACAATCTCGAAGGACGATCTCACCAGAACCGCACAAGAGAAGCGGGATACCCCAGCGGGATGGTGGCGGAGAATATCTGCTACAGCCAGGGCAACCCTCAAGCTGCGATTAACACCTGGTTGAATTCCAGCGGACATCGCACCAACATGCTGTCCTACCAGTACTCAGACCTCGGTGTGGGCATCGGTTACAACCGCAACGGCCAGCCATACTACACCCAAGTGTTCGGCAGGTAGTGGAGCGAATTCACGACATTCGGATTTCCCAACCGAAAGCCCGTTGATCGACGAGATCAGCGGGCTTTTTTTAGTGACTCATCGCTTCTTCTTGAGGGTGAAATCCAGCGAGGGACCACCGTCCTGGACATCCACGATGAACTTGGAATTCATCGCCATCGAGTACTGCATGGGTAACTCTTCTCGAGCGCCTCGCGTGGCTGGCCCCTCTGAGACATCAGGATCGGGCACCCACACATTTCCATCAGGAAGTACCATGCGACTAAAAATGACCTTGTACTTTCCGGGGATCAGGCCCGGAGCAGGCTGGCGGTCGGCCCCCGTACTTAGGACGCTGTAGTAGCCAGAATCATCGGTCATCGCAGCACCTCCCGGCCCCACAGTGCCAGCCTCAGGGATAAACACCACTTGTGCGTTGGTCAATGGCTTACCGTTCAGTTCAACGGTTCCATCGCAGGCAACCGGGGCGGGCCAGTCTGGTCGAGAGGCTCCAGAACAACCAGTGAGCCAGAGTGTTGCTAGGACGAGGAAGTCGGCCTGACGAAGGAAGTTTCTGCACATCGCATTACGCTCCTGAATTTGTGCATCACAGAGGTATTTGTGACGCGGGTGGTTTCATGAGAATTCGGTGACAGTTCGCACATTTGGAGTGGGGGAGCTCTCCTAAAACTCACCCAAAACCTTTCCGTCCGAGATTCGAGAAAGATTGTTCTGGGTTGAACCGTCGATGTTCTCACTCACGAACCGGACTGAGCCGTCGCCGAGTACAACGTGACAGCCTCCAGTGTGCAGGCTGCCTGCAGTCATCCACTGGCCGAGTCTTCCGGGCAATGAACTTCCGGGGGTGCTGTAGTAGTCCCACTGGTTGATCCGATACCAGTCGCGAGAGAAGTCGAGTCCCGCGTTGACCCAGCAGGTGTACGACCAGCCTCCGATGGCCCCGTTGTACTTCTCGCGGGTCTGCTCAGCCATGAGCACGCAGTTGCTCAACCCATCTGTAAAATCGCTGAAGTTCGTCTTGCGGTCCGGCCCAAATGCGCGTCGATCAGACACCGCGACTGTACTTCCGTAGTGATTGTAAATCGCATCATTATAATGCGTGCTAAAAGCGTAGTTCGAACGATAGCCTCCGGCGTTGTTGGTACTGATCCCATAATACAGATCAGCCCCTGGGTAGTAAGCATTTCCGCTGTCAGAGGGGCAGGTGAACACTGGCATTGGAGTTCTGGAAAGTACCGCGTTGTCGTCCGCATTTCCCTGAACAGTGGATGCACTATAGATAGGGTTTCCTCCATTCGCGGCACTCGCGGCACTGTTGTGATTCCACAGGTTGTACATCGGAGCCTGGTCGAGGAAGGGCAGCAGCATCACCAGCCCACTTGTGTTGCGATGTTTCGCAAAGACTGGCGTGTAGTAATCCGTGGCGGTGATCGCAGCACCGAACCCCAGGACGCTCGGTGGCAATGTGTTAAATGCCTCGTGATAGTTGTGTAATGACAGTCCGAGTTGCTTCAGATTGTTCTTACAGGTGGACCGCCGAGCCGCTTCGCGGGCTTGCTGCACTGCGGGGAGTAACAGTGCGATCAGGACCGCGATGATCGCGATCACCACGAGCAGTTCAATCAATGTAAAACCACGACGACGCAACATGATGGGGGCTTTCCGACAGGGGGAGACGGTGCGGTGCGGGTTGCTGCGTATCGACGTGGATAGGCAGCCAATACATCAGCTTTCTCGAAAGCCAATGTCGATCAACGGGGCCGGTCATTGTCTAACGGAACTCGGTCGGCACAGGGACGCGTGCTCTCGGCCAGTGATTGCGTTCGGATCTCAACTGGGGGCTGGAGTCCAGTGGGATCGGGTTATCGGATTGGGCATCATCCATCTCCAACACTTGGTCAAGAGCCCGAGCGGTTCGCTCCTGGCACATCAGGTGAATACAAACTTCGATAGCAAGCTATTCAACTTGTGTGCCAAAGTATCAGCGAGATTCAATATTGTTGATAATTCGAGTCATTTCTCTAATCACCCGACGTTTGCCAGTCCGAGTCCTCCTCAAGTCCGCACATTCGTGAAGCACTGACTGCCTCATCCTCGGTCAGTATCACCCTCGCCCAGCGGGAGTGATACTGGTCTCCACGAATCGGTGAGGCGGGTCGGAGTGAGACAGCCGATGTTGCGATGTCGCTTACTCGCTGGTCCGCACTGCCGAGATCCCTTTCCGCAGTGCTTCACGCATCACTTCGACGGGAGCTGCCTGTCGCGTAAAGCAGAGGTACTGAGCAGCGGCTTGGGCCACGAACATCTCCAGACCGCTGACGACATGACAACCGCGTTCCTTAGCCTGTTTGATGAGCAGTGTTTGCTCGGGGTTGTAAATCGTATCGAAGACAACAGTGCCCTCGCGGAGCCAATGCTCCTGAAATGGGGAGTCGTTCATGTTCGGATACATGCCGATCGGAGTGCAGTTCACCAGCACGTCGACATATGCAGTCCCTCGATTCTCCCAAGCCACAAACTGGCAGCCGAGGTGCTTTGCCAGTTCTTGTCCACGTGCCTTCGTACGGTTGGTGATCGTTAGTGCCGCTCCCGCGCGGAGCACGCCCTGCCCGATCGCCTTGGCGACTCCTCCCGCTCCCAGGAGCAGGACACGCTTGCCGGGCAGTTCCGCATCCCCTTTGAGCTCCAACCCCATACGGATGCTCGACAGAGCTGCGTCGAAATCGGTATTGGCGGCGTACCAGTTGTTGCGATTGTCGCGAAATAGCGTATTCGCAGCACCGATGTCTTCGACGATATCGTCGCGGAAATTCGCCAATGTCATGACCCGTTCCTTATGCGGGATGGTCACACTATACCCCCGCACATCGAGCCACGAATACGCACGTAATGTATCGTCCAGTTCCTCTGCGGGCACTCGCATGGGGAGGTAAACTGCATTCAGGCCGTCATGCTTGAATGCCGCATTGTGAATACGGGGGCTGTAACTCTGTGCGATCGGATCGCCCAGGACTCCAAACACCTGGGTCTCGGCGTTGATCTGGTCGAACCGATAGAGATTCTTCATCTCGTCGAAGGACAGTTGTCCAGGGGCGAGGACACGGTCGGCGCTGAATGTGGCATAAGTGAACGGAGCCCCATACTTACCACACAGCACACGACTGATGAGGCCGAATTCGCCCATGCAAAAGGCAATTGTCGGAACGCGGGCCCCCTTCACCAATTGGAGCAGGCGGATGTTGTCCTGCGGTGACTGGGCCATCGTGACGATTTTGACGATGTCCGGGTCGAGGGTGCACATGTGAGCGTAACGCTCTTCCAGTGTGCTGGGTGTCCCATTAAAGTCATGGAAGCTGATAATCCGCTTCGTTTTTCCGTAGCGTCGAATCTTCGTGGCGATGTCGTCTTCGAGATCAACGTACTCGACCCCTGCCACGATGGCGTGCCGCAATAGCGTCAGCCGCTGGTCCTCGGTCATCTTGGAGCGGCCACCGTCCACGGGACGGCGACACGTCACGACAACTGGTGTCGGACGGGAAGCCAGCAATCGGTTTAGATCGGGCTGCTTGGAGAGCCAGTCCAGCCGCAATTCCACCAATTCGGCTCCCCGCTGAGCGAGGGCCTGGTGTTCGGCGGTCATCATCGAGTGGCGTGTTCGGCCCAAACTGACGCAAATCATGCTGTGATAGACTCAGAATCAGGGCTGGGGTGGTTCCGGTCAGCCAATGGCTCGGAAAGCGAACAACACAAGGTATCTTGCATGACCACATCCTACCAGCGGAATTCAGGAAGTTGGGTTGAGCCAATCCTCAAACTCGCCCTCGGATATCGACATCTGGTCAGTTCGCGACACCCGGCGGCGAAGCACTCGCCCGTGAGCGTGACACGGCTTGACGTAGTCCGTTCATGGAGCGCAGTCGAAAACTCTCTTGATGGGTCAGGATGATCCCAAACCGCTTTTGCAATTCGACAGACATTCCCAGTTGGGCAAGCGAATCCCAAGCAGCGGTGTCGTGACACGACATCTCCTGGCTGATGTCAGTAACAGGCCGATGCAACGCCTGTGCGACGATTTGCTTCAAGAAGATTTCCGTGGCTTCGTCGAGCAGTGCGACCGGTCCCGCTTCTTTCGCAGAGGAGGATTCCGCAGGAGTTACTGTATTCCGCATCCGAATGAATCGTGCCGGGTTCCCCCCCCAGACTTCGCCGTCGCCGATTTGCGTGAAGGCCGGTACGTAACTGGCTGGTTCAATGATCGCGTCAGTCCCAATCCGCACACCTGGATGGATTTGAGCGGCGCCTCCGATGACCGACCGGGCCCCGAGAAACACACGAGATGTCACCAGCGTCCGGCTCCCATCACAGTTGACAGTCAGGCTGTGTCCAATGATGGAACTGCCGGTCCCGATGATCGCGTCATCCCCCACGTCTGTCAGATCCGGATCGAACAGGTATCCGAGGATGAGACTGTTTTTCCCCAATCGAGTGGACAGAGAGTACGACAGCAGTACAAGCTGTCTAAGCCCGGGAATCGTCAGATATGCGTCAACGAGCGGCAGTGCCAGTATGAGCCTGGCCCGCAGGTAGAGACCGAGCGAACACGAGAACAACAACCAGCTCCGGAAGCCCTCGTGAGTGGACGCCCGTGCGGGCTTACTGTACAGCAGGTAGATCGCATGGACCTGAGTCTCGATGGATGTCAGTACCAAGAACCAGATCAACCAGGCGGCATAGACGAGGACCGATGCGCCCACCCAAGTACTCCAGGCCCAGAGTGACACCCCTTGAGAATTGAACGCTAGTCGCCGCAGAATCCAGGCAAAACTCCAGAGGGAAAACGTCGAGCCAGCCAACAAATACGTCAGCCCTCCGAAGAATTCGAACAGCGAAAATCCGATTCGATGCATCCGGTTCATGATGGTTCCGTGGCTCGGGCCAGGTGATCGCAGACGACACCCGGCTATCTCCCCTGCAGGCAATTCGTGCAAATCAAGGCACTCGTGTTCTCGGCACCAGCGACCGATACCAGAAAGTGATTCCGGTGAGTGGCCTGTGTGACGGTCAGACCGCAGCGGGCACAACAGGCCTCTACACATGCACGTTCCGAAGCAGTCGCCTGAAAGAGTGTCTGCTCAAACGCCACCACACGGTCTTTGAGCTGACTCAAAAACAATGCAGCTGCGCGGCCTTCGACCAGCCGATGATCGAAAGAGAGAATGAGATGAAACGCTTGCTGCCCGTTGCCGATTGCGAACTCACCACTGATTCCGAGAATGCCCGCCTGCCCCTCGGAAATTAGGGGGTCAAACGTCGTCACACCTGAGCCTGAGAGGTCTGTAATCGTAAACGTCGCCCCTGTCAGGTCAGCGGGGAGCAGCGACTGATTCAGATAAGCGGAGATGAGACGCTGCCGCTCGTTGAGCAGAGAGGGCACGCTCTGTTGATCGGCATCCCGCAGCACAGCCACCTTCAGTCCGTGCCCTGCGTCGAGTGCATAACCGATATGGACTTGCTCATATTGCAAGACTTGATCATCAAGACAGCACGCATTGAGCATCGGGAATTGTCGCAGCAGCTCGCCGCAGACATGGATGAGATTCGCGACGACTTTTTCAGCGGCATCGACATCAGCGTCATGCAACCGGTGACGCCCGACTGTGGGCACCATTACTGTGACGCTGCTGCGAATGGCCTGTTGCGTACTCCAGGACAGGACCTTGGTTTCGACTCGCTTGGAGCGAGCGAGCGGTTCTTTCCGAAAGGGAACCCCGACCGCGCTGCGGAATGAAGAGGCAGGCTTGGCTGCGGGCAGAGATGTTGGCAGCGATGGCTCGACAGATGGAGATACGATCTTCGCTGTCGCCGGGGCGAGCGTGCTGAGAATGTCTTGGCTGCGGACCAAACCACGTCCAGCAAAGTCGCTCGTCGAGAGACCGTGTGACTGAATCAGTTCGAGAGCGGGTCGGCTGATGCGAGTCGACTGAATCACATACGGCAGAACATCTGCTGGGGTCGCTTCATGACTCTCGAATCCGCTGACCACGGTTGACGACATTCCCTGCGAAACAACAGAGTGAATTGACTCGCCAATCGAGACTGAAGTCGTTGGTTGGTTTTCCAGGCTCGCATCGACCGCTTCAATGGTCGCGCCGATATAGCACAGCACTTTCCCGATCGGGACCTCTTGATCGGAAGCCGCATTGAGGCGGATAAACCCGTCAGTTGGGCAGGTGATTTCGAAGACCGATTTACTGGTTTCGACTTCGACCAGAACTTGCCCGGACTGGACCGCCTGTCCATCAGTGACCTTCCACTGCTGAATCAGCACCAGATCGTCATTGACAGTCTCCTGCGGAATGCGGACCGGAATGACTTCACTCATGACACATGAGTCCTCGGATCGCTGCGAGGATCGAATTCGCGTGTGGCAACATTTCTCGTTCCAAGGGTGCGCACGCGGGAATCGGATGACCCGGCGATGCCAGACGTTTGACCCGGCGGCATACCGAGGCATCGGTCTCCATCAACTGGGCGATCACTTCTGCTCCGAAGCCAGCTGTGCCAATCCCTTCTTCAGTCACCAGCAGTCGATGGCTTCTCGCCACCGAGGCCAGGATCGGTGCCAAATTCAGGGGCGAGATTTTCGTCGGACAGATGACTTCGCAGATCAATTCAAATTCATCGAACGCGCGAACCACCGCTTCTTCGACTTCCCTCAGCATCTCTCCGTAGCAGACAATGGTGACATCGGGCGTCCCTTCCGGACGAATCCGAACCGTCGGGAAGCACTCGCTGCTGAATTCGAGGGCGAATCCCTCGGGCATCTGAGTTTGAACGCGCTGCCCGTACAGGACCTTGTTTTCGATGACGAGAGTGGGGCCCTCAATCGATTTCATCAATCGATCATACAGCTGGCCCGGATCAAGGCGGTGGTTCGTGGCCAACACTTGCAAATCGGGCAGACCGAGGAAGTGCTTCTCCAGCGATTGGCTATGCGTCGGGCCGTAGCCGCGACGCCCCCCCATCGGCGTGCGGACGATCAGCGGAACACGCACTTGATCGTTATACATGAAGCGGAATTTGGAGGCGTGATTAATCAGCTGATCTGTGGCCAGGGTGAGGAAGTCACCAAACATGATCTCGCAGACTGGCACCATTCCCGCCAAAGCCAGTCCGTTGCCCATGCCGACGATCAGCGATTCACTGATCGGCATATTGCGAACGCGGCCAGGGAACTGCGTGCTCAACCCCTGCGTGGCTTTGAACGCACCGCCGTACGGCGATTCGATGTCTTCTCCAAGAATGACAACGCGGTCATCAGCCTTCAGCGACCGCTCCAGAGACTGTCGGATCAACGCCACACTGCGTTCCGGCACTGTGGTCGGAGCTGGCTGCCACTGAACGGTTTCTGATTTCGGTAAGCGGTGCGATTCCGAAGAGAGATCTGCGAGTGGTGACAACTCCGCAGCTGCAACCGCAGCATCGAGGCGAATGCGAATCTGTTCCGCAATCTGAGCGGCAGCTGCGGGGAACTGTTGAGTAAACAGGTCAATCGGGTCCCGCTCGCGGTAGCGGGCGATCTCAGCCGGATCGCGGTCATCGTCGCCCTTGGAATGGGCCATCAGCCGGTACGTGTCGACCTGAAGAAAGACGGGTCCGGCTTGATTGCGAAGTCGAACCATGCAGGCTTCGACAGTGGACAGTAGTGACTCCGGGGTCCAAGTCTCCGAGTGATAGGCGGGAATTCCAAACGCCTCGGCTCGGGCACAGATGTCGCCCGCCAGAGTCTCCTCTTGGCGCGTGCTCTGCGAGTAAAGATTGTTCTCCAGGACAACCAGCAACGGTAAATTCCACTTCGACGCCACATTCAGCGCCTCGTAGACCGCTCCCTCTCCCAGTGTGCCATCGCCAATAAACACGACCGAGACGTTGTCCGTCCCACGGAGTTGATGTGACAGTGCCAGACCGGCTGCGACAGGGACAATGCCGCCCTGAATCCCGTTGCTGAAGAACCCGTCGCGGCACAGATGCTGGCTGCCCCCACGACCGCCGCAGACGCCGGTCTGCTTGCCCATCACCTCGGCAATCAAACCCTCGACATCATCAGTCCGGGCCAGGAAATGCCCATGGCAACGATGATTGCTGAAAACAAAGTCGCCGGGCTTCAAAAAGTCAGCCACTGCCACGCCGGTCCACTCTTGTCCAATACACGTGTGGACCGTGCCATGCAGCCGTCCCTGCGAAAACAACTCCAGCAATCGCTCCTCTACGGAACGAATCAATATCGCGCGAGCGTACAGCTGCTCCATCCGCGTAGAGACGGACGGAACATTGGCGATTTCGGGAGAGATCGTCGAATGCAAAATCGGCATCCACTGAACCAGTGCCAGCCATACAACGGGAAACCAGCGGTAGATCACACAGGGATCGGAAACTCCTGTCAAGGCGCAGCCAGAAACTGATCATCCGGGAACGGACATTTGCGGTGGGAAGTGCTGTCTGGGGGATTTCTTCTCATCACGTGGAATACGATCAAAACTGGCTCCGCCGGAGCTTCTTTGAGGCCGCTCTCAAGGGCATCCGCATGCTCAGGGTTGGTCAAACCCATCAGAGTTGGCTGGATTTTTACCGACGTGCTCCAGAGTTGAGACAGTATCGATTGGTATGCCCTGCAAATTCGGTCACAGACCCATTCTGTGCGTGCGTCACGATCTATCGGTGGTGTCAGCGCTCACCAACCACAGAGAAAGGGGAACCACGAAAGGTACGAAACACACGAAAAAAGGGGGCGAATCCCAGTGGAAGACAGACATAATCAAGAATCTGCCCAAGCTCATTCGATTCATCATCAAGACGAAGCTTGCTCCTGCTTTCCGTGTCTTACGCGTGATTCGTAGTAGAACTTCGACTTATCGAGATGGGAGTTCAGGCAGGCCGCAGTGCTTGGTTTTGATGTTGACAGACAATTGTGATGCACAGACCCCGTTCATGCGGGATATGCGGATGGGATGACGGCTGGGCGCCGCGTCGAGTACAGTGTGGATGTGCTTTTTCACATGAATCTCCACGAACGGGGCATGGACCATGAAGTTGCGTTGCTGGGTGTGCTGTCTGGTGTCAGGGGCGATTGCTTTCGTTCTGCTGGCGATGATGACGGGATCGTTGTCCGCAGCAGACAAGATCGATGTGCTCATCGTCGATGGGCAGAACAATCACGACTTCGAGCGAACGACGCCGTACCTCAAGAAGATTCTGGAGGAGACAGGACGGTTTCGGACGTTTGTCGTGACGACACCTCCACGGGGAGCAGAGGCCGGAGCGTGGAAGGGGTTTCGCCCCCAGTTTGCGGACTACGATGTCGTGCTGAGCAACTACAACGGCGAAACATGGCCAGAGCACGCCCGGACGGGATTCGAGGAATTCGTCAAGAACGGCGGCGGGGTCATGAATGTCCATGCTGCCAACAACCCGTTCGGCGATTGGCCAGTCTGGAATGAAATGATCGGCCTGGCCTGGCGATCCAAAGCGGACGGCGACCGGATCACTCTCGATGCAGCTGGCAAAGAGGTTCGGACTCCCAAGGGCGAAGGAGCTGATTCCGGTCATGGGGCACAGCATCCCTACACTCTGATCACCCGCGATCGTGAACATCCGATTACGAAGGGTCTGCCCGCCGAGTGGGTGCACCCGCAGGATGAACTGTATCACGGCCAGCGCGGCCCGGCGCTGAATATGCACATCTTGGCGACAGCGTTCAGCGACAAGGCGTCGGGCGGCACCGGCGACCATGAGCCGATGGTGTGGTGGATTCCGTCTGGCAAGGGCCGCGTCGTGACGACCCTGCTCGGGCACGTTGGGCGAGATCAAGATCAAGCCACATGGCCAATGCGCTGTGCGGGGTTCCAGGCGATCGTGACACGTGGCACCGAATGGGCGGCGACCGGCGAAGTCACGATTCCCCTGCCCCAGGATTTGCCGACCTCAGAGAAGGTCAGCCTGTTGCCGTAAAACAATCGGCATTCCAAAACAAAAAGCCCACCGGTTGCAACCGGTGGGCTTTTTTCATGGAAATGCGAGATCACTTCACCAGCACTCCGCCATTCTTTTCGAGGTGGTTCCGCCACCCCATCAATGTGGCATTTCGAGGGGCATCCGCCAAGTTCGGACGGTAGCCATGCGCATTGTGCCGCCCTGTCAAACGGCTGACATGAAAGAATGCCAGTTCGCGTATCGCAATATCCTTGTGGTCCATGTGAGCGACCAGCTTGCGTGAAGTCATGGGGTCCTTGGCATCAGCGATCGAGTAGCCCCACAACAAGTCGACAACATCTTCCACATCCTCATCCGGGAAGATTCGAGCGACTTCCATTTCCAGCAGAGCTGTGTGATTCGGGTTGGACGGCAACCAGCCGCGCAGACTCCAGATGGCTGCTTCACGGGTCGGCTCGTAGTCAGACTGCAGCGCCTTCACCAGCATGGGGATGTCATCGACCAGGCCCAACGTGTAAGTCGCCAGCGAGGAAACCTGTTCCCGGCGATCTAACACCAGTGCAGGAATCGAAAGGCTCACCGGCTGATCAACCGCGAACTCTTTCTCGAACATCTGATTCCACTTCTTGTCGGCAGCCGTCAGAGTGATCCCTTCCGGTGCAAGCCAGTTCGGGATGGCTCGCTGCGGCCCGACAACCAACAGGCTCTGAGGCATGGGCCATCCTGCCCAGCCAATCTCTGAACCGATCGTGACTGCTGGTCCCCCATTCCAAGCCATCGATACGGAGCCGGTCACGACATTCACTCCGCCGTCAGGAATCAGAAGGAGCGGGTCCGGACGACGGCCTTGCGGGGCGCGTTGTCCCACCTCCACACCGCACAATGTCCCGGGCTCATCCAAAGTCAGTTCCGCCAGCTGTCCACGCAGGCTCAGTCCGATTGAGACGGGTTCCGGATGCTCTCCCGCTGCTGGACGACGCAAGGCCACTCGCCCCCGGTCGATGTGGATCACCAGGAGGTTCGCCCCAACACCTGGTTCAAGTCGGACGCGGGTTCCACCATAGAGAGTCACTTCCAGTGCGCCTCCGTTGACGGTGAACTTGGACTGGAATGGGTCTGGCGTTGCAATCTCGTCCCCTTCGAGAACGAGCGCCCGCCGAGGCATCACGTTCCATTGACCCGATTGACGGTCCCGCGACAACAAAACCCCCTCGGCATTGGAGTAAAAGATGGCTGGGAACGACTTCTGTGCCACCACCGGAGCAGCAGGCGGTTCAGGCATTGCAGGTTGTGGGGCAAGACCCACCTGATTCGGGGCAGCGACGTTCGGCACAGCAGGTTCTGGCATCGGGGGAACAGGTAAAGGAGAAATCTCTCCGGCCTCAGCGGGGATCGAGACCACGGACTCGGAATTGTCGTCCGTCGCAAGAGCTGCGGATCGATCCGGCTCCTTCGAAACAGCCGGTGGATTCGCCTCTGCGGGAAGAACACTTGCAGGAGCATCTGTGTCTTCTTCAGCAGGCAGTTCCGCCACTGCGACAGACTGCTCGCCAGAGGTCGGCAGCAGTCCCTGGTCTTTCAACACCCAACCCAGCCAGCCCACCGCCAGGCAGGTGGCCAGCAATCCCAACACCAGATTCCGGCCTGTCGAAGGCTTCAAGTAATCGGGTGTCATCGGCGGACGCTCAGGCAACGTGGTCGTAGCCACATGCTGAGCCGGCCCGGCCGAACCCGCTTTTACGGCCTCGGTATTCTGCCGATCTTCAACCACAGGAGCTTGACTGACCAGAGCGTACATCCGTTCCCGCGTGGAGACGGGAACCTCGACCGGTTCACCCAGGACAGCTGTCAGGATCTGATGCGAGGATGCGACCTCGGCCAGATGCATGTCCGATTCCAGACACAACTTTTCCAGAGCGGGAACGGCATCGGGAGCGAGTGTGTTGTCGAGATACTCGGCCACCAGATTCGGATCGGGTGCCGAGCCCGAGCCAGTCAATTCCGGGGCGGCGATCCGGCGACGGCGGACAACCTCCTTGATCCTCGCGACGGTTGCCGATGCGGGAGCGCTTTCACTGACCCGAGCGCCGATCTCCTTAAGAGTGGCCGGGTCGAGCACATCGTCGAGGTACGCCAGCAAGGCACGCAGAGTCAGTCGCATGAGAATTCTCCAGAGAAGCCCGCCAAGAATGGCGGCCCATTTGAATAGTGCCCCGCTCAGCGGCCTGTCGTACAAGAATCCGCCATCGAATCTCAGAATCCAAACATTCAGGGCATCAGAGCCGAATGTTTGAAGTGGTCTAGGATCACATCCCGGTTCATGGGGACATGGTCCGAACCTCAACGACCCGCCCTCCTCTCTCGTCTGTTGAGTATGTGGATTTCGGACAACAACCGCCTGGGCAAGGAGTCTTCGAATCTGGGGGTGACTTTTCCGGCTTTTCCGATGGCACTCTCGAATGTGTCAACGACTCTGATTCCGAGGGAGAATCCCCTCGACGCGGGACACCTCGACTTGGCAGACTGTAAGCTGGCCAACCCGAACATCACCCATCCTCCCTTCGTGTCTCCTTTCTGGGGCCATCACTGATGCTTCGAGTGTGCAGTTTTGAAAGCCGTCGTGCTGCGGAAATGCAGTCACTGATCGAGCGTCATGGGGGCGTTGCGACGATTGCTCCCTCCCTGAAGGAAATCCCCATTGAAGACAACTCGGCAGCTCTCGCCTTTGGAGACCAGTTGAGGCTCGGTGAGATCGACATCGTCGTGTTCCTGACCGGAGTCGGGGCCCAAGGACTGTTGGATGTATTGACGACCCAGAACTCGACCGAGGAGATCCAGTCCTGGTTTGCTCGAACGACGGTTGTAGTCCGCGGCCCCAAGCCGGTGGCCATTCTGCGGCAAGCGGGCATCCAAGTGGATCACCGGGCTGCCGAGCCGAATACCTGGCGGGAAGTCGTCCAGCTGATCGATAACACGCCGATTCCACTCGCCGGGCAAACGGTCGCAGTCCAGGAATACGGCCAGCCGCAACTGGAACTCACCAAAGCCCTTCAAGATCGCTTGGCGACCGTGATTGCAGTTCCAGTCTATAAATGGGACCTGCCCGATGACATCGGCCCGCTAGAGCAATCGGTTCGCAGTACCATCGCGGGAGCATTCGACGTCCTGCTGTTCACCAGTGCCCAGCAGGCGGTCAACGTCATCGAGATCGCTGGTCGGCTGGGGATGAAGGACACTTGGCTCGAAGCCGCTGGAAAATGCATCATCGGCAGCATCGGCCCGACCGCGACGGAAACACTCGATAGCTTGGGGTTACACCCGCATCTGGAGCCCTCGCACGGGAAGATGGGACACTTGGTGATGGAGACACTGGCGTTCGCGAAGTCGTGCCATTGACTGGACGCCACATCCGGGAAGACATCGGGAACAGTCTTCGGCACCCGCTCGAACGACACAACCCTAAATCTCCAAGCCAGTTCTGAGCTTCGAATCAGAATCGATCTTGTCCAATTCCCGGTTCCGGCGTAGAGTTTCACTGAAGATCAACAAAGACTGTTGTATCCCTGTGGGGCTGTTCACCGTGGCGCTGACGGACATCGATCGACGACTTCTCAAGCAGTGTCTGGTGCGTGCGCCAGGGGCTTGGAAAGATTTCGTTGACCGATTTGTGGGTCTGTTTGTGCATGTGATTCGGCACACCTCCCACGCCCGTAGTATTCGAATTACCAACGATGACATTGATGATCTCTGCTCGGAAGTCTTTATCCGGCTGATCGAACATGACTTCGCAGTGCTTCGCCGATTCCGCGAGCAATGCTCACTGGCAACCTATCTGACCGTCGTCTCCCGCCGGATCGTGGTCAAGGAAATCATCCGCCGCCGCAAGGCTGAAGCCTGGGGCCATGTCGAAGCCCACGGAGCTGCTCTGGAGTCCGCTGGCGAATCGATTCCAAACGCCTCCGCCGAGACTGTCGAAGAAGTCGCCCTCCTGCTGGAACATCTCCCCCAGCCCGACGCCCAGATCGTTCGCAAGTTCCACCTGGAAGGCAAAACCTACCGGGAGATCAGCGCCGAGGTCGGCGTCCCCGAAAACTCCATCGGCCCCACCCTGACCCGCGCCAGAGAGAAGCTCAAGCAACTACGGGTCGCTGTCGAGTAGTTTCTGAAACCTCCCCCCGTACTTCATTCCCCTGCTTAGCTGCGACGTGAAGGCTCTGCGGAGCGGAGAATTCTCCCAGAGTTCCTGACTGCGATCACCGCGCCCAATAGTGCATGTCCAGCGCCGCTATGTCTCCTCATGAATCATCGCATTTCAGTACCGCAGAATGCCACTGAGCCTCTCGGGAAGAATTCGCTCCAGCGCCGCCTGAATCTCCGCCGCTAGGACAGTCGGAGTGGCGAGCACTCCCTGCCTGTGAAAGCCCGTCAGCTCGCAACTCCCATGCCTTTTCGCAAAGCCTCTAGGAACATGCCACCTGATGATTCACTTCCCATCAGGCTGCGGTGACCCAGACGCTGCTTTGAGCGTCTGGGTTGCGAAGCGACAAGAGGATTGAAAGTGAGGCATTGACAATGAATCTCAAGCTTCATCCTCCCCCTCCTGTTCCTGCGTCACCCAGACATCCAAAGCGACGTCTGGGCCATCTATGAAGAACGGATTGTCAAGCCGGGTGGATGCAGAAAATCGGTTCCAGCCGGTGGGGTGGAGGTTCTCCTCGCCGTCGGTCTCGG
>JAYWHX010000154.1:0-32860 GCA_043777375.1 Planctomycetota bacterium | reverse complement strand
CCCCAGTTTCGTGACCACCAACTGGGCCACGCTACCGACCGCCGGTAGCCCGCTGTGGCGGTTGCAGAAGGCCGGACGGCTGAATGGGTAGGTGATTTGGACAATACGTCCAGTCCCTCTAGTCAATTGGCCGGTTCTTTTGGCTTGATGGAACCGCCAGTGCCGGTCGCGAGGTGGCCCATAGCAACCGATAGTGCCAGCAGTGGCGAGTTGCGAGAGGGCGAATGACTGCCAGGTTAGCCAGCGGACATCCCCATGCCCTTTCGCAAAGTTGTTAGGGCGTGAACATACGGAAATTCGGAGTCTCGGGATTAGGAGGGTGTTGTTCGACGCCCTTCATTTCAAACCTTGGACTCCGACATGATGGACTCCTTGACCGCATTGGATGTGCATTGTGCTTTTTCGGAGATGGCTGTGGTGACGGCTCAGGGAAAGATGGTGCGGCGGGATCGGCTGGATTCGAGTGGTGACATTCGCAGCTTCTTTGCTGTTTCGTGTACTTCGTGCTGGAAATAGAGTTCTTATCCCGAACTTAGGTAATGAAACCTGGGGCGACCTCAGCAGCTGGCCTCCCGATGCGGCGCTGCTGGCGAAGGCGATTCGCTCGCGGTGTTCGCTCTCAAAACTTCAAATAACCCAGCATTTTCGGCTTCCGATCCAAGGCATGGCACACAGCTGCGGTCACAATACGGCGGACTTCTTTCAGTTGTGAAGCAGTCGGTGCCAGCTCCATCCAGTGAGGCGTCTCGTCCCCGGACAGCAATTGGAGCAGACGGACGCTGCCGGGTTGAATCGCGGCATGGGCGTACTCGGGTCGGCCACACGCCTCGCAGAGCAGACCCGACTGCGTGACCCAATATTTGGAGCTGAATGAGGGCTTCGCCTCTGCGTCCCAGGTCGCGGGAGCATCGCACCCCGAGCAATGCGTAAAGCCCGGCAAATGGCCAATCTCTCTAAGCAACATCAGTTCGAATCTGAGCATCGCGAACCGGGGATCGCTCGCCTCGTGGAGTTGGGCCAGAGTCTCCAATGCGAGGTCGAACAGCAGCGGGTGTGGGTCATGCGGCTCGGTCCCGATGTCGAGTAGTTCGGCCACGTAGTAGCCCGCGTAGAGCGGGAACATCTGTTTGGCAGGCGGTTGAAACCGGCGGATCAGCTGGGATTCGGTGACGAGGTCGAGTGCGTCGTGGTCCTTGCGATAGAGGATGATTTGGACATGCGCGAGCAGATCGATGGAACCTTCGAACGGCCCCTTGAGGCGTTTGGCCCCCTTGGCGAGGGCGCTCGATTTGCCGAACTCGCGGGTAAAAAACGTGACCACCCGGCTCGACTCACTGAAGTCGGCCAGTCGGATGATCAGTGCTTCAGCTTTTTCGGGGGGCATCGCGAGGGTCCAGCGTCAGCTGGATGGGAGTTCGTCGAGTCACTGCGTTCGCCAGAACGTGGTGAGATTGTCGTGGGCATCCTAACTGACATCTGGTCGACTGCGAACCCGATGCGATGCGTGCTGGCCCAGTGACCAGCGTCTAGCCCGCTGCGCCAGCTCACACGTGAGTCGTGACTCAGCGGTCACAACGGCTCGACGAGAACCACTCTGACATCCATCACATTCGTGTGTGTCGGTCCGGTGATCAGCAGACCGCCGGTTAGCTCGAAGAAGGGGTAGCTGTTGTGGTCAGTGAGGAACTGTCGTGGGTCGAGGTGTTGTTCGATCGATGAGTATGCGACTGTGGAATCAGCGATGGCTCCAGCGGCGTCGGTGGGTCCGTCTTCGCCATCAGTGCCGCCGGAGAGGATGGTGATGCCGCTCGCGTTGGCTTCGATCAATCGGCAGAGAGCAGCGAGGGCGAGTTCTTGGTTGCGGCCACCCTTCTGCGGAACGGGACGTTTTGCGACATGCACCACGGGTTCGCCTCCGCTGATCAGGCAAAGCGGGCGAGTGAGTCCCGGTTGGAGTCGCAGGCACTCTTCGGCCAGTTCTCGCCCGACGGTCTTCGCGACACCGGCTTGACCGACTCCGAGGATGCGCACATCAACACCCAGCGAGCGGGCTTTACGTTCCGCAGCCTCAACGGCAGTTTGATTGTTGCCGATGATTGAGACCGCTCTGTTGTGGGGCACGTTTCCTACGTGCCCGTGTTCTGCCAGCACACTTTCAGGCACGTAGGAAACGTGCCCCACGGTGGAGAGTTGTGGTCGTTGCAACGACTCGATCACCGAAGCCGGAATCCCGACTAGTCTCGGGGCAAACCGTTCGAGTAACTCCAGTGCTCTCTCCGGCTCAGGTGGGAAGTCAATCGTCGGTCCACTGGCGATCACCTCCAACGGATCGTCGATCACGTCCGAGATCACCAGCGTCACCAACCAGTGCGCACGACACGCCCGCGCGAGGCCGCCGCCCTTGATCCGCGACAGCTGGCGGCGCACGCAATTCAGTTCGTCGATACTCGCTCCGGAGAGGGACATCTGCCGAATGGTCGCAGATTTATCGGCGAGCGTGATCCCCTCAATCGGTGCGGGGAGTAGCGCACTTCCACCGCCCGAGATCAGCACCAGGCACAGATCGCCCGCACCCAGCGCGGTAACCCGGCGCAGGATCTCCTCCGACCCAGCCACTCCGGCAGCTGTGGGCTCATTCAGCCCGGCGGGCCGCGCGGGATGCAGAGTGATCGACTTCAGCGGTCTCACACAATCCGCCGGGACATTCACCCATCCGCTGAGCGGCTTCCCCAGCCCGCTGAGCGACTCTGCGGCCCCTTGAGCCATTCCGGCCCCAGCCTTACCCGCACCAACGACTTCGATTCGGCGAAGCGCATCGAGCGGGATACGTTGTTCGGCGATCACCAGTTGCTGGGACTCGACCCGAATCGATTGCTCGACCAGCGTCCGCGAATCAACTGCTTTCACAGCTGCGTGCCAGATGGCTTCAACGGTCTGGCGAGGGGAGGGCATGAGTATTCGCCGCGTGGGATAGGCTTTCAGCCTGTCATCTTCTGAGCACACAGACAGGCTGGAAGCCTATCCCACGGTTAGGTTCGCTTCCATGCCAGCGGAAGATACTTGGGCAGGTCGGACGCAATCATTCCCGGTGGGCTCAGTTCCTCAGCTGCGATGTCTCCGGCGAGACCATGCAGATGGCAGCCGAGACAGGCGGCGTCGAAGGGGTCGGCCCCTTGCGCGATCAAGGCGGTAATCAGCCCGGTGAGGACATCGCCCGTTCCACCGGTGGCCATACCGGGATTGCCGGTACGGTTGATGAAGAGGCGGCTGCCATCCGTCACGACGGTTCCGGCTCCTTTGAGAACGAGGACCACTCGGTGCTGTTGAGCGAACTCGACAGCCAGTGATTCACGGCTCTGTTGAACCTGATGAATCGTCAAGCCCGTTAGTCGGGCGAACTCGCCGGGGTGCGGTGTCAGCACGCGCATGGACCGCGCCGAGGCGAAGAGCCCGAGCCGGCCGACCAGCAGATTCAAGGCATCGGCATCGACCACGCAGGGGACATCGGACCCGCGAACCACCTGCGAGACCACCTCGCGAAGATCATCCGACTGCCCCAATCCGGGACCAATGGCGACTGCATCCGCGTTCTGGCATGCGGTCATGATCTCCGGAATCGAGGAAACCGCCAACCGACCCGGCGTATCTTCGGGGAGCGGCACCGTCAGGTATGACGGCTCGATGGCAGCGACGGCGCTCCAGACGGAGCGAGGGCAAGCGAGGTACACAAGCCCCGCGCCACCTCGCAGGGCTCCCAAACCAGCCAGCGAGATCGCCCCGCTCATCCCGACACTGCCGCCGATGAGAACGACGCGACCATAACTCCCCTTATGAGAGTCGACGGCTCGGGAAGGAAGTTGAGGAACTTCCGAAATGCGTTTCAGGGAGGACATCGAGGAGATATCTCACCATAAGAGGATGAATCATGCTCGCGAATCCACTGACTTTGCGACAGGACATTACAGTAACCCGCTGCACCCGCCGGGGCGAGCGCGAGACGAATCATTTCTGCGAAAGCCCTCTGAGATGGCTGCCCGTACGGACAGATGACACTCTGGATGTGGTCACGGTAGGTCTCGCACCAGAAAGCGTTCGGTCGTGAGTTCCATGCGATGTCTGATCGATGGAGGTTGGAGTTCAGGCTTCAGCCTGCTCCAGAGCAGCCTCAAGGCTGGACTCCAACGACCAGTTCAGACGACGCGGAGCTTTTCTCTCAGGGAGAGTTGCACAGCAACGACTACCGACCGAAGCGCCCATCAAACAATCGCAACGAGATTGGCTTCGCCTGGTAATCCTTGAACTTCAGGATTGATTCACGCTTCTGTCGAGCTTCTCGCAATGCGGCCATCGCGCGTTCGGCTCGGATGAGCGGGGCGTAGAACGCAAACGACAAAATACGGGGTGATTCGTCGGTCAGGTCAGGGCGGTACACGTGCAGCTGGCTCATCCTTGAGCTCCCGGTTGAGGCGAAATCCGTTTCTTCCGAATCGGAGGGTTGCTCCGATTAAGTGGAGCAGCCTACCGAGAGAGGAACCTGTGCAACAAGGATTTATCTGTACAGGTCGGCGATTTTGGCCGAATTGCACGAAAGAGGGGGCAGCGGTCGGCTTTCAGCGGTCAGCCAGCGACTTCAATTCCAGCTTGGGTCTGCCGCCAGCATCGCCAATCCGCGAGCGAGTTCTCGGCGGTACGGCTTGACGCGGAGAGCGGAGCGGGGGCGTCCGGCTTCGAGGTCGATCTTCTCGGCCAAGGCCAGGCACTCGTCTGCAATGCTCCAGCGGCCACGATCCCGTTGCAGGTGAGCGATATTCGTCAGAAGAACAGCACAGGCGTTGAGATCTCGCGTCGTCTGGGCGATCTCGAACGCCGCGTAGAACCGCTCCATGGCCAGCGTTTCACGCCCCTGTCGATAGGCGAGCACACCGGTATTCAAGATTGCGGCGATCTCTTCGCGAGGGTCAGTTTGGGCGGCTCGAAATAGCTTTTCGGCGGCGACGGACTCATGAGCGGCGAGATCCAGTGCTCGCCCAGCGATGACGAACGCGGGTAACGATTCCAACGGGTCGGCCTCCAGCTGGGCACGTATCGCCAGCTGCTGGAAGCTGTCTGCAGCCGTCGTAACTCCCATCCGGCGATAAATGGCTGCCAAATTGTGGCAAGCCAAGGCCCGTGCAGCGGGCAATCCGAGGCGTTTGGCCATTTCCCAGGCCTCAGTCAGCTGGTTCCGTGCAGCAACTTCCCGCTCGCAATCGGCGAGAAACACTCCGTAGGCAATATGGGCCACGGGAGTGAGATCAGCCGCGACGGCAGCTCGAAAAAACGCCGAAGCGTGGTCGATTTGCCCATCGTCCGCGAAGCGTTCGGCTCGTTCGAGGAGCGCGACGACAACCGGCTTGGGACTTGGCGACAGAGAATTGGTCGTACCCACAACGCACTCCCGAGTGAATCGGGGAGCCGGCGAGTGACTGAAGACAGCGAGTCTTTGAGAGACAACCACATCTTACCTAGGCATCCTGTTGTGTCAATTGTGATGGTTGTAGGAATTCTGAGAGGGTCTTGGGTTATGGGACCGCTCTTCGAATGCATGGAGCGGATTCGCCCCTGACTCCCGAAAAAAGGCTGCTCGCCATTGAGCCATCAACGATAGTTGATATACCTTACGGTCCCGCCACTGATCCGGTTCGTCCGGCCCACCACTCGACAGGCCCTCCCCCACGCCGCGAGCAGACACCATGACACATTCCCTTCACACCCAGTTTGGTTTTGCTCCCTCGCGACGCGAGGCGCTGCAAGTTGGCTTCTCCGGCTTGTTGGGTCTGGGATTGTCTGACGTGCTCTCTGGGACAGCACGGGCGGAAGGCAGCTCACCCGGTTTCGGTCGGGCCAAAAGTGTGATCCTGGTGTTCCAGACCGGGGCTCCGTCTCATCAGGATATTTGGGATTTAAAACCCGATGCCCCCGTCGAGGTTCGCGGCGACTTCAACCCCATCGAGACAAATGTCCCCGGCATCATGGTCGGGCCGCACATTCCCAAATTGGCCGCCATCGCCGACAAGTATGCGATCATTCGCTCCATGACGCACGATCTGCCCTCGCATGAACACGCGACGCATTTTATGCTCTCGGGAGTGAATCAGCTTCCGCCGGGCGCGACGCATATGGCCAGCCGGAACGACTGGCCCTGCTATGCAGCTGGCCTGCACGCCCTGCGCCCTCGGACCGATGGCTTGCCGTCGGGAGTGATGCTGCCGACCTACCTGCAAAATGGGTATGGATTTTCAGGGCAGACTGGTGGGTTCCTCGGCAGCGAGTACGACCCGTGGCATGTGAAGAGTGATCCGAACGATCCGAACTTCAAGCTAGATGAGCTGACACTGCAACCTGGCCTAACGATCGATCGTGTCGATGACCGCCGCGCGCTGTTGGGCGACCTCGATCAACAGCGGCGAGACCTCGAATCACAAGGTTCGTCGCAGAACCTGAGCCGTTCCTGCCAGCAAGCGTACAGCCTGCTCGGAGCAGGTGGCCGCTTCCGCGAGGCGTTTGAGATGGACCGCGAGTCGAAGGAAATGCGCGACCGTTACGGTCGCCATGCCTTTGGCCAGTCGCTGCTGCTGGCGCGGCGACTCGTCGAAGCGGGCATGCCGATCGTCCAGGCGAACATGGGCTCGATGAATAACTGGGATACACACGGCAGTAATTTCGCCCAGCTGAAAGATCGCTTGCTTCCTCCGTTTGATCAGGGGCTGTCGGCACTGCTGACTGATCTGGAAGAGCGCGGGCTGCTGAGTGAAACGTTGGTGATTGCGGTCGGCGAGTTTGGGCGGACGCCCAAAATCAACGAGGGCGGTGGCCGCGACCACTGGTCGGGCGTGTTCTCGGCTCTGTACGCGGGAGCAGGCATTCGCGGGGGGCAAGTGATCGGAGCCAGCGACTCGCAAGCGGCATATCCGGCGACGCGAGGATGGTATCCTGCCGACGTGGGGGCCACGGTTTATAGTGCCCTCGGCATTGATTCCAGCAGCATGGTGTACGACCGGGTGGGCCGACCCAACCATGTCAATCATGGCCGCGTGATCGCTCCGCTGTATGCGTGATCGAGCGACACATGCGAGTGCTGCGGTCCAGTCTGTCGACAGACTGGTCCAGAGCAGCCTGAAGGCTGAACTCCAACCCGCCAAAAGCAAAACCCCGGTCGAACGACGACCGGGGTCTGTTCTGCACGTACCACGTGCAGAAGCGCGGAGCTTCAGCCCACCTGAAGGATGGCCATCAGGGAGCCTGTGTGAGTTGAGGCTGAGGGCGACGTGCCACAGGATGTGACGCGATGACTGATCCAGCACCAAGGAGTACGAACTCGATTCACGCCGATCTACAGGTCGTCTCGAAAAAATTGAAATGACCAAGTCCCTTACGGAAATCGCCCGAGTGATCTCACGAATTCTCAACCGCAACCAGGTGGCGGCGGATTAGTCGGAACTCTCGTTGCATCACCTACTCCGCGACCGGCGAGTTCGACCGCACGATCCGTTACCACCCACGGCGGACATGGCTTCACCTCAGAAAGCCCAACTGACACACCTCAGCGGCGCGGGCCAGCGCGCAGAATAAAGAGGTGTGGGCGAGCGGATCGCCCGATGGTCTGATTGCGCGAATTGTGCTGCCAAGGAGGGCAGAATGGAGTGAAGGGCGATTTCCGATGGCAGCGACAGCGGTCGGCCATGTGGTATTCGCGACGAGTCAATGATCGACTACCAGCGTCTGAAAAACGACCTGCTAGCGCTCGGGTGTCTGGCACTCTCAGTGTTCCTGGCACTCAGTCTTGGCAGCTACGACCCGGCGGACCCGCCGGCGTCGCTGGTCTTTCCTGCGCATACCTCTGTGGCCAATTTGGCTGGACAGCCCGGAGCGTTTGTGGCCAACGGCCTGTTTGCCATCTTGGGTGAGGCGGCCTGGTTCCTGCTTCTCCTCTTGGTCATGGCTGACTTCCGCCTGTTCCGCCGCGTTCCCACACCGGACCCAGGCGTGCGAGTAATCGGCGGAGTCTTGCTGATCGCCGCCTGTGCTCTCGCACTTCAACTGCTGATTCCGACATGGGGACATGGCCCGGTGATTGGGAGCGGCGGCTGGATGGGGGCCTGGTCGAGCGCGGTGGTTGAGCGACACTTCTCGATGACGGGCGGGATGATTGTGGTTGGTACGCTGTCTTTGGCCGGATTGTTACTGGCGGTGGATGACGTGATTTCGCAGTGGTGCGTATTCGGATTGGCGCTTCCAGTTCGTGTGGTGCTGTGGCCTTTGCGGGCGTGGACGCGGCGGTATGACGACTCGGTCGTGGCGGCCAGTCCTCCAATCGCGGTTACTCCCGCACCTCGGGCGATCCCCGTACATGCGCCGCCCATGCCAGCTCCACCACCGACTCTGATTGAGCGCGTGGCTGCATTGGTCTCTTCTCCATTACCACCTCCTCCCGAGTTCAAGGTCAACCTGCCACTGGGCGGACGGACCAAGGCCAACCGCCCAGCAACAACTCTCGCCTCGAACGCCCCTCGCCCGGCTCATCGCTTGCCGGATTCGAGCCTGCTGGAGAACGCCCAAGAGTTTCCCTTCGAGAAGCTGGCCGCCAAGGCACAGCAGAACGCAGCGACATTGGAGAAGACCTTCGAGCAGTTCGGTCTGAAGGTCAAAGTCACCGAGATCGACACCGGCCCGGTGGTCACCCTGTTCGAGATCGACCTCGAACCGGGGCTGAAAGTCGCCAAGGTCATCAGCCTGCAAGACGACCTGGCGATCGCGCTGCGCGTCCCCGCTGTGCGCGTCGTTTCGCCGATCCCCGGCAAGAATACCGTGGGGGTCGAAGTCCCGAATGACATTCGTGTGATGGTCCGCCTGAAAGAGCTGATCGAGGCCACTGGTCCAGAACTCGACAAGCTGCGCATTCCGATGTTCCTGGGCAAGGATGTCAGCGGGAATTCGCTGGTGGTCGACATGGCCAAGATGCCACACTTGTTGATCGCGGGACGCACCGGGACCGGGAAGAGCGTGTGCCTGAACACGCTGATCGTGTCGATGCTGATGACGCGGACCCCGGATGAAGTGCGGATGATCATGATCGACCCCAAGATGGTCGAGCTGAGCCCGTTTACCAAGCTGCCGCACTTGATGCATCCGGTGATCACCGACATGAAGAAGGCTGAGGCAGTGCTGGCGTGGGCCGTTGACAAGATGGAGGAGCGGTACGACCTGCTGTCGCGTGTCGGGGTTCGCCATCTCGACAGCTACAACAAGCTCGGCAAGGACGAGGTTCTGGACCGTCTTGAAATCGATCCCGATACGTACGAAGCCGAGGCCATCCCCGACAAGATGCCGTACATCGTGATCATCGCCGACGAAATGGCCGACATGATTATGACCAGCGGCAAGGACGTGGAAGCCCACATCATTCGCCTGGCTCAGAAGTCTCGCGCGGTCGGGATTCATCTGATTCTCGCGACACAAAAGCCGACGGTCGATGTCATCACTGGACTGATCAAGTCCAACCTCCCCGCCCGGATCGCATTTCAGGTCGCCAGCAAGAACGACAGCCGCGTCGTTCTTGACGAGAACGGCGCCGAGAAGCTGCTCGGCTATGGAGACATGCTGTTCCTCGCTCCCGGAACCAGCACGCTGTCGCGCGCTCAGGGAACCTACATCAGCGACGAGGAGGTCAACGCCGTCATCGACTTCTTCAGCGATCAGCCGACGCAGTACTCACCCGAAATTGCCGAAGCCACGGCAGCTGCGGCCGCAGCTGCGAAGAAGGATAAAGACAGTAGTCCCGCTGATGTGGCTCGTCACAAGGATGAGGTTTATCAGCGAGCCTGCGAAGTGGTGATTGGCGAAGGGCGCGGCAGCGTGTCGTTGTTGCAGAGGTCACTGGGTATCGGGTATGGCCGAGCCGCGCGCATGATTGACTGGATGGCCGAGGACGGCATCGTCGGTGAATACAACGGAGCCAAATGCCGCGAAGTGATTTGCACCCTCGACGATTGGCATGACCGCCAGGGCGGAATGGGCGGTGGCGGTTCGGCAGATGATGATTTCGACGATTGAAGGATCGGCGAGGGGGGATCGACTTGGTGAGTATCAGAGCCGTAGCGTGGGCCTTAGCCCACGCGGCATGAAGGAGAAGCGCTGATCGCGTGGGCTAAAGCCCACGCTACGGCCAGAAAGGCGAATGCCCTCACTGATTGGGCCGTCTAGCGTGCAGGAATTAGCAGTGACTTGGTACTCTTTCAAATTCTCAACGCTTGAAATTCTGCCACAAGGTCTCTCCGCTGATGTCCAGTGAATCAAGTGCTCGGATGATGTTGTGCTGGATCGCACTCGGGTGGCTGAGTTTACTCCTTGGTCCGCATCCACTCGCCGCCGAAGTCCCTGCTGTCACTGCACTCTTTCCCGCAGGAGTGCAGGCCGGGCAGACCGCGACGGTTAAGTTGCAGGGAGCTGTCGGGACTGCACCCGTGGAGGTCTGGATCGACCGCTCCGACTTGACGGTCACGGCGAGCGAAAAGCCCGATGAGTTCACATTCACTGCCACGGGTGACGCGCGTCCCGAGGTGGCTTGGGTCCGTTGGCATAACGCCGAAGGGGCGAGCGATTTGCGGTCGTTTGTAATCGGAACGTTGCCCGAGATCGCCGAGGTCGAACCCAACAACGCCACCAAAGAGGCGCAGGCGATTCCGCCATCGCCGGTGATCGTTAATGGCTCGCTACATAAGAGCGGTGAACTCGACACTTTCGCCGTCAGGCTGAAGGCCGGTGAAACACTGGTGGCTTCCGTCGAAGCCAACCGCACGCTGCCCTCACCGATGGATGCGGTGCTGCAACTCGTGGACACACAGGGGTTCGTCATTGAACAGAACGATGACTGGCTGGCGAGCGACCCACAGCTCGTCTGGACAGCCCCTGCGGATGGGACATGGCATGTCCGCCTCTTCGCGTTTCCATCCACTCCCGACTCCACGATTCAATATGCCGGAGGAGCCAACAGTATCTATCGATTGTTGCTGACGACAGGCCCAGTCATCAATCACGTCGTCCCACTGCTCAAGCAGCCCGGCGAAGTCACTCCGCATGGCTGGAACTTACCCGCTGAGAAGCTCACGCTAAACGGCGATCTCTCGGTACTGCGCCTCTCCCCGTTTTCGAATGGCAGTCCGGCCACAGTCACGTTCTCAGTGGATTGTTTGCCCGAGCCGAATGGCAGCCTCGTGATCGAGGACGCTGCCGCCGCCATCCAGAAGCTGACCATTCCGTCTTCCGTGACAGGCACCATTGAAACCCCCGGAGACAGTGATCGCTACCAGTTCTTCGGCATGAAAGGCCAAGCACTTCGCTTTCGCACTCAGTCCAAATCACTCGGCTCCCAGCTGGACCCGGTTGTGCGGTTCCTCAATTCGACTGGCGAAGTTGTCACAGTTCAGGATGACTCCGGGGAACTTGTGGACCCCAATTTCGACATCGTCATCCCCGTGGACGACAACTACACGGTCGAGGTGTCGGACCGTTACCAGACCGGCAGCGAGTGGCACTTCTATGCTCTGACGCTGTTGCCCGAGACGCCTGATCTGGAACTCTCAGTGGCAGGCAACCGCTTCACACTGGATCGCGCCAAGCCCCTCGAAATCCCGGTCACCATCAACCGCCTGGCCGGGCTCAATGTCCCGATCCAATTTACTGTCGAAGGGCTTCCCGCTGGAGTCACGTTCGAACCTGTCGAGTCCAAACCCGAAGGCGACACCGCCAAAGCCGTCACCCTCAAACTGTCCGTGGCCGCTGACTCCGCTGCGGCCCGAGGGCCAATTCAGATTGTGGGACGGACCACTGTCCCCGACCTCAACCTCCAAGCCACGGGGCCGATCGAGGGCGTTAAAGCCACGACCTCTCAGCTGTGGATCACTCTGCCCGCGAAGTGACGGAGCAACCGAAAATGCAGGGGATTTTGCGAAATCGCATGATCTGCTGTGACTGATTCCCCGTTCAGGAAAGAGGTTCCACGTCCCCCCTCCCCCGGAGAGACCTCACTATGTCCCCCATACTGCAAATCATTCTCGGAATCGGTTCCTGCCTGATATTTGGCTGGCTGATGTTCTCGCAATCCTCGAACCCGGACACACGCATGACCTCTCAGGATGACCTCATCGATCCCAATAATTCCTACCAGATCGGCTTCTTGGTCGGCATGACCGGCGGCGGCGTGGCGGATGCGGCTGTCGTCCGATTCGCCCTTGATCGCTTCGAGCAATCCTACGGGTACAAGCCGACGCTTCGCGATGCCGCCGTCGTGGTCGGGTTCATGAATGCGGCACGGTAAACGCTGGGATCTCGGCTGACGCGGATTGCATGTTTCTCCGTGATCCAAGACGATGCTCGTTCTACTCCGGTCGAACAGTATTTCGCCGGGCCGGACAATCAGTTCACGGAGGCTACCGCATGCGTCAGATCTCGACTCTCGCCTTGTTACTTGCCCTCGTTGGTTGCGGAGATTCTTCCACAGCCCCGGTGGCGACTCCCGTGAAGGATGCCTCTATTGCCGAGAACAAGCCGATGGAACCACCGGGTGGGCAGTCGGAACCGCTTCCCGTGACTTCCCCCGACACTGCGAGCGGTGAGCTGAAAATCGATATTTTGGATTGGGATCAAACGCAGGCGATTGTCGCGGCACATCCCGGCAAGGTGGTCGTGTTCGACCTGTGGGCGACTTACTGCCCGCCGTGTTTGAAGGAGCTGCCCGGGCTGGTGGCGTTGCAGGCCAAGTACCCGGAGCAGGTCGTGTGCGTGTCGGTGTGCCTCGACTACGAAGGGGACGCGAGTCTCCCGCCGTCGAAGATCGAGCCCGACATTCGCGAAGTCCTGACGATGGTTAAAGCGCACGCAGTCCGTAACGTACTTTTGAGCACCTCCTCCGAAGATCTGTTCAAGATCATCGAGCACCAGTCGATGCCCGTCGCCTATCTCTTCGATCAGACGGGGCAGCGGGTCATGGTGCTTCCGGATCTCAAAGATCCCGAAGAATTCACCTACGCGAAAGACATCACGCCCGCTGTCGAGAAGTTGCTGGCGAATCCTGGGAAGCCGTAATGAGAAATCGGTGCAGTCAGTCGGCGTCTCCGATATCATCAGAGTTGCACTCCCTCGCGACTTGTTGCGTGGGCCATCCCAAACACCCTGGTCCCGTGAATGTCCCGAGCCCCTCTCCGACTGGTGATCGTCACACGCGATGACTCCGATCGAGTCCAATCCGCCTGGACCTCATTGGAGTCGTTTTTACGTCGGCGAAAGACTGTCGAAATTGCCGAAGTCATTATCGGCGAGGAGATCGAGCCGCCGACGCAGGACGCTGACTTAGCCATCGTACTCGGCGGTGATGGCGCCATCTTGCGGGCCTGCCGAGGCTTTGGGGCCCGGCAGATGCCGATTGTCGGAATTAACCTCGGACGACTGGGGTTCCTGGCCGACTTGTCCCCCGACGAGTTCCGTCAGCAGATTCATCGACTCGAGTTGCACGACTATCAGGTCGTCCACCACCTGATGCTCGAGTGCGAACACCGCCGGGCCGATGGCTCATCTCGCACGTATCTCGGCCTCAACGAAGCGGCCGTCCATGCAGGTGGGTCACTGTCCATGATCGATGTCGAACTCTCGATCGGGGGAGTTCACGTCACGACCTATAGCGCGGATGGTCTGATCATCAGTACCCCCGTCGGCTCCACAGCTCACAGCCTCTCCGCAGGCGGACCGATCCTGCAGCAAGACCTGCAAGCGTTCGTGGTGACACCGATTTCACCGCATACACTCTCGAACCGCCCCCTGGTCGACCGAGCCGATCTGGAGTACCGCCTCACACTCCCGCGTGTGCCCGAGGGGGTCATGCTGACCATCGATGGCCAGATTCGCGAACCGCTGCATCTCGGAGACGAGATCATTGTCCGCCGCGCTGCCGTCTCCTTCCAACTGGCCCGCCTGACAGGCCATAGTTACTACAAAACCCTCAACCAGAAACTCGGCTGGGGCGGTCAACCTCGCTACCAGCGGAATGACTGAGCCAGCGATCATTGCCCCCCCCCGATGAGCGAAATCGAAGCCCACCCTGACAATCACTCCACTTCCCTGACGCTCCTCGAGCGTTTGTGGTCCAATGACGGCGTCGCCTGGAAGCGTTTGACAGTGCTTTATGGCCCCACGGTTTATGGGTGGTGCCGCGCTGCTGGATTGCAACCGGAAGATGCCGCTGACATCACTCAGAATGTGTTTCAGGCGGTCTATACGGGATTCAATCGGTTTCGAAAGGACCGCCCCGGTGATCGATTTCGCGATTGGTTATGGACGGTGACGCGTCATCGGATCATTGACCATCTTCGCAAGTTGCGGTCTGCACCTGTCGGAGTAGGGGGATCGGAAGCTCACATGCAGTGGCAGCAGCTGCAGGAGCCACCACTCTCGACCGATGGGGATTCGAGTGCGGAAGAGTCCGAGACTGCTCAACTGGTTCGTAGAGCTTTGGAACTGGTAAGGACGGAATTCGAACCCCGGACTTGGCAGGCGTGTCTGCGCACGACTGTGGAGGGACACGCGGTCGCTGACGTGGCGAGCGAGTTGGGAATGTCACCCGGCGCAGTCTACGTGGCTCGCTCGCGCGTCTTGAAACGCATCCGCGAGGAATTGGACGGGCTGGTCAATGTGCCTCCTGATGCCGATGGTTTGGACTCCAAATCACCTGCGGTCACGCCTGCTGAGTAAGAGGTCCACGTGACAGAGCGACAGCCCGCGAATCGCCCACCGAGCTCTGACAGCACTCCAATATTTCAGGAGGGGCGATGTCCGTCGTTGAAGGAACTGTCCCGGTTGTTGTCTGGCACTGCGGATTCCCATTTGTCAGTGGCCATGCAAACGCATTTGGATGTCTGCGACCAATGCGTGCAGACTTTGGATGAACTGCTTCGTGGCCTGAAGGACCCGATCCTCGAAGCACTTCGTCACCCGACCATCGCGGATGTGTTTCTCGCGGAGACGAACTGCCAGGATGTCGTCCGAATCATCGCACAACCCCCATTTGTGAACCATGAGGAGCGCGCGCCCGAGAGCGAACGATTCCCGACTCAGATCGGAAGTTACCAGCTGGTTGACAAGATTGCGGAAGGGGGCATGGGGGTCGTTTTTCGTGCTGTACATCTCGACTTTAAAAAGATCGTCGCGGTGAAATTACTGAGTCCGAGTCTCCCTCATGCGCCGACTATCGTTCGACGTTTCCGGCGTGAGTGCCGAACTCTCGGCCAGCTGCAGCATCCAAATCTCGTGTCAGCATTTGATGCGGGAGTCCACGACGGAACTCCCTATCTGGTGATGGAGTATGTCGAGGGCATCGACTTGGCCAAACTGTTGTTACTCCGAGGGAGCTTATCCGTCTCTGATGCATCCGAGATCATTCGGCAAGCGGCGATGGGCCTGGAGCATGCCTGGCGAAAAGGGATCGTCCACCGGGATGTCAAACCCTCGAACATGATGCTGGCTCGCCATGATCGGGGCCAGAGCATCGTCAAGGTCCTCGATCTCGGCTTGGCCCGGATCGTGAAATCGGCCACGCGCCCCTTGGCAGATGACAGCAATCTGACCAGCGACGGACAAATCATGGGGACGCGCGCGTACATGGCTCCTGAACAAGCGCGGGATAGCCACGATGTCGACACACGCGCCGATGTGTACTCGCTGGGAGCCACATTGCACGAATTGCTGGTCGGTCAACCGCCTGTTCGCACGGCAGCTCGCCGCATGGATTTGACTCTGCTGGAGCGGGCCGTTCCGCCGGGTTTAGTCGAGTTGATGCAATCCCTGCTGGCCATCGACCGAGCACACCGACCCGCGTCACCCGGCACGGTCGCCGAACGACTGGCCCCGTTCGCTCAGGGGCATCGGGTCGATGCACTCCTGTGAGTGGGCTAGGGAGTGAGTCGTCAGATCGTGAGCGGCGCTGAGTGAAACGTTGGGTGAGCGAGGCGTGAAGGACCATTCGGCTGACGACGGACGCTCGCCAGCCAGTGTCAGTTGCCTGGCGAAACCTGCACACCAGCTTCCAGGATCTGCTTGATCTTGGCCTGGATCGACATTAGGTGGGCGCGGCTGTAGTCATCGAGTTTCAGTCCCGGTGATTGCAGCAGCGTGGTCGCCTGTTGATCCAGCGTCGTTAGGTGCATGCGGGCCAGCGTGCGGGCGTCTTCCGGAGCACCGGTAGGCTGACTGACCATCATCGACAGCGACCGCAAAGTCTCGCGTTGCAAGTTGCGACGATAGCTGTTGATGAACGGCTTGCGGTTCGTGAACTCGCCCTCGGCCTTCTCGGGAAACAGCTCCGAGAAGATGCCGCGTGTCAGCAGGTTCATGTGCTCGGCCAGCGTATAGGCATCCTGGTCGGCGGCAATTGTGATCTCGCTGTCGGAGAGACGAGTCAGCGTCTGTGAGTTGATCAACTGAGAGAGAATCATCGATTGCATTTGCAGAACGGTGTCCTGAATGGGGTAGTCCAGGCGGCCCGGCTCTTCGATGCCCCAGTGACTCCAACGCGTCGAGGCCAATGAGTTCAGCAGCGTCCCATCGAGCTTCGGAGCGCCAAACGCCGCTTCGTTGAGCAGCTGCATGGCTTCACGCTGTTGAGCAGCGTCGACCGGCTTGAACGGAGCCCGACCGTTGGGAGTGCCCTTGTGATCGCGGGACACCGAGATACCACCAGGGAATCTCGCCGCAAATCCGAGGGATCGCCAATGCTCGCCGAACAGTCGACTAAACATCTGGCGGGCACGTTGGTAGCCTTGCCCGTCCTTAACGGCCTTTTCAACGACCTTGGGGAGCAGTTCGTTGGAGACTTGCACCTGACGGCGGATGTAGGCCAGAGAGTCCTTGCCCATGTCGAAGCGGTTCGAGAACGGGTCGGAATCGACGCCGCCACGTGTGTCTTCATCGGTGAGGTAATCCAGCCCTGGCTCGGAAGAACGCAGAGCAATCTTTGCCAGCCCGGCCTTCTCGTCTCCTTCAATCTGCGAGTACCCGTACTCGATGGCCCAGATGTCATAGGGGCCGACCGTTTGCGTGTAGTACAGACCCTGCGGCTGTCCGGCGGGGGCGATATTCGGCGGGTTATAGTCCATCACGCTGGCGACGGTGCCCTCGGATTTTCCCTTTTCCAGATCGGCCATCTCGGCCAGAGTCTTCCAGGCACTGGCCTTGAAATTATGACGTAGGCCGAGCGTGTGCCCGACCTCGTGCATGACCACTTCCTTCATCCCTTGATGCACGAACTCCTCGGGGAGCTTGCCGTCGGCAGCTGCCTGGCCCATTGCCATGAAGACGGATGCGGCATAGCCCATTTGCCACTGCTGGTCCTGGCAGTACGAGCAATTATGCCCCGATCCGTGATGATGCGAGAACGGAGTCTCGCCCTCAGGTGCCTTCATGAAAGGAGTGGCATTGGGGGCGAGAGCAGCGACGGTCGGTGGACTGAATGTCTCCCAACGATGGTTCCAGGAATCGAGGAACCCGGCATCGAAGATGATGTCGGCATCCAGAATCTGACCGGTGCGGGGGTCGACTCGCGATGGTCCCATCGCGAAACCGGCCTCAGCTGTGATCCAGCGGAAGGTGTTGTAATTCACATCTTCTGGATCCCAGGTATCAGTATCGCCCTGCTGGCCGACCTCGACAGCTCCGTCATAGCCGAGTTTGTCGAAGGCTTTGTTCCATTCCAGAATCCCAGCCTTCACGGTCGGGCGGAGGAAGACGGGAACAGTCTTCTCCATCCAGAACTTGATCGGCTTGACCGGCGGTGAGATTTTTACCGAGGGATCCTTTTTCCGTAGATCCCAGCGGTTGATGTAGCGGATGAAGTGTTCCTCTTCTCCATTCTCGGAGAAGTCCTTCGTCGCCGACAGGAAGTACCCCACGCGGTCATCCGCCAATCGCGGTTTGAAGCCGTTCGCTCCCACGACTGGGAGCAAGCTGATGCTGTAGTGGATGTTGACTTGCGCCCCCTTCGCATCGGGTACGGTGTCGAATGTTTGGAACGGGCTGGAAGAGCTGTACACAGCAGCGACCTGGATCTCAACGTTCTCGCTGACCCCGCTGAACCCCTTGATCGAGGCCCATGTCGAGCGGTCTCCCATGAACTGGAAGCCGCCCATCGCCCGACCGATGTCGAGGTTGTCATTCATGAAGACGCGGGTCATATCGACCAGCAGCCCGCCGCTAGGCCCGGTCGCCATGATCGGCAGAGCAAACAGCACACTGTCGGAGTACGCCTTCTCGACCGCTGAGGCTTCGGGGCTACCGGCCTTGGCCTTAAACCGCACGTTCCGGCGCTGGAGCATCAGCTTGTCGTCGACCTTACGGAAGTTCCACAACATGTCGTCGTCGCCGGTCGACCAGGACATGCCGCCGATGATCGGTCGCTGACTGATCCCCCGTGCGATCGTGGGCAGGACGATAAAGTCACGCCCGATGTGCTCTGGCTTGATCTCGGCGAACAGAGTCTGGTCCTTGTGGTACATCGTCCACATGCCAGTGACCTTGGTCTTACCCTCGATCATTTGATCGAACTTGGGCTTCTCAGCAGGCGCCTGTGCCAGTACAGAAGTTGCCCCGCCGGTGGCAAGTCCGAGAACCAAGCATCCCAACGCGATCAAACCACGCATGACACTCTCCTATACCGGTGTTCCCGGAACTCCACGCATCAACATCCAATGAGCTTAGCAAACTCACCGATCTTCACCAGCTTACCTGCACTCTAGGGGGGATGCATGAGACTGAACCTGAAATGTTGCCGAGAATCCCCGGAGTCAGCAGACATGGAGGAGCATGAGGTGTTTTGGCAACGAACTCCAGAAGTCGAACAGACTCAGGTCACAATCGCCAGTTCGCAGTGGATAAGAAAGATTCGCTCGGGATTACGTGACGTCTCAGGTTCTGAACAGCCGTTGTAGACGCCACATGATTGTGTTTTCAGGTTGAGGTGCGCCTCTCGCTCCCTCGAATAATGGCCAGGGTTCCCGTACGTCATTTCCAAGAGTGGCTCCTGATCTGGAAGGACTCGAGGTTCGCACAATCTGACAAGTCCACTGAGTTCTCGATTGCCGAGGTCCTGTTTCGGACGATACAGTAATGTAAGCCGTGTTTGATGGGTTGCAGTGATTGCCGACTTGCCTGGATGGAAGAGTGAAGCTCCTGCGATCCAGATCCAGAGGATAGGTAGACTCGCGCAAGCGGTTCGGCCAGAGCCTCATCTTTCCGACATCGGTCGCCCCGAATTGAAGTTGAAGTGCGGACACAAACCTCACACGAGACGCCTAGAAGGCGAGAGCCCATGTCGAACGTCTGGCAACATCCTGCGCAGTCGCGACGCTTTGCCCTCCAGGCGGGCACTCTGGGGCTGCTCGGATTGTCGATGGCGCAGCTAGCCGAGTTGCGGGCAGCTGAGACGGGGACTGGTGCGGCGGGCAAAGCCACTCCGATTCGTTCGGTCATTTACCTGTTCCTGTCTGGCGGATTGGGACAGTTGGACAGCTTCGACATGAAGCCCGAGGCTCCCGATCAGATTCGCGGGGAGTTCAACCCGATCAGCACTCGGACGCCGGGGTTGCAGATCGTGGAGCATCTGCCACGTTTGGCGGAACGCAGCGACAAGTGGTCCTTGATTCGGTCGCTGACGCATCCGTCGAACGATCACTCGCTGGCCCATCTGATCATGCTGACCGGTCGGTCGAAGACTCCTCCCACATTCAACGGCAACAAGCCAATGCCGGAAGACTGGCCGTCGATCGCGGCGATTGCCGGGGATCAACTGGCTGTCAAAAACGGATTGCCGCCCGCAGTTGTGTTGCCTGAACGGATTATTCACCGGTCGGGACGAGTCATTCCCGGTCAGTTCGCCGGTGAGATGGGGCGTCGTCGCGACCCGTGGTTTATCGAAGCGTGCCCGTTCAATGGAGCGACATACGGTGCTTACCCGGAATACGAGTTTCACCACGCTCGTGGGGGGGATCGGACGCCTGATCGGCCGTTCATGGCCCCGAATCTGAACCTGCCGGATCGGATGCTGACCAGTCGGATGGACCGTCGCCTGGAGATGCTCAGGTCGCTGGAGGATCAGCGTCAAGCTCTGGACAGTGCCGCCAGCGTGGGGGCATTCTCCCGCTACCGCGAGTCGGCGGTGTCTCTGCTGCTCGATCCGAAAGTGAAGTCGGCGTTCGATGTGACGCAAGCGGATACTGAGATTCAGGAGCGTTATGGTCGCAACACGTTTGGCTGGTCGTGTCTGATGGCGCGGCGACTGGTCAAGGCCGGGGTCGGGTTGGTGCAAGTCAATCTGGGAAACAACGAGGCGTGGGACACGCATGGTAACGCTTTCCCGAATCTCAAAGATTACTTGTACCCCCCGACTGATCGAGCCGTCTCGGCGCTGCTTGATGATTTGGCCGAAACGGGCGAACTCGACGACACATTGATCGTGATGGCTGGAGAGTTCGGACGGACGCCGAAAATTTCCCACCTGCCGAGTGACTACAAATTGCCGGGGCGCGATCATTGGGGGGGAGTGCAGAGCGTGTGGCTCGCAGGAGGCGGAATCGCGGGCGGTCGAGTTTATGGAGCCACTGATAAGATCGCGGCCTACCCATCGCAGGACCCTGTCAGCCCAGAGATGTTGGCTGCTACGATCTACGATCGCTTGGGAATTCCCTTGGATGCGATGTGGCATGATGACCAGGGACGGCCACACGCGGTCTATCATGGCGAGCCGCTTTCGGCTCTCTACATTTAATCCCGCCAGCGTCTGGAATGTCGCTGCAACGGTACAGGCATCAAAATCCGCAGATGTTCCCCCAGCGGGTCTCCGACAGCCCGTCTGGCCCGAGTCTGAAATTTTGTGGAAAGTGATCTATAAATCTCTGACAATTTTGGTTTAATGGTTCTGTGAAGTCGTTTCGACGATTTCGCAGGGGCCAGCAGCCGAAATCGCACAACTCGCGATTTGGCATGCAGTTACCACGTGGCCCTTCCTTCCGTTCCCTCAGCATCATCCGGCGGCACGAAGCCCCGGTCAGCCCCAACCTACGAACTTCCGTCGAGATCGCGGTGTCTGTCTCACGTGAGACCTCCTTCGAGGCCTGCGTGGATTGTGCGCTCTGGACGGGTTCCGTTTTTCCCTCGCGCAGGAGGCCGCGGCGGGTCAAGCGACTGAAATCTGGTGCCATGTCTACCACTGCAATTGCTCCATTGATGGCCATTCCTCAGGCGAAATTTGCTCGCCTGCTCCCGAATTCGCCGCTGCCTCGCTACACCCACGTGCCTGGTTCCGGAACCCCGCATCCGTACCGTGACCCACGCGGCCATAGCTACAACCAGCGACCCATGAATCCCAAGCCGCTCACGCCGGATCGCTGGGCCGAAAATCGGTCGTACCTGCTGGGGCTCGACCACTTCAATCTGGGCTTCTACTGGGAAGCCCATGACGAGTGGGATCGCCTGTGGCGCAGCACCGGGGCGGAATCCTTGGTCGGCCGCTTCCTGAAGGGCCTCGTCAAGATGGCTGCAGCCGGGATCAAGGTCCGCGAAGAAAGTATCCACGGCGTCCGGCGTCATGCCGCTTCTGCGGGCGAAGTCTTCGCCGATGTCGCTGCCGAATCCGATCTCGATAAGTACTGTGGTCTCGACTTCACGCTGCTGCAATTTGCCGCTGATCGCGCGGCACAGCTGCGGTATCCCAGCGAACTGGAAATTGGACGTCCGCTCCGGGTCTTCCCATTCCTGCTGATGCCCGAGCCTCTGCCGCTGATGTAATGATCGACGTGGTCACGTCAGTGAACAATCACAAAACAGCGGTTCAATGCTCGCATTGAACCGCTGTTTTCGTTGGGAATGAGGGTTCCCCTCAACGGCCCCGACTAGCGAAACTTTGCAACCTCTGACGGATGATCGCAAGCGTTGTCATTAAACCTCATCAAAAACTGCGATCAGGGTGAAGCCAGTCCGAGTGTCCGTGAAGAGGGTGGTAGGTTTCAGGTGTAACGTAACTGACCGCATCCTTCGGGAGACGCCGCCGTGGTGACTAAACTGATGTCTCGTGTTGTTGTCGCTGGCGGGGTGCTGGCTTTGGGGTTTTCATGGCTGCTGGCGCCAGTTGACGCAGGCTGTAATTGTGGAGGCCGAGGAGGCTCGGTTCATTCCGGGTCGTACGGCCCGGTCGTTGATCCGGGCATGATGGGCGCTGACTTCTATGCCGGAACAGTCGCCGACACCCAGTGGATTGGAGGAGGAACTGCGTACTCCCTGCCGATGACTCCGGAAATCGGCCCTCCTCCCGGGACGCTCGGACAGACCTACCAACGGGCGATGCGGCCAATCCCGGTCACGAAGCACCCCCGCATCGGCATTCTGGCGATTCAAGCTCCCGGTGTGACGGCGATCAAAGTTTACGGCACGAACGAGTTTCGTTCCAAGGACACGATTCCCGGCCTCCAGGATCGTCGCGATGCAGCTGTCTGGCGGTTTGAGTCCGAGCCACTCGTTCCCGGAGTGTCGAACATTTACCGCGTGGAGGCCAAGTACGGCGACTCCGTTCAAGAGCGTTACGTGCGACTGGTCCCCGGTCGGATCGTGACTCTTGAGTTCTAATCGATGCCAGACACAGTGATCGAATGACAGGGGGTGACACGTGTCACCCCCTGTGGCATTGAGTTCAGAGATAATCCAAGCCTCAGTCCAGCTGGGCCATCACCAAGCCGCTGCGGATCTTGGGATCGAACCAGGTTGATTTGGGCGGCATGAATTTGTTCTGCTCGCACACGGCACAGAACTGGTCCATGGTGACCGGGGCCAGCGAGATCGCCAGGCCGTACTCCCCAGCATCGACGCGGCTCTTCAGGTAAGCAGCATCCTTATTCCCGCCGACGTAGTTGATGCGTTTATCGCGGCCATCGGGCATGCCAAGGATCTGGTCGATGATCAGGCGCTGAACGATGTCGGAGTCGATCGACTCGGCAGCATCTTTCGCGTTGAAGACGCCCGGCTTCGGGGTCGCCACGCTCCACTGACCTCCACTGTAGATTCCCAGAGTGTTCACCGCAGCGGGACGGTACGGAGCCACGGTCCCCAGGTGCTGAATGTCGAACTTCTGACCGAGCTTCGTGAAGAACTCGTCCCGGCTCAATCCATTCGAGGGCAGCAGTCGGTTGTACGGCTCCAACCCCAGGCGGCTGGTGGGAAAGAACACCGTGAGGAATTCCTCGTATCCCAGCGACGCAGCTGCGGCACTGCGGTGGTTTCCATCGGCGACATAGGCAGCGGGTTCGGCGGCCATCAGAGCGGTGTACTTGGTGATCTCGGTCGCATCAGTGATCAGCCAGACCCGGTGGATGTTGTGGGCTTCGTCGGTGGCTTCGTAGTCACAGGGGCGCGAGGCGGCAGTGGCTTCGAGAGACCTCAGCAGGTTCCCGGAGTCATCACGGACCGCGAGGTTCACAGTGCCGATGTACGCCTTGATACGGCGAATCAGGCGAGCGCGGCCTTCGGCCTTCTCCTGACGAATTCCCTCATTGCGAATAATGACGCCATCGGGAGTCGTCGGAGTGCGAATCTCCGCTGTGCGGCCATAGCCGCCGAGCCCCATCTGCGGAGCATGCGGCCGCTTGGGCGAGACGATCTGATACACCCACATCAGGCCGGGCACTTCGCGCATCAGGCCGCTGCTTCGCAACCACTGCCACTGCTCGGCGGCGTGGTCGAGAGCGTGCGGAGCGTCCTCTGCGTAGATGTCTTCTTTCTTCGCGACATGGCAGTGCGGCATCTTGACCCGGAGGACGTTCTCGGGCCGCAGCTGGAGCATCTCCCAAATTTCCACGTCGCTTTGAAACTCGTCATAGTTCGGGGCAGACGTCCGCTGGGCGGCATCTGAACTGACGGGGACAAGAGCGCGACGGACGGGACGAATGGTGACCATGGGGGGATCCTGGAGGAGGCCGAGGGGCCAGGGCCTAAAGCCTAGGGCCAGAGGGGATGTGGTAAGGAAGTCGACTCAGTGAAGAGGAATCTGACGAGAGATGTTTCCGTGGGAGGGCAACCGATGACATCGACCAGAGGCGATGGCCTTTCTCTGGCCCGAGGCTATCCGAGCCCTAGCTCTCGTTTCGGCGGTCAAACCGCAGCGGAGCATCCGAGCGGGGATTGCTGACCCGTAGCGAAACCTTGCCATCCAGCAGATCGGTCAACAGGTCGCCACAGACTTCCGCTCGCCAGCCTGCCAGCAAACGCGGCTGAGGTCCACGGCGTCCATCGAGAACGTGCCAGCGGATCAGCTCGTCGATATCGGCCATCGTGCCGACCAGCGACATCGACAGGTTCATGTCGGCACAGCGATTGGCGAGCGCCAGACTCAACAGCTTAGACAGTACATCGTCCAGCGGAGGATTCGAGCGACCCGTCGGAGAGTGAGGCCATTGCTCGGTGGGTAGCGACTGGGCGGCGCGAATGACCTCGATAATTTCCTCGGCCACTGACTGGTAGTCTCGACGCTGCATGCCACGAGTCAGGTTCATGTCGTTGACCGATCGAGGCTGCCGACGGACCAGTTCCAGCAGCATGTCATCCCGGAACATCACTCGCGCCGGTCGATCATGCATCTCAGCTGTGCGATCGCGCCATTCGTAGAGGGCGCGGGCGACGACTTGCTCTTTGGGGGTGAATTTTTGAATCCCACTGAGTCGTCTCCAGCCTTCGCGGTCCTGCTCCTGCTGGACGGTGTCGATCAAGCGGTCGAACTCGGCATAAGCCCAATCGAGACGCCCGAGTTTCTGGAGTGTCTGCGCCTGGCGATCCCAGATCTCCAGCAGGTAGTCGACATCCTCGACAGCGTAGTCCAGTTGTTTTTGGGCCAGTGGTCGACGCTCCCAATCAGACCGGGTTTCATGGCTGCCCACGGTCTTTCCAACCACCTTGCTGACGATGTTCTTGTACGCCAGCGGATACCCGCGACTGAGTAATCCTTCGGCCACTTGCACATCGATCAGTCGGCGAGGCATCGATCCGGTGTATCGCTGGCAGAAACGGATTTCTTCTCGACCGCCGTGCACGATGATGGTCGTCTCATCATCGGCCATCAGCGACCACCACTGGCTCATATCCGGGACCGCGAGGGGATCAACGAGATAGGCTCCCTGCGGAGTCGCCAGCTGGACGAGACACAGTTTCGGCTTGTAGTAGCTTTCGGAGACGAACTCCGTGTCGAAGGCGGCGATCCCGGCATCGGCGATCTCATCGCACAACTTGTCAAACCGATGCTGAGAGCCGATGAGGTCAGCGGGCGGTGTCGAACGCGATTGGGACCGGTCCATCCGTGAGAATCCCTGACTGTAGTGTTGGACCAATGTCCGTGAGGCAGCAATGCAAGTGTGCTGGGTAGAATAACGCTCAGCGGGCCGATTGACACGCGTGCCAGCGATGAGGCCGGCTAGCCGTGAGCGGACAGATTTTCTGGGATCGGGGAGAGCTCCCCACCTCCAGCCCGCTGCGCCAGCAAGGGCCGCGTGCCGGACACCCATCGCTTGGGCTGTGAGTCGACCTGCTGGACAGTTTGCGATTCAATCTGCGAGGCATCTTTCTTTTTTCAATGAAAAGGGCGACGAGCGAAGCTCGCATGCTGCGAAAATAACGGTTTGTGGCACGCGGCCCTTGCTCGCGCTGCGGGCTAAATGATGAGTTAACATCCTCGATCGGGGCTTGGCAGGAAATGTCGACAGCGCGTCGGGATTTACCCCGATGCCATAAAACTGGCCGGACAACCGGCGATTTGTTCCATCGATCTCCATCGGCTGGAAAACTTCAACGCCCCGGCACATCGCTAAGCGCTCGTCACGCCGGGCGTCAGTAGTGCAGCTCTGGGCTCTTCCTCGTCATCGGCTCGAGGGGGAATGTGTTCCCCTTCACGGGCTCGTCCCAGAAATGCATCCGCAGCGGAAAGAATCCACCAGCGCAGCCCGAGGGCAGTGATTCCGTACAGGAGCACGACGCTTCCCAAACCCCAAAACATGGGCCAGCGGAGATCATTGGATCGAGTCGCCGGGAATTCCTGCTCGAGGAAGATCACCCAGTTCGCTGGAGTCAGGCACGTCAGGAGCCGGAGTTCAGTGGCTGCCATTCCCATCAGATCCAAGCAATAGTTCGCGACCAGTCCCGACATTGTGATGAGCACTAAGATGCTGAGCAGAGCCATGATCGCCCTCATTTGTGATCGGGCACTCAGGCCAATTGCCAGCCCCATCCACATGACGAGTGGCAGGACGGTCAGGGCACTCCCCAGAGACAAAATCAAGTACCGGACATCTCTCCCGAAACCATGAAACCAGTGCTGAAACAGAAAGATCGTGGTCAGCGGCACCATCAAAGTCCAGAACAGGCGCCGAACCCCGCTCAGTTTGCTGATCAAGATCTCTCGTCCCAGAATTGGCGAAACCAGCAACAAATCCAGCGTCTGTCGGGCACGCTCCGTCGAGACCACACTCGCCGCATGCACGCTCATCAGCAGCAGCGCGATGATCCACACAGCGTACAACAGCACTGACATCACCGATTGTGACTGCACCAAATTGACGTTCACCATCTGAGAAATCAGCAGGATCGGCAGCTGGATGACGACCAAAATCCGAAACAGATAGCGAAACGTCCCGAGCGATCGCTTGGCTGTCTCACGCCAGCTAATCGGGTCATCGGTCGGGTACACCTCGCCGTCCCGCACCAGGACGACCCCTCCCGTGACCTTGTTCATTCCGTTAAAGAGGTGATCGATCCTCTTGAAGAGGACCAAGAGGAAATTCTTCGGAGGAACGAACGCCCGGTCGTACAGGAACACGCAGGCGAACAGAAATGCTCCCAAGATGAACGGAGCAAACAGGCAGGCAGTGGCCACCAGGCTGGTGATTAGAATATGCTCCGCATCACTCGTCAGTTCCTCGAAGATTCTGGAAAACGCCGGACCGATCAATAGTCCGGAGGCCAGAAGGCAAAGATACGAGGCCACGTACGCTTCCACAGTCGTTCGGCAATAGGTCGAACACATAATCGAGACCGAACCGGCGTACAGTGTCAGCCAGACCAGAAACGTCAGCGTGAAATACAGCTGGGCTGTCTGGACTCCGCCAAAGCTGTAGGCAGTGGCCATCAACGGAAACGAGAGTACGACAAAGGCGAGCATCGGGATGACGCGGCTCAGCAGTTTCTGTATCACGATCATGCCGCGCGGAATCGTTGTCAGTAACAGCAGAGACAGGCTCTCTCGCTCCTTTTCTCCGGCAAATGCCCCCGCACACGTGGCAGGCAACACCAGCAGAATCGCGCCCAGTTGCAGGCGAAACATCTGGGTAAACATCTCCTCACCCCGGCCCAACTGGTTCACGCCGCCGGATGAGCCTCGACCATAAATAATGAACAACCCCGCCGAGAACAGTACAGCTGTGTAGAGGAACCGCACGACATAGGTTCGCTTGCGCGCGGCCTGCTCGGTCAGCTCCTTGGCGAGCAGCGGCATACCGAGATGTCGTCGAAGAGCGGCGAACATGAATGCCTCAGAAAGGAGGGGAGGGTTCTTGGTGAGAGAATACCAAGAATACGTGGCCTCGTCGCAGTTTGTGAGAGGAATCACGAGCTGGGGAAAGCGTTTGCCATGTGGAGAATCACCATTCTCCGGACATCCCGTGGCCCATCATCGCTCACCTCAAGCCGCCGCTTGATGAGTTCCGGCTGACTTTGGTCGGGAACACGCCCTCAGATGGGGCACTTTCGTTTGGGAGTTGAACCAGCGTTTTTGACTCACGCTGTCAGATTTCCGCAGTGATCGTGACCAGTACGTTCTTGAACGCCGGAGTCTTCGATTGCGGGTCCACCGACCGGGAATACAAGACGTTGCACTCGGGGCAGTACATCATCGCATTGCCGGGGCGGACATCGAACTCGCGCACGCGCTGGTAGCGCATTTCTCCGGTCGCACTCTTCACGGAGACCTGCTGATCCACCGCCAAACCAAAGCGGGCGATGTCGTCCTTGTGCATCAGGATGATGTCGCGACGATCCTGACCGCGATACAGGTCTTCCTCTTCGTAGACGACCGTATTGAATTGCCCTTCCGAGCGGATCGACATCAGGCGGAGTTGCAGGCCGGTCGCATCGTGCGCGGCGGGGATGACAACCGTGTGAAACTTCGCCCGTCCCGAGGGAGTCGGGAACTTCGGAGTATCGAGGGATCGACCGCCGATATGGAACTCCTTTTTCGTCTTCGCGATGTCGCGGATCGGCTCGAAGCCGGGGATCAACTCGGAAATCAGCTGCCGCACGGCGTCATGGCTCTCCAATTTCTTCCAGTCAACCGGACCGATTTCGCCGAGGACCGCCTTGCCCATTGCAGCCAAGACCGACACCTCGCTCCGTGGTCCGGCATAGCGTGACGGCCCGCCATCACTGAGTCGCACGTAGCTGAACATCGACTCCTGCGTCGTCGGTTGCGGTTCTTCGTCGCGCGGCAAGATCGGCAGCACGAGGGTCTCCCGTCCGCGTCCCCACGCATGACCGGTATTCAGCGTGGTCGTCAGATAGGTGACCAGCCCGAGTTTCTTGATCGCCCGCTCGGCATAGGCCGCATCCGGGTTGCTGCCGTACAGGTTCCCGCCCAGGCACAACGCCATGTCCATCTCGCCCCTCTCGGCGGCATCCATACACGCCATCGTGTCGAGTCCCGGCGAGGTCGGCATCGGCACCCCCAGCTGGGCTTCGAACCGCTTGAGCATCGACATCTTCAGCTGCGGAGTCACTCCCACAGAGCCAATCCCCTGCACATTGCTATGCCCGCGAATCGGCATCAGCCCGGCATGTGGCCGCCCGACCATGCCGCGCATGAGCGCCAGATTGGCGATCATCTTAACATTGTCAGTCCCATGCAAATGGTGCGTGATCCCCATCGTCCAGCCGAAGACGGCGTTCTTCGCAGTGGCGTAGACCTCGGCCACCTCCTCGATCTGAGCACGCGCGACCCCGGAGCCGCGCTCGATCGTCTCCCAGTCGGTTGTTTCGGCTTGCTGGCGAAACGACTCGAACTCCTCTGTGGCATCTGCGATGAACCGAGCATCGACGGCGTTTCGGGCCAATAGCGACTTCGCCATCCCCAGCAGCAGTGCGATGTCCCCGCCGATATGCGGCTGGACATAGTGACTGGCGATCTCAGTCCCGAACAGCAAACTCCGCACGTCGCTCGGCACGCGGAAGTTCACCAGCCCCAGCTCCTTCACCGGGTTGATCACGATGATCTTCCCGCCTCGCCGCCGCAGCTGCATCAAGCTGCGCATCAAGCGCGGATGGTTCGAGGCCGGGTTGCCGCCGATCAGGATGTACAGATCCGCGTGGTCAAGATCCTCCAGCTGGATCGTCCCGGTGCCAGCTCCGACAGCGGCCCCCAAACCGACACCGCTCGCCTGGTGGCAATAGTACGAACAGTTGTTGACGTAGTTTGTTCCGAACAGTCGGGCGAACAATTGGAACAGGAACCCCGCCTCGTTCGACGACCGACCGCTGGCATAGAAGAAGCTGCGCGTCGGCCCCGCAGCTTTCAGCTTGTCAGCCAGCCGCTGCTGTGCCTCGTCCCAGCTGATCTGGCGGTAGTGCGTGTCCTTCGGCCCGGCATAGATCGGGAAGACCAACCGACCGCCCTCCTCCATCTGCCGGGGCGAGAACGATCGCAGCTCGGCAAACCCGTATCGCTGGAAGAACTCTGCAGTGATCCCCGACTGCATGTCAGAGACCATTGCCTGGAACGACTTCTTGCAGACCTCGGGGAAATAGCCCCCTTCGTTGACCATGCCGCCCATCTGGCCGCCCATGCCCAGCGCGCACGTCTTGCAAGTATTCTTGGAGCGCATCGCCGTCCACAGCTTCCACCAGCCCACGCGATTGGCCATGCGAAGCGTGTAAGCAATGGCCTTCCAACCACCACCACTGCGGGGAGCTTTCATCGGGGAGGGACTCGTTGAGGGGAACATTTGCGATCTTCGATCATTCTAACACCCTTTCGAGAGGCGGGCATCCTCGACAAAACCTCGCGTTTCCGGTGAGTCACTCTACTGGTGGTGTTTTTTTGTAGGACTCGTGTTTCTTTAACTCGGTACGTGTGGGTCTGAGATTGCGGTCGGGGGCGGTTTGGACCTGCGACCCTTAACCAATCTCTCCCCACCGTTCGAGAGATGGAGATCAAATTCAACCGGCAATGATTTGGCGTGCTCAAACGTGAGAGTTGGCTGGACAACGCCCAGTCGTTAGAGAGGCGAAAAATGCTTGGTGACTCGCAAAACTCAGCTCTCCGAACCGATTCCACCCATCGGGAATCTCCTCTGTTTTCTGATTCGGAGGACAACAACGCCTTGACCAACCCACTTGGATAGAAATACGCTTATATGTCGAGGCTCTTCAAGACGATGAGACTCATGCGACGCTGGAGGACTGAACATGCTCAACATCCAAGGGAAATCGATCGGCTTGTGCGACGGGCTGTCTCGGCGTTCGTTTTTGCAGATCGGTGGATTGGCGATGGGCGGCATGGCGTTGCCGCAAATCCTTCAGGCAGAACAAGCTGCGGGCGTGAATGGAAAAGGGAAGGGGATCATCATGATCTTCCTGCCCGGCGGACCCCCGCATCAGGACATGTGGGACATCAAGATGGATGCCCCATCGGATATCCGGGGCGAGTTCACCCCGATCCAGACGAAGGTGCCCGGCATCGAGATCGGGGAAATGTTCCCGCGGATCGCGTCGATCGCCGATAAAGCGGTCTTCATTCGCTCGATGGTTGGCGCGACCGGCGACCACTACTCGTTCCAGTGCCTGACCGGGCAACACAATCGAAATCAGCCTCCTGGCGGTTGGCCCGCGATCGGTTCGGTCCTGTCCAAGCTGCAGGGCACGCGCGATCCATCGTTGCCCGCATATGTCGGTCTGTCGCCCCGCATGGGGCACATGCCTTGGGCAGATAACGGCAGCCCCGGATTTCTGGGTGTCGCTAATGCTCCGTTCACTCCGCACGGAGAAGGTCGCGAGGACATGGTCTTGCAGGGCGTGTCGCTCGACCGATTGGCCGAACGCAAGGGCGTGCTGCAGGAGTTCGACCGCTTCAGGCGAAATGTGGATGCCTCGGGGATGATGAGCGGGGTCGACGCCTTTACGCAGCAGGCGTTCGGAATTCTGACCAGTAGCAAGCTGGCCGATGCCTTGGACATCGAGAAAGAACCGGTCGCGATTCGAGATCGCTACGGCCGCGGTGTGAACCAGAACAAGGACGACGGCGGGCCACGACTGCTCGACAATTTCTTGACAGCCCGTCGCTTGATTGAAGCGGGCGTGCGCTGCGTCAGCCTGTCGTTTAGCCGTTGGGATTGGCATGGGAATACCTTCGGCGAATCGCGATCCGAGATGCCCATGCTGGATCAGGCCGTGAGCGCGTTGATCGAGGATCTCGAACTGCGGGGCATGCTGAATGATGTCACGGTCGTTGTGTGGGGCGAGTTCGGTCGGACTCCCAAAATCAACGGCAGCGCGGGACGCGATCACTGGCCCCAGGTTTCCTGCGCACTACTAGCGGGCGGCGGACTCCGCACTGGTCAGGTCATCGGGGCCACCAACCGCCTCGGAGAATACGCAGCTGATCGTCCGGTCCATTTTCAGGAAGTGTTCGCGACGCTGTATAAGACTCAGGGGATCAACGTCGGCCAGCAAACGGTTAACGACCTGCAAGGACGGCCACGTTTCCTGGTGGATCACAACAGCTACGCCGCGATGCCCGAGTTGTTCTAAGTCAATCGATTGTCTCACTCGCTCACTGAGGTGGCCGCCGTGTAGAGTACGCACGGTCTGCCCCGTCCTCGTGAGTGAGTCCTGCAATGAGTCAGTCGATTGGAAATACAATTGGCGATGCCCTGTCCCTGAGCTTGGTCTATGCCCGGCGCATGTTGGCGGGCATCACTCCCGAGCAGTTCGCTCGCATTGCCGCTCCCGGCAATCAGGTCGTGGAGTCGAACCATCCAGCGTTCGTCTATGGACATCTGAGCCTGTACGCCTCGCGAATCATCGAGCAACTGGGAGCGGATGCCTCCTCGCATGTGCCTTCGGCGAGATTTCAGACGGCATTTTCGAAGGACGCACAATGTGTGGACGATCCGACGGGCTCGGTCTATCCCGCGATGGACGAAGTGACCACGGCGTTCTTTCAGGGGTACGAAGCCTGTCTGGAAGTCCTGCGCAACACCCCCGATGAAACATTCCAGCAACCGAACCTCAGTGGCGGCCGGATGACTGAGCTGTTTCCCACACTGGGGTCAATGCAGGCGTTCTATGTGGGCGGCCACATCATGTTTCACTTCGGTCAAGTCAGTGCCTGGCGGCGGATGCAGGGCTTGGGCGCTGCGTGAGGCCTCATTTGACAGTGAATCCGAGTGCTCTGTGATGGCGAATAGAGGGCGTTACGGCTATCAGCAGAAGCTTCGCCTCATTTCCGCGAACATGATTCTGATCATCAGAGGCCATGACTTCTGGCCGGTGAAGCTCTGGAAGCAGGACAATTCTCCGAACGATATCGAGCTGTCGCCCGTTCTTTGTCCCGCGAGGGACTCCCGATAATAGCCCACCGCTTCAGCGGTGGGACCCACGAATTCCCCAGCGACCACAGCCCCGTGAGGGGCGACAGAAACTCGCACCGACACTCTTCGTCACTCGGAGAATCGCCGGAGTCGGCCGTCCCTGACGGGACTTGTTCGTT
>JAYWHX010000153.1:0-32865 GCA_043777375.1 Planctomycetota bacterium | reverse complement strand
AGAGGAGGTCGGAATCATCGAACGCCAGTTGCTCACATCGAGGAAACCCTGTGTTTATCCTGACGATTCACGTCCGGAATTTGATGCGTACCGCCTGGGATGAAAGGGCGTCCGAGCGATTCGCGGACGAGGCTCTCCGAATATACAACAACTTTGGAAACGCCATGCACGCTGTGAATGTGAGTGGTGGTCAAGTCGCGAATACTATCACGAACAACTACGGAAATGCTGAAGGGATATCGGAGATCGTACTCGAGGGAAAGCTCGGGACATCAGCAGACCTTGAGATGTTCCATGCTTTTGGATGTCCAGTTTTGACACTGAAAGTGGTGTGCAGAAGTATTCGGCCTGCCAGAATCCAGAAGGCGTTTCTTTGCGTCGAGGGGCAAGGGATTCTATCTCCCTTCGAGAAGGGATTCGGGATGTCGTTTGCAGCGACTGTCCCAGGATCAAGCGAGACAATGCTCGTGAGATTCTTCTATCTACAAACGGGTCCCGAAGGGAGCCCCATCGTGTTGCAACAAGATCAGGTCGCAAGGTTTGTGCTGCCGGTACTCGCTACCCCAATGGGAATATACCTTGATCGTCCAGCGGAGGAGCTATCAGTGCGAGTAGAATTGCAGGACGAGACCGAAGTGACTGTCTGCGAAGGCGAGGTGGTAAGTGAATCGATTATTGATCTAATCGAGATTTCAAGCAACTACGAATGCAAGCCCGGATTTCCACCGGTCGAGATTTGCGTACGTTGTAAGGCGATATCCATGCCTGACCAATCGATGGCTGGGCAGGTGAACAAGAATGCAGTGCATTTCGGCGTGTCGCCGCAGGACCAAGACGCCTCCATTGCCACATCCCAACCGGATTTGGAACTATCGACCCTTGACTGGTGGGATCGTCCATGCGGCCTTGCAAGATACACAAACATGTCTCAGAACAGTGTTCCAGACTGCATGTATGCGGCAATCGCTGGCGCTGTTAGCTATTTGGCTGGAAGTGCTGTTTGGACTCCGTACCGACTGTTCAGGGAGTATAATCGCAGTGATCTTAAGGGTGTGCGATTTGGGGTTATTGACACTGCACTAAAACCAGTTTTCGGTCGAGTCGAACGATTCCAGCACACTAATGGAACCACGAGTCGTTCTTTGTCTCCTGCCGAGATGAGAGAGTGGATTGCATGTGGAGGAATTATCATTCTGTTTCTAGAAGCATCGACGCCATCGGGGGAGGCACTGAAAGTTGGGCAGATGTTCTCACTGGTCGCTAGCAACGCCACACACTTTCAAGTGTGGGACACGAGAGGGTTTCAGGGTATGCTTTCGGATGATGAAATTGTGTCGGGATTCAAATGTCCGAGTGGACATGAGTTGTCTCGCAGCGATTTGGAATATAGCTTGCTGTTGTTGCGAAAGGTTGTTTGATGGTCACTGTAAACCCCTCTTGCCATAGACTCTGCGGGGAGATAAAGGGGAAAGGGGAAAGGTCTCTTTTCTGGGTCTCAAGCTCGACTAAGCACATGGTACACCTCGCCCGCCGGTCACACTCGTTTGGTTCGGGGCATGCAATTGATCGTCATCGATGTCTCCCTTTATCTCCTCCTCCCTCTGACCCCTTTATCTCCTCCTCGCCGGGTGCCACTGCTGGCTTGCCCAGCAGTGCCCCGCTGGGCGCACGAATTTGAGGATAACGAGAACTGGGGCCACTCTCATCGAGTGCCACTGCCGAATGAAGCGAGACTCTTGTTTGTGGACGGATTTGAGGTGCCACTGGCGGTCGCTTTGGGCCGCCAGTGTGGTCGCGGAGTGTGACGCTTTCGTAAGGAAAAACTTTGCCGCCGATATTTGATTCGGCTCGATTTCGTGGGATGGATCAGAGATCTTCGTAGGACTTCTCCGTGGCGTGGGAACCAGAGGGATTGAAAGGCGAGACCGTCCCCCGTAATCTCGTGTGGCTGTGCAATCGGGCAAGGCTTTTCCAAACCCTCTCACGGTCGAACGAAGGATGGAATGACCACTCCGAGTTTGACCGCGACCGGGATGGAAAGGCTGCGGGTGTGGTGCTGTGGATTTGATGTCAAGTGCATGGGCTCTCGATGTCAGGCTGGCAAAATTCCTACGAATTCTGCGACGGAGCCATCCTCCCATGAACCGCACGTCCGTTCCGCAGACGCCGCGCATTCCGACACCCGCCGAAGAAGAGAATCGTCATGGGAAGAAACTTCGAGAACCGCAAGAACGCGATCTTCAAGACAGCTGCGCAGAAGACCAAGCTGTACTCCAAATACGCCAAGCAGCTGTATGTCGTGGCCAAGAACGGCGTGCCGAACCCCGAGGCCAATCCGGCCTTGCGGAGCATGGTGGAAAAAGCCAAGAAGGATCAGGTTCCCAGCCACGTTATTGAAAAGGCAATACAGAAGGCCGCGGGCACGGGTGGTGAGGATTTTCATTCGGCTCGATATGAAGGCTTCGGTCCGGGAGGCTCGCTGGTCATCGTGGATTGTTTGACGGATAACGTGGTGCGGACGATTGCCGAGATCCGGAACTGTTTCAACAAGAGCGGCTGCAAATTGGGATCAGCGGGGTCGGCCTCGCTCAATTTTGATCACTTGGCCGTTCTATCCTTTGCTGGGGACAACGAAGAAGAAGTGATGGAGGCGATGCTTAACGCGGACATCAATCTGGATGACATCGAAAGCGAAGAGGGACGCCTGACGATCTTTGCACCGCCGAGTGAGTTTTACAAAGCCAAAGCGGCGCTGTTGGAGGCGTTTCCGAAAACCGAATTGGAAGTTCAGGAAGTCACCTTTCTTCCCCAGTCCAGCAAGTCGCTGAGTGCGGATGACCTGCCGGTGTTTCAGAAGCTGTTCGACATGCTGAATGATTGCGATGATGTGCAGGATGTCTATCACAACGTCGAGTTGCCGAGTTAATTTGCTCGGATCACTCGACGGCCTGGCACCGAAAGAGTTCCGACAGCCAGCGCTGGCCCCGCGATGCTCGATCGCATCGGGCTGCTGCGAACCTCTGATTGCAGCTGAGGGGGAGGTGCCCGCCAAGTCGTGGTGCTGGCTTCCAGGAGCCGGGACGCACTGGCAGGCTTCCGCCGGTTATCCACGGGTCGCTATCATCCGGGTGATGACCGGCTGGCGGGTGAGGGATGTCCTGACACGGCAGGCCGGTTGCCGAACATCCTCTGTGAACCTCAGCTCCATGCTCAATAAATACTCCTCGCAAATTACCCAGCCGAAGTCTCAGGGCGCCTCGCAGGCGATGCTCTACGCCACCGGCATGAGCGAAGCCGACATGAACAAGGCCCAGGTCGGCATTGCCAGCGTCTGGTACGAGGGAAACCCCTGCAACATGCACTTGCTCGACTTGGCGGGCAAGGTCAAGGAAGGGGTCGTCGCTGCGGGCCTCGTCGGCATGCGGTTCAACACGATCGGTGTCAGTGACGGGATCTCGATGGGGACCGACGGCATGTCGTACTCGTTGCAGTCACGCGAGATTATCGCCGACAGCATCGAGACGGTGATGGGCGCCCAGTGGTACGACGGGCTGATCACGATCCCTGGGTGTGATAAGAATATGCCTGGCTGCTTGATGGCGATGGGGCGGATGAACCGTCCTTCGCTCATGATCTATGGCGGGACGATCAAGCCGGGGTGCGGCGAGAAGGGGGAGAAGCTCGATATCGTTTCGGCCTTCCAAGCCTATGGCGAGTCGATCAGCGGGAAGATCACCGAAAACGTCCGCAAAAATATCATCCAGAAGTCGTGCCCCGGAGCTGGAGCCTGCGGTGGGATGTACACGGCCAATACGATGGCCAGCGCGATCGAGGCGATGGGCATGAGCCTGCCATACAGCTCCTCCATCCCTGCCGAAGATGGCGGCAAGTACCAGGAGTGCTTCGCAGCGGGAGCGGCGCTGAAGAATCTGTTGGAGAAGGACATTAAGCCGCGTGACATCATGACGCGGGCGGCGTTTGAGAACGCGATGGTGCTGATCATGGTCGTCGGTGGATCGACGAACGCGGTACTGCACTTGATCGCGATGGCGCGGGCGGTGGGCGTGGACTTGACGATCGATGACTTCCAGAAGGTCAGCGATCGGATTCCGTTCTTGGCGGACCTCAAGCCGAGCGGTAAGTACGTCCAAGAGGATCTGCACAAGGTCGGCGGAACCCCTGGCGTGCTGAAGTACCTCTTGGAAAAAGGCCTCATCGATGGCAGTTGCCTGACCGTGACGGGGAAGACGCTGGCCGAAAACCTCGCCTCGCTGCCGGGCCTGACTCCCGGCCAGGATGTCGTGCATCCAATTGAGAAGCCGATCAAGGCCACCGGCCACATCCGGATTATGCGAGGGAATTTCAGCCCCGAGGGAGCTGTCGCGAAGATCACCGGCAAGGAAGGTCTCGTCTTCAAGGGCCCTGCCCTGTGCTATGACAGCGAAGAAGAGATGCTCCACGGTCTGGAGCGGAAAGAGATCAAGGGCGGCGAGGTGATCGTCATCCGCTTCGAAGGCCCCAAGGGCGGACCCGGCATGCCCGAGATGCTGACCCCGACCTCGGCCATCATGGGGGCGGGACTCGGCGACAAGGTGGCCCTCATCACCGATGGCCGTTTCTCCGGCGGCTCGCACGGCTTCATCGTGGGCCACGTGACTCCCGAAGCCCAGGACGGCGGCCCGATCGCCCTGGCCAAGAACGGCGACATCATCACAATCGACGCCGAAAAGAACCGCATCGACATCGCCGTGAGTGACGCCGAACTCGCCAAACGCAAAGCCGCCTGGAAAGCCCCCGCCTTCAAGAACACCCGCGGCACACTCTACAAGTACATCAAGAACGTGAAGACCGCGAGCGAAGGGTGCGTGACGGATGAGTGAGGCCGCCACGTAGCAGAATTCGTCGGAATTCTGCCGTCTATCGAGCCTTCGGCACCTTCGCAAAAAACTGCACCCCGTCCCGTGAAGCGGACGTGATCGCATCGGTGATCCGCTGCGCCGCTTCATCGGCAGAGAGCGTTTGTGGCGGAGCAGCAGCCGGAGTGGGTGGTGCTGGCGCTGGAGGTGCTGTGGTCGTCGCCGCGAACGCGGCAGCGGCCTCGCGTAATCGCCTGGCTTCTTGCAGCTGTTCACCTTGGCGGGCGTACTGGGCTTCGAGATCGTCCAGTTCCGCCTCGGCATCAGCGAAGGCCGAGGCGACCAAGGGGGCGGTGATCCGTTTCGGGTCCATCGTTTTGGCCCCCTTGGGTGGTTTGCGATGGGGCATCGCACCGTTGATCTTCCCCATCAAATCCTCAGCCGCACCCGGCGGCATCGGCCCGCCTGCCCCGAGCCGCAGCTGTGCTCCCTCACGCGGCATGTCACACATGAACGCCGGTCCCCTGAAAGACCAGCCGCTTGAACCCCTCACGGGTCAGGTGCGTTCCGTATTGAGCGAGCGAGTATTCGTTGAGGGCCTTGTAGAGTTCGACGAGGTGATGACGGACGCGATCGGCGGAGACGCCCTCGTCGGCAATTGCTTGAACTCTCATCAGAAACGACGAATTTGCTGACTGCCGCCTCGCCGCGATCACTTTACGCAAGTTACGCAACGCAATACTCAATAAGCAACGAAAATGCCGCCTGGAATCAGAATCGGGTGTTGTAGACTCGAACGAAATGCCATGTTGGGTCAACATTCGAAAATAGTCCATGAATATACTTTGGACTATATCTTCGACTTCTGATGATTCCGGATTTGGAAGTCGAGACCGCACAAAATAAATTAGCTTCGAAGAATGATCAGAAAATATCTCTAAAAACTTCTCGGGATTAGCCGCGAAGATTGCGTTGTTGTCAGGAGTCTGTTTGCCGTCACTCACAGTGGATTACTCACTTCAGGCTGCCGCGACGCGAGCAAAGCCAAAAACTTGCATGCCAGAATTGTTTCGGTTAATTCTTGGGCCAGAGTTGAACCAGGCCACGAGTTCGATGAGCCTTCGATCATCCGCCTGATACACCTGCGGGGTCAAGACAATTGTCACGCTCCCGTCCCCTTGCCGCGTCTGCTCCGGGTCGTAGAGCAGCTTCAGATCGGGAGCGGCCTGCGTCACGGCGTGGATCAGCTCCATCGCCAGTTGGAACGCCGCCTCCTTCGAGGCACACTCCTTCAGGTCCATCACGATCTCAATCGACTTCGGCTCGATGAACTCGACATCGAACCCACCGACGTTGACAGCTGCGGAGCGTGCGGGCTGGGACTGGCGGGGGGCGGAACCGGGTTCGGCGTCCCAAGACGAGCAGTCGACATCGATCGGCCTGAGATTGATCCGGGATGCCGGAACGATTTTCACCGGGGACGGTTTTCGGTTGTCGGGTGTGTGAGACATGGTCGCCTCCTCACAGGGTTTTGGACAGGACGCGGATTTCCGCCCGCTCACCGGGCAGTTCCAGAGTCTTGTCGGGGTTTTCCGGATCGATGGCCAACATGCGGAATTCGTACAATCCCTTGTTGATCATCGGCAGATTCCAGAAGTTGAAGTGCAGGTTCAGGGTCGAAACCCCGCGATTTTCGGTGGTGAAGGAGACCTCCACCGGTTTTGTGCCACCGATCCGGCGGTAGATTCGATCATCCAGGCTGTGCCGGACCTCCAACAGCACGCGAGTCGAATCGAGCCCACCCGTCAATGACACGAAGAGTGCCATGTCGACTCCATTCGACTGTCCGGTGGCTTGGTAGTCAGGCATCTGAACCGGTTGATCGATCACGCTGAGTGGTTCGGTCAACTGGTACTGCTGTTCCGGTGCCTCCCCAGTCAGTTCGACCTTGAGGCAGGGGATCAGCTTTCGCACGAACGGGACGACGGGTGCCGACACGAGATGGCCCTCTCAGTTGAATTCTACCATGGGGACGACAGAAGTGTAAGAAATCTGTCGTGACGACTCTACATCAGGTAGGATTTTGGCACGGATGCCAGCGAGAGTGGCCAGCGAACGCCCTCTCCTTTACCGCTTGTTGACCTCCAACCGCTTCAACCCCGCCTGACCGTCTCCGCCGAGGGCGACTTCGGCGGAGAGGGTGCCGGTGCGGGCGGCTTGTTCGTATGCGAGGCCGGTTCCGGCTTGGACGTAGAAGCTTTCGATGCCGTACTCGATGCGGCCCCCTCCCTGCCATGTTCCGCGAATGTACAGGCCACTGGGGGGAGGCGCAGCCAGATACTGGTCGGCGCGATGGTGAACTCCATCAGCATCGGCAACCAGAGTCACATACACGGGAGTCCCAGCTGGGATCTCGGGTGGTGCTTTGACGGAAGTGGTCTGCCCTTGAGGTCCTATGGCGACAATCCCGGTATCAACAGCTTCAGCTCCGGACAAGCCGTTCGCCCGGCTCATCTCATAACTCAAGATGACGTAGTCGCCCCGGAACATATCGCGAGGGTCGACGGGGACCACTTTGAGCCAGACGGTCGTCCCGGACATATGGGGAATGAACTGCACCATAATCATGCCGCTCAGCACGATGAATTGGGCTGCGATGGCCATGAGCACGCCAGGGCGTTGGAGGCGTTCGATGCGGGTGAAGACCGCGTCGATCCACTGGCTGAATGCACTTCGAGAGGAGAGCGATGCGAAGGAAATATTCATTCGGCAGACTCCTTGCGATGCGACCAGAACCGGGCCAGACCAAACAGTCCAACACCGCATAAAAAGAACATCAGCGATGCACCGATCATGCCGCCGATCTCACCGAATAAGTCCACGTACCGGGCAATCGCCCAAGCGAGAAACAGCACCACGCCTCCGCCGAAGGGGCGGCCCCGGTCCTCGCGTAGGCCCACACGCATCAGCCAGACCGCCATCGTCACGGTCGCGACATTCGTGATCAGAACCGGAACGAGGACTGGCCAGGTCCAGTGATCGAGGCCAGACCCCCGGCCGTATTGGCTACGTTCAAACCCGCTGAGCAAGCTCCACAGACTCAATCCCCCAAACATGACGACCAGTCCCGCTGGCAGCCAGAATCGCTGAAAGAACCGGGGGATAAATTCCGGCGAATCATCCGGATGCGGCGCTCCCCATTGATTGAGCACTGCGATTATCCCCAGCCCCACGGCCAAGATCGCGATCCCCTGAACCAGAGTCCATCCCCCCGAGTGCCCCAGCATTTCCCGCTGAAAATCGAGGAACCCCATGAGAAACAACAACCCCACGATCACAGCTGCCCCATACAATCGAAACGGAGAGGACATCGGATCACCAATGCGATGCGATTCCGCAAACGCCAGAAAGACAGCTGCTATAGCTCCGATGAAGTAAGCGGGGTTCAGGTCCTTATTCCAGGCAATCGGGAGCAGAATCAACCACCACGCCACCAGCGGCAGGTAGATCGCCAGCGTCTTTTCCGATTTCCGTCGATACGCCCAAAGAATGCCGGGCGCTGCCAGCAGCGGCAGGGTGTAGCAGCCCGACGGAACTCTCCACCAGCCCCACCACCGGTTCGACCCGATCCCCAGGATCTCGGTACCGACCCATGTCGCTAGGATGACCACGAGGAAGGCGTGCAGCAGCGCCGACTCCAGAAATAGCGCAAAGGGCAGGATGCCGAGGGCCCAGTACCAAACCCCGTCGGCATTCTGACTATTAATGTGAAAAACCTGCGCGATTTGCCAGATGCCGCAACCGAACAGGCAGCAACCCAGAAAGGTCGCGATCTCACCAGCCAACGGTTGCTTCCGCGTCCAGCGTAACCAATATCCAATCGCATGGGCGACCAGCATGGACCCCACGACGATGGCAATCCGCAGCCCGCCGGAGAGGGATTCCCAGTTGAACCCAATCAGCAACAGAATTGCCAAGCCAAACAGGCTCATGGCAATCGCCTGCAAGACGAAGACGCCTTGATTCTGCTTCTTTCTCGAAACGTCGCTCTTTGACTCGTACAGGCCGAGAATTCCGTCCCGCTGTTCAGGCGTGACGAATCCCTCCTCGGACCAGAGCTCAATTTCCGTTTGCAGCCATTCTCGCTGGCGATCCGGAAGAGGACGTTTTTCCATCGCGTTGCCGATCTGAAGGAACCCTTGAAGAACAAGGAGAGCAGCTGGGCTGTCCCCTCCACCTGCCTGCGGATTGCAAATTAGCAATTCAGGCGAGGTTCCCACAGCTCAAATGGCATTCCGAAAGAGCCTGCATCACAGAGTCGCCCTTGACCAGCGAGAGAACGCGGGTTACTCTGTCAAGGTCTAAATCGTGCCTCTTCCGAGGTAACGGCATTTGATTCCGCAGGAAGCATCAGTTTGACCACGTTCGATGATTTGGGTCTCAGCTCGCGCATGATGCGAGCCATTCGTGCTGTCGGCTACACGCACCCTACTCCGATTCAAGCCGAGTTTATTCCGCTGGCCATCACTGGCCAAGATTGCATTGGGCAGGCTCGTACCGGCACCGGCAAAACAGCGGCCTTCGTGATTCCAATTCTGGAGACGATCGACCATTCGTTGCCAGATGTGCAGGCGATTGTCCTCTCTCCCACACGTGAACTCAGCGAGCAAGTCGCCGCCGAAGCGACCAAGCTCGCCGCCGAACACAATTGCCAACCCGCTTTGCTGGTCGGCGGACGTTCAATCGGAGCCCAGCTGAAAATGCTGGAGCGTTGCCCGTCGATCGTCGTGGGAACACCGGGTCGCGTCATTGATTTGATCCAGCGCGGCGTGCTGGATCTGGCGAAGATCAAAGTGGTCGTTCTCGATGAAGCCGACCGGATGCTCGACATCGGGTTCCGCCCGGACATCGAACGAATTCTTCGCAAGTGCCCGGGCAACCGCCAGACACTGCTCTTGTCCGCCACGATGGACGCGGACGTCCAGCGTCTCTCGCAGAAGTACATGCGTTCTCCCGGCATGGTCGACCTCTCCGGTGGCGAGATCGGGCCGAGTCTGGTCGAGCAGTTCTTTTGCACCGTGGACGAGAACCGCAAGTTTTCACTGCTAGTCCGGCTGCTCTACGAAGAGCGTCCGCAACAGGCGATTGTCTTCTGCCGCACCAAGCGTGGAGCCGACAAGCTGCACGCTCGCCTGGGCAAGCGTCTCAAGCGTAACGTCGAGGCGATTCATGGCGACCTGCCGCAGCGGGAACGCGATCGCGTGTTCCGCCAGCTGCGCGATGGGTCATTGCGGCTGCTGATTGCGACCGATGTGGTCGGTCGTGGGATCGATGTCAGCGGCATCTCGCACATCATCAATTATGATCTGCCGCAATCGTCGGATGATTACGTCCACCGCGTCGGTCGTACGGGGCGCATCTCATCCGACAGTAACGGACGAGCCTTCACGTTCGTGACTCCGGAAGAGGGCGACGAGCTGACACAGATCGAGATCCGCATCAACCAGATGTTGCCTGAGATGAAGTACGAGGGTCTTGAAACCGTCAACAATCGCCGCATTAAACGGCACGTCGACAAAGCCGCCGAAGCCCCCGTCGTGTCCTTCGCCGTCAGCGACGACTGGCCGGATTTTGACACGCTGTAGGTTTCGGCAACGAGGCTCGGGTGAATGAATGCCGCGACCACAGATCTGTTGATAATGGGTCTGTCTTTTTGTCGCGGCATCGTCGTATTTGGTGTGCTGGATTTATCTCTCGCCCCAGCATGTGTTCCCACGCTCGATCAGACGCTCCGTCGCAGTAGTGATACGCACCTTATTGATCTACTGCAGTATTTGGGCGATCGCCAGTTTGGGGATGAAGTTCGCCGTAAACGAAATCGCGGTCGTTGCTGCCCTGCTGATCATACTGCTGCCGAAGATTTCATATCCGACAGGATTGGAAGAGCCTAGCGGAATCACTTCGATATTGGGTGGCGATCAGATCGGTGGAGGGTGCTTCTTCGCGATCTGGATGATGATGCTCTTGCCGTTGATGTTGCTCAGAGAATTTGTGTTTGGCGACTCCATCACCGGCGTGGTGAGTCGGAATGCCGGTACTCCGGCGGGGGTGAAGTGCCTGTCTCCTGAACCAATTGAGTTCCAAGGAAAGATGGCAACGGTCATTTCGCCCCTCAAGCCGTCCGGGATGATCCAGGTCGATGGCCAGAAGCTGGCCGCGTACTCTGCCACTGGTGTCTTCATTGTGGGTGGGACTCAAGTACGAGTCTGTGGTGAAAGGCACGGGATGCTGGCGGTGAGAGTCGTGAACGAGTGAGGCCGCTTGTAGGAAAAAACCGACCGGCGTTTTGCAGCTGCGTTCACTAGAACGCGACCAGCCAACACCCTGACCAGTGCAGCTGCGGTGCTTTATTTTCGACTGTTCTCCTAAGGCCGCTGGTTACCTAAAACCATCGATGAGATCGCCACGTTCCAGCTCGGGATTTCGACGCTTCACATATTGCGATTCGTCCAGATGAACACTTTGCGAGACGGGCTGATCAGATTGAAGTCCACGTCCCAGATCTCTGATCCATTCATGTTATAGCAGTATGCGATGTAGTTTCCCGGTTCCGTGATACTTGCTTGCAACAGTTCTTGAGCGACTTGGACTTCCTTCTTGCTACCACTGACCAGAATGGAATAGCTCATCGCTTCCAAGTCTTGGGCGTTCAGGGTAGCAGTTTGCTTCCAGTGGACCTGTTTCCAGTCCGTCAAGTATTCCGGCTTCTTGGGAAAGCTCGTCATGAGATATTCTGGGGGATCGTTGATGAACGCAATGAGCGAATCCGGAATGTCGTAAACCTCGATCGAACTACCGTCTCCATTGAAAAGCCCTCTCTCGGAGTTGTAGGCGATCCTCGGATAACCGAGGTCAAACCGCTCTCCAAATAATTCACCGGTTTCACGATACATCCACTCTCGATTGCAGTATGCCTCGTAAGCAGCGGCACCAGGAGTGAATCCGATCAGCAGTCCGAACCACAGCTGAAAAAGCATCAGGCTCCCGCACACAACCGAGACCCAATACACACGTCTACGTATTCCACGAACCACTCCCAATCCGAAGCAGCCAAGAATCAACCAAAACACGAAGAAAGCCATCACGTAGAACAAGTTCGGAGTCATCAATTGTCCTAACAAAGAGGGTACGACTCTCGTGGCATCAAACCCGGAAACGATCTGCCCGACTGCACTACTCCCTCTCAACCTTCCGAACCCTCAACGACCCTCTGTCAAACCACGCGGACCCATGTCGGGCTCGCAGTTCGAGGGACAGCTCCACCTGTCGCTGGTCCTCGGGCACTGCGATCTCATAGCTCACGGATTGCCAGTCGTGGGTGCCGACGAGGCTGTTTTCGCGAGGGGCTTGCTGGCTCCGGATGCCTGCTCCCCGGCCTTGGTCATCTGGAATTGGGATCACATTGTCGGTCTTGATCTGGGCTTCGAAGCGGTAGTTCCCTTTCGGCAGCAGCACCTGCCGTCGCCAGGACGACGAGTAATCTCCATACAGTTCACGGGTGATCGAGTAGCTCGCGACGCCTGCCATGTCGACCTCCTCGAGCTTCGCCTCTTCGGCTTCGACATTGGCAGACCAATCGGTCAATTCCGCAGCACCGTCTTCGTCGAACTCGATCAGCTGCGGCAGGCCGTTTTCGATCAGATCTTCGAGCGCCTCGGCCCGCTGGGTCAGGCGGTCTTTCAACTCGCTGATACGGTCTTGGTGCGCAACTGCCTGATCGGCGTTGACAGACTCTAGGATGGGCTTCAAGCGATCCCGTTGCTCGTCAATCTTGGCGGTCCAGCGGTCAACCGGTCGCAACACGGGCGCGAGTTTGCGGAGACGCTCGCGATACTGCTCTCGCCACTGATCGTTCTGAAGCACCGCCAGGGCGAGTAACGAATTTGAGTGGTCGTACAGCCCCGCGTGCGAGTCGCCGAACAGCTGATCCATCCCATGTGGCAGGAAGAACCCCTTCCCCGTCGCAGGGAAAAAGACCCGGTAGTTGTTCGTGTTGAGCGTGTACCCGTCCCAGTGCCCACACAACCGCTCGACCGCCATGAAGGTCAGGAACTGCTCCATGTCGAGTCGCTCGGCAATCAGCTGCCAACGGATCTGCGGGTCGGGGTGGTAGCACGCAGTTGCGAGACCGATGAGGTCGGAACGGTTATCGGGATCATCACCGATGTCCATCTCCAGCTCGCAATCGATGTCCTGGCAGAGCCCGCTGTCGTAGAAATTACTACCCTTTGATCCGGGGAATTCGCGTTTGAAGTAGGGCCCATCGAACCCCTCGCGCAGGACATACAGACCCATATCGCGGTCATTGATCCACAGATGCACATGCCCGACTCGCGGCGTCGGAATCCCCGCTTCGCGGAACATCTCGGAGCCGAGCCACTCGCTGAGAAACGTTTCATCCTGCACCGCGTTGTTCAGGTGCAGCTTCTCCATCCCGTGCCAGAGTTGGCCTTTCTTGTACTTGTCGATATTCAGCGTCAAGCCGGGCCGGTCATCGAAATCGCGGTAACTCCCCGCTGCTCCTTTGAGCTTGACGCCAATGCTCTTGAGTGTGGTCGTGCCGTCCTCGATCAACGTGCAGCGCGTGTAGTCGCGCGGCGTATCCCGCAGCTTTTGCTGGCACTCTTCATTGATGACGAGCTTGAGTTCCGGGATCGCGCCGGACTGGAAGAAAGTCACGGTCTCTTGACGGTCCTGCGGTTCATCCGCAGCCCAGCCGTACGCAGGAGCCAGGACCACGAGTGACAACAACAGCAGTCGAATCGAGAGGGCCAAGTCGAATTCCTCAAACCATGTTGGCGGCGAAAGCGGGCGAGTGATGACGCTAAAATATCGTTTACCTGAAGTGTCAGCGAGGCGGTCGTAGTGGACTGAAAGCAGGCCACTCGCGGTCAAGTGATCAGGGGAGTCCCGAGCGTCTTGGTGCTACTTCTGGCGAGTGACCTGCAAGTTATCGAACGCTGGCCCATCCGCGCGAGCGGTGGAGCGGCGACAACTCATAGTGACGACGAACTGCGGGTTCGTGGGGAGTTTCGCCAGCTTGCCTCGGGTGAGTTCGCGCGGTGGCTCCCCCATCGTCTGGGTCAAGATTCGCCAGTCCCCCGTGCGGGCCTCGATCACGAATTGCACATGAGCCCAAGCGTCCCAGCTGACCGCTTTTCCGGTGTCGGTCGTCTCGCTCCCCATTCGCGTGTGCCAGCGTCCCTCTTTCGAAAAGAGTTCGAGGACTGCGCGGACTTCGCCATTGGGAATGAGAGCGAGGCTCACTACGTCTGTGCTCGTGGCAGCTGGGCTCGGGGTGATTTGCAGGTAGGGCAACTCGCTCTTGGGCATCACGTCGGCATCGATGAGCAGCGAACCCGACTCTGGCCAGAGCAGCGCGGGGGCAGACAGCGAGGCGGTTCCGCCTGCACCTCGGAAACGCAGCGACTGGTATTCGGGACCATAGGAGATGTCGCTATCGCAGGAGATACCCTCGCCGTCGTACGACAGGGTGCCGACCTGTCGTGACTGGTCACTCTCAAACCCTGCTCGGGCCAGGACCTCATCCCCCGGCTTCTGGAAGGCGACGCTCGGTGTCCAGTGAAGCGACACATCGTCCAGCACGAACTGGCTGCCGGTGGCGCCTTGCGGGCTGAATTCGATCGCGTTGAAAGCGTTGGCCTGCGTCGGGTAGGGCACATCGCGGCAGATTGATTGCGACTGGCCACCATCGATGGCGATCTCGGCGGAGTAGACCTGTCGTTCCAGTTCGACATGCATCGACACGCGGTGCCAAGCTCCGGTCGCCATCGTGGCTGTCGAGGCCACATTGGTTGCCCCTTGGCGGAAGTAGATCGCAGCTGGGTTTCCGGGCGTGATGTAGAGTCCGACCTCGTTACGAGTCTCCGGTTCCATGTCGTATTGCAGGCAACTGACGATCGCCGCCTGTTCATCGGGCCGGTAAATCCAATAGTCGAAGTGGCACACTCCACTGGAGATCGCCGTGTCACCGGGGAATGGGTAGAGACCCCGGTCATGTCGTCCATGGTGCCGGGCGAGGAGGTTCGCCGAGCCGTCCGCCTTGCGGGTGATGAGCATTGCTTGTCCCTGGTCACCGCGTTTTAGACGGCTTTGAACATGCGGCAGGTCGTCCTTTCCGTCACCGAGTTTTTCCCAGTACCCCGGACCGCGCCGCAGGTCGGGGCGGTGGCAAAAGTCACCATACCCGCCCCCGTAACCGTTGGTCCCTTGCGGGAAATCATCGAAGTTCTGCTCGATGAAGCGGACATGCCCGAACTCGGCGATATCGCGGTGCCATTGCTCCCAGCGCTCCGCCATGTTCGATGTCCACAGGTCGGGCCATGAATCGAGACGCCACCCATTCGCTCCCGCTGGCGGGGTCTGATATCCAGTCGCGGGGCCACCGGCCTGGATGACGCGAGCTGTTGGTTGACGACTTGTTGTGATGAACTCGCGGACCGTCTCGATCGTGATGGCCGAAGGGATGTAGCCGAAACCCTCTGGTTTGGCTCGCGATCCGTACCCCTCGTATCCATCAAGGACCACCGGCACCACGAGTTCATTGACCAGCCCCTCATCGATCCAGGTCCGCCAGTCGATCGGCCAGTTCCCCAGGCACGTCCCTGCGCGGTCCCCCGGGATTTGCACGGCGATCTCGATCGTAGGGTCAACCTCATTCAGACCCGCCCGTAACTCACGATAGAACTGTGTCAGGTATTCCCCGCGTAGCTTTCTCCACTCCTCCACCACCGGCTCGCTGACGTTGAACTTCGGATCGGTATAGTCGAATCGTGGATCAGTGAAGATGTCGACTCCATGCCGCCGCTGCATCTCGGCCACGACCGGGGCGTTGAACCCGAACTGGTCCGCATGTTTCGGGGCAGGCTGGTTCTGTGCCGCCTCCGTGCGAAGGCAGGCCACGAACCGCTTGAAGCCGTAGTCCTTGGCGAACTGGACGAACTCTGAGACCTTCGCCTTCCGCGCCTCGGGGTAGGCATACTCCCAGACCATGTACTGCTTGTTCCCCACCCGATCGACGGTGAGAATCTCCGGGTGATCGGTCGCGAACTTGTTCTCATAGAGCCAGGGGAGCTTGAACCCCGGTCCAGTCGGCGGGGCTCCATTGCTGTAGACCGTCGGATACCACGCCCAGATCTCGATCCCCTCGCGCTCGGCAGCTGCGACGAGTGTTTTCAGGACTGGGAACTCGTGCAACTCCTGATCGACGCGGGCGAGTAAGTAGTTCATGCCCGGTGAGTGCGTGGTCTCCCAGCGGGTCATGAACTGTGGGGGGAGCATGGCCTCATCGACCCGCCAGTAGATTCCCTGATAACCGCGAGCCTTCCAGCGTTTGACGGTTCGCTCAATGGCCCCCGGCGAGTCCATCCCCGCATCGGTTCCGGGACCGCAACAGATGACTGAATCATCCCATCCGACGATCAGCCGATGGGCCACCGGGAGTTCGGCCTCACACCGCGCTGCCAACACCAGGAGCAAGAACACTGGCATGACGATCTGGAACATACGCATCGCGGTTCGTCCTGAGAAAGTTCTTCGCGGAACAGACCATGAGTTTCCGCAACCAGTGGGTTCATCTCGTTTCAGCTCGCGTCCGGCTTCTCAATGACCACGACTAACCAACCACGGATCGAATGGTGTTCTCCGGTCCCACCAAAGCAGTTAACGGACACGAGCCGCCAGCCTCGTGACAATTCCTCCGTAAGGTATTCCTCGACAATCCCATGCTTGTCCTTAGCGGCCGTGCCCCCCCACTTGCCAGCGTCATAGACAGCACCATCGAGATAGATTGTCACGAGCTTTTGCATGTCGGAACTCCGGGCTACGAGGTTGAGTGATCGATCGGGTGACGGTCTAGTGTTCCGGGGCCAGGAACTTAAACGGGGCGGCCTTTTGAAAGTTCGCTGTCTGGTTGCCACCCAAGTCTGGGTTCCCATCCAACGTCAGCTTGCGTGTGCCGGAACCGTCTTTGAAATCAATGTCCGCCAGCTTCACCCAGATCAGGCTGGGGCTGGCTGTGCTCTCGAAGTAGTAAACGCGGTTCTTCTGGTCACTGACGGTTCGCCAGATGGTGGAGGAAATGTTGGGCTGGTTTGGTGTGCTGATCCCACGCGGGACGCTGCAATTCCGCATCACGCTGAAGACGGACGCCACGGCCTCGCGGGCATCGTCGCTCTGCTTGCAGGCATTGATATAGAACGAAGCTCGGGCAAAGCGGTCAGCCGCCCTGTTGGTGCCGGGGAGCATGACTGTTCCGCCGATCTGCTTCCAGTATTCATTCAGGGCCAGCTGTTGATCGTAGATCGGGGAGTTGGTCATCACCTGGTACTTGCGGTCGTGATGAATGACCAGCTTGCCACTGATGTATTCGAAGATCGCCGAGTCCCCGGATGGATCAGAGATCGAGACATGCACTGTGCCCTTCGCCCCGTTCGGCGCAACGACCGGGACCATGCGATAGGTCTCCTTCCGGGCATCTGCCACAGCCTCCTCGACCGTGGCGAAATTGTCGAGCAGATACTGAGCCCAGGAGGTGATGATCAGCGCGGGGCGCTTGTCACCCGCTGGCGAATACTCGGATTCGGCCAGATAGAGCATGTTGGTGACGAAACCGGTTTCGTTCATCCCGTCAGCTGTGCCTCCTTCGTAGACCGAGGCGACCACATTCCCGAACTTGCTGGTCCACTTCAAAGAACCCGGCCCGAGTCCCCCGTCACGAGCAAGGCCGCGCGGGAAGATCCACAGGTTCGTCTGCATCTCTTCGCCCCAGTCCATGCTGCGTCCGCAAACGGTTTGACCCGAGGGGCCCAGATAGACCGCTCGGGTGCAGGCACTGACTGTCGAGGTGCAGCAATAGGCCAGCGTGATCGCGGACAGCAGAAGAGTCGAGACAATCGCTGTGTGTCGGAGTGGACGCATTTCAGTGAGCTCGGTAGTGGTGATGGTGCGTGAGAAAAGTGAGTTTGAATTGCAAAAAAAGCCCCGAGGTTGCAACCTCGGGGCTTTTGATTCGCGATCAATGTGCCGGTGGTGGACTGTTCTGGTAAGCCCGCGCCCGGAACAGGAAGTCGATGATGTTCCCTTCGTGCGGCTGCATCCAGTGCAGCTGGTTCGTGCGGATGGCCCCGACGTTCAGACGGTCGATGTGGGTCGCATCGACCAGCTGGCTGGCCCACTTCTCGTTTTTGGTGATGGCAGTGCAGACGAGAGTCTGGCCGATCCGTTTGAGCATGTCGTCCTGCGGGCACTCCACGACGGAGGCACACGGGAACATGTACTCCATGTTGGCGAGGAACGCGTCGAGGTTGGTGACGTGGAAGATCGTTGGACGCAGGTAGTCGCACCGCTCGTGTTTCACCAGGCGAGGGCCGCCGCGATACTTGGCAGTCGCATCAGAACAACCCGGCTCCCGCAGCTTCTCCTCAATCTGGCCATCGACACCATCGGCCACACCTGATGTCGTGAACGCAGCCAGACCGGCTTTCGGATCGGTCATGGGCAGCGGAGCGATCGGGCCGAGCTTTAGTGCGAGGGCATCGGCGATCTCGGCGGTATGGCGACTGGCCCACACTCCCGAAGCGTTAATGCACGAGCGGCCCCCGTTGAGGTAAATGCTGTCTGCCATCAGATCGATGTACTGCTCCCAGTCATCAACGCAGTCATCCCCGAGGATGATCTTGCTGAATCCGGGGCCGTGAGCTTGCACGCGCGGGTCGCCCTTGTAGCGATCAACGGTCGCCTGCCCACCGAAGATCATTGACCGATTGCATGTCTCCATCACAGCGGGGCCGCAATCGTGACCACCGGGGTAGAGGCAGAACGCTTCTCGTGGGACTCCAGCTGCGGCGAAGGCCTCGTAGACGCGATACGGCGTCCATGGCTCGCTCGAACCGGGTTTGAGGACCAGTCCGATTTGCAGCGGAATCACCGGCATCCACAGCGTGTGAACTCCGGGAGAGTTCGACGGCAGGACCATGCCGAGTGTCGGGCTTTGGCACTGATAGCTGAGCATCACGCCCCGCGACTCCATGCCGTACCCGCGTGAGAGGATGTCAAAAGGCAGCCCGCGAGTCAGGGCTTCGAGCACCTCCCGCATGTGGGTCAGCACATACGAGTTCTTCCGCATGTTGGCAGCGCACATCGCCTCGGGGAGGCCGGTCGTCGCCGACTGGATGCGGCAAAACTCCTCCGGAGACTGTGTCCCGTTGCCGAGTGGGAGCGTGGCGTTCAGATAGAGATCCGCCGCCTTCACGCACATATCGCACAGCTGGTCGATCGTGAACTGCCGCAGCACCTCACGGGCCTTTCCCTGCTTCCGCCCATCGAGTTTGATCTGTCCGGCGGTCGCCTGATGCAGTTGGCCAAGAACCTCTCCGGTTTCGAAGTGGACGACCGGTTGCTTTTCGATCGACTCGTAGGGCTTACCCCAGCGGATGACGGGGATTTCCAACATGGCGGGCTCTCTGTGGGCTGGAGGGATTTCGTGCGGTTCGATAATTGTAGTCCGGTCCGTGGCCGTTGCCACTCTCTCAGCTCGCTGGGCCAGCAAGGGATTCTAGCACGCAGCCCTCGCCAGCGCGGTGAGCTGAACACTTTTCAGATCAAGTCGGCTCACTCGCGACTTCTGACTCGACTCACTCTGTGAACAGATCACAGGACAGACTCCCATTCAGTGGTCGAATGGCCAGTCGCTCGTCACGTCGACGTAGCCAGTGTCACGATGATTTCTGTAGCATTCGCCATGTAATCTCTCAGACCTTTGACTTGCATCGGCTGTCTAGTATGAAACCACTCCTGATTGTCCGCCTGTGGATCATGGTCTTCCTGCACTACTTTGTCTGGGGAGCGTGGTATGTGACGATGGGTACCTACGCGACGAAGACGCTGGGCTTTACCGGGGGGCAGGTGGGGCTGGCTTATGGGACGACAGCTGTGGGGGCGATGGTCTCTCCGTTTATTGTGGGGATTGTGGCGGACCGCTTCTTTGCGACGCAGCGGATTTTAGCGTTTCTGCACCTCGTGGGGGCGGGGTTGCTGTATTGGGTCTCGATCTCCAAGAGCTTCGGCAGCTTCTATCCCATCTTGGTGGCGTACACGATCACCTACATGGCGGGACACGGGTTGACGAGCACTCTGACGCTGCATCATTCGAAGAATCCTGCCAAGGAATTTCCGATCGTCATGCTGATGGCCAGCGTCGGCTGGATTGCGGCGGGCCTGGCAGTGAGCAGTTTAAAGTTCGAAGACAACGCGGGAATGTTCCGCTTGGCTGCAGGGGCTGCGTTTGTGATGGGCCTGTACTCGCTGACACTACCGCATACTCCCCCAAAGGCAGCTGGCACGCCCGCCACGCTGGGCAGCTTACTGGGCCTGGATGCGCTCAAGCTGATGCGCGACCGCTCGTTTGCCACATTCATGATCTGTTCGTTTCTGATCTGTATCCCGCTGAGTTTCTACTTCAGCAGCATGAGCGTCTTCATGGCTGAGCTAGAGATCCCGAACGTCGCTGCGAAGCTGACGCTGGGGCAGGTTTCGGATGTAGTCTTCCTGGCACTACTCCCGGCGATCCTGTTGAGAGTCGGGGCCAAGGGCATCTTGATGCTGGGGATTGGTGCCTGGGCGGTCCGGTTTGGGTTGTTCGCAATGTTCTCCCAGAGTCCATCACCGTTGTGGATGCTCTATACCGGAATCCTGGTGCATGGTATGTGTTACGACTTCATTTTTGTGATGGGCCGAATGTATGTGGATCAACGAGCGGGTGAGGACATTCGTGGGGCCGCGCAAGGGCTGCATGCCATCGTCACGCTGGGGCTCGGAATGTTTGTCGGTTCCTGGCTGTCGGGTTTTGTCGTTGAGAATTACGCGAAGGGGACCACGCACAACTGGCAGGCAATTTGGCTGATCCCAGCAGTGATGTCAGCAGTGATGGTGGTGGTGTTTGGGCTGTTCTTTCGGGAGGATCGCACCTCGATCGATTCGGTCTGAGAAGGCCGACACAGGTCTCGACTCACTCAAGTGTGCTGCCCTCTGCACATCCGCTTTGTGCCCCTCGCTCTCCCCTCGCGGTTCCCAATTGCGTAAGATGTTGACATCGCAATCGTCGGACTGATTGAGGTTCTGGTGAGCAGGGAGGGTGCGAGATGGCTGATTCGAAATTGCAGACGAGTGAGAAGGCGTCGGTTGTGACGCCAGCGGTCGAGGCTCCTCCCACAACTCCTCCGAAGAAGGCTCGTAAATCGGGTTGTGGCTGCATGCTGCCGATGCTGTTGCTGCTGGCGACATTCGGCTTTGCACCTCAGATCGTGACGATGTCGAGCTTGCGGCATCAAGTGCCCGCCCTGCTCATGGCTGAATTGCCGCCGGGCGTCGTCATTGGATCGGCGACAGCTGGTTGGACGTCGCCGATGCAGCTGAACGATGTCATGATCCCTGACGATCAGGGGCGTCCATCATTGACGCTGAAACATGTAACACTCTCGCGATCAATCTGGGAGTTGGCTCAGTCAACTGATGACCTGGGCACGATCGTTGTCGAGCAGCCAGTCCTGAAGGTTTTCGTCGATGGGGGCGTGACTAATTATGACCGGCTGATGAAACGGATCGGTTCCAAGAAGGGCGGCGGTCAGCGGTCCCTCATCGACCTTGAGCTGAACAAAGGCGAGATCACGATTCGGGAGGAGTCGCGAGTCAAAATGGCGGCCAAATCCGTGAAGGCTGAATCCGTTAGTCAGCAATCGGGCTCCGCTGACAGAGCGAACGAAGTGCTTACGAGCGATCCAGTGACAGGTCCTGCTGAACCGCAGCTCGCAGATGACCCTTTGATTGTTCAAGAACTCCCCCCTGCTGGGGAGCAGCCGGCTGCTCCGCGACCCGCTCAATCGCCTGTCGCGGGCCGGGTCATTGCCATCATTGATCTCCAGAAGGCGAGCTTCAAGAGCCAGAAGTCCGGCGAGGACGAACTGGTCGGCGAGCTGACAGCTGTGCTGCGTGAGCCCGCTGTCGAGCAACCGCTGACTGGCGAATTCCGGTGGAACTTGCCCGAAGGGAACGCCACCGGGATTGGAAGCGGCAAGCTGAAGCTGGCGGTTTCGTCCCTGCCGCTGGCGGTGCTTTCTCCCTGGCTAGTTCCGCTTGCGTCGGGGCGGGATGTCTCCGGGGAAGTCTCATTCAACGCCAAGGCGGAAGTCGTGCCGTCCGAGACAGACCTGCTGCTGGCAGCTCAGATCGATGTTCCTCACCTCGATGTGGGACTGAGTCCCGTTGACGCGCAGTCTGCTCCGTTCCGCTGGGTGGGCGACAACTTAAAGTTGATCGCAGAAGGACAAGGCGACCTGTCAGGGAAATTAATGCAGATCGAATTAGTCCAGCTGCGAACACCGATCGTGAACGCGGATTTCGCGGGGACGGTGAGCGATCTGGCTGGACTGGCGATCTGCGATTTGACTGGAAATTGTGACCTCGATCCGGCAGGACTGCTGGCCTCTATGCCACCGGATTGGGCCGACAGGATTCAGTTTGATGGACTGCAGTTGGGAAAAATTCAAGTGACTGGGGCTCTTCGCCAGACTGGGGCTGCGCTCAAGTCCGACGGGGATGTAACAGGCGGAGTCGTCGCGGCAGAGCCACTGCGGATTAGTGCGGACGTTCAATGGACCGCCGCGAATGTGATGGGATTCAAGTCAGAGAACGCGCTGGTCAATGTCGACTGGTCGGAGCGCCAGCTGGCGATCAATCCCAACCGTTTGCCGATCGGCGAGGGGCGTTGGGTCGCATCGCCCCGGATCGAGTTCACTCCCGAGGGGCGCTATCTTGTCTTCGATGGAGGCCCCGTGTTTGAGAACGTCGATTTCACGCAGGAGATGAGCAATACCTGGCTGCGGTATGTCTCGCCGATTCTCGGGTCAGCCACAAGCATTGAGGGCAAGTTCTCGTTGTCTGCCTCGCCTGCGCGTGTCGCGATGTCGCCACCCCACGCGGGAGACTTCCAAGGGGTGATCGACATTCATACCGCTCAAGTCGGCCCCGGTCCACTGACGCGTCAGATTGTCGAAGCGGTCGCAGGGGTGCAGACGATCATGGGGAGGCAAGCAGCTGCCAATGCAGAATGGATGCGAGTCGATGAGCAGCCAGTTCCGTTTCAATTCACGCAAGGGCGGGTCTACCACAAAGATTTGGCTGTCAGCTTTGGTGATGTCGTGGTACAGAGTCAGGGCTCGGTTGGACTCGACGAAACGATCGACTTTCTGCTCACGGTTCCGATTCCAGCCAAATGGACCGAGGGGCGGCCACTGCTGGCCAACCTGAAGGATGAAGTAATCCCGCTACAGATGGGCGGCACGCTTGATCAGCCTCAACTCGATGGGCGAGCACTGGGCGAGTTCGGAAAACGCATCGGCTTCAAGAGCGCGGGCGGACTGCTGCAGCAGCTGATTGAAAAACGATTGGAGAAGCAGCAGGACGGGACAGCCCCGCCGCGTGCTCCGCGGATTAAACGTCAGCGGTAAAGCGGGCCGTGCCGAAAGTCCCAGGGCACGCACGGGAGGGCGAAGCTCCTGCTGAGCCGCGAGCCAGGGACAACGTTTCCTCGCACGAGCGGCGCGGCAGGAGTCTCGCTTTCCTGACGGTGGTGAACCCCAGGTCCCGCTTAGGCAAGCCACCTGGCTTACATGCCTTCTTGCAGCATCTGACGGACCACCATGATCGCCGCTGGTCCCACGAGAACCACGAAGATTCCCGGGAAGATGAAGAGCACGAGCGGGAAGATGATCTTCACGCCGGTCTTTTGAGCTTGTTCTTCGGCCATTTGTCGCCGCTTAATTCGCATGCTGTCGGACTGCACCCGCAGCGCCGTGGCAATCGACGCCCCGAAGCGCTCGGCTTGAATCAGAATCGCGACCAGTGTCTTCACGTCGTCGACCCCGGTTCGCACTCCAAAGTCGTGCAACACTTCGCGACGGGCCCGTCCCATTTGCAGCTGCATGTTGCAGGTGGTCATTTCCTGGCAGAGCTCTTTGGCGGTGTCACTCAGTTCCTCGTTGACACGTCGCATGGCAGCGTCGAGTCCAAGTCCGGCCTCCACGCAAACGACAAGTAGGTCCAGGGCATCGGGCATTGAGAGGAAGATGGCCTCTTTTCGCATTGAGATCATGACTTGCAACGAGATTACGGGCAGATAGAAGCCGATGCCCGCCACCCCGACAAAGGTCATCAGGGCGTTGGTGGTGGCTCCTTGAAAGAAGAGCCCGAGCCCGCCGCCCAAGACAGCGAACACTGCCATCGAGATCATCTTTAATGAGAGATAAATCATCGGAGCGTGCGGTGACGAGAATCCTCCATTCGCCAGGTCGACCTTGAGGATGTTCTGCTCAAGTTCGTTGGTCGGCTGGATGGCTTTTGAGAGAGCGGGGGCAGCGGCCTTGAGCATCCCGCCGACGGTTTTTTCGTCTTTCAGCTCTTTGCGACGTCGAGGGTCTTTCAGTTCTTTGAGTCGCTCGGACGCTCTGGATTCCGGATCACCAAAGAAGACGAGTGACAAGCACCACACGCCAGCGGCGATGGCACCGGCGATGGCCAGTGGAATCAGGTAGGTTGTATCCATAGTCTCGTTCCAGTCATCCCATCAAGATTGGGATCGTCCGTCGTGGTTTGCCTGTTGTGTGAATCTAAAACAGCTTGACCGTGGCACTCCGAGAGTTTCCGCGATCACACTTTGATCTGGACAATCTTCTTGATGGCCCAGGCACCGAGAATCTGCAGGAAGATTGCCACGCCGACCATTTTGCGTCCGAGTTCGTCTGTGAAGAGCAGCATCACGTAGTCCGGATTCATCTTCCACACCGTCAGGAAGATCGCGGGAGGAAGTGCCATGAGCACAATTCCGCTGATGCGGCCTTCCCCGGTCAGAGCCTGAACATGACCGAGAAGTTCCTGCCGTTGGCGTGTGACTACCGAAATCTTGTCTAGGATTTCGGCCAGATCGCCCCCCGACTGGCGTTGAATTGCGACGGCTGTGCCAAAGAATTTGAGGTCGAGGTTGGGAACTCGCTTGAACATGTTCTTGAGAGCCACATCGAGCGGGATGCCCAGGTTTTGCTCTTCATAGGTGATGTTCATTTCCTTCGCGATCGGGTCGGTCATTTCATCACAGACCACCTTAATCCCAGATGCCAAGCTGTGCCCGGAGCGCAGGGCACGGGCAATCAGCGAGAGTGATTCGGGAAGCTGAGTCGTAAAGCGGGCGAGACGACGGCTGCGACGCATCATCATCCACATCATCGGAATCGAGCTCATGGCGATCGCGACCAGTGGCAGGAAGGCGACCTGTGACACGAGGAAGAAGCAAATCAAGCCCCCCGCCAGGCCACATCCGCCGGAGAGCAGGATGAAGGTCTCGGGGGAGATGGGAGAATCAGCCTGCATGAACAGCAGTTTCAAGTCGAATCGCTCGGCGAGCGACTTGAACATTCCGTTCAGGCCTTCCATCCCGTCCTTCATGATCGACTCTTGGATGAGAGCCGATTCGTTGGACTGCTTCTTGCCAGCCAGAATCTGAAGCCGGTCTTCAACGGTGTTGTTTCCCTTCTCGCTGAAGAGGGACGCAACCGCAAAGACCAGACCGGTGACACCAGCAAACGCGAGTCCCGAAATGAGTAACGGATCCATGACCATGGCGAGGTTCCAGCACGGAAGGAAATCGAGAACCAGTGGCAGGTGAAGGTCGGCTGCCACTGGATGGCCAATCAGCGAAGATATGGGACGATCGGACGTGGACTGTCCCTAGCGCCCCAACGTCCTCGCCGCGAACAAATTCTGGGGCAGTCGAACACCCGCCGACTCCAGCCGGGGCATGAACGACGGTCGGACGCCAGTCGCTTCGAAGTGACCGTAGGCCTTTCCGTCGGAGTCGATGCCGTCTTGCATGAAGCGGAAAATGTCCTGCATGATGATTGTGTCCTGCTCCATGTTCAGGACCTCGGTGATGTACGTGATCTTACGCGGGCCACCTTGCAGTCGGCTCGCCTGGATGACGAGGTCGACAGCGGATGCCAGCTGCTGGCGGATCGCTTTGAGTGGAAGATCAACGCCACCCATTGTGATCATGGTCTCGATACGAGCCACGGCGTCACGCGGATTGTTGGCATGGACAGTGGTCAGCGATCCGTCGTGACCGGTGTTCATGGCCTGCAGCATGTCGAGGGTTTCCGGTCCGCGACATTCACCGATGATCACTCGGTCAGGACGCATACGCAGGGCGTTCTTCACGAGGTCGGTGGCGGTGATTCGTCCTTTGCCTTCGATGTTGGCGGGACGAGTTTCCAATCGCAGCACGTGGTCCTGTTGCAGCTGAAGTTCGGCGGCGTCTTCAATCGTGATGACCCGGTGGTCGGGCTGAATGAAGCTCGACAGCGTGTTGAGGAGTGTTGTTTTTCCAGAACCGGTACCACCACTAATGACGATGTTGATTCGGGCTTTGATGGCCCCTTCCAGCAGCATCACCATTTCGGGAGTAAAGGCTCCGAAGTCCAGCAGGTTTTCGAGAGTCATCGGCTTGGAGCCGAATTTACGAATCGTGATCGCCGGGCCATCGAGTGCCAGTGGCGGAATGATGGCGTTAAGACGTGATCCATCGGGCAGGCGGGCGTCGCACATGGGCGAAGTTTCATCGATTCGGCGACCAACGCGCGACACGATGCGGTCCAGAATCTGGAGCAGATGGTCATTGTCGCGAAACGTGACCGCATGCTTGATGATGCGGCCAAACTTTTCCACGAAGACCTTCTTCGGGCCGTTAATCATGATGTCTGCGATGCCCTCTTCCTTCATCAGGATTTCGAGAGGGCCAAAGCCGAAGGTCTCGTCGAGAACTTCTTCGATGAGCCGCTCACGCTCGGAGCGGTTCAGCAATGGATTTTCGGTATCGCACAGGTGTTCCACGACCAGCCGGATTTCACGGCGCAGCGAGTCACCCTGCAACTCACCCAGGCGATTCATGTCGAGCTTGTCGACCAGCTTGCCGTGGATCATCCGCTTGAGCTTTTCGAACTCTTCGGCGGAGTTCTCCTGACGACTGTTCATTCGAGGAGGAGGTGCGCTGGCTCTGGAAGGAGGGGCGGCCATGGTTTTAAACTCCGTTGTTGTGCGTTTTGACGCGGACTGCGGGGGAGCAGCGGAACACTGTCGAATCGGCGAGCTCAAAGACTTGCGGGGCGAAGACGACTCGCAAGTCTGCGAAAACACCGGAGAATCAGAGACTCTCCGCTCAAACCTAGGTCACAAAACACATCGCGGCGTCGGTCAGCCGAAAATGTTTCCTAAATGCATCATTTTGTCGTAGCGGAGGAATCGCTCAAACTCGGAGATTCGAAAATAATAGAATTATCGAGATGGCCCGCTCAGGCTGAGGCATAGGGTTCTAGTCTTTGGTCGCCAGCCGAGTTTCCGGCCACAGGCCGACGGAAAGACTGAGGCAAAAAAAAGAGCGAGTGAAGATGGCTGGGGGCGTGGGCGCTCGCCCGGTCTCGATCCGACAAGGATCGATCTCGGCCACACCCCCAGTCAAGCAACACTCGCTCAAGACCGAAGTCACATCACACATACGCAAGCGTCGTGCCAAGCCTGCGATTCTCATAAAACAGAGGAAATCACCGGCTCGAATCGAGTTGCATCTCCATATTTCCCAGCCAAACTGCTCAGTTCACAGGCAAGTCTGCATGCGAACTGATCCGGCAAGAGTCAGTCGGTTTTCCGCTTGCAGGACGATAAAGCCGGAATACGATGACACGCACTCATATTTCCTGCACAGGAGCGTTCCATGTCAGATACCGAACTTCAGTCCCCAGAGATTCCGCCCGCGCGGTTCGACATCCTGATTCAACTCCTGAGCAGTCAGGCGATTCTGGCCCTGGGTTTGATCCCCGATCCGCAAGGGAAAACCGAAGTGCGGTTGCCGCTGGCTAGGCATTTCATTGACTTGCTGGCCGTTTTGGAGTCCAAGACGAAGGGGAACCTGAACGTCGAAGAAGCAAAGATCCTGGAGCGATCCCTGCACGAGTTGCGTGTGTTGTTTTTAGATAAGTCTCAATCGTAGCGCGAGGACAGGCGAGTTGACAGAACCAGTTGAAATGCGCTCTGGGGAGGGGGTCTCTGGACAAACAGACACTGTTTCGCTAGCTTTCCCCGATTCGGCTGACATTTGAACCGGGTCTGGTAACACCTGCAATGGCATGGTGTGGGCCTGTCTTTTACTGCATTGTGTTGCGGTGATTGGAGTTCTGGTCAGTCGGTCACCGAGCGAGTGAGGGCGGGCGGTCCGTCTTCCACGCGTAACAGATTCAAGGTCTCTCAATGGTCGATCGTAATTTACTCCGGGAATTCCCGTGTGATGATGCCGAGCTCGAACTGTCCATGGGCAGCGCTCTCCGCGAAATCGCCGAAGCCGAAGAACACGCTGACGAACTGTATGCCGAAGCCAGTTCGTTCGATATCAATCAACTGGTCAAAGGAACTGTTCTCCGCATCGAAGGCGAAGAAGTTCTCGTCGATATTGGTTATAAGAGCGAAGGGATCGTCCATCTGTCTGAATGGGGACCCGATGAAGTCGTTCCAAAGCCGGGCGAGACCATTGAAGTCCTGCTCGAAGAAGTCGAAGACGACTTCGGCCTGGTATTGCTGTCCAAGCGCAAGGCCGACCGTGCCCGCGACTGGGTCTGGTTCGTTCAGAATTTCAACGAAAACGATCGCGTCGAAGGCACCGTCGTCCGCAAGATCAAGGGCGGTCTGCTGGTGAATATCGCCCGCGGCCCAGCTGGTCCCGGATCGCAGGGTGTCAACCTGTTCCTGCCCGCGAGCCAGGTCGACATTCGTCGCCCCTCGGACATCGGCGATTACATGGGGCGCACCGTTGAGTGCGTGATCCTAAAGATCGACGAGACCCGCAAGAACGTCGTCGTCTCGCGTCGTAAGCTGATCGAAGATGTCCGTACGGACATGAAGAAGAAGCTGCTCTCCGAACTGGAAGTCAAGCAGATCCGCAAGGGGATCGTCAAGAACATTGCCGACTTCGGTGCGTTCGTCGACCTCGGCGGTATCGATGGCCTGCTCCACATCACCGACATGAGCTGGAGCCGCATCGGTCACCCCACCGAGATGGTCCGTATCGATGACGAAATCGAGGTCATGGTTCTGCATATCGATCGCGAGAAGGAAAAGATCGCGCTCGGCCTGAAGCAGAAGCTGCCTAGCCCATGGGACGACATTGACAAGCGTTACCCAGTCGGAGCGCGGATCAAGGGCGAAGTGGTCAACGTGATGAGCTACGGAGCCTTCGTGAAGCTGGAAGACGGCATCGAAGGACTGGTTCACATCAGCGAAATGTCCTGGACCAAGCGGGTCAGTCACCCGAGCGAATTGGTCAAGTCGGGTGATCCGGTCGACGTTGTCGTCCTCGGCATCAACACCGACAAGCAGGAAATCTCGCTGGGTATGAAGCAGACCCAGCCGAACCCGTGGGACAACGTCGCCGCCAAGTACCCAGTCGGCCAGGTAGTCACTGGGACCGTCCGCAACCTCACGAATTACGGAGCCTTCATCGAGCTGGAAGAAGGGGTCGATGGACTCCTGCACGTCAGCGACATGTCGTGGACCCGCAAGATTTCGCATGCCAGCGAAATGCTCAAAAAGGGCGAGTCGATCACCTGCCAGGTGATCTCAGTCGACGAGCAACGCAAGCGAATCGCCCTCGGGCTCAAGCAAATGGATCAGGACCCGTGGTCGGGACCGATTCCAGATCGCTACGCCCCCGGCACGATCGTCATGGGCAAGGTCACCAAGATCACCAACTTTGGTGTCTTCGTCGAACTCGAAGAGCAGCTCGAAGGCCTGCTCCACGTTTCTGAGCTGTCCGACCAGAAGGTCGCCAACCCAGAAGAAGTGGTTAAGGTCGGCGACATGATCGAGGTCAAGGTTCTGCGTGTGGACTCGGCAGATCGCAAGATCGGCCTGAGCCGCAAGCTGGACGCTCCGATCGAAGAAATGAAGCCTGCGACTTCCGGCGGCAACGCTGGCGGTGGTGGTGCCGGTGGAGCCACTGTTCCAAGCGGCCCACGCGAACTCAAGGGGGGGATGGGCGAAACAGCAGGTCCGCTGTTCTCGATGGGTCAGGATGAAGAAGCGGCCGAGTCCGCTCCGGAGTCCGTGGCTGAGCCAGCTGCCGAAGAGCCACAGCCGGAGTAACCCTGCGACTGTTGTTGTGAATTTCGAAGCCGCGAGGAGAACACTCCTCGCGGCTTTTTTTCTGGGAGGCCGATCAGACGAGTCACCATTGTGGATGATCAGGACTCAGGATTGGGCGAAACCAACATCGTTCGGTGCTGTTTCCGGGAGTCGCTAGAAAATCCTGTAGCGGTGAACTCCAAGGATTGATAATCTTCCGCACCGAGGATCAGATTGGCTGAAAGCAGGTTTCGCCAGCAATGATCCGCAGTCCGAACTTGATCCATCTCCCATGACCGGCTACACCGTCCACACAGGTTCCAGCCAGAAGTTCTCCCAAGGCTGGGATCAGATCTTCAGTGACTCGACTGCGAAGACGAAAGCCAAGACGGCTCAATCTTCGCCAGCGAAGGCTGAGCCAGCTGCGAAGTCTCGGACTGAGAAGTCCACAGCGAAGCCCAGCAAGACGGCACGGAAGAGCAAGTAATACGGCTATACCAGGATGGCTGCCGTTCGACTGACATTGCAAGGAAGCAACTCATGACCCCACCTCCCGCATTTGACAATCATTCTTCGGACTCCGATGAGTACGAGGAGATCTCCAGCGCCGAAGTCGACCGCGTCATTCAAGCTCTGGAGGCCCTGATGCAAGGGGTCTCGAGCGAGAACATTCGAGCATATCTCGATGAAGCGGCTGACAACATCTACTCCCTCATCTACGATGCTGACGGTCATCACAATGATGCTGTCGAAGGGACCGATGAAGAGTTTCAAGGCGAAGCGGCCTGATTCTTTGCGAGCGAAACTGGATCAATCATTCATTTCATTTTTTTGGGGTGTCTCCCCAGTTGATTGATTCGTGAGTTCATCCTCGGAAACGGAGTCCGTGATGCGTGTTCAGAAAGTCCTCGCCTGGATGGCCCTGGCAGTGTTCGCTGTCGGATGTACACAGCAGAAGCCTGTCGATGATGAAGCCGCGATGGATGTTCCGGATTGGCTGTCGAGTGACAGCAGCGAGTCCGGACCAGACAAGCGGGTTTCGAACAGCAATGACGATTCGGACTCCGAGTTGAATCACGAGGCTGGCGAAGAGCCAACAACTCAGCCAGCGTCGAAAGGGCAGCGAACCTCCGCCGCCAAGGAACTACGAGGCGAGTTGAAGCTGCAGCTCGAGCCCGGAGAGCAGTTTCCTCTCCGGAAGCAGGTCGTAACGACACTGCTGCAGACGGCCAGCGACGGCTCGCAGCAGAAGATCGTGACCGATCTCCGGTTGCTGCTGGCGATCCAGGTGGAAGAGGTTGCCGCTGGCCGGACCCGTCTGAGTGTACGGTACAACCGCGTGGAATTTAAACAGAATATGGATGGCCAGGAGTTCGCCTACCGGTCAGACAATCCCCCCGCTGAGATTCCGGTGGCAGCCCGCGCGTACCATGACATGATCAATGATGGATTCTCGTTTTGGATTGGCCAAGACAATCAGATCAACGAAGTGGTCGGTTTCCGCGAGTTCATTGAGCGCTGCCTGGTGAACATTCCACCGGCTCAGCAGAAGCAAGTTCTGATGGGGATGGAAGCCAGTTCCGATGAGAACGGGATTTCAGACTTCGTCGATAACACGATTGGACTGTTGCCCTTTGGGAGGGATGTCACGCCCGGGCAGGAATGGACTCGTCAACACAGCATCGGCCGCCCCATTCCCATGGTCGTCGACTCCGTCTACACGCTCCAGGATCTCACTGAGTCTGAAGCCGTCGTCCGAATCACGGGGAAGATCGTGCCGTCTCAGACCATCAACAAGGTCAGCCATACCCAGGATGGGATTCAGGTCCATGTCTTGGGCGGGACGACCAGCGGGAAGTGCGTGATTTTTCGAGAGACCGGTCTGCCGAAGGAGTCGTACACGGAACGGGTCGTCAACATGACGGTGGATCTAGGCGACGGACAGGCCTTTGAGCAGACCAAGACCGTCCAGACTCGGGTCGAAGCGTTTCCTGCGGAACGCCAGCCGTAACAGCTCCGCCTGTGAGACGACATCGTCGCCGGACTCTCTGAGTCCGGTGTGTCGCATTCTTGATTCTCACCTGCGGCATGATTTCGGTTGTCGAACAGCCCGCGTAATTGATTCACGCAGAGTTCCTCGACATGTTTTGAGTGAATTGACTCACGCTCTCGCGTTCACCTGAAGTCGACCATAGTCTCCGTCGATACGCCCGATGTCGATCGGCTTGTGGCAGCGGAGTGCAGTGATGATTCGGGCAGCCTTCAGTGCTTTGGGGTTCACGTTGACCCTCTGGGGAGCGGGCCTCTTTTATGTGGATGCAGTCACGCTGAAGCCTGACACGCCCCGAAATCCCTTATTGATGATGATCTCGCACAGTGCAAACGGTGGCCAGACGATCCAGTTCGCACAGTGGCTGCCCTACACGTTGATTGGGGTGGGCGTCGTCACAATTCTCTACGCCATCGCCCTGCCCCGTGCTGCGAAGCACTGATATTTTGTTGTCCGACTTTATCGGGAGGGCGAAGCTCCTGCTGAGCCGCGAGCGACGGACGACGTTCTGTCGCACGCATGGCTGGGCAGAACCTTCGCTCCTATTCGGTGAATCTGATGGCATTGATTCTCTAGGCCGTGTTGACAATCACGCCAGCAGGATCATTGTCGCGGCCAAATGCAGAAACGCCATGTAGTTGCGGGAGGTTTTCTCGTAACGGGTCGCGA
>JAYWHX010000152.1:0-8753 GCA_043777375.1 Planctomycetota bacterium | reverse complement strand
CACTCACCACGCAATCCTTCACGCGGACCACCCTCATTTACCTGACAACCCCAATCCCGGACAGTGCAGGCCGCCGTTTTTGATGCGTACCACCTGCCAGCCATCCCCGGCATACCCGTGCCCGCTCCTGGGATAATCTGATCATATGGTCCTGGCAATCCCGTCGCATTGGGTGGTCCAGTCACGGTCACCTTCTTCATAGTGCCGTCGGGCTGGCGAATGTAGAACTCCGTCGTCACGGATTGCAAATGATGCGTTTCAGCGGTGACAGACCGAGTACTCTCTAGTCGAGGATCGATCGCCTCTTCTTCAATAATCTCGCTTGTGTCGTCCGGTCGACGGACGGGTGCCGAGTCTGGCTCTCCAGGTGGCAAACGAGACTCCGTGCTCTCGGCCAGTGGCTTCCTCCGAGGTTCCGTCTGAAGAGGATCATTCTGACCCGTTGAGCGTTCCTGTGCCCAGCTGAACACACCAATCACGGCGAGCAGCCCCACTGGGCCAGCCCATTTCCAGAGTGTTCGTTTCATGAGAGTGACCTTTTGAGAAGGGTGATGTGATTCTGGCGAGCGTCCGGCGTGAGCCGGATGGTGAATCCTCGTTGTTCCGTGGGCGGCACGGCGCTAGCCGCCGGCTCTGGTGAACGCTCGCCCAGAGGAGCCGTCGCCTCGCGCCGTGCCGCTCACGATGTCTCCTTTTTCTACGAAAAAAGACGTTCTTTTTCGGTGGAAAAGACGACACAGCCAGCGGCCGGTGGCTAGCGCCAGTCCGCTCACGATGTGTCATGGCTCCATTCGCTTCCTCAGTTCCGAGACCTCGGGCTCCCAGCCAGTGTCGAGGGACGGGCTCGGCTGCGAGAGGTCGCGGGCTTCGATCCGATTGAGAAGTTCTTGAGTCTCTCGCAGATCATCCGCGAATGTATCCGGGTCGAGAATGATCGGCTCACGCAGCTTCGCGGGTGGTTCAGACGACACGGGGGACGCAGACGCGGCAACTGGCAACGCGGGCGGAACGACCTCCCTCGGCACCACTGCCCCACCGAACCAACGACTGACCCACACGCCCAGCAGCACGCACGCCAGCCCCGCTGCTCCGAGCGTCAACCGGCCCCGCCACTGCTGGAGCATTCTGAACCACCGACGTTTCCAGCTGCGCCGCCGCAGCTGGCCTCCACGCTGGAGTTCCGTCAGCAGTTCATCCAGCCGTGCCGCCACCGCCTTCGCATTGGGAAACCGATCCTGCGGCTTTTTCGAGAGCAGCTGTTCGATCACTTCGGCGAGTTCCACCGGGATGTCGGCGTTGACTTCATCGACGGGACGATGCGTCTCATGACAAATGCGATGCAGCACAGCCATCGGCGACGGCGCTCGAAACGGAGGCCGCCCCGTACTCATGAAGTAGATCACGCTCCCCAGGCTGAACAGATCGCTCCGCTGGTCGACGACCTCTCCTTCGGCTTGTTCGGGAGACATATAGTGTGGTGTCCCCGCCACGATCCCCGTGCGGGTCAGCGTGGCATCGTCAACCGTCCGCGCGAGTCCAAAATCCGAGATCAACAGCCGGTCGACCGACTCCTCCAGCAGCATGTTGGCGGGCTTCACATCGCGGTGGACGACGCCCTGTTCATGCGCAGCTGCCAGCCCCAGTGCCGCCTGCCGGGCGAGCCGCAGAATCTCCTGCACCCGCAGCGGTCCCTGCTCATCGACACGAGCTTGCAGCGACCTCCCCGGTACGTACTGCATCACCAGATACGACACATCGCCTTCGACCTCGACGTTGTAGATCGGGATCACATGCTCATGGACCACCGCAGCTGCGGCTTGTGCCTCGCGGGCGAAGCGGCGGCGGGCGGCTCCGCTGTTGGCGAGATGCGGGAGCAGCACCTTGATGGCCACCACGCGGTGCAGTTCGGAGTCGTACCCCTTGAGGACCACTCCCATGCCCCCGGTGCCGATCAGCCGCTCGATCTCATACCGCCCCAAGCGACCGAGCAGGTCGGGCTGGCTGGGGGGAGACAGGAAGTCGAGCGAGATCGACTCGGAGTCGATGGGGTTGTCCGGGTTTTGCAGGGAATCAAGTTGGATGATGACCGACGAATTCGCCCACTCCGCGTCGGTGTCGGCCTCGCCCTCTTGTCGGAGGGTCTCGCACGCCTCACGCACCAGCGGGCTGTCCCCCGACAACTCCAGCAACCGCAGCTGGCATTGTGGGCAACTGTCGACATGATGCTGAGCCTCGCGAAAGACAGCCGAGTCTTCATCGCCGGTCAGCAGCACATTCAGGCGGGTTTGATCACAGGACATCATCGGCCTCCAGCGTTTTCAGCTCCTCTTTGAGGCGGGTCAGCACACGGCTGCGGGCGATGTAGACTGCTCCCGTCGTGGTCTTGAGTTCGCGGGCCACATCGGCCACGGGGGCCTCCTCGACGCTGGTCCTCCAGAAGGCGAGCCAGGTCGCTGGCTGTACCTGTTCCTTCACCCGCGCGGCGGCCCACCGAAAGAGTTCGCGGCGATGTGCAAGTACCGCCTGCTCGACAAGTCCCTCGGGTTGGGCGATCTCATGCAGCCCACTCGACCCGCTGCGAGCCGCCTGGCGTTGCCGCTTGCTCAACACGTCGATCAACCGGTTGCGGGCAATCCGAAACAGCCACGTCCGAAACTTGGCCCGTGTGGCATCATTCTGCCAATGCCCAACCGCTTGCACGACCGAGAGCAGAACATCCTGCACCAGTTCGCGGGCGTCCGCATCTTGTAGCCCCTGCCGCAGCACAAACCGATGCAGAAACGGCTCGTAGATCGAGACGAACTCCCGCCACGCCTGGGCGTCCGCCTTGGTCGGCAGACGCAGGATCAGACTCGCACGAGTGTCCGGCACACGAGACATCGTTCCTCCATTCGATAGGTATACACGACTGGGGGAGCGGAATCTTTCATGAAATCGTCAGGCGATTCTGAAAGACGACCCTTGATATAACGACGGATTCATCGACCAGACTTTGCTGCCGATCGGGGGTAAGCTAATGTGAGGCTGTATATCTAGAACTCCTGTTCATGGTTGGAGTGATGATGAACCTGCGAGTTGGCGTATTCTTGGTTTGGAGTAGTCTGGCATTTCTCTTCTGCGTCCTGGCATCCGCGCAAGAGGGAGGTCCAGTCCCCACGTACAAGGTCAATGGAACTGTGACCGGCCCCGACGGCCTGCCCGCTGCCGATGTGGCGGTCCGATTGATTCAACGTGACGATCAACTGCCGACTCACTTCGTCGAACTGAGCCCCGATGGTCAACCTGCCCATGAGTTATACTCTCTTCTTGGTACCGTGAAGACCGACTCGAAAGGCCAGTTTCGCAGCCGCATCGAAACCGCTTCGCAAGGGTGCTTTTTGATGTTTGAAAAGGCGGGATCTCCCACAGTCATCATTCCGCAGTATCTTGTCTCCGATCAATCAACAACGCGAGTGATCGCGCCCGTCAAAGTCTCCCTCCCGAGAGGGGAACCGGCTCGATTCCGTGTGGTCGATTCTGAACATCAACCCCTCGCGGGTGTTCCGATTCATCGAATTGGCCCGGCGCAGTTTGCCGTTCAGGCGACTCAGTACTATCGATATTTAGAGAGCGGAACACAGGTGGGAACAACCGACGGGGAGGGGCTGGTCACGATTGAGATCGTCCCCAATGAGTCGCAATTTGTGTGGGTCGATGCGGACGGATTCCTGGCACATCGAATTTCAATCGGTTCCGGTAAAGATTTCGCATTTGACCCGGCGCTGCCCAACGTCCCGCTTGACGAACGCATTCCGGGCGAGGAAGACCCCATCGAAATCGTGATGAAACGTGCTTGTCGAATGGAAGGCCGCGTACTAGACGAAATGACCCAGTCTCCAGTGGAGGGCGCGACCATCGGTTTATCGAAGACGATTTCACAGCTTTCAAAAGTCAAAGGCGTTCCCAATCATTTCAGGTTTCTCGCGACAACTGATGCGGACGGGCATTTCGTATTCCCTGAACTTCCCCATAGCGAGGTCATAGTTCGTGCCTGGAAAGGGGATCGTTTCGCCATCCAAGAATCCGTCGATCTGTCATTGAAAGATCCCACCCGCTTGGAATTGCATCTGGGCGAGGGAGAAGTCATTCACGGCCACGTCATTGATGTCGATACCAAACTTCCCGTGTTCATCGAAGGGGGACGTGTCGACTTTTATCCGAATCTCCCGGCAGTCTTTTCAGGCCCCATACAGCCAGACGGCCACTTCGAGATTCCAGTTCCACATGCTTTATCCGGAACGGTCCAGCTATCGAAGAATCCTCTCTGGAAGTCATTCACCCTGAACAATCATGCGTCCGCCGCGAAATCGACAGCACTTCTAGTCCAGCGGACTTCTTCGCTAATGTCAGATCAAGAAGTCATTGCTGAGCTCCCAAATTTTCCGAAAGACTATGCCCTGAGTGAAAACCAGGCCGCTCGTCGGATATTTCGTCCTTATCCCCGCTCTCGAGAGGCATTGTTTCAGTACTCCCGAATCTCGAACTTCCCGGCCCCGGAGTGGCTCTCAATGGCCTCCTATGGGCAGGCAGCGACGGGAGCGTTCGGTGAGAAGATCATCTCTCCCAGTGCAGCGATCTTCTTCGTGGACTCCGCCAAGCACTTCCGATTCGAGACCCAGCAACAAATTCGTATTGACGCCGTCTTGAGCAACCTCTTGCCAGACCTGAGCCACAGGCGCGTTCGCTTCGGACTCCCGTTCGACCGACAGGATTTCATCTGGTCGGACTTTGTCATTCGGGAACACGCCCCGCTCGGAGACGTCGTCGCGGCGCTGAATGCGGGCTTCGAACTAGAGCCTCGCATCCCCATCCGATTGGAAGTGAGCGAAGAGAAGTTTATGACTCTGATCGTCAAGGAGGGGCCAGACGTGAAAAATCTGCCACCCCGTCCGTCCTTGAAAATGATTCCCGAAGGGTATCAATCGACAGATCCACGCCCTCGTCAGCAATTCAAGTGGTCGACACTCTGCGAAATCATTGGTCGGGATGCTCTCGGAGTCGAAATCCAATTCGAATCCAAGGACGATCCGGTCGTCCCATTCTTGCAAATCGACGTTCCCAACAACGACCTGATATTAAACCCTACTCAGACACGCGAGGCGTTCGAGGAAATGCAGGCCGCTCGTAAAAAACTCCAGAACGAGCTTCAAAAAATCGCTCCAGCAGCCATCAAGGAACAGCTCGGCGTCGATATCGAAATCCGAGAAATACTTCTCCCCGTGCTCAGTGTGCTGCCCGCAAAGTGATCGATTCGCCACTCAGGTTTTGGAGAACTCGCGAGGAGTGTTGGGATGATTGCCAATGACACGGGGGGTCTCATGGAATACGATTCCCCTAACTCAATCGCACGCCAAACCTCCAGTCCTCACGGTTTCCCCATGTCCGACAACTCGACCCAACTTCAGTCTGACGCCGCTCGCGAATCGATCGCCAAGCTCCAGAAGGCGTACGCCGCCATCCGCGAGCAGATGTCGAAAGTCATCGTCGGCCAATCGGACGTCATCGATCAGTTGTTGATCTCGCTGTTCAGCCGAGGACACTGTTTGCTGGAAGGGGTCCCCGGCCTGGCGAAGACACTGATGATCAGCACGCTGGCCCGGACGTTGTCGATGACGTTCAGCCGCATCCAGTTCACGCCCGACCTGATGCCCGCAGACATCACCGGCACCGATGTGCTGCAACAGAACAAGACGACCGGCGAGCGCGAGTTTCGTTTTATCCAAGGCCCGCTGTTCCACAATGTGGTCCTCGCCGACGAAATCAACCGCACCCCGCCCAAGACGCAGGCCGCTCTCCTCGAAGCCATGCAGGAGCGGCAAGTGACCGTTGGCCAGACGCGGCACGTCCTCAACGATCCGTTCTTTGTGCTCGCCACCCAGAACCCGATCGAGCAGGAAGGGACCTACCACCTACCAGAAGCCCAGCAAGACCGGTTCATGTTCAAGGTCTTCGTGACCTACCCGTCCTTCGCTGAGGAAAAGCAGATCGCCATCCAGACCACCGGCGGCAAAGCCAAAGAGATCGCCCCGGTCCTCGACGCTGCCGAGGTCCTCGAACTCCAGCTGCTCGTCCGCGAGGTGCCCGTCTCGGACCACGTCGTCAACTACGCCCTCGCTCTCGTCCGGCAAACCCGCCTGAACCAACCCGAGACCCCGGCCTTCATCACCGAGTGGCTCAGCTGGGGGGCCGGTCCCCGCGCGGTGCAGTTCCTGCTGCTCGGCTCGAAGGCCCGCGCCCTGCTGCAAGGCCGCACCCACGTCACCACGGAAGACATCGCCGCCCTCGCCGCTCCCGTGCTGCGTCACCGCATCGTCGTGAACTTCGCAGCTGAGAGCGAAGGGGTCACCACCGACCGCGTGGTCGAACGCATGATCGCCGAAACGCCGAGCAAAGAGAGCGACCTGAGCCGCGACCCGAGGTTCAAGAACATGTTCGCGGCGTGAAAGCGATAGTGAGCTTGAGATGAATGAGGCTGAGTTGCAGGTGAACTTTGTCGAGCGAATTCGCGGGGTTGCCCTCCCTGAAAGAAATGTTCGTGCCAAGAGGCTCGATTTGAGATTTCTGGTGGGGCATGGAGGTGTCAGGTACGGTCGTTGAGCGGGCAGAGGCTGATCGGTGAAGATCGGCTCTGTGGGAGATCACGGCTGTGGAAGCGTGATGGCTTCTGTGGCTTTCGATGTCTGTTGGTGGTGAATCTGCGGGCATTGTCGGACGGGCGATGGGGTCGTGTGAGAGCGAGTTGTTGGCGGCCTTCTTGTGCCTTTGCGGCGGCAGCCTCTCAAGACATCCCTTCGTGAATACCGTCTGGCCGAGGCCGGGCGGCTCCCGCAGTGGCGGGACACAGAGTCGGTTCTACGACTCTCTCGCGGACGGCGGGGCGTTCTCATCAGGTTGACGTTCTGTGAGTGCCATGACGTCATGACAACGCAATGGTTCTCCGAACAAGGTGCCACCTCGAACTGCCCCACCGTCGCGAGGGTCCGGCCTCTCGAAAGAGGCCCGACCAAGACCGTTCCGCTGCTGCTTTGGGATTCAACGACTCCTTCTGTGGAGGGGATGATTGTGTGTGTGGAAGGACCGCAGCCAGCCTCACGGGCTCAAGGCCGGGCTGGTTTCTTGAACCAAGTCGGGCTTCGACGGGCGCACCGCTGTGGGACCGCCGCACCGATACGGCTGCTGGTGCCGCAGCATGTTCCAGATCACCACGGTCAACCGCCGCATCACCGCCACGCGGGCGATCTTCGAACCGCGACGAGTTTTAATTCTTCGGTACCACTCCTTCATCCAGCGATCCTTCTTGAGAACATGCAACACCAGTTGGGCCAGAACGAACCTCGCCATTTTCGAACCCTCCTTGGTAATCGATCCCAATCGGTCGGTACTCGCTCCCGAGTTCCGGCAGCGCGGCGTTAATCCCCAGAAGTGCGACAGACTCTTCGGAGAATTAAATCGCGACGCATCACCGATCCGGCACGACAACGCCAGGCTGCTGAAGGCCGACGCTCCCGGCAGCGTCGCCAGCAGCTGGGCCTGCGGGTCATCGGCCTGCCGCAAGGCCATTCGCTCGTCGAGAATCTTCCTCTGCACCTCGATGAGGCCCCACTGCGCCAGACACTGGTCCAGCTCCAGCCGGTCGATCTCCGGCAAGGACAACTCTCGCAACCACTTCGTCGCCTTGATGGTCTGAATCCCCTTCGTCGGCATCTCTTGAGTGATGTTGAGTTTTATACTTCGAGTGGGCTGGAATGACGCCCTCGCAGGATTAGGCCGTGAGCGGACTGGCGCTAGCCACCGGCCCTGCGAGATCATACGCACCCAGAGCCGGTGGCTAGCGCCAGTCCGCTCACCAAGCGTCAAGCTCCCCCGCGCTCGGTATAATAGATTGTGCCGCACTCGATTAATCACCTTCGTCCTCTGCGAGATTAATCGCTGCCGCACCCGGGTGAGCTGGCGGGTCTCCACATCAACCTGCGAGGGAATGATAATCCGTTTTAATCCCGACACCCGCTGCCCCGCCGCCAGCCGCGATCGATTCACCCACAACAACTCACCCAGCCGGTCCGCATCCCGCCGATCCGTCTTCGTCGAAGCCCGCTGCGGTGCCTGCACCAACACCAGCTGACACCCTGGCAGCGCCGTGAGCAACTCCACCAGCCAGTCGTTGAGTCCACACACATCGAGGATCACGACGCACCCCTCCGGACTCTGCTCGCAGATGCCGTCCCAAAACGCCCGCACCTTCCCCCACTCCGTACTCACCTGCCGCCGCAGAATCACATCCCCCGCAGCATTCCGCACACTCACCGTCAACGGCTTGGCATGCTGGTCCACCGCCACGTACATCATGTTCGTTCTCCTGGAGCTTAAGGTCTGGACTTGTGAAACCATCCATACCTGATCTCCCGGAGAACCTTCTTTCAGAACATCAGGTCGCGTCGCTTTGAGCCTACCGGTATGGCTTTGCCAGAAGAGGTACTCCCACGAGAGATTCCTCCCCGTGAACCTCTCGTGCCAAGGCACACAGGTAGCCTCCAAAGCGAGCCAACATGTGCCACCCTGCGGTCATTCTTGAAGCTGACTCGAGCTCCCCGACTTCATGCGATTTCCAGACACTCTGGAGATTCCAATCGTGGATGGAGTCTCGGACCACCAGTGGAAAACGAGCGCATTGGCCCTCGAAGTGGCCAGCACATCGAACTATGTGACAGGAATTC
>JAYWHX010000151.1:0-8812 GCA_043777375.1 Planctomycetota bacterium | reverse complement strand
CGCGACCCGTTACGAGAAAACCTCCCGCAACTACATGGCGTTTCTGCATTTGGCCGCGACAATGATCCTGCTGGCGTGATTGTCAACACGGCCTAGAGTCCTGAGAGGAGGTGACCGGGGCGCTCCATGGGCATATTGTCAGGCCAATGCTTTCGGTTCATCCGACTCCTGAGGAGGAGGGCTGATAAACGTGCATCTCAATCGTCGGCGGCTCGAGTATTCAGCAACGGGCCCGACTACGGACTCTCACTTGGCTCCATCTCTTCGAGCTGATCGGATGTCGGAAATGCCCGCACGCGGTATCGTTTCGGGTACAGATCGGGAACCTCTTGCATCTCTGTTCCCATGACTTCGCGAACGGTGGACCACGGGACGAACCCTTCGGGTTTTTCCGGATTGCGAATCAGGACCAAGCGATCAGTCTCCGGCAGCAGCGTGTCGACTCCACTGCCCCAGACGGAATACGACAGGATCTCCTCGGTGTCTTTCTTTTGCAGAACGGAATAGGTCGCCACAAACTGCTCGGCGTACTCCCCCTTTTCCTGAAGTTTTTCCAGCAGTGTTTTCTGCTCTGAGTATTCTCCTTGGAGGTAACGCGCACGCATCTCTTGGAATCGCGAATAGAGCACGTGATTGACCGGCGGATGCCAATCGATCCACTCGTCGTCCACGTATTGCAACGGAAACGGAGACATCGGGCGCGGCTCGCTTTGCAGTGTTTTGTCCGACAATTCGGTCATCATCTTCAGACCAAGACTGTCGTCGATTGTCGTAATGTAGAGCGTGTCGCGGTTCGGAATCATGGCGACCAGCTGGCCGGTCATGCCCAATTCCCTCAGCCGGTCGACCAGGAACAGACGATTGGCATCGTAGTTATCTCCGGAGACCGCTGAGATCAGATGATCGCCGATCTTGGCCATCGCGCGAGTCCGCTCCGAGAGGTTCTCAATCGCGATCTCCCAGGCTTGGTAGCTGGAGACATCCCATGTTTCGAACTGCTTGGGTGGAATTGTCTGCATCGATTCGGGCAGGTCGTAGACGATGGTCGTCAGCAGATGCTCGCCGAGCGGCGAGACATCGAGTTCAGGCGGCGAGTTCCCCTCGATCCGGCACAGGAGAGCCTGATGGGCGAACGAGCTGCGCATCCAGATTTTGGGCATCAGATTACCACGGGCGTGGTCAAAGTCTTCCGGCAATTCGTCTCGGACACTGGCCAAGATGCCGACAGTCCGCGCGATGTAGGCTTTGCGTTTGTGCCAGGGGAGCAGGCCATACTCCGCGAAGAAGTTGGACAGATTGATGCGGCCGTTGGCGGTGACGACAGCGAACTCCGCCTCTTTGTATTCCAGCTTCGTCGACGGCTGGGACTGTCGCAAGGCTCCCATAAAGAGGTCGACAAAGGTGCCTCGATCCGAGGCGGCGAAGATCCGGCGAAAGAACTGCATTGGACACCGGTCTTTCGAAGGCCCTTGAGGGCGACATCGGAGATTTCGGGCAGAGCCAGTGGCTCTTCATTCCTGATCATGCCATGCCGATTGGTTCTCGACAATCCATTTCCCGACCCAGAGAGACACATGGAGGTTTGCCGAGTTCACGGAAACGCACTCACGCCACCGGAGGGGTGATCCCGAAGTCTGCGATCGTCAATAAAGACTTGAAGACATAGCCTTGCTGTTCGAAGTTCTGGCGGCCCCCTTCCATGCGATCGATAATCGCGAGGACCATCACGACATCCAGACCGAACTCCTTCGCGCGGTCCGCAGCCAGAATCGAGCTGCCGCCGGTCGTGACTACGTCTTCGACAATGACCACTTTCATTCCGGGTGTCACCGGGCCTTCGATGTATTTCTGCGTGCCGTGGCCTTTGGATTCTTTGCGAACCAGAAACCCGGCCAGATCGCGGCCTTTCCCAGCTGCGATCGCCAACATGCCGCCGACGATTGGATCGGCCCCGATCGACATCCCACCGATGGCCTGGACATCGACCCCTTCCATCAGTGCGAGCAAGCCTTCGCTCACCAGTCGCAGCCCCTGCGAGTGCAGGGTGATCTGCTTACCATCCAGGTAATAGGTCGCCTTCTTACCAGAGGCGAGGGTGAAGTCACCGAACTTTAGGGCGCGTTCGCGGAAGAGAGTGATGAGTGCGGGCATGGGGGAGGCCAAGGAGGGCCTAGGGCCTAGGGCCTAGGGCGGGATGATGGGGGACCGACAATTGAAAACTGACAACTATTTCGCATTCACGCGCACGCCGAACTTTTCCAACTCAGTGACTTGGGATTTTGCGGGTTCCGACAACGTATCGACATCGAGGTAGAGCCGCCAGTAGGGGGCGAAGCGTTGTTCACCCTCGATGTCCTTCTTCGCCATTGTGACGAGCGGCCCCAAGTCGCCCAGCGCGTTCCCCTCCAGAAAGGTATACCGCAGTTCACTCAGCTCTCCAAGTGGCGAGAGATCTTGAACTTTGTTCGATCGCAGCCGCAGCGTCGACAGCCACCGCAACGACTTCACCGGGGTCAGATCGACCACCTGATTCTTGTCGAGGAGCAGCGAGTTCAGCTTCTTCAGCCCAGCGATCGGCTCCAGCGAGGTCACCTGATTCTCCGATAGGTACAGCGACCGCATGTTCTCAAGTTTCTCTAACCCCACAAGCGAGGCAATCTGATTCTTCTCGATCTCCAGATGCTGTAACTTCACCAGCCCTGCGAGTGGAGTGAGGTCGGTAATCTTGTTGCTGGACAGGTCCAGCGATTGGAGGTTCTTCAACTCGGTCAGCGGAGCCAGGCTCTCGATCTCGTTTCCACTCAGCTTTAACTCCACCAGATTCGGGCACTTCTCCAACCCGGCCAAGTCCTTGATCCCCTTGTTCCGGGCATCAAGCAGGAAGATCGACTTCAGATCGGCCTCTTCGATCACCGGCTTGTCGATCTGCTTGACCTTCAGGATCGCCTTGACCACCAACTCCAGCTGGGGGTCTTTGATCGGCCCTTCGGCCCAGACGGGTGAGGCCCACAATATCGCCAGCCCCAGCAGCCAAGCATGCAATGCCAGTCGGGATGTCATCAGATACTCTCCAAGGTGACAGGCTCACCGGACACGAAGACCACTCAGCCCCCATATCGGTCCTTCGAGTCTAAACAGGTCGCGTGGCGAGGGAAAGGATTGAGCATGGCTGGAAGTGCCGAGGAGAGTGTGTTTCAGACGTAGGCGATGCCCATTCTTCTCCCTCTCCCCACAATCGGCGGGACTTTCAGAGCAATCGTGGCCGTGGGGAGAGGGCCGGGGTGAGGGGCGAAATTCCCCCTCACCCCAACCCTCTCCCCCACCAGACAGTCTGTCCCTGCAAATTCACTGTGACTGCGGGGGCGAGGAAGCAAGTCCCGTCGATTCACCGACGTTTAGAAATCAGACACTGGGCTTGCCAGAGGAATCTCCGTCACGGAGCGACGTGTGTGACGATTATCATTTTGGAGCGATGGCCATCATGTGTTCCGACTCCGGCAAGGGGGCACAGCCATTCGCCGGTGGTCTCGCTTCGCTCTCTGTCCACCGCGTTTCTATGATCCCTTGGGCGCGGGAGCAGTAGACTTCTGGAAGATTCTCTGATCCCCGCATGAGGAAGCCTCGACCCACGATGATCGCCCGATGGACCTCTCACCTCCGCCGACTGTTCGACACGCTCGTGATCGTTGCGATCGCCGTTGGGCTACTCGGACTTGCCTGGAGAGTCGCTGGTGAGCGAGGACTCGACAAGGCTGCTCCGCCCTCCCCCCTCATCACCAGCCCCACGCTGCCGGACTCTCCCGAACTCCCGCTTCACTTTCCGTTGGAAAAGTTGGGCATGCAGCTCACTCGCGAATCGGTGGCCGGTGATGCCCAGCACGCGATCGCTGACCTCGAACGCAAATGCGAGGAGGTACTGGCCTCCGCCGATGAGTGGGTCTTGTCTCTGGCGATCTCTCTCGAAGAGCAGCAACTTCTCGACTCGCTCGCGGGTACGGAACCGCTCACAGGCCCCTTCACTCAGCTCTCTTCCACAGTGCAGCTGTTCCCGCTCACTCAACCGACCGGGCGAGCGGGAGTTCGCAGTGGCTCCGGTGCCCCTGTCGGGCGGCGTCTGATATGCTGGGGTTTCATTGCAGCTGAGGGGACCGAGAGGCAGACCGTGTGGTTTGCCCGCCCGCGCGAGAAGCTGCCCCGCACGATTTCGCCAGAAGGTCACGCTCCATGAAGGGATTCACCGGTCTGCTGATTGCGGCAATCCTCGGCCTGGCGGGGGCGATCTGTAATTGGCTGTATTTGCAACGGGCATCGAACACTCTCGACCGCGTGTCGTTTATCTCGATCAAGCCCGACGTTCAGCTGAACGTCGGCGATGCGATCAAAGAAGAGCATCTGCTTAAGATCGATCTGCCAGGCAGCACCTCGGGGAATCTCAGTACCGTCGCCCCGCAATGGTCAGCCCGCGCCGCAGTGATTGGTCAACGGGCAAACCGAATTTTTCTGGGTGGCGAGATCATCCTGGAACTGGATCTCGATGCTCCTGCCCAGCAGCAGCTGGCGAAGACGCTGCAAGAGAACGAGGTCGCCTTCTGGGTGCCAATCGATCCTCGATCGGTCGTCGCCGCACAGATTAACCCCGGCGATCTGGTGTCGTTCGAAGTGCCCGCCGTTGAATCTGCGACGAAAACAGAGCCCCCGACCGGCCCTAAATCTGCCTCCGCGTCGACGCCCGAAGTGATTGGGCCGTTCCAGATCCTCGCCATCGGATCGCGTCGCGAGCCGATCAACGTCCAGCAAGCCTTTCGCGGACCACAAGGCAACGAAACCACACTGACCATTGTCGCCCAATTGACCAATGGCCAGCTCGACCCCCTGACCGCCCGCCTCTCCGCCGCCCTCAGCGTCCGCAATCGCCAGGGCCTGATCGTATTACTGCATTCGGCAAAACATCCGGCAAGGTGAGTCGGTGACGGCTTGCGCTGCCAGCAACCTCAATGCGCACAATCCGTGGACGGCTCGATTCAAGTTGGAGTAGGAATCTGTGAAGATCGGTGATGTGGTCGAATTTGATGTGCCCGGTGGGTTCGTGTACCTGCAACTCACACACAACCATTTTTCTAAGGGCAACGGCTTCTGGTATGGCTGGTTCTGTCGCGTCTTGTCGGGTTCCTTTCCCAAGCGACCGTCGATGAAGCGACTTCAGAAACTTGTCTTGGAGCCGGAAAGATTTGGATGTTTCTTTGGGAATGCGAAAGATTTCGAGGTCGTCGCCAATATTCCCGAGTTTCCAGGCGGGGGATCATTTCCGGTTTGCAAGCAATACATAGGCAGTCGACCGTCACCCACTTGCGTTTGGGTCTTCTGGGACGGCCGTGTGGAGCGAGTGACGTATCGGATGCCGACTGATGCTGCCAGTTTGCCGAATCGTGAGATTGTCGATGCAGCAGTGATTAGGAAGCGAATCGAACGGAATTGGTCGCCATCATTCGATGTCCCGTCTGAATGTATCGAGTTGAAAGCGGATCGATTCACCTTTTCCGAGTTTCCGCTACTCGGAGATTTCGAGAAGGATCGCAGTCGATATGGCGACATTTATGGTTTTCTCGCCAGTCGAGGATTAATGCCGATCGCCAATGAAGAAGCACCGATCACACTCGCTGGGATTGGTCCCTTTGAGAATTCAGTGGCTGAAGATTGGCTGATGCGTTGGGACAGCAAGGGTGGATGGGAGGGCATTTCAACAGTACTCAATCATTTCATAGAGTCGCCGCAACGGAGCACAATCGATTCAGCGATCACCGTGGCAGCAGCAGGACTGATTTTGACTTGCTCAGGTCTCCTGAACTGTCCTAACCAACTAATCATCGACACATTGATGCAATGCGGTCCGGCCCCACTCAATCTGATCCGAACAGCGATGATTGCAATGACTGATGTACAACTCCGGTCAGGATTAAAGGATCAGTGGGACAGGGATCCAAGGGGGCCAAAGTGGCTGGAATCGACATCGAAGCAGCAGGCGCAACTGATCGAATTGCGGCGAAGGCGAATGAAATAAAGAAGGCAAGGTGGCCACTGTCGGGCCAAGGCACATGTACGAGGCGATCGACTGCCGAAAAAAACCGGTGAGTCACCGTTTCAGCCCTGATGTCGCCGGTTTGTGAGCTAGGGTTCCCTGAGGTGAGCTGGTTGTGATTCCAGATTGAGATCGATGGACTCGGCAGAATTCTGACGAATTCTGCGACTGGAACAGCACCTCCGCAACGACTCTTTGGCCACTCCCATGAACTGCAAGAACTGTGCTGGTCCATTGACGATGTCCGCTGGACCCATGCGGATGGTCTGTACGTTTTGCCATACGGTGCAGTCGGCTCCCGATGTCACGGAGGTCGTCGATCGGGTGTTGCCGCTAGCCGAGCGGTTGGGTGTGCAGTGCCCGGTGTGCGAGGCTGAGCTGGAAGCGGCACTCATCGACGAGGTTCCGGCCTGCCACTGCCCAAACTGCCGCGGCTTGCTGTTGGCAGGTCTCGAATTCCGCAAGGTCGTCGAAGACCGCCGGGCGGCCTATACCGGGCCGGAGATCGCGGTCGCTCTGCCACATCAGATTGAACTGGAACGGAAGATCGCCTGTCCCAGCTGTCATCAATCGATGGAGGTTCACCCGTATTACGGTGCGGGGCGGGCGATCATCGATTCGTGCGCGGCGTGCAAGTTGGTGTGGGTCGATATGGGGGAGCTGACGGGTTTGGAACGCAGCCCTGGCCGCCGCTCGCCTGCGATGATGGAGTCGAGAAACCTGTACGCGGGCCAAAACGAGAACGTGACCGGCGAGCTTGCGACCGCTGCGAAACCGGCCACCGCCTCGACAAACCCCTTCAGCGGTGTCGGCCTGCTGGAGATCGTGGGAATGCTGCTCGGGTGAGACTGAAGCGCCAAGTCATTTGACGAGCGAGGGCGGACTCGACAGGCTGCGATCTTCGCCCTGAATTGCCGAGACCCACACATGTCGTCCGTCCATCGTATTTTGACCGGTTTGGAGTTTGTGGTTGACCCGGTCACAGACCATGTTCAGTGGCCCGCCGAGACGGAAGACTTGGTGCGGCTGTCGATCGAGCTGGCGCGGGTCACTCGCTCTGGCCTGGCCTTTGCAGCTGTGGGCGCCGCCCCCCCGGAGGGAGACATCGACTGCGGGCAGGTCGATCGCTGGCTGGCGACTGCCGAACAAAACGTGGAGGAATTCTGGCGGCCTGCCGTGTCTGGTGAATTCCAGATCGAAGACAGCGCCTGGCTCGGAAACCCGAGCGAGGAATGGGTCGCCTCGGCCCGCGAGAGCGAGATGGATCTGCTGGTTGTTCCGGGTTTGGATACGTCCGAATCGTCTGCCGATCGCGGTGTCGAACTCCAGTGGCCCGGGCAGGCGGGTTGCCCCGTATGGTTCGCTGGACGTGAGCCCGATCAACTGGCTTCAGAGCCTCCGCTGATCGTGTTTTGCGACGATCTGTCGGACGCGGCAGCAACTCATTTACCGTTCGCCGTGGAACTCGCACTGGCCTGGAATGCCCGGCTGATGATTGTGCATCCGCTGTCTCGTCCTGTTTCGGATCTGGCATCCGGCGAAGAAGACCAGTTACGACGGGAGATCTTCGTCCGGCTCTCGCGAACCGACTTTCGGGCGATCAACAATGGGTCTCAGCTGCGGTTTGTCGCGGGAGGGCTGGAGGAGATCTTGGCGGCCGTGACTGTCGAGCAGTCTCCGAACCTCCTGCTGTCCAGTGCGGGATCCGTGGCGCACGCTCGCCCGCAGTGGCGAGGCCATTTACTGCTGTGGTCGTCGAAGTCACCGAGTGATGCAGAAAGTGGCTTCGAGTCACTCCACCGGCAAAATCCGCCGCCATGAGGTGACATTGCGCATTTTGCCGATTATGCTTCAACTACCAGATGCGCAGTTTAAACGACAGTCGGTGAGCAGTTCACCCGCTGTGAACAACGCGGCCTAGCAAACGAGTCACTCGGGCCGGGCCGTATTCGACAACATTAGGAGTGCAGTCATGATCAGAGCAGCCTTGCTAACCGTTCTCGGATTGGTTGCCGGAATGGCGAGTACAGTCGCGAACGCACAGTTCTACGTCTCCCCCGTTGGGTTCTACGCACCAGCCCCCGTGGTGGTCGCTAGACCTGTCTATGTGTCCCCGGTCTACGCGTCACCGATCTATTCGGTTCCTGTCGCTCAGCCGGTCTATGTATCCCCGATTTCGACGGTGTCGTACTCGACGTTTTCGAACGGGCTCGAGCCCACTCCGGTCTATACCGAGCCAACCACAACGTATTACCAGCCTGCTCCGGTTTACGTCTCTCGTCCGGTCTATGTCGCACCTGCCCCCGTTTACGTGGCCCGGTCGTACTACTCGCCCGCGATTGTCCATGAATCGCTGCGAGTCGGCCCCTACTCGTCCACCTACCGTGCTCACACCCACGGCTGGGGTTCGGGATATGCGGTCCGTGCCTATGTCGGCCCTCATCGGACTGTCATCCGCGCTCGCGGTTGGTAGTGTCCGCTGAACTCTTGAGATGCTCCTCACAGCCCTCGAAGAATCGAGGGCTGTTGTCATTGAGGCACGGTCGTTGGCAATCACCAGGCAGCGATAAGCCTAGTGATACCTACACGCACGATGATATGGTTCATTGCAGTCGGGAGGGCCTGGATCAATCCCAAGCCTGAGAGCGTGTTTGAAAAGCCGTTGTGCGATTATCGAGGATCGATTATTCCACGGTTTGTTGGGGCTGGACTGGTGTTTCACAAGGGGCGAAGGCA
>JAYWHX010000150.1:0-33085 GCA_043777375.1 Planctomycetota bacterium | reverse complement strand
TGTACCTGGCGGGTGGGTTGCCGCATCAGGATACGTTTGACTTGAAGCCGAATGCCCCGAAAGAAATTCGCGGCGAGCTAAGTCCGATCCAAACGAATGTGCCCGGGATTGAGATCAGTGAGCTGCTGCCGAAGCTGGCGCTGTGTGCCGACAAGTACGCGCTGATCCGGTCCGTCGTCGGCCAGCGTGATGAGCATTCGAGCTTTCAGAGCGTGACCGGCTACACAATGGGCGAGAGCCAGCGCGATGGCAAGCCGAGCTTTGGATCACTGATTGCCAGGGTGCAGGGACCCACCGATCCGCTGACCCCTCCGTTCATCGATCTGTTCCCCACGATGCAGCATCGCCCCTACAACAGCCCGAATGCCGGTGTGCTGGGAACCGCCTTCAACCCCGTCAAAGCGGACGGCGAAGACATCGCCAGCATGCGACTGCGATACATTGAGGCTCAACAGTTCGGTCGTCGCCGCGATCTGCTCGCGCAGCTGGACGCCTTTCGGAATGCCGCCGATCGAGTGGGGGCGATGTCGCAGAACTACCAGCGCGCGTTCGATGTGTTGAATTCGTCGAAGCTGGTCGAGGCACTCGATGTCGAAAAGGAAGACCCGCTGGTTCGTGAGCGGTACGGGCGTGGTTCCCCCAAGCATCTGGGCGATGGCGGTCCGCTGTGGAATGACCAGCTGCTGATGGCCCGCCGACTGGTGGAGGTCGGTGTTCGAGCAGTGACCGTGGCGTACGGTTTTTGGGATACACATGGGAACAACTTTGGTCACTTGAAGCAGCATTTGCCAACGTTCGATACGGGGCTGTCAGCGCTGATCGAGGATTTGCATACGCGGGGTCTCGACAAAGATGTGCTGGTGGTTGTCTGGGGCGAGTTTGGCCGGACGCCAAAGATCAATGCCAACGCCGGCCGCGACCACTGGGCTCCTGTACAAACTGCTTTGATCGCGGGGGGAGGAGTGAAAACCGGGCAGGTGATTGGCTCCACTGACGCATCGGGCGCGTATGCCGCCACTCGACCGGTTCATTACCGGGACGTGCTGGCCACGATCTATGACAACATGGGAATCGACCCGCACCAATTCGTCCGAGATCTCAACGACCGCCCGATTTCGATTCTGCCCGAAGATGCTCGGCCGATCCGCGAATTGATGATTTGAAGATGGATGTTGAACCCCTCGCTGGTGCTTGGGAGGCCACTCCCCACTCCGAATGTAACGATTCTGCCGAAAAAGCCTGACGTACCGTCACCGATTCGCCGATCTACTTAGGGACATCACATCAACCGAACGCTTGGGGAAGTGGGGCGGCGGTGTGATCAGCGGACCGGCAGAATTTGCCGACACCCTGGTGGTGTTGTGAGCAGGCTCTCCGGTCTATTCAGACTGGCGTATGGCTCTCATCGAGATCGGTGGGAGATCGGAGCTGGCCGTGTTGGGAAGGGAGACTTCGTCATGGTGAAGCGTGTTCTGTGGGCCACAATGTGCCTGCTCGTCGTCGGACTCGTGCAGAGCGCAGCTGCTCCGCAGGCCCAGGCTGCTCCTCCGGGACAGCCCAACAATTGGGGTCGTTTCTACCACTACCCCTACGTTTATTATCCACACAATTTGCAGAAGCCGGTCACGTACGATCACATGTACTACCGGTATCCTGCTCAACGGCAGATTCCGGTCTACAACGCGAACTGGCATAACTTCTATCCGAGTGCACATCCCTATCACAAGGGCCACCACTTCGCACTGGATGTGTTCTAAGTCGCAGATGATGTTCGGCAGCTCAAGCTCGCACAACGGGGGAAACTCGGCGCTGCTGGCTGGGGAGGTGCTGGCCGGACCGTCAACGATTTCGTTGGGTCTCAGCGGATCATTCACGAATTATTCGCTGGCGATGACTCGCACATGGCCCGCTTCGGCGGACCACAATTCCGGGGGCGATATCCCGAATCGGACTCAGCGGCGAGACCGGTCGAAGTGTGAATCGAAACAGCCTGCCTCTCAGCACGAGAGACGGGCTGTTTTCTTTTTGAGATTGCGGCGAGAACACTTTGGCGATTGTCCGGCATAAGCCAGATGATTCATCAGGCGAGCGTCGTGAGGAATTCAGGGAATCTACGCCGTATGGGACTGACTCGAAATCAATAACCCTCCATGTCAGCGCTATTGATCTCCGGTCACCGCATTCGCCTATGCGATAGACTCCGTACCGCGTGAATGACGTCACCGCCCGGTTGCTGACGCGGCGGACTGGGTGAAACGCCATAACTCCGGAATTCCGACGTGACAGTGCTCGTTCAAAGCCGTCATTATTCTGACAAACTCCGTTACGGGATTCGCTTCCCATGTGGGTCTGTCGTGGGGGTTTCCAACTCGGAATCCAGGGCTTGTTGTAATTTTGGATCGATATAGTGCTCGACGCGATGCGCGGTCTCGTGCAGGTGGTCATCGGGCAGGGCGAAGTGCTTCTGCATATACGACTCCCACAGACGATGTCGACGGACGACATCGCGGGCGTGGCTTTGTCCGGCGGGGGTTAGCTGGTAGGCTCCGCTAGAGTTGACCAGTGCGAGACCGCGCCAGGTCAATCGCTTCCGCAGGAACTGCCCGAACCAGCCGGTCGGAGCCAGGATCGGGGCGGAGCCCTGTGTCTCTTCGGTCCGATACAGAGATCCCAGCAAGTCCTCCTCGGCAATCTGCCAGCTCAGGCGGAAGTGTCCCCACCACTCCCGCAGAAAGCCGCGCGGTCCGCAGACAGCTGCGATGATGAACAGCAGCCCCGCAGCCACACAGACCATGCCACTCGCCGAAGCATCCTTCACTTCCGGCCAGCCGAGCGGCCCACAGATCATGCGGGGCAGGGTCTTGGTCATCGCATACCCGACGAACGCGCTGGCGGCAGCGATCCCCAACGTCAGCATCACCACAGTTCGCAATCGCCACGAAAGCTGCAGCGCCGTGACAGCGGGGACCACCAGCAACGCGATTACTAAAATACTACCCACACTTTGAAACGCAGCTGTCACTGTCGCCGCCGTGAGGGCCATGTGGGTGTAGTGCATCGCATGGGCGTTGACCCCTTGGGTGGTGGCGAGTTCAGAGTCGAAGGCTGCCAGCCGTAGCTCTTTAAAGAACACGACTGTGAGCGAGAGATTCAGAATGAGCATCGCAGCGGTCAAGCACGCCGCCTTGGGAACTTTCCACCCGAACCACGTCCACGTGTCCCAGATCACACCTTCCAGCTGCCCGAACAAGACACAGTCGGTGTCGACGTGGGCATCGTTGGCAAAGACTTTGACGAAGACCAGTCCCAGCGCAAACAGGCCGGTGAACACGACCCCGAGCGCGGTTCCTCCATCCACATGAGCGAGATTCTGCAGCCACTCAGTCAGCATCGTCGTGACGATTCCGATCACGATCGCGCCGACCATCAGAGCGATTTGCATGCTGATATCGACTTGCCCCTCAGTGATCCAGCCGAGTGATTTGGCTCCCGTGACCGACATGAATGAGAGGATCACGCCGAGCAAAGCGGTGTGACTCAGTGCATCGCCCATCATGCTTTGCCGCCGCAGCACGAGCCACAGACCGGGTATGGAACAGGACATCGCCGTCAGCGCGGCGGTGATCACAATCTGGGTATCCCAAGATTCCCAGGCAGTCAGTAGTTGCCAGAACTCGGCGAACATGGGCGACGCTCCGGGTTAGTTACGCAGCCCGTATTCGTTGATCTTGCGGTACAGCGTACGCTCGCCGATGTTGAGCATCTTGGCGGCCTCTTCGCGGCGGCCCTCGGTGATTTCCAAGGCCCGCTGGATGTAGAACTTTTCCACCTCTTCCAGCGTCTTGCCGACCAGATGATCGGCCCCGGTGCCAAAGCTGGTCGCATCGGCCTCATTCACAGCCAGAGGGCGAATGTCATCCGGCAGATCGTCGACATCCAAGATTCCATCCAGGTCGAGAGCCATCATCCCCTCGATCGTATTTCGCAGCTGGCGAATGTTGCCCGGCCAGTCGTAGTGAATCAGCGCGTGCTTGGCGGCGCGGGAGACTCCTTGGACTTCCTTGCCGTAGACCTTGGAGAACTCCTTCAGGAAGTGGTCGATCAGCAGCGGCATGTCCGCTCGGCGTTCCCGCAATGGGGGCAGATAGATCGAGACAACACTGAGCCGGTAATACAGATCGCGGCGAAACGACCCCTTCTCCATCGATTCTTTGAGGTCGGCATTCGTGGCTGCGATCAACCGGACGTTGATCGACTTCTCATCATTCGATCCCACGCGAGTGATCTTGCGGTCCTCTAGCACACGTAGCAATTTGATCTGCGTCTCAGTCGGCATTTCGCCGACCTCGTCGAGGAATAGCGTGCCGCCGTTGGCGTACTCGAACTTGCCGACCCGCTTGCTCATTGCACCAGTGAACGCACCCTGTTCGTGGCCGAACAGTTCGCTTTCGAGGATGCTCTCGGGGAGGGCGGAGATATTCAGCGGCACGAACGGCTTGGTTTTGCGATTGCTGTTTTGATGCAGAGCGCGGGCGACCAGCTCCTTGCCAGTTCCACTTTCACCGAGGATCAGCACTGTGGCTTCCGTCGGGGCGAGGGCTTTGAGCTGCTCGATGACACGGTTCATCGCGGGGCTGTTACCGATGACCCCTTCGAAGCCGAACTTCTCATCGAGCCGCCGATTGAGAGCGGCGTTGCGGCGGATCAGCCGGATGCGCGTGGCGGCCTTTTCCACGGAATGCCGCAATTCTTGAATATCCAGCGGCTTCGTCAGATACGTATACGCCCCAGCCTGCATTGCCGTGACGGCGGAGTTGATGGAGCTGTGACCGGTGAGGACGATGACCTCGGCCTCGGGGAGTTCCTCCTTGGCCTTGCGGAGGATGGCCAGCCCGTCGATCTCATCCATTTTGAGATCGGTAATAATCAGATCGAAGTTCTCGCCCTCGATCAGTTCCAACCCCTTGCGTCCCGACCCGGCGATGCGACACTCGCACCCGACCCGTTCCAAACTGTCGGCCACGGCCTGCGCATGGGCTTCATCGTCATCCACGATCAGCACACTGATCGGAATGGCAGACAATTCGGGGATGTTCGGGTCGTTCGGGGTCACAGGCAGGGTCTATACCACGGGGTCACTTTGGCGGGATCTCGCGAGACGCCACACGCAATCCTCTAGGGTATCAGGTCGCCGAGCGAATGTCAGGGAAACACCATGATTCCGATCAGGCCCTCACAGAGAGGATCGACGACAAAGTGGCCTAGGAGAAGAAGTTGCGGTTGATTTAGACTCCGTCCAGCTGCGCGATCCCGTGCGGACAAGGAGGTCGGAATGGATTCCGAGAACTTGAATTGGTCCCCGGCGCGAATGGACGCGGAAAGCGGCAATGCGCCCAGCGGTGGAAGCGCGTGGGTCGCCGTAATCCTCCTGCTGCTCAGTGCTGTCAGTGTGGCGATGCTCGATCATCGCTGTTCGGGCTACTTGCATTCGCACCATTTGACCGGCGAAATCACCAACCTGTTTGATGCGGTCGAGCATTTCGGCACACCCTACGGAGCTGTGCTGATTCTCGTCACGGTCTGGCTCTGTCTCCCTGACCTCCGCTCGCGAGTTTCGCGCACTCTGTTCGCTGCAATCGCGGCGGGGCTGTTGGCTGATCTGATCAAGCTGTGTATCGGTCGGACCCGTCCGACGGCTTTTGATTTCGACCAGTCGATCTGGGCGAGTTTCACGGGAGCGTTCCAATGGGGAGCCGGTGGATCGCGACAGCAGGCGTTTCCGTCGGCCCACACAGCCTTCGCAATTGCATTTGCGGTCATGCTGAGCGATCTCTTTCCACAGGCTCGCCGCTGGTTTCTGGGTCTCGGAGCGATGGTCGCTCTGCAACGAGTCACGACCTCGGCTCATTTTCCCAGCGACGTTTTCGCGGGTGCCGCCGTCGGATGGTTGACGGCGCGGTGCTTCCTCGGGACTGCTCCGATGGGGCGGCTCTACGACCGCATGGAACGTCATTACTTTCCCGATGCGGGAGTCTCCGTCGGGGCAGTTGTCGCTCCGGCCACTCGATTGGCATCCGCTTCGCCTGAATTGAATCTGATCAACGGGGCCCATTCCGAGCCCGTTGGTCAACACTGAATCTGATTGTCCCTTTTGCCAGCAGGCGTGTTCCATGTCATCCCTTCTCACTCGTGATCGCCTGTTGGTGCTGGCCGCCGCGATTGTCACATTCTTCACCGGCCTCGGCGCGACACGCTTGTGGGACGAGGACGAGGGCTTCTTCGCAGCCACTGCGGCAGAGATGCACCATCGCAACGAGTGGATCGTCCCCTGGTATAACGGGGAGGTGTTTGCTCACAAACCCCCGCTGATGTACTGGGTGATGCGGCTCGGATTTTACGCCTTTGGCGAGAACGAGTGGGGGGCCCGCTTCGGTTCCGCCCTCTTCGGCACAGCTGCGGCGCTCCTGACACACTGGGTGGGAAGTCGGCTGTTTGGAGCGCGAGTCGGACTACTGGCTGGGCTCGCGATGGCGAGTTGCATCATGTTCGGGGTCGTCTCGCGGGCCTCGACGGCGGATGCCTACCTAGTGTTCTTCATGACGCTGGTGATCGCAGCCTATCTGCGCTGGACTCCGGCGTTTCGAGAGGTGCAGCAGAACGGGCACATGGAAAACGTGCCCCACGAGGAAGGCACTCTGGCCTATTGGCTCCCCGCGACCTGGATTGGGTTCGTGGCCATGTACGCCGCGATGGGGCTGGCTGTGCTGGTGAAGGGGCCCATTGGCATTCTGTTGCCGGGAACGGCGATCGGACTGTTTGTCCTCTGGCAGCTCTCGCACACGGAGGCGACCTGGGGCGGTTGGCTCCGCCGTTTTGCCTTCAATATCCCGCGCGTGTTCTGGGCTCTACGCCCCATCACCGCCATCCTGACGGTGGTCGTTGTGGCGGGTTGGTGGTTTGCAGCTGTTGAAGCTCGCACTGAAGGGGGCTTCATCGGCGAGTTTCTGGGCTTTCACAACATGCAGCGATTCCTGACCCCGATGGAGAAGCACAGCGGGCCGATTATTTACTACATGCCGATCATCTGGATCGGTTTCTTCCCGTGGTCTCTGTTTATCGTCCCCTCCGCAATCACTCTGCGATCGCGTCTACGCAAGTCGGACGAGAACCACACTCCAGCGCGCGAGCAGGCGGGCTGGCGTCTTGTACTGTGCTGGTTCAGCGTGATCTTTGTCTTCTTCTCGATCGCCCAGACCAAGCTGCCGAACTACACGTTGCCATGCTACCCGCCGCTGGCCTTGCTGGTCGCTGGGTTCGTCAGCCGGTGGTTGGCGGAACCGGCAGCGAACTTCCGCTTCTGGAGTCGCTGGGCATTTGGCTCTTTGATTGCAGTCGGTGTCGGCTTCCTGGTGCTGGTCCCGATCGTGGCGCTGATGCAAGTTGATGGAGCCCCCCTACTGGTCAAGGCCCAGCTGCATCCCGCGATCGCCACGGATCTCGTCCCGCTGGCGCTGATCGGGCTGCCCGCTCTGGTCGGAGGAATTCTGTGCTGGCGATATGCCGAGCGCGGCCAGCCAGTCTTGCTGCTGCGGACCTTCGCTATCACCGCTGTTGTGTTCTGTCTGGGTGTCCTGGGAGGCGCAGCTGCGTACCTCGATCGGCATCAGTCGAGCGAGAGCCTGGCCACTGCATTTCGCAGCCGCATGTCATCGGAGTCAGCTCCCGTCGCCTCGTTCCGGATCAACTCTCCCAGCCTGATCTACTACTCGAAACAACCAGTCATGAAGTTCTACAACGCCGCCGATGTCGAGCGGTACGTAGCCCAGCCCGGAAGTTTTCTGATTACCTCGGATGTCGCCTGGCAGGAGCTTTCGCCCGCTGTGCAGGGGACTTTGGAGAAGGTCTATGAGTGCCCCCGCTTCCCAAAGCCCGGGACGCTGATGGTCTTTCAACGACGCGCTGCCACTCAGGTGGCCGAACAATCCGAGACCGTTCGGCGGTGATCCCGGCCGGATTCCCGTCGGACTGATCCTATGAAATCGGAGTTCGGCCAGATTTCATGACACAGGGATCAACCCCCGACCCGCTGTCGAAATTTTCCGCTCATCCCCGATCGCGGTGGTCCGTTTGTCTAGCCCCCAGCGCCAGCAAGGGCCGCGTGCCGAGAAACGTGGCTTGCGCAGCAAGCCGTCTCGAAGACTCAATCGCGACTTGGCCAGCAGGTCGACTCATAGCCCAAGCGATCAATGTCCGGCACGCGGCCCTTGCTGGCGCTGCGGGCTGGACTTGGAGAACTCTTTCACAGCTGAATTCTGACGAACTCTGCCACGTCGCGCCGAATCAATTGCACTCAGCGACGAGCGGTCCGGCGAGCTCTTCGAGGAAGAACAATCGCCCTGCTTGCGTCGGCATGTACGTCGACGGAATCCACGAGGTCGGCTTGTGCCGCAGGGTCATCCACAGGCTCAGACCCTGCCACATCATGCCGCGTCCCAGGGTTCCATCCGCTCCGCCGATAATGTAATCGGCATTCAAGAACAGAGCCGGTCCAATCGTGTTGGCAAAGGCCGGGACCAGCGTTGTCCGGCTCTTGAAGCTGGTGATCGCGTTCTGCTCGACCGTCAACGGGTGCAACTTGGCTCCCAGCCGGTGCGTCTGGGCCTTCCACTCGGCCTCGCTCTTGAACTCAGCTGCGAAGTGAGGCTCCCAGAAGGCGATGTGACAGACGCGGCCAATTCCGAAGGCGACGGAGTGCAAAGCCCCGCCCGCCTTCAGCTCGCCGATCCGCTCGGCATAGGTCGGCAGCACCTTCTTCGTCGCGAAATGCCGTTGCTTCTTGGGCACGGTCAGCTTCCCCAGCGGGCCATAGAAGGCGTGCTCCATCGCGTACTGAAACGCGCCAGGATTGTCCGACGGGAGGGTATTCCCCTGAGCGTCACTCCACTCATCCATGTTGAAGCCATAGACATGGTCGCATGAGACGCCCCATTCGGTCAGGAAATAGACTGCCCAGCGGTACATCCCCATCGGACCGACTGGCAGGATCATCGCTAGCTTCTGCCCAGCATCTCGCGTCCGGCGGATCAGCTGGGCGATTTCATGCCCCATGTAAGTGTCGAAGTCGGCCAGTGACTTACAGGGGAACGGCTGGAACTTGGGGTGCCACCACTTCTGTCGATCGGTGATCGTGGCGGGGTTGTCATCGACACAGGCGTCGATCTTGGCGAGATCCCAGCCTGCGGGGAAGAACCCTTCCATCAGGGAACCCGACAACGTGGTGAGCAGATCCATGGAGGGTATTCCAATGCGTGTGAATCAAGGTGTAACGAGCGAACGGCGTCAGCCCTACAAGAGTCAACAGATTGTGCCCATCAAGGCTGTGTTAGGCAAACGAGTTCCCGATGCATACGTTCAACTGCGTTCTGCTGGATTGCAGGGTAGTGGCCAGTTAACGCTGACGTTTCACGGCGACTCTCAACATGGCCACTTCTTCAGTCAATCGCGGTTCCAGTTCCCGCAGCCGAGTTGGGACATCCATGCTGGTGTGAATCACCGTCACAACAATCACGGATGTCTCTGGAAGATCACAAACGAGCCAGTGCTTTGCGATGCGATAGAAATATAAGCCTGTGGAGAACTCCTGCTCAAGTCGCAAGATGTTGGGATTCTCTCGGATGCGATCCAGACCCAATTGAATGTCGTTTAAATATCGATCTGTGACTTGGCGGCCCCAATGTTGGACCGAATGAGCTTCAATCTCCTGAAAATCCAATACCGCTCGCCGAGTCAGATGCACCGTGAAATGCCGAGAAGACTTTCGAGAGGCCATCAGGTCGCCTTCCGAAGCAGTTTCCGAAGATCGCCTCGATACTCCACAGTGCGACCTTCGGCGGCATCGCGGTATCCCTCGATGATGGCATCTCGAATCTGAGCCGCCTCAATCCGCTGCTTCTTCTCGCGGAGCAAATCCCGGACAAACTCACTGGGGGTTGCGAAGAGTGTTCCATCGCCCGAATTCTGGTCGACGAAAGCCCTCAATTCATTGGTCAGGGAAAGGTTGAGTGTGGAACTCATCAATCAGACTCCGGTCGCAGAAGTGGTCCGTGTTCGACAATATATGGGCCATCGTTTGATGTCAATGTTTGCCATCACGACTCACGAGCCGGAATTCGTTGAGCCCTCTCAAGTCAGACGGCTGAGAACTTCAATCGAATCGCCAACACTGACCTGCCCCGGCTCAATCACACGTAGGTAGATCCCACGCAGATTCAGATGGCGAGTCGATGGCTGAGCCACGAGTCGCAAGCCGCCGTCGCCGAATCGAGCTCGGAACTTGCTGCACCCGTTATGGGGCAGCGGAGTCACTTCCAGCAGCACTGTCCCCGCTCGCAACTGGCTCCCCGGTGGCAAGTTGGCAGCTGAGAGGTCCAGATCCAGCCAGAGGTTGTCGCCAGCCAATTCGGGGGGCTGCCCATTGGCAATCAGCTGGGCGACTCCTTCTTGCATCACTGCGAGTTGAGCCTGTGGATCACGCTGAGGGTCGCGGCCCCAGGCGTCGCCGATGAGGCCGCCGTCGACCGTTAGTTCCGTTGAAGTCAAGAGCTGACGCACTCCGCCCTCGTGTCGCACCAGAAGACGTGTGACCACGCCGCGATCACGCGGGGCGGGATTCAAAAGGGGGAGTTGCTGCTCCAGAGTATCGATTGTCTGGAAGCGAGCTGAGTCGCCAATTGAGGAGGAGTTGATCATGGTGGGGGATGCTCGCAATGTGAGAGGAAGTGATTGCAGAGGGAGCAAACTACGCCTCGAGCGCGGTCCCCTCGGCAAATCCGAACATCAGGTTGAAGTTCTGCACCGCCACCCCGGAGGCTCCCTTGATGAGGTTGTCGAGCGCCCCAAAGACCAGCACCTTGCCTCGTACGACCCGCGCGGTGATATCACAGTAATTCGTGTAGGCCACGTCTTTGGTCCGGGGCAAATGGTCAACCACACGCACGAACGGCTTCCCGGCATAGTAGCGGCGCATGGTCTCCATCAGCTGGGACTGCGTCACGGGGCCGGTCGGCGTTGCGTAGATCGTGGCCAGGATGCCGCGATCCATCGGGACCAGATGCGGCGTGAAGATGACCTCGACCCGTTGACCACTCACCTCGCTCAGCACTTGCTCGATCTCGGGCGTGTGCCGGTGATCGCCGACCGAATATGCTGAGAAGTTCTCGTTGCACTCGGCATACAGGATGTTCACCTTGAGAGTGCGTCCCGCTCCCGAAACACCACTCTTGGCATCGATGATGATGTCGGTTGGCTCGATCAGCTTCGCAGCCAGCAGCGGAGCGAGGGCGAGAATTGAGGTACTCGTATAACACCCCGGATTCGCGATCAACGACTGACCCGGAATGCGGTCGGCAAACAGCTCTGGCAACCCATACACCGTCGTCCCCAACCGCGTCGGGTCCGTATGCACGTGCTTGTACCACGTCTCATACACACCCGGATCTTTGAGGCGATAGTCTGCCGAGAGATCGATGACCTTCAGCCCCGCTGACAACAGCTTAGGCACAGTCTCCATACTCGCGACATGCGGCAGACAGCAGAAGACGACATCAGCCCGCTCCGCCAGTTCCTCGGGCGACGGATTCTCCATGCGCAGGTCGAGACGACCAGAGAGCGCCGAGTGGACCTGCGTGATGTGCGAAGTCTCGCTGCGACTGGTCACCACAGTGATCTTGGCCTGCGGATGACGCAGCAGCAACCGCATCAGTTCGTAGGCGGTGTAGCCCGTGGCTCCGAGGATGGCGACGCGAATCATGAACAATCCTTGAGGTCAATTGTTCTCAACCACAGCTGGGGTCGAGACGCAGTGCGAGGGGGCCACTTCCCGGCAGGGACAGACCAGTCGTCGAAGAGGTTCGTTAGTCACGAGTGACCAGTCTCAGGGATTTGAAGAATTCGTCAATCGATCGGTCCCGAGAAGTTCAAAGTGAATCGCATTTGCGCCAAGGTCGCCCGCCGCGTCAGCCAGGGCCGAGCGGAGCGAGGGGCACCGCCAACACCCTCGATGACGTGGCGAATTGCAGAAGCCGATACTGCGAAGAGCACCCCGAAACGTTCGCCCTCTCTGACGCCTCGTGTTTCCCCATGACAGCGTCGCCCAGCCTTGATAGACTCAAACGCATCAACAACTACTGCTGCGTCAAACCCATCGTCGATTGGTCCGTCTGAAAGGGAATTACGATGAGCGGTCCCATCCGTCGCGAGAAGTCTTTGCTCGACGCGATCACTCGTCGGAGTCTACTCCAGGCCGCTGGGCTGGGGGCCTTACCGCTGGCACTCCCAGGGATGGTCGCTGCGGGCGTGAAGGGGCCGGGGTCACTCGGTCAGGGAGCGGCGCACAAGTCGTGCATCTTCATCCTACTATGTGGTGGGCCCAGCCAGCTCGATACATGGGACCTGAAGCCCGAGGCTCCCGAAACCATTCGCGGCCCCTACAAGCCCATCGCGACCAAGGTCCCGGGGATGCAGATCAGCGAGCTGCATACGGAGATGGCCCAGCTGACCGATCACTTCAGCCTGATCCGGTCGATGACGCATGTAGGCAATATCAGCAACCATTTCGACGCGATGCACCACTGCTTGAGTGGACAAGCCGGTGCCCCGCCGGATGCGCCTTACATCGGGTCGATTCTGGCCAAGGTGAAGCCCAGCGAGCTGACAATCGCCAACTATGTCTGGCTGATCAAGTGCGTGGGTGACCCCGTGTTTTGTGCCCCGAACATTGGCACGGGTGGTCATCTGGGAGCTGCCCACAGCCCGCTGTTTGTCGGCTCCGCAGCCAATCATCCCGCGATGCCGACCTTCAAAGCGCCGGATGAATTGCAGGCCGCCGTCGAAGCGGCGCGGATGTCGAATCGCAGGCAGCTGCTCGACACGTTGAGCCCGACCACCCGCGACAGCGAAGCGGCCCGCGCGACCAAGAACTGGCAAGACATTCACCACCGCGCCTTCGATATGACCAGCGGAGCCGAAGCCCGAATGCCATTCGAACTCGACCGCGAACCGGTCAAGGTTCGCGAACGCTACGGCATGCATCCGCTGGGCCAGAACCTCCTCCTCGCGCGGCGGCTGATCGAGTCCGGCGTCGGCTTCGTCACCGTCAACGGCTGGACAGGAACAGCTCCGGAAGGCGGCGGCGGAGCCCCCAGTTCCAGCTGGGACATGCATGGCGGCGAGATGGGAATGGGAAGCGCTTTCGGCGGTGGATCGTACGGCATGGGCTGGTGCCTGCCACGACTCGATCAAGGGCTTTCGGCACTGATCCTTGATCTCAAGGATCGCGGCATGCTGGAGAACACGATGGTTGTCTGCCTGGGCGAGTTCGGTCGTACGCCCACCATTAACGCCGCGTCGACGGCCAATCCCGGTCGCCAACACTGGCCCACCTGCTTCTCGGCCATCTTGGCGGGCGGCGGTATTCGCGGTGGCGCTGTCTACGGCGAGTCCGATAAGCACGCCGCCTACGTCAAAGATCGCCCGGTCCGACCGCAAGACCTCGGCGCGACGATCTTTCACTCGCTCGGAGTCCCGCTCGATACCCGCCTGGGCAAGGATGGCTTTACGAGGCCGATGTCGACCGGGGAACCGCTGATGGATCTGCTTGGCTGAGGGGCTGAGGGGACACTATTGAATCAGCTGTTCGATCCGCCGACGGAACTCTCTGTCGGTGGAACGCGGCTGGCGAGTTCGCGATCCAGATCGAGCAGTGCCGACGGATCGTGTTTGACGAATTCGAACTTGGCCACAATATCGCGAGCGGTCCGTTCTTCTTCCGTCTGCTCACTAATAAACCATTGCAGCTCGACCAGGGCGGCGAAGGCTTTTTCCTGAAACGCCAATTCGTACAGCGAGTCGATGCGGCGGCTGACTTCCAATTCCTGCGTCAGAGCTTCTTGAAAGACCTGGGAAATTGAATCGTAGCTGCTCTGCGGCAACTTGATCTCTTTCAGCACCACCTTGGCGCTGCGGTTGATCATGAAGTTGTACAGCTTCAGGGCATGCATATGCTCTTCATTACTCTGCATCCGCAGCCAATGGGCACAGCCGCGAAAGTTCTGATGCTCGCAGTAAGCAGACATCGCCAGATAGTTGTATGACGAGTAGAACTCGGTGTTGATTTGATCGTTGAGAGCGTCTTGAACAACTTGGCTCAGCATGGGTCTGTCCGTGTTGGAGTGGAGTGGCAATCTGCCGGCTCGCGAAGGAGTGGATTCTAAATAGCTCGCAACGGAAGCGAAAGTGGTGTGTCACGCGAGGGGCTCCGGGCGCTGACGCTTCCGGCTCGATGATGAGCTACACGTCGGCGGAACTCGACCCACGGAACAGGGCGTCTCCGGAGCGGACATCAAGCACGCGCTGCGGGGCGGCTTTCCCCGTCATGCGCAGCTCACCCAGCGGGATGAATTGTCCCACCGTCGTGTCGTACCCGTAGACTTCCCCCGTTTCGATTTCGTACATCCACGCGTACAAACTCAGCTGCCCCTGCGACAACGCGACGGCCACAGCTGGATGAGTTTGCAGGTTCTCCAGCTGAGTGAGAACATTTTCCTCAGCGGCCACTTCGAGAAGAGCTTCTTTGGTGAGGTGCTTGTATTTCGACTTCACAATTCGGCGGGTGGCCTCGGCATGTTTCAACCAATCACGCACAGCGGGCATCTCTTCGAGTTGCTCAGGATGGAGCAGGCCCTTGATGGCACCGCAGTGGGAGTGGCCACAGACGACGATCTGCTTGACGCCCAGCCCAGTGACCGCGAACTCGATCGTGGCCACTTCGCCCCCAGCTGTTCCGGAGTAAGCCGGGACAATATTTCCGGCATTCCGCAGCACGAACAGATCGCCCGGCTCGGTCTGGGTAATCAGATTCGGATCGATCCGCGAATCAGAACAAGTGACGAACAACGTCTCGGGACTCTGCCCTCGCGCCAGCTTGCTAAACAGCTCCTGCTGGTTTTGGAAGACGTTCCCCTGAAAATTGTGAACGCCTGCGACGAGTTGGTGAATGGCCATGGACGATATTCTCGGAGTGTGACGAATCGACCAACGCACATTACGGGGTACGCCCCGCTACGCAAAGCCTTCGCGTCGCGGCGAAACGGGTGTTTCTGATGAGACGACGTGGACGATGAGAGAGACGAGTCGATCATTTCTCGGTGGAGTCCTCCTCGATGCCCCCACGCAAGCGCCCCGTCGAGACGAACCCGCAAACTTCGCCGACTCATCCTCGTGCGTATTTCGTGCCTTTTCAGCAATACCTCGCAGCTGAGTGCGGGATGTCGACCAATACGATCGCGGCCTACCGGAACGATCTGTCGCAGTTCCTGACTTGGCTCGAATCGGAGAAAGTCCTGTCGTTACTGCAGGTCGATCTCGCCTTGATGAGCGGCTACTTGCAGCACATGCACGGACTGGGCTTGGCGGCCAGCAGCGTGGCCCGCAAGCTGGTGTCGCTGAAAATGTTCTTCCGCTATCTGGTGCTGGAGCAGGTGGTCGTCGAAAGTACGATCGACCTAATTACGTCGCCCAAGCTGTGGCAATACTTGCCCACCGTGCTGAGTCCAGAAATGGTCGAGCGGTTGCTCGCAGCTCCCTGCCGGGAAGACCGGTATCCGTTGCGGGATCGGGCGCTGTTGACGGTGCTGTACGCGACGGGTTGTCGAGCATCCGAGGTGTCGAACCTGAAGCTTTCGGATATCCGGCTGGGCGAGCGCTACTGCCGCTGCCTGGGCAAGGGGAATAAGGAACGCATCGTGTCGCTGAACCCGGTGGCGGTCCTGGCGCTGGAGGCGTATTTGAATCACGAGCGTCCGCAGATGGACCATGATCGCGACGGAGAGGCTCTATTCCTGACCCGCTCCGGCAAATCACTGACCCGCATCAACGTCTGGCATTTGGTGAAACGCTACGCCGGACGCATCGGCTGTGGCCAGAAGATCAGCCCGCACACATTGCGTCACAGCTTCGCCACTCACATGCTGGCGGGCGGTGCCGAGATTCGCGCTCTGCAGGAGATGCTGGGACATGCCAGCATTCGCACGACGCAAATATACACCCATGTGGAGCACAGCCGCCTTAAGGCGATTCACTCGCGGTGCCATCCGCGCGGGTAGGTTTGGGTGGCTCGGTCATGCTCGTCTTTCGCATGATCAGCCGCGAAATCTCTCGAATTGAGCAAGCGTCGACACTTTCAACGTCGGAATCTGTCAGCTGGATTTCAAACTCTCGATCGAGGGCTTGAATCAAATCCTCCACTTCCAAGTCATACCAAACGAACGTCAGGTCATCATCAGGCAGCAACGACTCCACGGGATATTCTGAGTGTTGAGCCATCAACCGCCGGACTCGAACGGGCACATCGGCTGTGGCTTCCCCAGCGGAGAAGAAGCTCGCAAATAACTCGTCATCTGGGACCGGGTCACGCTGAGCCATCACGCGTTTGAAATCTCGATGACCACGCCACTCCGGGTCGAAAAACCACATCACCCCCATCACGAAACTGAATATGGCCATGAATCCGAGAATCTTCATGTCAGCCTCTTTATGGTCTATTCAAATGATGATGCTTTTTCTCTTCGAATGAACGCTCGCAAGAATTCTGCGACGAGATGCCGTTACGGTTTCAGTTGGATCGTGGGCTTCTTGTCCGGCTTGTCGCCCTTTTTCGGTTTTTCCGGAACCTCGCCCAAGGCGCGTATCCGGAGTGACCGCACCTTCAGTGGGCGCGGTCCGTAGCGTGTGTCGTAGGTTCCCAGCGAGATCTCTCCGGCAGTGTAGTTTTCCAGCGGGTACTCCTCCACGATGGGGGTCTTGCCGACCAGCACCGACAACAGCTTATTTTTCACGGTCATGCGGAACGGCTGATCGCCGCGCCATTCGAGCTGTTTCACTTCGTTGTTCGTGGCTGCGATGGCCTCGGACGCGCGGTATTCGCAGAGGAACCATGGGGCGCCGCTGTCCTTCAGCGTGACATTCGACAGCGAGTAGCCGTGCCCCTGATTCCACCCCAGCAGCATCAGCCAGCCGCCGAGTCCCTCTTGGTTGATGATCCCTTCGAGTTCGAATTCATCCGCTGTGGCGAGAGAGAGGAGTGTATTCTTCCCATCGACGGGTGCCGCGACGCCTTGATTGGTCGCCCAATGGCCATCGACGATGAACTCGCCGAGGCCGAACGGATGCCCAGTCATCGGACCGAGCAGCTTAAACTCCTCGATGTTTTGAATCGGGGACTTGTCGGTGAACTCGATGATTCCCGGGCGAGGTCGTCCCGGATTCACGAGGACCGACCACTTGTCGGTAATCGTGATCTGTGGCGGTCCGACGAGTTCAGTCGAATCGGTGGTGGTCGCCGGTTCGTCCTGAGCAGAGAGCCCATGCAGAGGAGTGAGCGACAGAATCGCCCACAACGCGAGCCAGCTTGCACGGATCATGTTCATGACTGGCTCTCTCCCGTCGAGGACGGACTCACCGCGGCAGTGACTGTCGATGTCGGCAGCACGGTGCCCCGAGACGCAGACTCCGGTTCACGAACTCCCGCTCCCGGGATCGAGCCCTCTTCCAGCGCTAACCCGAAGCGCTCTCGAGAGAGGGCGAACATCTCGGTGTTAAAGATTCGCATTAACGCATACAGGCATGACGCCACGATCGGACCAATGAATACTCCCCACAAACCGAGAGTCTGTATCCCGCCCAGCACACTAACCAAAGCCAGCAGCGGGTGCAGCTTGGTATCCGTATTCAGCACATACGCCCGCACCAGATTGTCAAGCATCCCGACCACGATGATGCCGTACAACGTCAGGACCAGCCCTTGAATCCAATGTCCGCCCGCGAACAGGCCAATGGCAAAAGGTGCCCAGACAATCCACGCTCCCGCCAAGGGAATTAGCGAGAAGACCATCGAGAGGATCAAGATCGCAAACAAGTGTCCGAACCCGAACATCTCCAGCGCCACCGTCGTGGCAATCCCCTGCGCGATGGCGGCCATAAACGTGGCCAGCACCACGCTGCGGACCGCCTTGGCAAATTCGTTCAGCAGCTCTCGCTGGTAATCGACATGCACCGGAATCAGGGTCTCAGCCGAGGCCAGCAGTGCCGGGCCATCGGCCAGAAAGTAGTATAATGCGATGACATAGATCGTCAGTCCGATGATCACAGCCACGGTTGTCGAGAGTAGCATTCCCACAATGTCGACGGTCTTTGAAACGGTCGTGGTGACGGTCTGCCCCAGCATTCCCAGCGAGCGATCTCCGATCCCGGTCAGCGACTCACGCAGCTTGACTCGCACCATGGCTCTCGCCTGCTCCTTGTCCGCTTTCCGATCAGCAGGCAAGTAGCTGTTAGCGAACTCGACGGAGCGATCAATGTAGGAATCGAAATCACCCGCAATCACCTGGATCGATTTCGTCTGCTTTTGGATGAACTGCTCGTCTGTTACGGTATTCGCAATGGTGTATAGCTCCAGGGAAGCGAGCAATGTTCCGACGGTCAACGGAATCAAGATCGCCAACAGGACCCCCACCGAGAGCACTCCCGCCGCCAAATTGACCCGCCCCTTGAGACGCACAATCAGCTTCTGAAAGATGGGCTGCACCAGCAGTGTCGTGACACCTGCCAGAAACAACGGCAGCACGAACGGGGCCAGAACTCTGAAAAACGTCAGGCCCAGAATGACAATCAATGTCGACAAAATCGAAAGAGAAACAATACGAGCCATCGGCAGCCACTCCTCGTGAACCGTTTCCGCTCACCCAGATCGTTCGCCCTCCCAACTGGCCGTCTGCAACTCACCGGATCTGGGCGAGACGCTAGTCTGACAGCGAGACCCCAGACTTCCAAATCCAACGATCAAGATTCCGGTACTGAAGTGGCAACGACGACAGCGATCGAATAACCTCATCACTTCGACAAATGCAGGCTGTGCCGCGAATCGCGCAGCCTGCAATGATGCAGGCGCAGGAAAGGCAAGTGATGGCGGACAACTCAGCGGACACTCTGACAGTCACCGATAACCGAACCGGGAAATCGTATACACTCCCGATTGTGGACGGGACCATCCGTGCATCAGATCTGCGGCAGATCAAGGTCACCGAAGCCGAATTCGGGATGATGAGCTATGACCCGGGCTTCCTCAACACCGCGTCGACCCGCAGCAGCATCACCGACATCGACGGCGACCTCGGCATCCTGCGTTATCGAGGCTACCCGATCGAGCAACTGGCCGAGCACAGCAATTTTCTGGAGACCGCCTACCTGCTGCTGAATGGCGAATTGCCGAACGCGAATCAGCTGCATGAGTGGGAACTGTCGATCCAGCGGCACACAGTGGTTCACGAAAATGTGAAACAACTGATGGAAGGGTTCCGCTACGACGCCCACCCAATGGGCATGTTCATCAGCACGGTGGCGGGGCTTTCGACCTTTTACCCCGAGGCCAAGAACGTGCGAGATCCCGTCTCGCGCATCAAGCAAATCACCCGACTGATCGCCAAGGCCCCCACGATTGCGGCGTTTTCCTACCGGCATTGTCAGGGGTATCCGTACAACTACCCGAACAACAAGCTGAGCTACACGGGGAACTTCCTCGCGATGATGTTCAAAATGGTCGAATCGTCCTACGAGCCGCACCCCGTGCTGGCCAAGGCGCTCGATGTTCTATTCATCTTGCACGCCGATCACGAACAGAACTGTTCAACCAATGCGATGCGGGCCATCGGCTCTTCGGAAGCTGATCCATACAGCGCCCTCGCTGGCGCAGCTGCGGCTCTATACGGTCCGCTGCATGGCGGAGCCAACGAAGCGGTTCTCAAGATGCTGGCCGAGATCGGCGATGTGAAGAACGTGTCGTCGTTCATCGATCAGGTGAAGGCGGGTAAGTGCCGCCTGATGGGATTTGGCCACCGGGTCTACAAGAATTACGACCCACGGGCCAAGATCATCAAGCGAACCGCCGACGAGGTCTTTGCGGTTACGGGCCGCAATCCGCTGCTGGAGATCGCCCTGGAGCTCGAGAAGATCGCGCTCAATGACGAGTACTTTGTGAAGCGGAAACTCTACCCGAACGTCGACTTCTATTCGGGACTGATCTATCAGGCGATGGGCCTGCCCGTCACGATGTTCCCCGTGCTGTTCGCAATTCCCCGGACTGTTGGGTGGCTGGCACAGTGGGCGGAAATGCTGCAAGACAGCGAGCAAAAGATCGCCCGCCCACGCCAGATCTACACCGGTCACCCCGTCCGCGATTTCGTCCCCATCACCAGCCGCTCGTAGGCCAGGGAACCACCCATGCCCCGCCGATCTCGAACACGCGGCGGTTTGCCTGAGTGGCTCAGCTTGACCGAGCAGCCGGTCTTCGTCGTCGATTCCCGCCGCGTCGTCCTGTTTTTCAATCGCGGGTTTGAGAAGTTGACCGGCTGGGTGGCGGGTGACTTAATTGGCAAGGTGTGTGAACTTCACACGGACGGCGACCCGAGTTCGATCACGACGCTACTCGCCACTCTGTGCCCTCCCTTGGAGCCGAGTCCGACTTCGCATCGGCTGCATGTGCTGACTCGCGATGGGCAGAGCCTGGACCGGATCGCCCATTTCTTTCCTCTGCCGCCCGTGGATGCAGACCCCGCATCGACTGAGCCACTCCGCTGGTTGGGAGTGCTGGGATTGCCGCAGTCGGGGACACGCGTCTCGCCGATTCCAAAGGAGTCGGACCTGCATGCCGAGCTGGCGGCACTCAAGTCCGAACTTCGCAAGCGGTACTCTCTGTCTCAAGTGGTCGCTGGCAGTTCGGCCATGCAGCGAATTCTCGCCCGGCTCCAGCTGGCTTTGGCGAGCAACGCGACGATCGCGTTCAGCGGCGCGTCCGGCACGGGCAAGGAACACCTCGCTCGCGCCGTTCACTATGCGGGGGAGAGCCGCATCCGCGCGTTTGTCCCGGTCGATTGCCGCTGGCCGACGGACCAGCTCAACGAGACACTTGGCCGACTCCGCAAGCCGGAAGTGGATGATCTCCCAATCCCCGTCTTACGAGTGGGAGCAGTCCTGTTGCAGCATGTCGAGAGCCTGCCCGCACAGTGGCAAATGTGGTTGACCAAGTCGGTCGATCTCGCCCCCGGACCGCACGCCGTCCGCTGGATGCTTTCTTCAGAATCGGACTTCGAGGCACTCGTCCAAGCCGAGGTCCTGCTGCCAGAGTTTCGGGATTGCTTCGGGGTTCTGGAGGTCGCATTACCGACTCTGGGTGAGCGTCCCCAAGACCTGCCGCTCCTCGCCCAACATGCCTTAGAGGACTGCAACGCGGGGAGCGAGAAGCAGCTCACCGGATTCAGTCCGGATGTGTGGGAGCAGTTCCGAGCCTACAACTGGCCGGGCCAACTCGACGAGTTATTCGCGGTTGTTCGCGAAGCCCATCTGGCCAGCACTGGTCCACTCGTCACCGTCCGAGATCTCCCGTTTCGCTTCCGCGCGGGACAGGATGCCCAGTCGGTCAGCCCACCGCCCAGCGAGGAGCAGATTCCGCTCGATGAACTGCTGCGTCAAGTCGAAAAAGAACAGCTGCAAATCGCCCTCGCCCGAGCCGCCGGAAGCAAGCAGCTGGCCGCCGATTTACTCGGGATTCCCCGTGCCAAACTCTACCGCCGACTGGAGGCTCACGGGCTATGGAAACCGAGTGAGACGTCGGACTCAGATTCGGGGTTGGAGTCCAGCCTTTAGGCTGTCCCGGAGCAGCCTCAAGGCTGGACTCCAACCACAAACTACCCGGCGATCAGTTCACGCAGCTTTTTCAGCAGCGGAGGAATCGCGGTGCGAGGTTCCTCGTCCTCTTCGTATTCCAAGACGACATATCCCCGGTAGTTGGCCTGCTTGAGGATGCCGATGATGCGGGCCAGATCGGCATCTTGTTTGGCACCGCCACTCGGCGAGACCGTGACCTTCACTTGCGCATTCATCGCGTAGGGAGCAATCATTTCTAGCGCGGAGTAGGGATCAGCTGTGCGAAAGTTTCCGCTGTCGAAATTCACCCCAAAGTACGGCGAGGGAGCGACCCGTTTCACAATCGCCAACAGCTGTTCCGGAGTCGCGGTCACTCCGCCGTGGTTTTCGAGGGCGAGTACGACACCCTGGGTCGCGGCGTAAGCGACCATTTCGTCGATGGCCACAATGCAACGATCGAGGGCGGCCGCCTCGGTGTCACCCGCTGGCACGTTGCCTGCGAAGATGCGGATCACCGGCGCTCCGAGCTGCGAGGCATAGTCGATCCATCGGCGGGTCATCGTCTTCTCGGCATCCAACGCGGCCCCATCTGGTTTGCAGAAGTCGTTTCCGATCGCTGTGCCGGAGATATCGAGACCCATCCGGAAGGTTTTCTCTCTCACCTGACGGATGTAGTCCGGAGTCACCTCCGCTGGGAAGTAATAGCTCGTCAGCTCGACCCCATCGAGATTCTGCTCGGCACAGAAGTCGATGAAGTCCAGCAGCGTCATCACGCCGTCCTTCTTGTGCGTCGGCCAGTTCTGGGGCAGATGACGATGAAAGGAATACGCAGCGAGCGAGAGCTTCAAATGTGACTTGCCATTTCGCACAATGGGCTCAGCGGCCTGCCCCAAAGACGGCGACATGAGCCCCCCCAGCAATGCGGCACTCGTCGACAAAAATTGACGACGCGGTGGATTCCAGCTCATCGGTGTCTCCATTAGTTCGTTGAAGTGGGATGTGATCATTCTGAGGAGCACAGCGGCTGACTAGAAAGGCAACGCGAAGCCTGTGCATGGGATTCGATAGCTGGCCGCCTCGAAGGTCTGTCGGAATCAGACTCCAACTTGTGCGAGGTAAGGTCGAAACCAGGCAGGCCATTCTTCGGTGGACTTTCGCCATTCGATCGGAATGCCATCGCAACCGACGTTTGCTGCCACGATACCACCGACGATGGCACAAGTGGTGTCCATGTCACCGAGCGCAGCGACAGTGTCGTAGAGAGCTTCGGGGTAATCATTCAGGTGCTTCCCCGCCATCCACAGACAGATTGGCACCGTGTCCATCGCTGTGACTCGGCTGCCGTTCCCCAATCGCTGAATCAAAGCGTCTCGTTGAGCACTCGGGCCGAATTCGTGATAAGCCATTTCCATTCGGCTGCGCACTTCACTTTCGGGGAGATGAGGAATCACTTCATTCAGGAAAGTGCGAGCTCCAGTGACGGTCTTCCGAGTCTTCTGTTGTGTGGCGATTGCTGCAGCAACGGCCACGGCGACTGCTCCGGCAATCCCTTCAGCGTGGGAATGCGTGACTTCGGCAGAGAGTCTGGCCTGAGCCACGACTTGTTGCATGTCGCTCGAGAAGAACGCTCCCACAGGAGCGACTCGCATGGCTGCCCCGTTTCCGTAGGAACCTCGCCCTTCAAAGAGGGCGCGAGCTGCAAGACGCCAGTCCGCACCTCTCTGAAGTTTTGGCAGCAACTCAAACAGCATGGCAGAGCCATAGCCCCGAGTAGAGTCAAAGTATTCGGCGAACCGCCCGGCGAGGAGCGATTGATCGACGACGCCCTGCTCAATGAGAACGGACACAACAGACAATGCCATCTCAGTGTCATCCGTCCAACGCCAAATTGGCACATCTTCGCGTCGAATGTCGATGTCCTCGACATGCCACATGTACTGCTGACCAAACGCATCCCCAACAGCTAAGCCATTCAAGCTTGCAATCAGGCACTTGGATGCTTCATTTTGATTTATCATCGCTGCATGGTAAATCGGATGCATGACTTCTGTCGAGAAACAATAAGGTGATTTCAGATCTCTAGCACGTTCAAATAGCGTCGTACCGTTTCCGGCAGTCCGAACTCCAAAGCTTCCGCGATCAAGGCGTGGCCGATCGAGACTTCGGCGAGGTGCGGGACGTGACGGATCAGGACCGGGAGGTTGCCGAGGCTGAGGTCGTGGCCGGCGTTCACGCCCAAGCCTGCGCGACCGGCGGCTTCGGCGGTCAGGCGATAGCGATCGAGTGTGGGGCCGAGCGGACCGCGTTCGAAGGCTTCCGCAAACGGGGCCGTGTACAGCTCGATGCGGTCGGCTCCGAGGTCGCGGGCCAGCTGCACTTGAGCGGGCTGCGGGTCGAGAAACAGGCTGACGCGACAGCCATACCGTTTGAGCTGGGCGATTAGGGGACCGAGGCGTTCGCCCTCAACAGCGAGGTTCCAACCGTGATCGCTGGTTGATTGCTCCAGTGAGTCGGGCACCAGCGTCGCCTGAGCGGGTCGCGTGCGTTCGCAGTGAAGTAGGAAGTCGTCAAAGTACGGGTTCCCCTCGATGTTGTATTCCGCATCGGGGTACTCACTCAGCAGCTGCGCGATCTCGTCGACATCAGCGGGTCGGATGTGCCGCTGGTCGGGACGGGGATGGACCGTGATCCCGTGCGCACCGGCTTGCAGGCAGAGACGAGCGGCGCGCAGCGGACTGGGAATCCCAATGTCGCGGGTGTTTCGCAGAGTGGCGATCTTGTTAACGTTGACGCTGAGCTTGGTCATGGGTGTCGTGTTCAAAGTGGATTGCGGGGGAAGAAATCATCCACAGATTTCACAGATTAGAGCAGTTTCAGAGTTCGTCTTCAGTACGCACAGACAGGAATGTCCGTGCCACTGATCAGTGGGGCAGACATTCCTGTCTGCCTCTCCTGAAGATCAATTCCGAAACTGCTCTAGAGGATTGTCCGACCGAGTGGTGTGACTCTGGATTTCGCTGATGATTGAGACACAGTCTTCACGGTCAACACGGATTCGAAGACTCGGTTACTCTCTCTCCGAATCCGTGAAATCTGCGGATCACTCTCCTCCCGGACTTCTAAATATTAGTTCCTGCCCCAGAGCGCTTCCGCGATCCAGTCGAGATCTTCCATCATCTCTTTCTGCGACTCGCGCTTCACAGCTGCGCCGGCATTGTTGAGGGCGTTGACTACGAGGAGCCGCAGGACACTGGCGAGCGGGACGCCAGTCTTCTGGGAGAGTGCCCGCCCCACCAGGCGATGATCGCGGTTGAGCAGGATTTCGTGTCGTCCCGTGTCAGCGACCTCGAAGTGGTTGTCGATCAGGCGTTGAAAGCCAGCTGGGACGACGCCCGTTTTGCGCAGGTCTTCGAAGGTGGCTTGCAGGTCGTGTTTTTCGTTCAGGAAGGCCATCACCGGCTGATCCTTTCGGAATGAGGCGACCATGACCTTGGCATCACTTTGGCCGAGGAATTCCTGCCATTCCGGCGGAGCGTCGACCATGTCGCGAATGCCGAGGATCAGCTCCGCGAACCCATGCGATCCGGGACTGGCCGTACGGAGAGCAACTCGCTTGCCGGAGTCTCCCTCGTCGGCCAGCATCGCGCCGAGCAACGACTCTTCGAAGCTGCGGATCGTGTGTACGCAGGGGCTGTCGTTACCCGCGAACAGCGAGCTCATCCAGCGTTCTTGCCGCCGATCCATGTTGTACCAGACGACGATCTGGGCTTCGGTCTCGAAGAGGGGATCAGCGACGCACTTCGGCAACAGCTCGTCGAATGTCAGCGGCCCTTGCGAGGTTTGGAACCGGTAGCAATACCGCAGCAATTCACGCAATCGCCGATCGTGCAGCGCCGCACCGGCCCATGTGTAGCGGTGCCACGCCAGGATCGACTGCATCGCCGCCGGATCGCGCCGGGCGAGTTGCTCGAAATGCTCGTACAGGCGTTCTTCGAGATGCGCTCGAACTGTCTCGAAGGCAAAGTTCCGAACCAAGTCTTCGCGGCTGGCGGTCGGCTCGCAGTTGGGGACCTCGAGAACACCTCGCAAGAAGTGCGCCCACGCGGGGAGCAAGTCGCGGGTCTGTCGAGAGATGACCATGCGGCGAATCGTGGTGGTCACCACGGGATCGCCCGCGAAACCCGGGACGCGCTGCGGAGTGACGTACAACGCTCCAATCGCGCCGACCTCCTGCTCGCCGCGAATGGGAATCACATCGAGCGGGGTCTCGTGAAAATACCCTTGCAGCTCCAATTCAATCGCTTCACGGTCGGGAGTTGGGTCGAACCACGCCACGTTAATCACGTTCACGCGGGCCGGGCCATCGTTCACGAACACGGGCACCGGCAAGAAGTCGGCGTACTCGCGAACCGACTCCTCGACGAGACTCGTTTGAGCCGCCCAGTTGCGGAACTGCGGCTTCAGCAGCAGAGTCACCGTCGTCCCGGTATCGACGCGGTCGATCTCCGACAGCTCGATATCTGTGCCTTCTCCGGCGGACCAGCGAACACCGGTCGGGCAATCCGCTCGCCGACTCTCCACGATGATCCGGTCAGCCAGCAGGAACGCACTGAACAGCCCGATGCCAAACTGACCGATCAACCCCTCACCCGTCTCACCGTGGTCAATTTCGGAAGATGTGGGGTGATGCCCCTTCAGCAATCCGGTCACACCGATGCCGAGAGTTCCAAGATACCGCTCAGCCTCTTCCGCACTCAGTCCAATCCCATCGTCGGTGACTTTGAGCGTCCCGGACTCTTCGTCGAGACGGATGTCGATCCGCCCCTTGTAGTCGAGGTCGCGTTGCCGCCGCCGCATGACCGCATCATGAGCATTCTGAATCAGCTCTCGAATCGGGGCATCCCCGCGAGAGTAGAGCGATTTGCCCATGATCTGGATCACGCCAGCCACATCGACCTGAAACGGAATTCTGCGTGTCCAGTGTGCCATGGAGTGGGTCGTAGCCTGTCGATGAATGGAGGTATGTGAGATGGGAAAATCGCCCATGCTTGGTCGACGTTCTGAGATACATCATCCTAGCAATCCGGAATCGACTCCCACAGGGATCAACTGCCGGGGCTGTGTTCCATGGCTAATCTATGCAGTCCTCTAGGACTCACATAGAATCAAAATCAATGGAGGAAGCAGAGTGAAAAAGGAGGATTCGATGGCAGAACAGCTGACCGAAGCCAACGGGCCGTCGATATCGGCTCTTAGTCTGACCGAGCCTCCATCGATCAGCCCGCTTCGGTTTTCCCCCGCCGGGATCCCAACTTATGAAGAACTCCTGAATCGTGACCCGAGGTGGGCTTTGAGTGAAGGTAGCCGTCATTTCGATGAGAAGAGTGCGGTTTTCAGTGCCCTGCATGGCATCGCAGCGCGACTCAATGAGTTAGGAATTCCCTATGCTGTGGTGGGAGGTATGGCACTGTTCAATCATGGCCTACGGCGTTTCACAGAGGACGTTGACATCCTCGTCACCAAGGACAGTCTGAAAACGATCCACAAGAAACTCGATGGGCTGGGATACTTGCCGCCGCATGCACATAGCAAGCATCTCAAAGATACTCAGTTGGGAGTGCGAATTGAATTCCTGACTTCTGGAGAATTTCCAGGTGACGGAAAGCAGAAACCCGTCTCATTTCCAGAGCCGGACAAAGTGAGTTTCGTATCGGACGGAATCAGCTACATCAATCTTCCCACCCTTGTGGAACTCAAACTGGCATCTGGCATGACAAGTCCGGGGCGACTCAAGGATCTCGCCGATGTGCTGGAACTCATCAAGATCCTTGATCTGCCCGCAGATTACGCCCATCAACTGAATCCGTACGTGGCTGCGAAGTACCGTGAACTCTGGGGTGAGGCTCGCAAACGATATGTGATGATCTGGCGTCACAAGTGGCAATCTTCGGAGGCGATTATTCATCTGGAACAGATGCAGCAAGACGGGGTCGTCCTCGAGGACAACGGAACTGCGGGGAATGCCCCTGCCTTACTGGTCACCACAGATTTAAACATCGCTAAGAAGTACGGATTTGTTGAGGAATCAGAATACTGGGATGGCGGGCAAGATGATGTTGCGGAGCCGGACTGGCATGCCTCCCGATAGACCCGAGGGATGGATTCACTCAGCTGCGATTCGGCGTTTGCTCCCGCTCTCGTAGCCCGACAAAGGCCAACAGGCAGAGCGCGGCGGAAACCCACAGGACGCGGCGTCTCCAGTCAGAGGGGACGGAGAGAGTCTTCAAGATCGGGATATACCACGGCACGACCAATGGCACGTTGGGAGCATTCAGAGCAGGCCGGGTCACATCGATCGTCAGAGATTTTTCCAATGGAATCAGCTCCCCTTCGGAGGGGCCGCCAATCTCCCGGCGGGCGACCTCGGACTGGAAGTGGGGATCAAATTCCAGAGCATGGACCACCTTTTCGAGGTGCTGGACATGCTGTTCCACCTCAATCAGCTGCTGCTGGCGCTGGAGTGTCGACAGATGAAGACGATTCCACTCGACCAGCCGGGGAGCGAGCGAAACGGATGCAAACAAGGCCGCGCTGCTGAGCAGGCACATCCAGAACGCAAGAGGAATGAGAATACTGCGTTCGGGAGCGGGGTCGCGTGGAAGTTCTGGCGGTGAAGCGAAGTGCGTGGCTTTGTCTGACACGTGACATCCCCCCTTCTCTCGCGATTGGTCGTCCCGCAGCTTACTCTGGCTTGGTGACCTTGGCCTCAAACGGGGCGACAAGGACAAAGCCGCGACCGGCTTCGTCTTGGCGATAGCTGTTGTGAAGTCCCGCTTGCCGCACACACTGACTCATCACCAAGGCCCAGGCGGTTCGCTTGCTGGGAGAGCTGACAGTCACGGTATGGACATCGATCTTCTTCGCGAGGCACCGCCGGATGTCGATCACGATGGGGGTTTTCGCCTCAGTCGCGATCGCGGCCAGAACTTCGCTCAGTGGAGATTTCTCGAACCCTACGACTCCAAACTTAAACAGCTCGGGAGTAATCCGATCGCGAGATGTTTCGGCCAGCGGTTCCCAGCCCATCGGCCACGGGTCACTCAGCTGCTCGAGGGGCAGGACTTCGTACTCGATAGAACCAGCTGCGGTGCGGGTGGGTCGCAGGCCGATACCGATCTCGTTCAAGGCGATCGCCAGCCCGGTCCCGGTGCTGAACCCCGCCACATCCACGGTGGTGGGGCGATCATGTGAGGAGTCCTTGAGCCACGTTTGCGAGGCGATGGTCAGACGGACAGGCAACTCGGCTTCGTCTTGCAGAGCTGCGACCAGTTCGAGCAGTGATTTGCCAGTCGTCACGACGGTGAGCGGCCTGGTCATTTGCTCATTGACGACTGCGAACTGAGTCCGACTCAGCCCCCACATCGGCTTCCCGTTCGGAGCCCCCTGCGCCCCATAGGTCTTCAGCTCGTTAATCCATTCTTTGACCCGCTCCGGTTCATTGAGGTGAAACGAGACCGCTCCAAACGACAATGCTCCGTCGCGATCAAGCAGCCCCGACGCGGTCACAGACCGCAACGAGCCCCGCACTTTTTCCGTGATACCGATCTTGGCGGCCCGCCCGTTGCGAATACGAATCGTGGCCCCCGATTCTTCGAACAGCTTCCCCCAATTCTGGGAGATCGGGTCGCCTTGGATTTCGAGTGCCAGAATCTCGATCTCCACAATCGTCTTCAGTGGGACTCCTTCCGGCGGACTCGACTTGATCACCGGAATGGCTGGCTCGGGACGCGGGAGAGGAGTCTCGTTCGGGGGCTTTTTCGGACGAATTTCAATGACTTGAGACTGCCCCACCGAGGCGACACTCAGCCAGACCAGACCTGCCACGGCCAATGATCGAAATCGCATCGCGACTACCCCTTCTCGCCGCCTCGGCGAAATGCATTAAACGTGACGTATTCCCAGTGTCGGTACAGTTCGCAGCTCTTCACCAGTTCTGCCTGCGGTCCCACAGCGATGACCTTCCCCCCATCGATCACCACGACGCGATCACACCGACGAACTGTCGACAAGCGAGTCGGAACAAACAATACCGTTCGCTGGTCTGTAATCCGCGAGTAGGTATCGTCCAGAAAGTCTTTGGTCGCCTGATCGAGCGCATCGGTCGGCTCATCAATGATGAGTACTGCTGGCTTGCGAATGACCGCCCGCGCCAACCCGAGTAAGAACGATTGCCCCGCGCTCAGTTGCTCGCCATGTTCGCCGAGCTGGGTCTCGTACCCAGAGGGCAATCGCTGGATAAATTGATGGGCATGCACGAGTTTGGCTGCTTCCATCACCGAAGGACTGTCATATCGGGAATCGCCGCAACGGATGTTCTCGGTCACGGTTCCGGTGAAGCAGGGATCATCGCCTCCGACATAGATCGCTTCAGCTCGAATCGATTCGAGTGTGCCCCACGCGATGTCTTCTCCATCGAACAGCACGCGGCCCGCTTGAGGTTCCAGGAAGCGGGGCAACATGGCTGCCGCGGCGCGGGCTTCGAGGGGATCGAGCGAGACAAGAGCTAAGACGGACCCCGCCGGGATGCGAAGTTCAAAATCCTCAAGGAGTGTCTGCTCGTCCCGCCGGTAGGAGACTCCTTCGAACTGGATTGTCTTGATGACAGGATCGATGAACTTGGCACCGACAGCCTGCCCCACCTCGGGCAACACGGCGAGGAAGCGGTACACACTCGCCCCTTCGACCTCGATGGTCTGGCTCTGCAATCGCCAGTCGGCGATGCCGCTCACCAGAGGCGCCAAGGCTGCAAAGCCTGCAAGCACTGTCAATGCGGAAGGCAGGTGCAGAGGCTGTCCAGTTCCCAGAACTCGAGAGCCAATCAGGAACAACACGATCGCCAGGAGCAATGCCCCCACCACCCGTGCCGCCCAGAGTGATCCGCCGCGAGCGAGAGCCCCACTGCGAACCATTCCCGAGTACCGATCGAGATGCCTTAGAAAGCGTTCCTGCTCGAACGCTTCCATTCCATACCCCCGGACAATGCGGCTCTTTCGCAGTCCTTCAGACAGCACTCGTAAATCCCCATCGGCGTGGGCTTGCGAAAGCTGTTGGAACTGGAGGCCTTGGGCACGCTCCCAACGCATAAAGTAAAACCCCGCGAGCAACGGGAGCAAGGCTTGCAACGTGATTGACCAATCGATGGCCAGCATCAGCGTCAGGACCAACGCAATCCCCGCGACTTGGTACACCCCGGATGCCAGCAGACTGGACAATGCCGAAGCGATCGACTCCACAGATTGTACAAAGAGCCTTTGAGCAGCTCCGCAATCGCGCTGATCGAGATCACCGGGGCCGAGTCGCAGGATCTGACGGTGAATTTGAGAGCGGAGCGACTTGGTCGCGTCTTGCGAGAGCCCGGCCGCCCGAAACCGAGTGCGATTGAGGCATAACGCCCGGAATGTGACCAGCAGCACGAGTACGACAACTAGGCACGCCAGCGTCCCTCGATTGGTTCGCAGGGGAATGAATCGGCTCACAGGCGTCTGAACCCACCGAACCACGGGGCAGCTGCGGTGCCTCCAAAGTGTCGAACGAATCCCGGTATCGACTGCGAGACCGCTGTCATCCACGTCAGTGACAAAGGATTTCAGTGACTCTCGCTCTTCGGCGGCAACCTCAATCCGGCCCTGGTTCGTCAGTAAATCCAGAATCAGAAACAGGACACCGAGACTCGCCGCCAATGCCATTGCTGCGGCAAGGGACCAGAACACGAGCAGTAACGCCTGGCCCTGAAACCAGATTCTCCGAGGCAACAGACGACGGACGATCGACATTTCCATGAACATCGCGCGACCTCAACACTCCAGCGGGGCCGCGCCACAAACCGTGGAATCGCACTTCTGAAGAAGGGATTGCGAAGTTTGTCTTAGGCAAAAGCCGAACGACTGGGGATCAAGCCACCCCAGCCACACTCGACTCTCTGTCGACCGTCAGCTGAATACTACGCGAGGTCGCGGTCCTCGAACAGGATGAAAGCCAGCAGGATAATCGCCGAGACATAGCACAGGCTATACAGAGCGTTGTATCCGATGTAGTCCGCCGGAATCCTTTGATCCATCGCAATGGCCGCCGACATGTTGTAGTTGTCGAGTGAGGGCAAAATGGTCGCCAGAAGCTGGGCGACGAACTTCACGAATGGCACATCTTGCAAAGACGACTTCACCAGCACGGGAGTCAAATGGCCGATTACAAAGATCGCCAGGCAGGTGGTGACATTGACCAACATCGGCAACCGGGTGGAGATTGCGACACTGATCGAGGTCATGACCGCGACCTCCATAAACACGAGCGCCAGCCCCGGCAGGACTCGCAATGTCGTCGTCATTCTCTCAACCTGCGTGACCGTGGCGGACGCTTCCTTGGCATCGAGTCCAGCCTTCAGGAAGAAGATCAAGCTGAGGAGCAACACGCCGAAAAACAGGATCATCCACAGGGATGTCTGCACAATTCCAAGGTATTTCCCCATGATGAATTCACGACGTGTAATCGGCTTGGACAGCAGTGTCATCGCAGTCTTGCCTTCGATTTCCTCGGCCACGCTTAAGCTGGCAGTCCAGATCGACACGAGGAGCGACGAGATCAAAATCGTCGCCAAGCCACAATCGATGAACATCTTTGTGTCGTCCCCCAGCGAGAAGAAGGGGATGTAGCAGTTCGCGAGCATGATCAGACTGCCCACTGCCAGTAGCAGAAGAAAAATTGGCTGGCGGACCGCTTCCTTGGTCGTCGCACGAGCAATTGATCCAGTGCGAGTGAAGTAGTTCACGCCGAACAAGACAGCCAGTAAGGCCAGCAAGCCCGCGAAAAACCACCAATAGTCATCGCGAACGTATGACCACAGCAACTCCCCGGACAGCTCATCCAAGGCCTCAAGATTTCCCAGCTTCGTCAGGTCATTCATGGGGGTCGGTTCTCTCGATCACAACGGTCAAACAGTTGTTACCCGGAAATCCAGGTTGAAGAATACAATTCACTGTACCCGCTTTCCGACGAAAGAAAAGCTTCCAGATCGTGCCGGACCGAAAACGCTCCAGAACTGGGGCGGGCCCTACAGAGGGTCTTGCGGGTCGGGGCGACGTTGCGGGCTTCCAGCCTTAGTCGAGAAGGTGCGAACGCCAACGAAAAAAGCCCCCGGCGGGAACCGGGGGCTGCGGTCATTCATGAGAGATCGCGAGTGAGAGTCGCGGGAATCGGCTGCGAGAGACTTGGGAATCGAGAGGACGATTTAGAGAGAGGGCACGTGAGCGTGAGAGAGAAAGTCGTTCGGGCATCC
>JAYWHX010000149.1:0-8830 GCA_043777375.1 Planctomycetota bacterium | reverse complement strand
CAAAATCGGTGCCAAAAACAAACGCTTCAAAGCCGCCCTCGACCCTAACTACATCCTTGATGTCCTGAAAAGACTCACCGTTTGATGCGTACCGCCTGGCGTTGTGTTCGATTACGACGCTGAACGCAAGATATTTCAAAAGACGTTTCGTGTTCTTCGAGGGTGCCTTGGCAGCGAATCCTTTTACATGGTTGTGAGACGGAGTTCTGGGACGCAATCGAAATATCCCTTCAGCGTACTCCATTACGAAGCATTTACGCTTGGTGTACAGTCGCACCTAGGTAACATAGACCCCGAAGATGCTGTTCAGATGGAGAAGTTGAAATTAGCTGCATCTGCGATCAAGAATGACGATGAGTTTATTCGACTGACAACAGGCGGCGGGAAGAACACGAAGGGCTCACTCGTCAGACGAGTGCAGTTCGTCTCCGACCGCATTGGACGGGCACTATGAACCTCGCCGGAATTCGAGCGGAGTTGGAAGATGAGTTGCGGTGGCGAACCGAAGAACTCCGTTTTTTCAAGAATCAGTTGAGCGATTTCCGCACCGACGATGAGCGAAAGCGATTTCGTCGTGCCTTGGTCGTCATGCTTTACTCCCATTTTGAAGGATTCTGGAAGGCGGCGTTTTCGATCTATGTGAAGGCGTTAAACGCCGAGTCCATCCTGTGCAAAGATGCTGTTCATAGTCTCGTTGCGGCCACGCATTTTGATTTGCTTGCAAGTCTTGCGAGTCAAAAAAAGGCAACGTTCTTGGACTGGACTCCGCCAGATGATCCCGGCCTTCACATGCTTCATCGTCAAGTCGAGTTCTTGGCACGTCTTCCCGATGTGGGTGCTACAAGGCTGGACATTCCAGATAAAGTTGTGGACCCCGAATCGAATTTGAAACCCGATGTCATTCGGAAGAATCTATTTCGATTGGGAATTCCGCACGACATGTTTCAGCCTCATGAAGGAACGGTTCACAAGCTTCTAAAAAAGCGAAACAATGTGGCGCATGGGGCTACTCGGTTAGGTGTTGAGGAGGAAGACTTCAATGAGCTTGAGCGAGCAGTCATGGACATCATGGAAGATGTAGTAAAGCTTCTGTTCGACTGGTTGCGGACAAGGAAATATCTCAAATCTGCTTGAGAAGTCACGACGAGCTGGACGGATTCCACTGGCAAATTCATCAGTCTCGCATCTCCACGATACACGTCGTGATGCGTAGGGATGTCTCGCACAGCTCCTTCGATCAAGGCCATCAGGCGAGCGTTCTTCGCCAGCGCCGGGATCGCAATCTGTGGATTGGGCAGGTCGTGAAGCTCAGCTGGCAAGTAGGCGTCGAGATCTGACCCCTCCTTGGCTTCTATAAGGGCTTCTGTCATGTTCGAACTTCCGATCACATTGTATGTAGCTCTTGTCGGCAGAAAAACGGAATGAATTCCGTTCTACATCCGTTCGACCGTCTTGATGCCCAGAAGTTCCAGTGCCAATTCCAGCTGATCGATTCGGCACAGCTTGACCGACGGGGACTTACCCCACATCCGCTTGCGACCAGACCCCGTCGATCATGCGCCACTGCTTTCCGGTCGGGTTCTTGTTTTGCAACGCGGGGGGCAGGCGGTGGGCGCGGACGTTGTCGTAGCTTTGCAGCATCGCAAACCGGTGGATGCTGGCCGGGAAGCCGACAGCTGTGAAACCGGGGTGGCCGGTGGCGGGGAAGGGGCCGCCGTGGTTCATGGAGGAGACGACCGCGACGCCGGTCGGCATCTTGTCATTGAGCAGTCGGCCCACCGTCACGCGGACCCACGGGGCGAGCTGATCGTATGCGGCGTCATCGCTGCCTTGAGTGTCGGTATAGAGACCGCCGGTCAGGTTGCCTTCGAGCGTCTTCGCGATGGCGATCATCTCGGCCAGGTCTTGGGCAACGACCATCAACGAGGCATTGCCGAATGCTTCGGCCTGCAATCCATGGGGATTCTTCAGGTACTCCGCACCACTCACTCGGAGCAGAGTATTCGCATAGCAGTACCGCTTGTCGTCGGCGGTTTTGTTTCCGCAAACGACGGTCGCACCCGCCTGTTGCAAGGCAACCAACCCCGCGCGGAAGCTGCGCTCAACAGCGCCGCTGAGCATCGTGCCGACTGGGGCCGAGTCGAACTTGGCAGCTACGGCAGCGATGAACTGCTCGCCTGCTGCCCCTGCCGGAACAATGACCAGACCGGGGTTTGTGCAGAATTGCCCCGCACCCATCAGGCAGCTGCCGGAGAACTCATCGACGACCGCAGAGAGTCGCTCCTGAAGAGCGCCAGGCAATATGAACACCGGGTTCACACTCGACAGCTCGCAGTAGAATGGCTTCCCGCCCTTGTCCGCAGCTTCTTTCAGTGCGAGCCCCGTCGACCTCGCTCCGGTGTAGCCGCTTGCTCCGATCAAGGGATGCGACACGAGCTTGTACCCGTCGGCGTGCGCTGTGCGATAAATCAGTTGGACAAAACCTGCTGGCATGCCGGTGGCCTGTGCGGCTTCGTGGCAGAGTTGAGCCAGCAGCAGCGTGGTGCCCGGATGGGACGAGTGCCCCTTGGCAATTACCGGATTCCCGGCGGCCACCGCTGAGGCGAAGTCGCCGCCCGCGATGCCGTTGTATGCGTATGGAAAGTTGTTCGGGCCGAAGACCACCACGGGGCCGATCGCGCCGAACTGGGCGCGGATGTTCGATTTCGTATCGATCGTGGCTGTGGCCCATGACCCATCGCGGGCACAGGTCGCGGCCTGTCGCAGCTGATTGATGGTCCGCGGGAGTTCGCCGGACTTCAGACGCGGCTCCACGGGCAATCCCGTCTCGCGATGAGCGATGGCGATGATGTCAGCCGCTCGTCCTTCGATGCGAGTGGCGAAGTCTTCGAGAAACGCGGCGAAGCGTTCACCCGGCCAGCTGCGAACTGCGGCTGCTGCGACAGCGGAATGACGGATCGCCTCTTCGATCTCGCTCCACGGGCTGATCGGAAACTGCTCAGCCAGCGGCTGCTTGGTCGAGGGGTCAACAGCTTGGAACAATTCTTTTCCAGCGGAGGCTCGCCACTGACCGTTGATGAGGATGGGTTGCACAGGCATCGGACACTCACGAAGAGAGAAGCACCAGAACACAAGACCATAGCCTAACGCGCGCGGGTGGGATGGTCGAGTTCGCTGCCGCTTGTTGCAAAGGGGCGGACACTGCATACTTTCGAGCGACGGCAGAGTTCGAATAATGAGGTCCTGAATCGCTCTTGAAGGAGTTGAGTCCATGCGGAAAGTCATGCACTGGTGTGTGGTCGCGGTCGCAATGTGTTGCGCAGCGTCAGCGGGGGCTGCTGATTTCTTCTTCAAAGATGGCGATGTGGTCGTGATGATTGGCGACAGCATCACTGAGCAACATCTCTATTCGAACTATGTCGAGATGTGGACTGTCACCCGCTTCCCTGCCTGGAAGCTGACGTTTCGCAATGTCGGGATTGGCGGTGATCGTTCTCCGGGAGGCAACAACCGTTTTGCACGAGATGTGTTAAGCCACAAGCCGACCGCGATAACGGCCGATTTCGGCATGAATGACGGGGGATATGGAGCCTTTAGCGATAACGTCTTCAAGCCTTACATGGACGGTTTGCAGGGAATGGCCGACAAGGTGAAGGCTGCCAATATTCGCGCCGCTTGGATCACCCCTCAGCCGCTCGACAATGATGTTCAAGGGCCGACGGCACTGGTCGCTTACAACCAGACCCTCGAAAAGTTCTCGGAGGGTGTGAAGGCTATTGCCGAGAAGAATGAGGGGCTGTTTGTCGATCAGTTCCACCCTTACCTGGCGGTGCTCGATGGGGCCCGAGCCAAGGGGCCGAAGTACGACCGCATCACGGGCGGGGACGCAGTGCATCCCGGTCCTCCCGGTCAGGCGTTGATGGCGGCTTCGATCCTCAAGGGGCTAAGCTTTCCCACGCTGGTCTCCTCGGTCGAGATCGATGCCGCTGGGAGCAAGGTGGTCTCCGCCACGAACTGCAAGGTCGACGGCGTCGCTGCTAAGGACGGTGGACTGACCTTCTCCCGTCTCGACGGAGCACTGCCATTCTTCCCAGCTGATGCCGTCAGCATACTTCCGCATGCTCCGATCCTCGAAGAACTCAATAACTACCACCTCAAGGTTACCGGCCTCGCAGCCGGGAAATACTCCGTGCGTATCGGCGGTCAGCAGGTCGCCGAACTGACCAGCGAGCAACTGGCAGCTGGAGCGAATCTCGCCACGGGTATTCTGGCAGCTGGCCCGATCGCGGAGCAGGTGAAGGCCGTCAGCGCCGCCGTCGAAGCCAAAAACAAGTATCATCACGATGCGATCTTTCGCGGAATTGTGCTGAGCAATGTGCCCGAGTGGGTCCATGAAGTTGTCGGGCGATCCGAGCTTGAGACCAAGAAGCAGGGCCTCATCGGCGAACGACTGGCCAAGCTTCCCGCACTCGACGCCGAAGTGGTCAAGGCTCTGGAGTTGAAGGCCAACGCGTTTGAAATCGTGCTGGTCAAGTAGCTCTTTCCAGCAATACTCCTTGAAGTCGAAGAGCGGCGGATGCGAGAGATTGCACCCGCCGCTCTCTTGTTGACCACCGTGAAGCTGAAGCTCAGGAATCTTCCGATGAAACGTGCATTGCTGGTGATTGATGTTCAGAACGAGTACTTCACCGGGGCACTGCCGATTACCCATCCGGCGGGACATCTGACACAGATCCTGCGAACGATGGACGCCGCTGCGGGACGCATCCCGATGGTCGTGATTCAGCACCACTTTCCTCAGCCGGAGATGCCCTTCTTTCAGAAGGGGACACCGGGCTGGGATCTGCATCCCGAGGTGGCAGTCCGGCCTCGGGATCTGCTGCTGGAGAAGACTCTGCCGGGAAGTTTCACCAACACGCCGCTGGAAAGCTGGTTGCGGGAACGCGGCGTGACGACAGTGACGATCGCAGGCTACATGACGCACATGTGCTGTGACACGACGGCCCGCGAAGCTGTCCATCGAGGCTTTAAGGTCGAGTTTCTGCGTGATGCAACCGGGACGCTGGCGTTGTCGAACTCAGCGGGTGAGGTCACGGCGGAAGAGCTGCACCGGGCCATTCTCTGCGCACAGCAGATGCTGCTGAGTGAAGTGCTCGATGTGGAGACATGGATCGGGCGACTGTGATCGCGTCGTATCGTTGGCGTCTTGAGTCCCGGCTGTTCGCCCTACACCAACGGAGCAAACAGTCGGCAGACGTTCTCGACAAACACTCGACTCAACGACCGCTGATCCCATTCGGGGAGCAGAATGGGACGACAGTGCTGGAGATCGATCCGGAATTGTTCCTCCAGTTCGCGGGCGTAGCCCTCGCCATAAAGCGCAAGAGCCACTTCAAAGTTCAGCAACATGCTGCGATAGTCGAAGTTGGCTGTCCCGACGAGTGACCATGCCCCGTCGATCGTCAGGGTCTTTGAGTGCAGGATGCCCTTCTTGTACTCGTAGATCTCGACCCCAGCCCGGAGCAGCGTGTCGTAGAAGGATCTTCCCACCCACACAGTCCACGGGTAAACCGAATTCCCCGCCATCATCAGTCGCACTTTGACGCCACGCGCAGCTGCGGTTTCCAAAGCCATCACGAGAGGGACAGTCGGGGCGAAGTACGAGCTGGCAATCGTGATCGATTCCCGAGCCTCATTCAGAGCGGCAAAGGTCAGCGTGTGGAAGGGCTCGTTCACTCCATCGGGCCCGCCACTCACGACCTGAGCGATCCCGGTCCCGGAACGAGGAGGCTGGGGGAACAACGCCTCATCGGTCAGTTCTTCACCGGTGGAGTAGTACCAGTCTTCAGCGAACACCTGTTGCAGCTGCCAGACGCCGGGGCCTTCGATGCGCAGGTGGGTATCGCGCCAATGGCCGATTTCGCGATCGGCTCCGATGTATTCATCGCCGATGTTCATGCCGCCCGTGAAGCCGATCTTGCCATCGACGACGACGATCTTGCGATGGCAACGATTGTTGAACGACCAGCGTTCCCGGAACGAGGAGCCGGGGAGAAATGGGACGACCTGAATCCCAGCGTCGGTCATCGCGGAGAGAAACTTTCGATTCAGCGACATCGACCCCAGCGTGTCGTAGAGGAAGCGGACCTTCACACCGGCTTTCGCTCGCTCGATCAGCATGTCCCGCACGCGCGTGCCGGTGCGGTCGGGTTGCCAGATGTAATATTCCAGATCGAGCGTCTGCTGCGCCCCAAGAATGGCCTCTTCGATGCGGCGAAGAGTGACGTTGGTGTCGGCCATGACTTCGATCGAATTGTTGCCAGTCAGAATGCCTCCGCATTCCCGTGTCACCAGCAGTGCCAGGCGTGTCTGCTGGCGAGTCAGCTCCAGATCGCGCAGCTCGAACTGGGCAACATTGGGCAGTTTCGGTGCCAGTTCACGGGCCGCTGCCAGTTTTCCCTCGCGCCGTCGATGGATGTTGGTCATGCCGATCAGCAGGAACAAAATGCCCCCGAAGATCGGGATAAACACGATTGCCAAGATCCAGGCGATCGCGGCCATCGGTTGACGCTTACGAGACAGAATCACCCAGCGGATGAGCAACAGCGTCACCGCATAACTCACGACCAGTAAAAAGATCCGGCCGTAAACTGACATGCATTTTCCTTCGAACGCGAATTCCAAAGGAACACTGTACCGGGCGGGGGATGGTCTCACCACAGCGGGCCGAGCGATCTCACTGCCGAACGCGATAGATGCGGATCGGGATCGTGTGATCGGGGCCTTGGTTGGACTTCAGCGCATCGACTTGCAGCTGTTGCAAGCTCGCCGAATCGAGGGCCACCATGTCGCTGACCAGTACTCGCTGCTCCCAGATCAGCTCCATTCGACCAGTGGCGACCACCTCCTCGACCTCTGCCGATGAGGCATGTGACCCCGTGATGATGAACGTCGGCAGCGGAGGGCCGGGAGCAGCGACCGACATGTTGGCTCCCGGCTTGACGACGAGATTCATCTCGCTCGCCTGGCTCGCCTCGCTCAAGTGGCAGAACAATGCGGGCTCGCCGACGACATACACAGCTGCGTCGTAGCCGGCCACTTCGGAGGGGCGCATGTCGCGACGGCCCATGTCGAGTTCATGCAGGATCTGGCCGGTCGCCTTGCGGAGGCCGGTGCGGTCCGACCACGCGGGGAGGTTGCCGAGGGGTTGAGTGCTGAAGTGTGACTCGGGTCGCCAACCGGCTGGGCCAAACAACATCGCCAAAATGACCAGCCCAAAGAAGCCCCCCCGAATCGCCTGACCCAACTTCAATTCCTCCGTGACAAGTTCCGATGCCAACACCCCAACGAGTAGCCAGTTCGACACGAGCCAGGGCAGGGACAACCTCGCATAGGGGGTGTACAGGGGCGTCGTCAGCGTCAGCCCCACCCACCAAGTGACTAGCATGAATTCGAAGAACTGGAGATGTTTGGTTTCCAACACCGCAGTTTGAATCCAACCTCGGACAATCAATACGACTCCCAGAAATGATACTCCGCTGAACACGCCACCCACCCCCGTGATGGATGCCACAGGCATCAGACAACTCATGGCAACCGCGACGCCGATCCCCTGACGCCCCCGTATTACCGTCAACAGAGTTCCAACCAGAAGAAGTCCGCCCACGCCCACTGCGCTCGTCAGCCACCCGTGATAGGCGAAGTGCATCCGCAACCCATCCCACCAACCGCCCAGCCCGACCAAGTAGCCCGCATGATTCTTGGACACCACCGAGTAACCGCCGACTGACTGCAACCCGTACACGACCGGGCTCCATAACAGTGCAGCCACGATCGCAAACATCCCCCAGCGGACCAGGCCCGCTCGGTCGACCCCAGGTGCATTTGCCGAATGGAGGTTTCCTGCCCCCTCTCCCCCGTGAGCGACATCGATTCCATCGGAGGATGCGTTGCGGGGGAGAGGGTTGGGGTGAGGGGGCCGCATCGCTCCCCCTAGCCCCCTCACCCCGGCCCTCTCCCCCGCAGTCGAGTCCTCTTCGCAAACAGTGCCGATTGTGGGGGAGAGGGAGCAGAGACGACGGAATACAGCCACTCGGCAAATGCACCCAGTGATCCCATCCATCAGCGGTCCCGTCCACTTAGCCACCGACACGATCGCCAACATCCCCCAGCCGCCCAGCGGGATCGCGATCGCCAGCCAGCCGTTGTACTTCGTCCACCACGCCAGAGCGGCTGCGATCGCCGCCCCGCCGAGCGTAAGGCCACTCCCCGAGCGCATCCCCTTCCCCGCCAGCCAGACCGCCAGCAGCAACCAGAAGCCGAGCGACACATCCGTCAGTGCCGAACGTGAAAAGAAGATGTGGTAGTCCGAGGTGGCACACAGCGTGGCTGCCACGATCGCGGCCACTGTCCCGAAGCTGTCTCGGGCGACGAACCACACCAGCGGGAGCATGAGCGAGCCAAACAACAGGTTCACCCAGATCGCCGCATCGGGTGTCCCCCCGATGCCGATGGCCAGTTCGCATAGCAGCGGGAACAGCGGCGGGGCATAGAGATGGCGTTGGGGATACTTGTAGTCATCGAGATCCGCGTAGAGGTTGGCCGCATAGACCCCTTCGTCGAAGTGCTCGATGGAGAGATGGTCGAGCCGATAGCAGCGCAGGCCGACTCCGATCAGGCAGATGATCGCGAATACGATCCACTCGATGCGAGTGTGCCGGGATTGCGTGGGTGCTTCATTACTATGGGGCGGGCTGCTCATGAGATCAGAGAATCGTGGGCGAGAGGGGAGTATCGCTGATTGAGTGAGCGGCACGGCGCTAGCCGCCGG
>JAYWHX010000148.1:0-8895 GCA_043777375.1 Planctomycetota bacterium | reverse complement strand
AATCGGTGCCAAAAACAAACGCTTCAAAGCCGCCCTCGACCCTAACTACATCCTTGATGTCCTGAAAAGACTCACCGTTTGATGCGTACCGCCTGGGTTCAGGTGCCTCTGCCGTAGAACAATGCACACTCTACTTCAGCGTAATGATAACTCGAAAATGCGAGATCTTTCCCTGCCCATTGATAAGACTTTGTGTCACGAAGCCCGTCGAGACGTACGTCGAATGACCTGAAGTGTCTCAAGGATCGAATACTGACATCTGGGGCACCTTACCGGACTTGATGGAAGATTACGCTCAAGAGGCTGATCCCTGTCAAGGACTTCCTCTTCAAACCGGTGATTGCATTGTTGGCATTTGAACAACTTGACGAGCATGTTTCGATCCTTCAGTTGGTGGACTTGTTGGTACTTCTCAACGAGACAACGCTATCGCTGCAGAGGTCGTATCAGGGTCGACCAGAAATCTTCCGCTGCTCCCTCTGGGGTCAAGTCGCTTGTCCGCGAGCTTCCGAGTGACATCATCCCCATAGACTTGAGAAAAAGAGACGTGCCATTCTCGCCCACCGATAGATGTTCGTTCCAAGAGTTTGACGAATTCGGGTCAGACGAGTAGCAAATCCCTTTTCCTGCAAGTCCTCCAACACGAACACAACATTGAGCTACGCTTCTGCCGTCCAAGTAAATGTAGGCAGCGAATCGATCGCTATCCACGCGACGGTACTTGGTAGTCACCTCTGAGTTTCTCCGCTGCAACTCTGCAAGAGATTCTTCGAAGAAGTTTGCGATGTACGAAAATGCCTCTTCAAGATATGTGTCCCTGTCATGATCAGTAAACGATTTCTTGATCCCCAAATTGCTCGATCGGACTTGCATATGAGACTGAGCTACAATGCTATGAACCGCAGGTGAAACGACCTTGGACTTGGCTTTCACTCCGATACACTTGCGAATCGCTTTCGCAACTTCAAGAAATCCATCATGCCGATTGGGAAACTTGCTGATCGGTCGTCCGTCAGTAGGGACCGCGAGAAGCTTGCCGAATGGGGCCGAATGCCAGTCACACGGATTCAATATCACAGGAATGACCTTCGCTGTTCCTGCCTCATGTCGCTCCATCGCCCAACGCAGTTCATTGTCATAGCAGTAATCAGAGGCAAGAAAGTATGGGCTTACGAGCAGTAGAATGACTTCTGCTTCCTCCAATTTTGAACTGATCGCATGGTCAAACTCTTCTCCGGCACAGATACGCCGGTCATGCCACGACTCGATTATTCCTTGTCTTTGAAGCGGCTTGAGATGGATCTCCAACTCGTCACGATCAGCCTCGTCACGGTGCGAGTAAGAAAAGAACAATCGCGACATGAGTTTGGCTCCATTCCTTGCTGGATGGCATCAGGTTGCTGACCGGATGGGTACATCCGTACCGATGTGCCATTGTGTCACATGGTGAAAGAATGTCAATGTAAGATTATCAAGGATTCCTTACCTGTTGCCCCAATCTTCTGGGTAGGTAACTAACCTTCCCACATGAATGCAATCTATGAGGCATGTTGTTACCTCTCAATCCGTTCCATGACACCCCCGTCCCCTGCCGCGTATACTGCTTTGATGAGAGGCATGTTTCGTCCCCCCCAAAGGAGTACATCCGCGTGTCGTTGATGGATGGTCTGACGCTGAGCCAACAGAGTGCGGTCGAGCATATCGATGGGCCGCTGCTGGTCATTGCCGGACCGGGATCGGGGAAGACGCGCGTCGTGACTCGGCGGGTAGCGCATCTCGTTGAGCGCGGCGTGTCCCCCCGGCACATCCTCGCGATCACCTTTACCAACAAAGCCGCCCAGGAAATGGGCGAGCGGGTGCAGCACTTGCTGCCCGGCAGTCGCGTGCGAGTCTCGACGTTTCACCGCTTCTGCGCGAGCCTGCTGCGGCAGCATGCCGAAATCGTGGGGTTGAAGCCGAACTACTCGATCCTCGATACCGGCGACCAGCGGTCGATCCTCCGCGAGGTGATGAACGAACTCGACTACGACACCTCGCATTTTGGCCCCGATAAGATCGCGTGGCGAATCTCTCAGCTGAAGAACGACATGGTGTCGCACGAGCAGTATTCGTTGCGTATGGCCGAAAGCCCCGGGGATTTGTGGGAGTCCGTCACCGCCCGCATCTACCCGGCATATCAGAAGCGTATGTTGAACGCGAACTCGGTCGATTTCGACGACCTGCTGAATCACACGGCCAAGATGCTGAGCGAGAATGATGATCTGCGGCTGAGCCTCGATCAACAGTTCCGCTATATTATGGTGGACGAGTACCAAGACACGAACGCCTCGCAATACCAGATTGTGCTGGCATTGTCACAGCGGTTCCCCAACCTGTGCGTGACCGGCGATCCGGATCAGTCGATCTACGGCTGGCGCGGTGCCCGCATCGCGAACATCCTGCGATTCGAGAACGATTACCCCCAGACCAAGGTCATCCGCCTCGAAGAGAATTTTCGCAGCTCGCCCGAGATTCTGTCAGCTGCCGATAGCCTTATTGCTCGCAACTCGCAGCGAAAAGAAAAGCAGCTGATCGCGACGCAGCCATCTGGTCCGCCGGTCAAGACACTGCTGTATGAGAACGGCAGTGACGAAGCGGAGGGGATCGCGTCGCGTATCAAGGCATCGGTCGAAGCGGGAAAGTGGAAGCCCTCGGACATCGCAATCTTCTATCGAACCAATGCCCTCTCGCGGCAATTGGAATTGGCGTTGCAACGGCTGCGAGTGCCGCATCAAATCGCAGCTGGTGTCGCGTTCTACGAGCGGGCGGAGATCAAGGATGCGATCGCCTATCTGCGGCTGATCTCTAACCCGAGCGACCGCGCGGCGTTCAAACGGGTGGTCAACTCGCCGCTGCGGGGACTGGGCGAGACCTCTCGGAACAAGCTACTGGCTTGGGCCGATCAACAGGGGATTACACCGCTGGATGCGTGCCCGCGAGCGAAGGAAGTTCTGCCGAAGCTCGGTGCCAAGGCGGTCTTTGGCTTCAAGCTCTTCGGCGAAATGATTCACAGCTGCTCGCTGGCGGATTCGGGTTCTGTGGGAGACTTGCTCGATACGATTATCGATAAGAGCAAGTACCGCATGGCCCTGGCCATGAGTGCGCAAGAAGACGACCACGAACGGCTGCAGAACCTCGACGAGCTCATCACAGCCGCCCGGCAGTACGACGATGCCGCTGGCGACGACCGCAGCTTGGCCGGATTCCTGGAGCAGGTGTCGCTGGTCAGCGAGACGGATTCGCTCGACTCGTCGGCGGGCAGCGTGACGCTGATGACACTGCATGCGGCCAAGGGGTTGGAGTTCCCGGTCGTGTTTATCATTGGGCTGGAAGAAGGCATTCTTCCCCATGAACGCGCGATCCGCGATGGGGATCGTCACGCGATCGAAGAGGAACGCCGGTTGCTTTTCGTTGGCATGACGCGGGCGAAACGAGAACTGCTGCTGACGCACACCGCAGTACGGGCTCTGCGTGGTCGGCTGATGACCTCTGTGCCGAGTCTGTTCCTGTCGGAGTTCCCGCATGCGCAGGAATTGCAGGAGACGATTTACGGCGTCGGCAACACGTTCAAGATGCCCGTGTGGGACCCGGATGATGATGTGATCGATGTGTCGCAAGAGGGGTTAGAGGCGAGTGACGAGAGTGGAGAGCCAGAGGAACCAGACATCATCGCTGTGCCGCTGCGATCGAAGGGTGTGCTAGCGAAGGGGCTGTCATCGGTGACGGAATCGCTCGATGATGAGCCAGCTGGCCATCAGCCGACTTCCGGCCCGCAACCCTCTTCTCCCGTGGCTCAACGCGCAGTCAAGAAAAAGGCTCTCCCACCGCTCCCCACGCTGACGACAGCCGCTAGCTTGCTGGCCGGGAAGACCGACACGGTGGAGATCCCCTTCGGCTATCAACCCGGCATGCAGGTCCGCCACCCCCGCTACGGCCTCGGTTCCGTCCTCACAGTCGGTCATATTGCCTCCCGGAGAACGGTGACAGTCGCCTTTGACGAGGATGGACGCTTGGAGACATTTATCGTGGCCAAGTGCCCGCTGCAGCCCGTGGGCGTGTAACTGGATCATGTATCGACTATCAGCCGAATCCACTCCTTATCATCGCATTCCTTTCCTGAATCGTGGAAGTCCTACAATGGACCTGCTACCCGAAGGCATCACAGGAATCGGCCAGGCACAGGAAGAGGTGATGTTCAAAGACTTCAAGGCCATGGCATTTGATTTCGCCCGGATCGTTTCCGCTCGTGTGCTGGAAACCAAGTCGGCCCTGTCGATGCAGTATTCCAACTTCCATTTAGCCACGCTTGAGATCCCGCATCACCAGGAACAAATTAGGATCTTGTGCAATATCAGATACCCGTATGTCACGTTCGCAAACCCGACATCAGAAGTCTTCAGTCGAAAGAGTTTCATTGATGCACCGGAGCTTGCCGCACAGATCCCAAGCGGATTCTGTTGCATGCCCTACAGCTTAGTCTGCCAAGAAGTCACTCCATCGATCATCTCAGAACTGCGCCCAGATGAATTGAGGGAAGTTCGCTTTTGGAAACCCGACTGCATCGGTGGACTGGTTTTCAATCGTTGGGACTAAAACGAGAACTTAGGTCGGGTGACAACTGGTTCGTGAGAAGTTAGGGTGACTATGTATCAGGAAGTCGCTTACAACATCCGCTTACCACTAGCTCTAGCTCACCTCTATCGTTACAGGACACTCCACCATGAGACAAATGACAGTCACATGTACACTTCTGTTATTGGCCATCACCACGGGACTGGCCCGCGCCGAACATGACGGCAAGCTGCAAATTCTGTTACTCGGCGACAGCACAACGGAGGAAAGTGTCCCGCGGCGGCACAATCCGGCGGGACCGCATTTCGAGGATGTGATTCGGCTGTTGCTGGCAGCTGAGAAAGATCTGCCACCGACCAACGTGATCAACCAGGGTCTGTCCGGCGAGTACATCCACGGTTTACTGGCTGCCCGCTATGACAAAGATGTGCCACAGCTGCCGGGGTTGGATTATGTCTTCATTCGGTATGGTCTCAATGATCGGGGCCGGCGCGAAGACTTCGCCCAGAATTTTCCGAGGGATCTGCACGAGTTGATCGCGCGACTGCGGCGAGATCACCCGCAGGCCACGATCATTCCCATGACGGTGATCCCGTACCTGTCTCCTGAGGCCAGTGCGGAAGTCAACGACCTGATCAAGCAGGTCACTACAGAGGAGAAGCTGACGCTGTTTGACATCTACCCGCGATATGCTGCCGAACTGACGCACGGGCCGAATATGCTCAACTACCGCCGGTTTCCGCTGGACAAGATTCCCGAGAAGGATCGCCAGTGGGTGCAGCCATTCATCCACGCGGGAACAGTCGAAGTGATGGATAACACGCTCGACGCGCACTTCCGCGACCTTCCCGGTTGGTTCGGGGATCGCCATCCGAACTCTGCCGGGTATCACGTCATTGCCGACGAGACGGCGAAATTCCTAGCGAAGCAGATTCGCGAACGGGTGAAGAAGTCATGAGATCTCATGTGAATGACCATGAGTGGTCGCTCATTGATGGGCTTGGATAGCGGGTTGCCGCAGTCGAGAGGGCGAGGGCAGTGCCGAGCTGCTCAAACAAGTCGACCTGTCCACAAAATCGCGGCTCAGCAGGAGCTTCGCCCTCCCGTATCGGCATACCACATGTGCGGGAACTACCGGGACGAGCCCGGATGGCGGGAAGATCGTTTGTGTCGCCCGGCCCTACACCGGCACCTTCTCGACCATGGCGCGGGCGGTCATCAGCAGACCGACAGCATCAAGGCCCAGATCGGCCAGCAGTTCGGCGCGCTCGCCGTGTTCGATAAACCGATCGGGAATCCCGAGGCACTTGATCCGGCGTGTATCCAGCCCCGCCACGTTGGCAGCTTCCAAGACGGCTGAGCCAAAGCCGCCGTTGAGGGTGCCTTCCTCGACGGTGATCACAAATCCGCCTTGTTCGATGGTCTGCGAGATCGGATCAATATCGAGCGGACGCAGAAAGCGGGCGTTGACGACACCGACATCCAGACCATCCGACCGCAGCTTCTCAGCCGCCTTGACGCAGTCGACAAACATGGTGCCGAAGGCCAGGAAGATTCCGTCCTTGCCCAAGCTATGCACTTCAGCCTTGCCGAGTTCGAGCGGGGCGACCATACGTTCAACAGTGACAACGTTCGTCTTCGGATAGCGAATCGATGACGGGCCGTTGAGCTTCAGCGAAAGCTCGACCATGGGGGCCACATCGGCTTCATCGCCGGGGGCCATGATCGTGATGTTCGGGAAGACTCGCATGTAAGCATTATCAAACATGCCGTGATGCGTCGGGCCATCCGGTCCACAAACACCCGCCCGGTCCATCGCAAACACAACTGGTAGGTTCTGGAGTGCCACTTCCTGGAAGATGTGGTCGAAGCTGCGCTGGAGGAAGGTGCTGTAGATGTCGACGATTGGGCGCATTCCCGCCTTTGCCATGCCAGCTGCGAAGGCCACAGTGTGCCCCTCGCAGATGCCTGTGTCGAAGAAGCGGGCCGGGAACTCGCTGCGGATTGCCTGCAGTTTGTTGCCCTCGCACATCGCAGCTGTCAGGACGCAGACGCGGTGATCGGTCCGCATCTTGGCGAGAATTGCATCGCTGACGGAATCAGTGTACGAGCGGCTCGACCCCTTCTTCAGGAAGATGATGCCGGAATCGTCATCACGGGAAAACGGCGATGGGGCGTGGAAAGCGACCGGGTCAGCTTCGGCGGGCTTGAATCCGTGCCCCTTCTCAGTGAAGACATGCAGCAATACCGGCCCTTTGATCTCTTTGACCATCAGCAGGTATTCGCGAAGCGATTTGAGATCGTGACCATCGACGGGACCGATATATCGGAAACCCAGTTCCTCGAATAGCTTTCCGCCATGAAGGAAGCCCTTCACAGCCTCCTTGACGCTGCCAATCATCTCCTTGGTCGGCTCACCAACCAGAGGCAATTTATTGAGCAGCCACGTCACGTCTTTCTTGAGGCCATTGTAGAACGGAGCGGCCCGGGCCTTGTCGAGGTACTTGGCTAGGCCGCCGACGCGGGGGCAAATCCCCATCTTGTTGTCGTTGAGGATGACCAGCACATCCTTGTCGAGACCGGCTGCGTTGTTGAATGCCTCGAACACGATCCCTGATGGAAAAGCACCGTCACCAATCACGGCGACCGACTTGCGGCCCTCTTCCGGATGAATGAGATCATCACCCGCTTTGAGTCCCAGCACGGTCGACACGCTGGAACCCGCATGTCCGGTCACGAACAGGTCGTAATCACTTTCCGCCGGATTCGGGTAGCCCATCAGGCCCCCCTTGCGGCGGATGGTATTGAACTGCGGGAAACGGCCCGTCACCAGTTTATGCGGGTAAATCTGATGACCCGTGTCCCAGATCAAACGATCCTTCGAGAAGTCGAAGACCTGATGCAGGGCAATGCACAGCTCGACCACACCCAGGTTGCTGGCAAAGTGTGCGGGCCGATCGGAGACGATCTCGCAGAGCGCCTCCCGAATTTCCTGAGCCAGCTGGACGAGCTGGGGCTCGCTCATCGCCTTAAGTTCTGCAGGCGACGAGATCAGGGGCAGCAACTGGTAGTCCATCAATGATCCCTCTCGATGATGTATCTGGCGAGTGCTTGCAAAGTGGCAGTCTGTGGCCCCAAGACTGCGACCGCCTCGCATGCACGTGCGACGAGTGACTCTGCCCGCAATCGGCTCTCTTCCAGGCCGAGCAGCGACGGGTAAGTCAATTTGTTGAGATCGGAGTCCTTGCAAACGCCTTTCCCCATCTTGCCCGCATCTCCGACAACATCCAACAGGTCGTCAGTGATTTGGAAGGCGAGTCCGATGGAATCCCCGTAGACTTGCAGGCTGCGTAGATTTTGCGGGCTGGTGGAGGCAATGCGCCCCCCCATTAACAGTGCTGCTGAAAGCAAACGCCCCGTTTTTCTCCGGTGAATCGCTTCCAACTGCACGATTGTGCGAATGGGATGCGTTTCGGCTTCGAGATCGGCTTGCTGCCCACCGACCATCCCCTCAGCCCCTGCTGCGGACGCGAGTTCGAAGCAACACGCAGCTGCAACGGCGGGTGGCTGCACATCGCGAGCCAGAATCTCAAACGCCTGGGTCAGCAGGGCGTCTCCGGCGAGAATGGCGGTCGCCTCGCCAAATTTCTTGTGATTAGTCGGCATTCCACGGCGAAGATCGTCGTCGTCCATGGCGGGCAGATCATCGTGGATCAGAGAGTAAGTATGAACCAATTCAATCGCGCAAGCGGCAGGCAGTGCCGCCTCGATTGTCCCGCCGCACGCCTCACACGCCAGCAGAGTCAGCAGTGGTCGCACTCGCTTGCCCCCCGCCGCCACACTGTAAAGCATCGATTCCCCGAGAAGCGCCGGGCAATCCCCAGAAAAACTCACGTACTCCCGCAACTTCGCATCAACTCGTCTGCGAAGGCGATTGAGAACCTCCATCAGAGGAGCATCAAGAGTCGAGGAAAGGCTGGACATTACGCCACACATGGGAAGTGGGGGACAGGTTTCGCCAGTGTAGCTGGGGCAACGTCTTGAGCCAAGCAGCGAGAGAGAGGACAAAAGATCGAGACAAACTCGTCATCTCCCCGCAGATTCGCCCCAATCCACCCATCACCTTTGCTTGACGGTCACTCCACGGCCCGATATCGTTCGCCCCGTCAGAGATTCGCCGAAGATTCACTCATCGCGGATTTCCGAACATCCGATCAAATCGGTGCAAACCACACCAAATGGTCTGCAATTCGCCGCGGGGGATTAGCTCAGTTGGTAGAGCGC
>JAYWHX010000147.1:0-8933 GCA_043777375.1 Planctomycetota bacterium | reverse complement strand
CGAGCCGAGGTTCGCAGCATGGAACGCACCGAGGTCGACCTCGCGATCGTCAAGTCGAACAGCATCGCCAGCAAGCGTTTCACCTTGCCGTGCGTCAGTCGTTTGCAGTGCGTGCCGCCCCTGCACCCGCTCGCCACAGTCCGTGCAATGACCACAATGAATTCTGAACTCGCGATGTATTAATGTCCGTGGAATCTCGACTTGATATTGCGAATGAACGACCTCGTCAGCCAGGTGTGTCCCGCCACAATGCGGACACTTCGGCGGCCCTTTCGAGTACGGCCCCGCCTGCCGCTTCCCCGACCGCCGCTGCTCCTCCAATTGGGATTGGAGCGACGCGATCTGCTTCGCCTGCGAACGGACCATCTCCGTCAAATCGGCCACCGCCTGCCGCAGCTGCCGACACTCCGCACAGTCATTCGCCTTCGGTTCCCCATCCATGACAACGCACAGCTTGACCACGACCCCCGGCCATCAGGCCAGATCAAACTGACTGACCCCGGGAATCAGGTCCGGTAGGACAGCGTGCGTGTCACGTGCAACGCAATCGCAAGACACTGAAAAACATGGCGAATAACGCTTATTATTTCCCAATACAGAACCGGCTGAAGATCCGGTCTAGGATGTCGTCGGTTTGAACCGCTCCGCAGATTTCGCCGAGCGCTTCGAGGGCTCCCCGCAATTCGATTGAGAGGAGCTCGTCACCGAGGTGTTGCTCGGCGGCAGAGCGGGCTGAATGCAGGCAGTCGACACAGCGCTGGAGCGAGTCACGCGAGCGAGCGGCCGTGGTGGCGAGCCACTCGCCGCGATGAGCGGATTGGAGCGTGAAGCGGCGTGCCACTTCGGCAACAAGGGCCGCGATTCCCTCACCCGTCAGAGCGGAGACTGTTTGGGAGGGCGAGGCTTCTACGGAGCCGCGACCATACGCGGGCGTCATCCCTGGCTCGCAGCTCGGCAGGAGCCTCGTCTTCCCGGGAATCATCGATCCATCCGGCATCAAACCACTGAAAGTGTCGCGCTGGGTCCAGACCCGCAACAGATCGGCCCCCTTCGCGTGGGCCGCTTGGCACAGGCTATCATCCCCCCCCCGCTCGCCCTCCGTCGCCACCAACGACGAGCACCACACGACCAGATCCGCCTGCCCGACTTGCAACTGCCGCAGCTGCTCCGCTTGGGCCGCGATCCCGGTCGAGTCCGAATCGGCTCCCGCTGTGTCGATCAACTCGATGGCGAGTCCATGCCAGTTCAGTTCGGCGCTGAGGTAGTCGCGGGTCGTCCCCGCTTGATCGGACACAATGGCCCGCTGCTCGCCGATGAGCCGGTTAAACAGTGTGCTCTTCCCGGCATTCGGCAGCCCAGCTAGCACGACACGCGGGCGGCTGCCGCTGACCATGCGGTCGTCATTCTGTTCTAGCAGATGCTCAGCCAGCTCCAGCGAGGATGCGATGCGCCCCAGCATCTGTTCGCGATGCACGAACTCGATGTCCTCTTCCACGAAGTCGAGACCTGCCTCTAAATCGGCCAGATCGAGGAGCAGCGACTCACGCACTTCCTCGATTCTTCGTGAAAGCCCGCCCGCGAGTTGAGTCAGCGCCGTTTGCAGCTGCTCATGATCGGTCGCATCGATGACGCCGAGTACCGCTTCCGCCTGCACGAGATCGACACGTCCTGCGAGGAAGGCCCGCAGTGTGAATTCCCCAGCACGAGCCGGGCGAGCCCCATCGCAATAAAGCTGTTCGAGGATTGCATCGACGATCGGTGGCGAGCCAATCAAATGCAGCTCGGCCGACGGCTGGCCGGTGTAGCTGCGAGTGGTGGGCCAGAGCCAAAGATCGATGGGGACCGGGATGCGCCAGCCTTCGATTTGGTAGTGGCCGGTGTGACGGCGGGCTTGTGTGGAGTGCGGCCAAGCGGGTGAAACGAGCGTGACGAAACGAGGTCTCAGCAACTCCACGACGCCAGCTCCGCTCATGCGGATCACGCTCCGCTCCGCCGGGCCAGCGGGGGTCGCGACAGCGGAGATCACGTCATCGAGGTCAAGTGTCATACTCAACCGCCGGTTCGAGCTGGAGCGGCCTGCTCACGTCGTTCGGCAGCTGCGATCCCCACGATCGGGAGTTCACCGAGTGGGGTCTGTCGATCTTCGGTCAGGTGGTCGAGCGGCGTTGAATCGACACTCTTTCGCAGGAGCAAGAACATGACGGTGACAGCGACCCAGAAGAAGCTGTGCGCAAAAGCATTGATGCCGAGCGTGATGAGGCCGCGCGAGTAGCCCAGGAGGATCGGTGTTGTGCCCCAGGCGAGGGGCCCATCCATCTGCTCTGGATCAAACCGTTGCCAGTTGGCGTCAGGCGAACCGGAGGCCATCGACATCAATGCCAGGTGGTCCGCTTGAATTGCCAGCCAGCGAACTCCGAACAATGTGCACCCGCCGATAAACAACACAACACACGTCATCCAGATCACGTACCACGGTCGACTGAATAGATAGTTGTAAGAGCGGCTCAGGCCGTCGAAGGCATCAGTCCCCTCGACACCTACTGTGGCAATCATCAGCGGCCAGCAGAGAGTCAGACCGAGTATCAGCAGGGCGAGCACTCCGCCAAAAAGCCACAGGAGGAACCAGCTGCCTGCGATCAGCGGCTGCCCGATCTCCGGGATGCGAGTGATCCAACCCGCAAGGACACATGGCAACCAAAACGCGGCAATGCCGATCATCGGGAGCAGCGGAGATGCAAACGCCGACATGGAGCGGCCTCGGCAATACTTCCATGCCTCGCCCCACCCGACATCACGGCCCATGAAATCCAGAGCTGTTAATCGGCACAAAAATGTTCCGAAGACCGACCACACGGCCCAGACCCAGAGCAGCTCACCCATCATGAGGGCGGTCCGTCCCCAATGGAATTTCGACTCGATAAGCGACCGCCCCTTGCCGAGAACTTCCGTCAGTGGGGTCAGGATCTGTGCTCCTTGGCCGACTGCCAGCCGGATCGTCGACCACGGGTCGGCCAACATGGATTCCGATGTCGGTTGAGCTTGCTGGACATCCTGAAACAGATACCCACTCTTCCAGGGGACACGGATCGAGGTCGCTGTTGGGCTGGCAGTCTTGGTAGCGACCCACTGCCGCACGAGAGTCGGTAACGATAAGACAAACAGAGCGACCATCGCCAGCACCAGCTTGCGAGGGTCGAAGGCCATCCGCAGAGCCGACCCCAGATGCAGCCACGGGACCCAGCGCCGAAGACGCGCCGCATCCGTCAGAAAGAATTCTTCCTGCAGTGGCTCGGGCGGGGGGGAGGTCAGAGGATCGCTCATACCTCCACAGTTTAACCGGCAAAGACGCCGAGGTCACGGTTGAAGGGCGATTGAGAGAGTGGTCCCAACGTGAACTGTCCCCCCCGCACTCCGATGATCGAATAGAGTGGTCATACCAATAAAAAAGCCCCTGACAAAATGCCAGAGGCTCGAAAGCGAGGCGGACGGGACTCGAACCCGCAACCTCCGGATCGACAGTCCGGTGCTCTAACCAATTGAGCTACCACCCCAGGTTGCTCGCCGTAGCGAGATCCAAAGTGTAATCGGAACGAAAGGGGCGTCAACCCAGCCGGTTCGGGGTTTTCGGGGCGATCAGGTGGTTGGCCCCCTGACAAGGGCGCACGACCGGCACGACTGGTACCCGCTGCTCTGATCTCCTGACCTGCACGCTTGTTAGCTTCGGACAGTTGCTCCAGAGGATGTGGGGTCGTGTCACGGGACGCCGCCTGATATCCTGCGAATGTATTCCGGTGCATGATGTTGTGAATTTCCGGAATCTGGTCCGCTCTGGCCGATCTTTCAGAGGCCGGGCCTGCCGCCCCACCCACTCCCAGTGATCCCGACGACCATGGCCGCTGACCCCATTTTTGATTACAAGCCATTCAACTACGACAAGCCTCTGTTCACCCTTGATGACATCCGCAAGGTCAATCCCCAGCGGCACGAGATGGAGCAGCTGACTGGGGTCGTCTGGGTGGACCAGTCTCAGCACGGGCTGATCGGGTTCAAGGATCTGACTCACGACGAGTTCTGGATCAAGGGCCACATGCCGGGATTCCCTCTGATGCCGGGTGTCATGCTGTGTGAAGCTGCGGCGCAGCTGGCGGGGTTTTATGCCCGCAAGTATAACATTTTGCAGGGTGGTGATTACCTGGGGTTCGGCGGCATGGACACCGTGCGGTTTCGCGGCCCGGTCTATCCCGGTTCGCGGCTGATTCTGTGTGCCCGCGCGACGCGAGTGATGCCCCGTATTCTGGCCAAATTCGAGTTTCAGGGCTGGGTCGATAATAAACTGGTCTTCGACGGCGGAATGATTGGCGTCCCGATCAGCCGCACCCACCCGACGCCAGGAATTTAGTGATCTCGTCTCTGTAGAGTCGCGCCGCGACCTCTTCGTTGCAGCGGAGTTCTGCGCCGATTTGGGCCACCCTGCTTTCACTGTTGTGCGGCGTTGACCCAGCTGGTCACACGGGGACTCGAGTAGACTCAGCAGGATAGCCCCGGCTGGCTCCACGCGGCAGCCGATGTGAAGCGACAATCACGTGAGTGGCGGGGCCATCCGCCAAGCCTCCTGACCCCGCCCCGCTGCCTTCCGGTTGGCCAGGCCACCCCGACTCAGAGCACACTGGTAGTGAGATGGATGAAAGAAGGTTAAAAATGATTGACAAGGAGGAGGGGGGGGGGGTAGAGTAACCATTACTAAGGTTCTGATTGCTGTCACCTCAGGAGAAATGCTATGTTCAAGGCTCTCGTAGTTAAAGCAATGATCGGATTAGGGATCGCTTGCCTCTTCGCGGGATCAATCACAGAGGTTTCTGCGACGATCACACCGAATCAAGCTTGCTCACAATTTCCTGCTCCTTGCCCGGCTCATCCGTGTTCTTGCCTCACCACGAGTACCGGTAAATATGGATGCACTGTCGGCCAAAAATCCGGGTTCCTCACCCACGGTAACTGCGTGAATGCTACTGGCCCATCCTGTAGCACGCCGATAACGTCTTGCGGTTTTAAGCGTTACTGCCCCTCTGGGTGTGGGAGTTGCAATTGCAACGCGGCAAGCAACGTTTCCTGTGGTAAGTCTTATGACTGTGTATCCATTTGAGGCTTGATTGATATGCAAATGTCTCGTATTGCCTTGGTCATGTTGCTGATCCTTGGTGAATCCACGGTGCGCGAGTGTGCCGGACAAGATGTGGCTGAGGCGATACGTGAACTGAAATCCTGGCAAGAGAAGATTGTCTCGATTCGATTTCAATCCCATGCGATCACTTTGGGCGAGGAGAACTCGATGGAGAGGGAGGCCGGGGTTCGAATCGGGAAACGAGAATCCGACTATGTCTGGGATGATTCCAGTCGCTTTTTGGCTCGGGATGTCGTGTATAATGACGGAAGGGTCGTGGGAAGATCTTGGAGTTCCGCCGACCTGAAGCACGGTTTCCACGCGGGGTATACTTCTGATCCAGCGACTGATATTCCCGTTTCCGTCAACATTTATGACACCTCGCTCTCGAAATCTGAGAAATCAGGAGGTCACACACTTCCTCTTGTTGCTTTGTTAGATGATGGTACACGAACTTGGTTAGGAGACCGTTTGATATCAGCGGGTGAAGCCGCGCAGGCCAAGCTCAACCAGAATGGGTTATTGGAAATTCAGGGCACCAGTGTCGGGCTCACTGACTGGACCGTCTCTCTCGATCCTCGGCACAGTTATCTTCCCGCTCTGGCCACGACATCGGAGCCAGCTGGATTTTTCGGTCAATACACGGTTAACGAATTCAGAGAAGTCATTCCAGGGTTCTGGTTTCCTTGGAAGGGCACCTACACGAATCATTCAGATAATGATGACTACGATATGAAACAAAAGTGGGAGATGACTCAGGTCGATCTGAATCCAGAGTTTCCTGATTCGTTTTTTAGGCCCCCACTGGGTCCCGAGACCTACATGATCAATTCAATTTCGGGGAAGCAATATTACCACGGAGGCAACCCCCCGGCCCATCTCGTCGCGGCGGCTGAGAAGGCAAAAACGGAGATTTCACCGACGAATTTTCAACCGATTTCTGCATCCCCAGAGTCTCCCACGAACTGGTCTCTCTGGCTAGCTGGCCTCGGGATTCTCCTCGTGTCCGCAGGGGTGTGTGTCAGCCGCCGAATATGAGTCTGTCTTCGTTGGCGTGTGGGAGTGAATTCGATGAACCGATTGATTGGATGGGGGCTGTGTGCCTTGGTATTGGTCACGGTTGGACTGTGGTGGAACCGCGTTCAGCGTTCGACCGAGCTCGCTTTAGGGATCCGAAGAGTTTCTCCAGCTGAGGGAATTCTCAGGGGCAGTCCGAACTCGCCTGTGCAGGTGGAGTTGGAACTTACGAATCATTCATCTTTTGTGATGGATCTCAACCCTGTCAAGATGCCGTGTAGTTGTCAAATCACGAGTGCTCCGAGTCAATCGATCCCGGCGGGTGGTTCCACGAGGGCGGTATTGAGTTTCCGATACCCACAGTCAAAGCAGAGTCTCGTCCCGGTGGAGTTCACGAGTCCCTCGGGGCAATTGCTGGCTCGTACCGAGGTTGTCCTAGAAGCAGATCTTCAGCTACCGTACTTTGTGTATTGTCCTACGGTCGTTGAGATGCAAATCGTGGATGGGGTTTCTGATCATGCATGGAGTACGACCGCTCTTGCAGTCGAGGAAAGTGGCAAACCACTCGTGAAGGGCGTTCGGATGATTGTTGGGGCCGATGCCATGAAAGTCTCATGCAAATCGACGCTTGATGCTCAGCCGGGTGCTACCGAGGGGCAGCGGACCTACCAGTTGGAGTTCGAAATGCAGGACTCGTTAGCAAACAACACAGCATGGCCACAGCCCTTACAAGGATTGGTTCACTTGGAGCTAAGTGATGGGTCGGTACGTCCACTCCCTTGGATTGTCATTCGCAAGCCCCCGTTGGCCTTAGTCTACGACGTGGCATGCAGCCATGTGCGAGCAGTCCGTCGGGCAGGTGCGCGGGGCGTGGTGACATTTCGTGTCCATCCAGAGGGCAGCGGAGTGATCTCGCCGGATCAATTTACGGAAGGCCAGGCAGTGTCCGCGATGCTGACTTCGAGTTCGATGAAACCCGACCGGATCGAGGCCATCTATCAGGGGAACACCGGAATGGTCTCCACATTCGTGGAGATTCCATGAAGAGTCTGCCTATGGAACAGTTCTCAAGAAAATGGCGTCATCGAAACGGTTTTACCGTCGTTGAACTGCTGGTCACGCTAGGGATTATTAGCCTGCTGATCGCTCTGCTGTTGCCTGCTGTGCAGTCTACCAGAGAGGGGTCTCGCCGGATCGAGTGCGTGAATCATTTGAAGCAGATTCAGTTAGCCACTGAATCGTTTGCGTCCAACCGCCAGCGCTATCCCGAGTATAGCAGTGGAGGTTTTGATGTTCAGTGGCGGCGGCATTACAACACGGGCCCACTCGTGGAAATTCTTCCGTACATAGATTATGCAGCGGCTTTTCAGAGAATCGATCGCCAAGAGTGGTTGGGCACCTTTTATGGATATGTCCCGCCCGCCGCACTTTCGCGCCAGAATCGAGAGTTCCTGCAACTCACAATTCCGTTGTACCTGTGCCCGTCAGACCGCACGGTCCCCGGCAGCTGTAATTATCGCGTCAATCTGGGGACAGGGGCCGATTGGTATCGACATCCACACCCGACATGTTACGACCCGAAGAACGGAAACGGCGCGTTTGAGACGATGCAGGTCTTGAGACCAGCGGACTTCTCGGATGGACTTTCCAACACCGTGTTCTACAGTGAACGTGTGATTGGAGATGGGGATCCAGACCACTTCGACCCTTGGCGAGACTACAGCCAAGTGACAGATCCCTGGCCCCACTGCACTGCTGAGGAGATGCAAGCCACCTGCAAGCAAATCGCCGGACAGGCAGCGGAACACGCCTCATATTCCGGTTACACATGGTTCTTTGCTTCCATGTCTCAGACGGCTTATAACCATATCTTGCTTCCCAACTCTCGAATTCCGGATTGCGCCCGCGATGGACTCGGGGAGGTAGGATCATCAAATTCAGCAGTCTCCGCCCGCAGCCAGCATCGCGGTACCGTGAATGCAGCCTTTGGCGATGGTTCAGTTCGTACAATCTCCGAAAACATCGATCTCGATGTTTGGCATGCTCAAGCCACTCGAGCAGCTCGGGATTAAGAGTCGCCGTCGCAGGGCATCAACGAGGAGAGTTTCGTCCGCTGATCTCCCGATTTAGAATCTCTGTCCCCTCCTGTAGATTAGAACCGAGATTATCTCGTTCCCAAGCTCCGGTTTGGTCTTGTCTTGTGGAAACACGGAAAGAATTCCAAATTCCCTGTCCTCCAGAGCCAACCCCGAAATCAAGTGCCGAAGAGGCACTATGCACTTCGGTTCATGGTCAAGTACCACCAGACAGTCGACAGCAGCACCAACCCCAGGCCCAGACTGAGCAGGACCACTGGCCAACGGACCTGGCCGTCACTCGGTGCTGCTGAGAGCATGGGCTGGGGAATCGATTGCAATGGCTTTGACAAGAGCCGAGCGGCTTTGCGTTTTGCATTCTCCTCTTTAAGTCGTTTGAGAGATCCATCGCGATCCGAGAAGAAATCACTGAGTTGCGTCTTTCCAGCAGCAGTGTCTGTTTTGAACACTCGGCACTCGGACGGCACGAATTGCAAACGAGTGATGCGCTCGGTGCCGCTGCGGTGCAACTGGGGCCGCATCTGGCAGCCGCGATGGCGATCATGAACAAAGAGCTGGGGCTGACGCACGGCAAGGTGAAACGCTTGCTGGCGATGCTGTTCGACTTGACGATCGCGAGGTCGACCTCGGTGCGTTCCATGCTGCGAACCTCGGCTCGT
>JAYWHX010000146.1:0-33526 GCA_043777375.1 Planctomycetota bacterium | reverse complement strand
GTGATCTGATCCAGTGACATGCACCAGATGTCGCCGATTTCGAGATTCTCGGAAAGACCAGTTTCAAACGGTCATGCAGCCGGGGTGTGAATGGTTACAGAAGAAGTTGAGGACGGGCTTTCCGTCATACTTAGGCATCTCGTCTGGAAAACCAATCGAAGCTGGACCTGCCCCACAGTACTCAATCAGACATCTAACGGTCCAGTCGTGAATTACACCGTACCAAGGGATGTTAAGAGAAGTCGGAGTAAACATAGATTCTGAGTCGACCAGCGACATGGTTCCGACACCAAGAACTTTTGCGAGCTTCAGTGCATTCTCTGTGAACCCAGACCGGGAAACAATCAATGCGATGTTGGCATTCACACTGCGGGACTTTGCAGAAAACGCCTCGACATCGTCAAGTCCGAGCTTTCGTTTATGGTCGCGGCACTCGACAACGCCAAGCGTCGACATACCACCGAAATGTCCCTTAATCACGACATCGAACTGGCGTTCAATACCGTCTCGATCGACGATCTTCATGTCATGAAGGACTGTAGTGTTCGCATCCATCATTCTCTGTACGCGAGTGACGGCGAGTTCGAATGGCTTTCCGGTGCGTCTCTTCGCTTCATTGGCCGAATTGCTTCTGCGTTTTTTGGCGCTCTGATTTTTCATGTTACATGCTCTCCATTTCCTTCTCTTCACTCCGTAGTGACCGTGCCAATGGTTCTGGCCGAGTGGCTCAGACACTGCTTTGAGTGTCTGGGTTGCAGAGCAAGAAGAGGTTACGGAGGATCGGCTCTCCTTTCAATCCCTCGTGTTCCTTCGTCACCCAGATATCCAACGACGCGTCCGGGCCATCACGCCCCGAAGGGGCAGCCACAAACCAGCCCAGGGCAGAGCGCAGCGGCATCAGCCGCGAAGCGCCGCCCTGGGTTTGATGTGCCCCTGAGGCCATCAGCCCTGAAAGGGCGACACAGGGGGCTCGCGACGGGGGATTTTTTGCCCTTTCAGGGCTGGGGTCATCTGGGAACCGATGCTCCAGGGCGCTGCTCCCTGCGGTCGCTCTGCCCTGGGCTGGTTTGTGGCTGCCCCTTCGGGGTGAATAGGAGCGGCAGCTTCGGGGAGATGCGTTCCCAAGCAGAGTTTTGGACCGAGGGGCAAGGTCGGACCGCCTTTCCAGGCCGTCCTTGGGCGACTCCCGCAGTCGGAAGGACTGGAAAGGCCGTCCTACGGAAGCCGATGTTATTTCCCCACCATCTCCGGGAACGCCATCCGAAACTTGGCCAGCTTCGGTTCGATGACGGCGGCGCAGTAGGGCTGGCCCGTGTGGCGGCGGTAGTAGTTTTGGTGTTCGACCTCGGCGGGGTAGAAGGCGGTGAACGGTTTTACTTCAGTGACCACGGTCTGGCCGAGTGCGGCTTCGATCTCTTGAATCAGCTGGAGGGCGAGCGAGCGTTCCGCTTCGGACTGGTAGAAGATCACGCTGCGGTATTGGGTGCCGCGGTCGGCTCCCTGCTGGTTCTTGGTGGTCGGGTTGTGGGTGCCGAGGTGAACGCGGACGATTTGCTCGAACGAGACGATGGCGGGGTCAAAGTTGACTTGGATCACCTCGGCATGCCCGGTGCGGCCCGTGCAGACTTCGTCGTAGGACGGGTTCACCGTCTCGCCGCCGCTGTAGCCGCTTTCCACGCCGGTGACGCCACGAATCTGCTGAAAGATTGCTTCGGTACACCAGAAGCAGCCTCCACCGAAAGTGACTTGGGACATGGGTTTGGTCTTTCGCAATCCGAGTATGTTGGTGTGCCTTCGCCGCCACAATTTGCAAGAAGGAAAGCGAACCGGCGTGAGTGCCCACCCTCTGGCCAGGGGCGGCTACGGCTCACTTGAGTATAGGGAGTGCGATGAACGGAACAAATTCCGCTCTACGACCTGAGCGTCGCGATCCCCAGGACCCGGATCGCCTCTTGCACGGTGGTCAGTCCCGCTTCGATCGCTTGTGCAGCTCGTCGTTGCAGGGGAACCATCCCAGCTGCGGTGGCGGCTAGGTCGATCTCGTGGACATCGGCTCGGCGGAGCAGGGCGGCCCCGATGGTTCCGTGTCGCGGGGAGAGTGCTTCCACCAGCGGCATGCGGCCTTTGTACCCTGTCATCCCGCACTCGGGGCAGCCGACGGCGACGCCCGCCCGCTGGACTGGCCAGCCGAGCAGATCGGCTGCGTCGGTCGATTCGCGATGACAACTGCACAGTGTCCGGACCAGCCGTTGCCCGATGACGCCGAGCAGCCCGCTCTTGATGATGTACGGCTCGATCCCCATATCGAGCAGCCGCCCGCACGCCTCCGCCGCTCGCCCGGCGTGGAAAGTGGTGAGGACTTGATGCCCCGTTAATGAAGCCTGAAACACGATCTCGGCTGTGACCTGATCGCGGATCTCGCCGACCATCAGGACTTCGGGGTCTTGCCGCAGCAGTGACTTGAGCCCGACCTCATACGTGAACCCGGCGTGCGGTTGAATCTGCGACTGGGCCACTCCCGGAACCAGCGATTCAATCGGGTCTTCGAGCGAACACAAGCTGCGCGGGGTCAGGCTTTGCAGCTGGATCTGACGCAATGCGGCATAGAGAGTCGTCGTTTTCCCGGCCCCCGCTGGTCCACTGACGAGCAGTACGCCCTGCGGCTGGGCGAGCCACTCGATGCACTGCGACAGCACGTCCGCCGGGAAACGCAGATCGTCCAGCTTGAGGAACCGGCTCGACCCCGCGAACAACCGCACGACCGCTTTCTCGCCGTGGACCGTGGGAAAGGTACTGACCCGCATCTCAACGCCGTCCCCGGCATTGCGGATACGCCCCTCTTGCGGCAGATCGGTCCGGTAGGTCAGCAGTTCGGCGAGAACCTTGAGCCGCGATACGATGTTCGAGGCCGCACTCTCGATGCACGCCACGGGATGCAACAGCCCATCAATCCGGCACAGCACATCCAGCTGCTTCTTCGCATTCGGGACCAGATGCAGATCACTGGCCCGTGACTCACGGGCATGTTCGAGCAGCAGCTGGACCACATCAACGGCGAACTTCTCCGACTTGGGGTCGAGGCGTTGGAGTCGTTCGAGCAGCGGTTCGGTCGGAGTCGGCACAGGAGACCTTGCAAGCGAGACGGGTGATGGACCACACGATGATACACGCCCCAGAGCTACGCCGCGATTCGCCGATTCGTTGGCAGTGATTCTTCTCGGGGCCTAACTCCACGTAGGACGGGCACATCTGCCCGTCCGTCCTGCTGGAGGAGCAATCGCCCCCCCGTAGGATGGGCAATCCTGCCCGTCCCCGCTGGTGTGTGGACTTGCGGGGTGGCCCCGGTTGGGTCGCTTTGGACCCTACCGGGACGGCTCTAGCCGGAAGAGGTTCTCCCACGAGAGAATCCTCCGCGCGAACCTCTTGTGCCAAGGCACACCGGTAGGCTCCAAAGCGAGCCAACCGGTGCCACCCCGCGATGTCCGGGCCACCCCGCGAATTAACCGTGGCCCCCCTGTGTTTGTTGAACTGAGTAGCTGCCACGGGTGATTTTGTCGGTCGGGCACCTTGTAATGCTGCTGATGATGTCACTAATGGAGGGGCATTGCGGAGGCAGTTTGCGCATAAGCTCTCCTCTCGCTGCCTCGATTAGTTTCGAGAGAATGCGAGATGGGACGGCATGGCTAAAGTTTGTGGGAAGTAGGACATTAAAGTCAAGGCAGCCAGCCTTCCCAACCCCCTGCTCATGCTGTCGCGAATGGACTACTCCAATCACTTCGCCGTTGTCAATTCGGAAGACCGGGGAACCCGACGCCCCCCCCTGTGTCATCACGTCAATAAGATAGGCATGTGGTTCGGCGTCTTCGAATGGGCACACCGCCGCCACAATCCCCCGCTGCAATACTGGTCCAACCCGCGAGATATTCCCGCCTTCCTCAATCAACACACTCCCCATTGGAAATCCAGCAGTCGCGATTTCCGTTCCAGTCAAAACATACTCATCACAGCATTTTAGAGAATGCTGATCGAGACCTGTGCAGGCGACGGAGACTAATGCGAGGTCTGGCAAGTCACTTGCATAGGAATAATCCGGCCCGTTTTCATTGCCATACCCATCGATCAGTCCGGCGCCTACGACATTGAGTGGAATGATACTGAATCCGTTTGCAACTCTCGTAACGAATACTGCAACGACGGCAATTTCTTCCGGTGGCGAATCACCTCGCTTAGGACAGTTTCTGAACAGCTCTGCGACGTGTCTGTTTGTTGCGATAAGTGAGTCACCAACAATGAACCCTGTACCAAAAACATGTGACAAGTGTGGGCATTCACTCGAGTTGTTAGGATCAATGAGTTCAGGGTATTTAGGTGCAAATGCAACGATCCCAGAACGAATTATGGAGTAGGTCTCTGACAACGTGTTCAAATTTGCCTCAACTTGATCTTGCAATGTGTCTTGCAGTGGGGTGTCACCAACTGGCTCGCTTTGGAGCCTGCCGGTGTGCCAACGGCACGAGAGGATCGCCCAGAGTGAACATACGATACGAGAACCTCTTGTGCCAAGGCACACAGGTAGATTCCGAATCGCCTCACATGGGGAATTCGCGCCGGGTGGCCTGGTGCCGAATGCGACAGGCAGGATTGCCTATCGTACGGGGGACGGACGGGCAAACGTGCCCGTCCTACGACTTCGGCTTGGCCTGCTTGGGCTTCGGAGTCTCCTTAATCAGCTTCACCGGCACCGCGTTCGCCTGTGGCTCACCCGGCGTACTGCGACCATTGGCGATGAACTGCTCCAGCAGTTGAGTGAGCCGGGTCACCTGCTCGGGGTGCTGATTGACGAGGTTGGTCTGCTCGCCGATCTCCTTTGACAGGTCGAACAACTGAACCGGTGGTGCGTCTGCCGCATGCTTGCCGGGACCGGGCGCGCTCCAACCGCCCGAGCCGGGGCAGAGGGCGAGCTTCCACTGGCCATCGCGGATGGCGAATGACCCGTTGACCGAGTGATGCACAACGGCTGGTCGCTGCGGTCGGTCGGCGGTTCCTTGCAGTGCGGGCCAGAAGCTCACGCTATCTTCCGCAGCTGAGTCGGGGAGCTTAGTGCCGGTGATCTCAGCGCAGGTGGCCATGAGGTCGGTCAGGCAGATCGTGTCATCGCACCGTGAACCCGCAGCCACTCGGCTCTTCCATCGAGCCAGGAACGGCACGCGGTGGCCCCCCTCGTAGATGTCTGCCTTGTGCCCGCGAAAGTGATAGCTGGGGTTGTGGCCGAGTTTCAGGAGTTCCGGAAAGTCGGCCTGTGGCGAGCAGCCGTTGTCGCTGGTGACGATGAGCAGCGTGTTCTCAGCGAGGCCGTTCTTGTCGATGGCATCCATGACTTGCCCAATGACGTGATCGGTCTGCATCACGAAGTCAGCGTAGGGACTCAGCCCACTCTTTCCTTGCCAGTCATTGGTCGGCAGGATCGGTGTATGCGGCGAGGCGAGGGGCAGGTAGAGGAAGAACGGTCGCCCCTTCTTCTGAGCAGCTGGGGCTTGGGATTCAATCATGGCGACGGCCCGCTGGGCCAGAGTCGGCAACACATCCATCGCCTCGAAACCGGGGGCAGCTGGGCCGAGCCGCGTCTTGCCGCCCTTCCGTCCGAGCATCATCGCGAACGCATTCTCCTCGGTCGGCTGGGCGGTCAGATGGTCGTTCTCAATAAACGCATACGGCACCATGTCGAGCGAGGCACTGATGCCGAAATACTCATCGAATCCGACCGAGTTGGGGCCGTTGGCGATCGGCTGGGTGTAGTCGACGTTCCGATTCTGAGCCAGCGGCTCGATGTTCAGTTCCGTGACCTCCTTTCCCGGCAGCTTCACCCAATCCATGCCCAGATGCCACTTGCCGACACAGGCTGTGTGATAGCCAGCGTTCTTGAGCATCTGAGCGACAGTGAGCCGGTCCTTCTCAATCAGCCGGGTACTCAACCCACCGAGTACGCCGCTTTGCAACTTCGACCGCCACGCATACCGTCCGGTCATGACCCCATACCGAGTCGGCGAGCAGACGCCCGAGCCGCTGTGGGCATCGGTGAAGGTCATCCCCTCGTTCGCGATTTGATCCAGACGCGGTGTGGCGATCTTGCCGTCTGGATTGAGGCACTGCACATCGCCATACCCGAGGTCATCGCACAGGATGAACACGATGTTCGGACGCGGGAGTGTCTCCGCCGCAGGCAGGGCAGGGCAGACGACCAGGAAGAGCAGATTCGCGAGTCGTAGGACGGGCAAATGGGCCCGTCCGAGTTGCGAGAGTGACATGGGCAACCTCTCCGTAGCAGAAGTCGTTAGACTTTTGCCGTTTGGTTTTTCTCGCAATGATCGACAGAAGTCTGACGACTTCTGCTACTTCCCGGCGACCACCATGGGCAGTTCTTTCGAGCCACTTTGCGGATGGCGAGTCAGCAACTCGCTCAGCTGGAACTCGTAGTACGGGCGGTCGGCGGCGGGGGTTTTGTCGGCACCGGCGTTGGCGACCCAGAACTTGGTGGATTTCGGTTCGAACAGCACGTTGTGCAGGTTCGAGTTCATCGCGACGGGGCGATCCATCAAGGTCAGAGCGGTCTCGGCAGTGAATGTGCCATACCCGGCTTTGGTGCGGGCGACCAGTTCGTCGTAGCGGCCCCCGGAAGAGAGCAAGGAGCATTCCTGGACGGGCTTGGGCAACAGTTCGTGCCCTTCGCCCTGCTTGATGACGTTCATGTCATCCCAGCTGGCTTCCATGCCAACGGCTTCGTTGGTCTTGGCATCGGAGACCACGTAGTAGTATTCGCAGGTGCGGGGGTTGTCACGAAAGACCGACAGGACATCTTCCAGCGTGTGCCCTTTTTCGAGACCTTCACGCAGCAGAAACGCCATCGGGACTCCCTGCCAGTGACCAAGTCCGGAACCGCCCATCTCGCCGATGGCGACATGCTCGGCGTTCATCCCGGTGACCGAACCGACGAACCCGGCGTACGAGACATTCACGAACGGAATGCTGCCGTTCGGCTCGGCGACGATGATGACGGCGTGCTCTTGCAGTCCCCAGTCAATGGCATAATCGAGGACGCGCCCGTGATACAACGTGCCGTCCTTCGTGGCTGCGCCCGAGATCGCGAAGCCGCTGCAATGGAAGAGTTCGGGGATGAAGTTGGCCATCTTGGCTTCTTCGGGGTCGAGTCCCGACCCGGCGGACAGGCCCGCAATTTCGTCCAGGTATTTCTGCGGAACATACTTCGCCTGGATCGCGATGATGGTCTTAATCGCGTCGCGCGGTTTTAGCGAGACCGGTCCGATCTTGACCATCTCCTGACCCGCCTCGGTATTCAAGATACGGTTCATGTTCGCGGTGACACTCTCCTTGAGTAGTGCCCCGTGTTGGTAGCCCATCTCGTAAGGAGTCCCCTTGAGATGCAGCACCGGATACCCGTTGATTTCCTCCAGCCACCCCGCGCCACAGCGAGCGATCGTCTTGGATTCAGTCCCCGCAATGATCCGCTGCGTGGCCTTCGCCACAGCTGGGCGCTCTTCAGCGCGGAGCTCGGTGACTGCACCCTGACTCAATGCCACACCCAGAAGACTCGTCACAATCCAACGCATCTTAAAGTACTCCCAGGCTGAACGACGCAGGGTGCTGCGAATCCAGATCTCGCAGCGTGTGAGGTTAGAGTACCAGACCACGCGACAGATCGGAATCCGGAGATGAGTTGGGCCACGGTCGTTTGAGCGTACGCGCCGAGTTGCTATTAAGAAATTGACACTTCTGGTCTTGCAACAATAAGTCGCTGATATAGTCGCGTTTCGCTCCGCGAAAGAGCGCTCCTTCGCGGAGCGAAAGGCGACACTTGTTGTTTGACGGTGCCTCACTCGCCAGTCGTGGCGATTCGATCTCATCAACTGCAGCCTCAGTGGGACTCATGGGGGAGATTTGAGAATGTCGACGAAGTGCTGTTAGGGATTGCTGACCGCGGCGGGGATGGGAACCAGTTCAGCGGGCGTTGGTTCAGCAGCTGTGACCACGGTAGGGTCGATCGACACTGCGCGTGCGAGGTCTTTGGCGGCCTCCTCTGCCTGTCCGAGTTTTTCATGCGCGTGGCTGCGATTCAAAAAGGACTTGGCATGTTGGGGATTGAGTCGGATCGCCTCGGTAAAACTGCGAACGGACTCTTCGGGTTGATCACCATCCAGGCAGGCATTGCCTCGCAGAAACCAATAGTCCGATGAGGCCGGGTCCAGTTCGATGGCACGATCCAGGTCGACAATGGCTTTTTCATGATCGCCCATGTCGTGATAAACGAGGCCTCGGTTGCGAATGGCCAATACATCATCGCCATCCATTTTGATGGCCTGAGTGAATCCGTCTGCGGCCTCTTGAAATCGACGCTGTTGCCCGAGAATAGCCGCGCGGTTGTTGACCGCCTTGACGTTTTGCGGACTCCTGATGATGGCCGCATCATAGTCGGCAATCGCCTGGTCCAAGTGGCCCGCCTCGACGTGCGTCAAGGCTCGCTCGTAATACAACCGGGGATCGTCGGGGTCAACACCGATCGCCTGCGTGAGGAGGCTGACTGCCTCTTCCAGCTTCTTGCTGTCTCTTCGGAGTTTGGCCCTTTCCAGCAACGCTTCCGGGCTATTGGGTGAGGCTGGGGCGCAGCCCTGTTCAGAGAGGGCCATGCAGGCCAGTAAAATCGTCAGAAACAGTGAGCGTGAAGGCATCATGATTCGGTGGTGTTGATGCGCGGTCCGAGAGGTTCGAGCTGGTCTGTTATTGGACAACAAGCCAATCGGTCTTTCTGGATCGCTAGCCTTGAGTTGTGAGAGGGGGCCAAACTTCGTTGGTCCGAGCTGTCATTCGACAAGAAAATGGGCGATGTCGGCGATCGTGGCTACGGGGGGAGGTGTACTGAAATCGGTCGCTGGCTTTCGAAGGGATGACACCAACACCTTCGCTTCGTCCACAGTGCAGGTTCGTTCCTGCAAGGCGCTGTTGACCTGGGCTCGCAACTCGCGAGGAGTCGCGGGGCCAGTCATGAGCTGATGTTCGGGTGAGGCCACCCACGCGGCATCGTCGGGCACTCGCGACACCATGGTGACGGAGGCCGGAGCGTGGGCTTGAGCGTGATGCAGGAGGTTTCGAAATCTCAGCAAATCATCGAGTTCATGGGGAGATTGCCCCAGCAGAAGCAATACATCGGTCGGCCGATCGAACAACGCTTCACAAGCACCGGGGATATCCCGCACAGCACGGCAATCGAAACCTTTACCCTGAAAGTAATTCTGGAGTGCGGCCAGTGAATCGACCAGAGCGTGGACGATGATGATGCGTGGGCGACTGACATCCAGGCGGTCGCAGGCTGCGAAAGGCCATCCGGAAACGGTCCACTTGTGTGTCGCCCACCATTCCGCACAGGTGACCAGCTTGACATCAGGAACATTCAAGATCGGGGAGTCGATCACCTGCGGCTCGGCGATCACCAATTGCAGCCGTTGACGCCAGTCGAGGGCCTTGCGCCACGCAGTGAGCTGGAGATTCTCCCAACAGTCTCGATAGACCTTCACTTGAATCGGGACAGGTTTTGGAATTGCCAAAGCGAGCCAGGCTCCGACCATCCGCAACTTCTCAGGCGGCATGTAACTGAAGTAAGTAAACATCATGATCAAGCCAAAGGTCCACATGCCCAAGAAGGCTCCAATCCCCAGATGCATCGCCGTTCCAACCAGGAGAACCCAGGGCCGCGAAGCAGGCTTCCAGACAAAGAACCAGAACGTCATCTCCCACAGGATTGTCGTGTGAGTCGCGATGTCGGACACCCAGGGAAACCACGCGATCCAAGTCATGTCTCCCGTCTGATATTCCGTGTTGGCCAGCGCCATCCAGACGGCCTTGCCGTCCCACCAGGCATCCCCCTTGAGCTTCGAAACACCTGCGAAGAAGTACACCACACACATGTGGATCTGGATCAAGCGAGTCGCAAGTCGTGTCGTGGAACTGGGGAGGACTGCCGGAACCGACCAGCCTCCCTGCTCACGCAGACTGCGAACGCCCGCTCTGCGAACTTGTAACAAGCGATCGAGAGATAATCTCGCCCCACATGGCCCGAGCGCGAGGTAAAACGCCAGCATCGCGTTGAACTGGTCGAGACCAAAATTCGCATTCGGAGCTCGATTGGCGTAGGAAATGGTAATCACCAACGCGGCCCACTTCGTGACTGTGGTCCACAATCCTAAAGTGTACAGAGCTAAAATCGCGAAACATCCCCAGTGGACTTCAGCGCGATAGGCATCGGCAACGTACCACCAGAACGTCCACGCCGTGCTATCGGGCTCCAGAATCTGAACCAGCAATGGATCCTGAAAGCCCTCGGGGCCGAAGAAGGCATCCAGCTTCAGGCCCCACACCAGATGGGTGTAGCACAGCATCAACCCGGTGACGATTCGGAGCAAGCCGAGCGTCAACGGATCCTCCGGTTGGAACCAGAACGCATCCCAGAGAAGCACGAGAGAGCGAATGTACGCAGCAATTTCTTGCTTCGCTGTTGCTAGAAGTCCGACCATTCAAATCGCCCCAATGGCTGCTCTTCATACAGGGAAGGGTCATCCATCCGTTCACCAGCTCGAATCCATTCGACGGTGGGCAATAAGTGTGTGATACGGGTCATCGAGATCGCAGTCCCATCATTCTCCTGGCACAACTGTCGTGCCAAAGCGCGGACCAGCAACTGTTGAATGCGTTCGTCCTCGTCGTAACTGGCTAGCGACTCGGTCAACATGAAGTGACGGTGGTAGAGTAACCGAGGGAAGATCTGTCGATTGGGAAGCCGTCCTTCGACGGTGGTTCCGTCTGATCGTTCCACCGTGTACTGCACCAGAGTACTCGCCCCGGGATCTGGTGCGAAGAAGTGGTGCCCTTGATTCATGTAGAGGAACTGCAAGTAAGGGCCAAAATACGGCCACGCGCCACGAACCAGGTCCGAGGATGGGGGAATCGACGCCGGCGAAATAATGAGGCCCACGATGTGATAGCACAACCAAAGACTCACGAGCCCTTTCCACCAGACGCTCCATCTGCGTGCAAATGCAGTGGGGGCGAGAGTCTCGGAGATCGAATCAGTACTCATGGGAGCGAGGAAATTAGTCAGGGATTGCGGGGCAAAGTGACTTTCGAGGAGTGATTCACAAGTCGTCCAGATTTTCAATTCATTCGGACGCCACTGGCGAAAGTCCCGTATAAGAAATGATGTGGCACGAAGGTGGGAGGAGTCCAGCACCTTCGCGCCACACCGAAACAAGAGACCGCTCACATTCCAGAACTACTTCTGGACGACGAGGTCGGCCTGCTGAGCCACTTGAACCAACTCCAGAACCTTGGGCTGGCCATCAGCCTGGATCATCGAAAGTTGTCCAAGTTCTGCGATGAATTCAATCTTCAGTTCCACGCGGTCGCCCGCACGGACCATCTGAGTTCCCTCAGCCTTGAAGGTCTTTCCATCACGTGTCAATTCGACACGGATCGGGTAGCCGAACTGCTTGCCGTTCTTCAGGATCGGCGAATTAAAGACTCGCACGTCCCCGGTGGTCGTCATCTTCTGGCCAACCAGGTAGACCGTTGCGTCGGATGGCACGTTGAAGACTAACTGAGCCTTGCCCGCAGCCTCGACAGAGGCAGTGTGTGCTGGTTGAACGCATTGCCCATTGGGGCAGGTCGGACAGGTCGGGCAGTGTGGAGTTGGTGGAGTGTACACGGCTGGTGGGCAGTGGTACACAACTCCGCCGCTCGATCCGTGCGAGCCGTATGAACCGCCGCTTGAGCCGCAAGATCCATGCGAGCCTTTGGAACCACGTGATCCCTTGGAGCCGCGTGAACCAGATGAACCGCGTGACCCTGACGAGCCGCTCGAACCATGTGAGCCGCTGGAGCCCACCGATCCGCTGGAGCCTGACGAGCCGCTCGAACCGTGGCGACCGCGGGCAAATGCTGAGTCAGCTACACACAGGCTGACCACAAGAGCAGCTGCAACAACTTGAATTCCGAACTTCATTCCAAATCTCCGTTTTGGGGTACTACAGAATACCAATGAGGCTCTGCCCAACCTGGAGAGGTCAAAACTATCGACGAAAGGACATGACGAAGTAGCTGATTCGCATCCGCGGAAATGCCTCCAACTGCCCCGCTGTAACCCCTTCCATGGTATTGACCCGCCAAGCGGGACCTCGCAAACCCATCGGCGAAATCCACTGCGAACCTAGGTTACATTGGATGACTGGGAAGTCAAATATGCGAGTTGTAAAAACAACAAAATTTACGCAGATGGCCTGGACTGCCCAAAGTCGCTCATTGCAGCACATCCAGCCACAGATGTTCACCCTTCAATTGTGGTAGGCTTTGTGATTCGGGATGGCTGTGTTTGGCGATAGCAATTTCATAACTGGCCAGACTGTGTGAAGCTGGCTGGTGTCGTCTTCTCTTGACGGTATTCGTCTTGAATCGAGTCAAAGCGAAAACGCGGCTGACTCAGATAAGTTGTCATGGCCCTGAACCAGCGACACAAGAATCTGGGCCGTGGCGGGGGACAGGTGCAGGCCCGAGCGGAAGTGGCCGGTGGCGATGAGCATGTTCTGCCAACCAGGGGCGGGGCCGATAAATGGTCGGCCTCGGGAGGCACAAGGGCGCAGGCCGGACCAGCAGTTCTCGATGCGTGCCGAGAACAGGGCAGGGCAGATGGCAGCGGCGAATTCGAGCAGCCCCTGGACCCCCTCGTCCGTATTGGCCTTCTCAAACCCGACATGTTCCTCGGTCGAACCAATCAGAATGCGTCCATCGCGGCGCGGCACGAGGTAGCGCTTGCCGCGCTCGATGACACGGGTGAGTCGCACTGCGGACGGCTCGAGCAGCACAATCTGACCCCGGACTGGCACAACATCAACCGCCAGACCAGCGTTCGCAATGAGCTGTGATGACCAAGCCCCGGCAGTCACTATGAACTGCCCCGCTGTGACCTCACCGCCGGGAGTAACAGCTGCAGAGAGACGATCGTGTCGTGAGACCCAGCCCGTGACAGGGCAGTGAGGCGTGATCTCGACACCTGCAACTTCGCACGCTTTGAGTAATGCTTGAAGATGCCGGGGATTTCGCACCTGGCACAATCCGGGCAGTAGAAATGCAGGCTCGCGCCCCGAGAACTTCGGCTCGATTTCACGAATGGCAGCGGCTTCCAGCCATTCGGTCTGCGCCCCGATGGCCTCCCAGCGCAGGCGGTCAGTGACCAGTTCATCCTCAGAACCCAGCGAGAGTTCCAATCCGCCGCATCGCTGAAATTCGTTATCGATCCCAGTCGTGTCGAGCAGTTCTGACGACAATCTCGGCCACAATAAACATGTCCGAGCGGTCAGCTGGGTGAGCGGATCATCGGCGGCTCCCGGATATCCCGGCGGCAGGATTCCCGCACCGGCCCATGATGCTTCACGCCCAGGCAGCGACTGATCACAGACCCGCACCGAGAGACCTTGTTGAGCGAGCCTCCACGCTGAGGTGAGTCCAATGACCCCCGCGCCGATCACCAGACAGTCGACCGCCATACCGTTACTTGCCCTTCAGTGCGGTCGTGAATCGACCACCGAGCGTGGCGGCGTCGAGCCCATAGCTCTTCGTCATTGCTTCACTCATCGTCGTACCAGATTCCAGGGACTTCACCAGTTCACCGAATTTTGCTGGCCCGCCATTGGCCATCAGGTACTCCACCAGTGTCAATCCGACCGCTCCAATTGAACCAGGCGAAAACGATGCGTCGACGAAGACATCCGAAGGGTTCACCAGCGTCGGGACGAGGGAGGCAGCTTCCTTGGGCATCGCATCCAAGTAAGCATTGCGACCGGCCACTTTCATGGCGAGTGATAAGCCGGTGCCGCGTAGCAACCAATTGGGGAGGTTCGGCCCCGTGCGTTTCATGTACGCACCGGTGAGTTGGTCGATGACATTCACATGCAGGCCGGGTGACTTCGCACTGACTTCGTCGCCGACATCTTCGAGCACGACGTAGGCTTCATCGAGAGTGGCAGTGACCACGGAGTGCCCTTGCATGCCCTCAGCTGCGGGGCGTCCGTTGACGGTCTGAGTGAACTCTTCATAGCTGAAGCGATCCTTCATGACGAAGACTGCCAGTCGTCCCTTCCAGACCTGGCCGGTGGGGGCGCTGAACCCCTTGCGCAACGCCTCGATGTGCTGATTGGACCAGTCCTCGACTTGCTTCAGGCGAGCCTCAGAGGCATTTCCGACGACGAGGAGTTCATCGCTTTCGAGTATTGTGACCGGGTCTTTGGGGATGGCGAGCTTGATCTGCGCGGCGGTCTTTTCCTTGCGCATTTCGGTGAACTGAGCGGGGGAGAGCTGCGAGGCTTTCTCCTGAGCCATCTCCGCTTCGGACTTCACAAAGCTGCGGAGAGGGGTCTTGGGGTCAACTCCGTCGTAGACGCAACCCTCATCAAACCAGGTCTTCAGGTCCTCGTAATTCTGCTTCGTAATCCGGGTCTGGTTGTTGTTCGGCATCCGGGGATTTTCGAGCCCCCCGGTCAGTCGGAAGAGCCGGCTCTTGTCCCGGGGCTCACCCGGCAACACGACATGCCCGCTGTCTCCGCCTTTCATCATGTCGTAAAACGTTTCCAGTGACAGCCCCCCGCGCGGGGTATTCCCGGAGTGACATCCCACGCAAAGATTCGCCATAAACGGGGCCACATCCTTGGTGAACGACACCTTTTCGGTCCCCTTCGGCTTCACAATCTTGATCGTCGACTCTTCCTCCTCCGCTTCCTTTTGAGTGCGGAGCTTGCTGAGCGGGGCGTCGTCACTCTCACCGTCAAACGCGGCACCCTGACTGATCCAATTGGCCAGAATGACGAGCTTGTCTTTCTCGATGGCGGCTGCATTCTTCGGCATACGAAGGTTCATGTCCTGCGTCGCCATCCGGGCTCCGATGAGACTGGCCTGTGGATTCCCCGGCACTAGGAGAAGTCCGCTCTTGCCACCCTTTTTCCAGTTGGCAAACGTGTCAAGCCGCAGGCCGCCCGACTGCATGGCGGGACCGTGGCAGCTGATGCATTTCTCATTAATCAGGGGAGCGATCTCTTTGGTAAAGCTGACGCCTTGATTCTTCTCCGGACGAACAGGTGCTTTTCCCTGTGCCTTGTCGAGGTTCTTCCGATTTGTGGCAATGGTTTTGTGGACGGCAGTAAATGCCTTGTCTTTTGGTTCGACTGCAGCCGCCTTGGCGATCTCCTCGATCTTGGATTCGGCAGCTTTCAGAACTTCCTCTGCTTCCGCGTATTCCTTTTTACGGATGTGCGAGGCGATCACTTTCATCGAGACGTTGACCTCGATGATCTCCTTCTTCTGCTCCGGAGTCACAGCTGCCCAGGCAGTTGCCAGCAGCAAACATCCGACCAGACAAGCTGTCAAACTCAAGCGACCAACCATATCTGCCTCACGCTGCCATGAACGCCAGCACCGGTCCCGACGCGATTCTGAAGGACACAATGTGTTCCTCGAATGCCCTGAACCAATGACCGCGTCAGAGACCGGAACATTCGTCGATGCGTTCTGAATATACCTTGGAATCCGTTGCCAGAACCAGAGAAGCGGAAAGAGGAATTTGGTTTCCGAGGCATCGGAGCCGGATTCCATCTGCGTTTGAGGATCGCCAGGGCTCGGAAAACGCAGTACAAGAACTGTGGTGTGGCGTTTCAACTTCGAGGGAAGGGATCTCAATCATGCGGCATCGGTTGCTGGCTTGTCTGTGTGTGTTTGTGGGATGTGTGCACTCTGTTGCACAGGCGGAACTTCGGGTCCAGGTCTCGCCCGATGTCGGGTCGGGAATTTACGAATTGAGACAAACTGTCACGTGGAATGTCTCCGTGACGGACAATAACCATCCGGTCAATGGCCAGATTCGCTATGCCGTGCGGGAGGGGGGCTTGTTGGAGATTTCCTCTGGAGAGGCTGAGTTAAAGGATGGGCAAGCCCAGGTGAAATCCCAGCGGAGCAATCCGGGGACACTGCTGCTCGAACTGAAATTCAAACCCACTCCGGAGTCGAAGGAGATCGTCGTGTACGGCGGTGCGGCGATCGCACCGGAAAAAATTGCGGCGTCATCCCCTCCTCCCGAAGATTTCGATGAGTTCTGGAACTCCAAGATTGTCGAACTCCAGGCAGTGCCCATGAACATCCAGATCAAGAAGGTGGATGTCGCAGACCACAGCATCGAATACTTCCATGTCACATTCGACAACATCCGGGGGCGCAAGATCCACGGACAGCTGGCCAAGCCTTCTGGAAAGTCGAACATCCCGGCGCTGTTGCAAGTGCAATGGGCGGGCGTGTATCCACTGGACCGCGAGTGGATTCTGGGATATGCCCGCAGTGGGTGGCTGGTGCTGAATATCTCGGCCCATGATCTGCCGAATGATCAACCCGAGGCGTTCTACAAAGAGCAAGCCTCGAAGGAACTCAATGACTACCCCGGCATGGGGAACGAGGACCGCGAGACGAGTTACTTCTTGCCGATGTTTCTCTCCTGCCATCGTGCGGTTGAGTACCTGACGCAGCATTCGGATTGGAACAAGCAAACGCTGGTCGTGCATGGCGGTAGCCAGGGCGGCTACCAAGCCTTGGTTACGGCCGGACTGCATCCCGCTGTGACCGCTCTGGCCGCCAATGTGCCTGCGGGCTGTGACCACACTGGAAAGCAGGTCGGCCGTTCCCCCGGCTGGCCGAACTGGGCCGGTCGGGCGTGGCAGGGGAAAGACGAGGCCAAGATGCTGAACGCTTCGCGGTACTTCGATGCGCTGAATTTCGCCACGCGGGTCAAGTGCCCGGCTCTGATCGGGCTGGGCCTGGCCGACACCGCTTGCCCCGCCGAGGGAGTGCTTGCGACATGCAACCAGCTGCGGGGCCCGAAGACGGTGATCCTAATGCCGGAAGCGGATCATGGGGGCGACCACTCGGCATACAGTGCTGCGTTTGGTCCGTTTCTGGAGGCACAGAGGCTGGAGAGTGGGAGGTAGTGGATGCCGGGAATTGAGGCTGGCAGAGTTCCAAAATCAAGCGACTCAGAGGCACTGTGTCAAATATTCGCGAAGATCGGGATTGCAATCCAGTCTCGCTCAGCTAGGATCAAATTGTTCATTGTGTGTTCCACCAAAACGCTCGTTTTGAAACGCACTCCAAGGAATTGAAAGTATGATCGATCGACGTGGATGGATGTCGATGGCATTGCTATTAGCAGTGTCATACAGTGGTTGCGGTTCTGGGGATACGCCTCCTTTGGGGACTGTTTCTGGAACCGTGACGCTCGATGGAGACCCGTTGGAGGGTGTGATCGTCGTCTTTAAACCGACAGAGGGGCGTCCTGCGGTTGGGACCAGCGATGCCGAGGGGAAATACTCGCTCGAATACGCTTACAAGGTGTCTGGCTGTAAAATCGGTGCGAACAAAGTGTCGTTCGAATGGCCTTTAGGAGCCACGAACGCCAAAGCACTCTCAACAAAGTACACCACTCAATCGGAACTGACCGAAGAAGTGGCTGACGGCTCTAATACCATCGATTTCGATCTGGAGACCGAAGGCAAAGGCAAGGCCAAGAAACTGGTCATTCCGGATTGAGACTTGTGTTCGTGTCTTCCACATGTTTTTCCCTGAGGGCAGCAGCTTCTCCCTTGGGTGTTGGGCTTCTTTCTGAGGAGTTTTTGAATGAACTTGCGTTCCCGAGTCAGAGTTGGATTTACTTTGATTGAACTGTTGGTGGTGATTGCGATCATCGCTGTGCTCATCGCGTTGCTGCTGCCCGCCGTGCAGCAGGCCCGTGAAGCGGCTCGTCGCTCACAGTGCAAAAACAACATGAAGCAGATTGGATTGGCATTCCACAACTACCACGATGTCTTCAACACCTTCGCACCGGGATGCATTGCTCGCAACCCTCCCACGACCAACGCAAACGCTGTGGAACGTGGCTTATACAGCTGGGGAGCATCGATTCTTCCCTACATCGATCAAGCCCCTCTCTACAACCAGCTGAACGTTGGAAACGTTCCAATGGAGCAGAATTTAGTGACCAATTTGGCCGCGATGCAAACCCCGTTGCCCGCATTTCGTTGTGCCTCGGACATCGGCCCGTCTCTCAATAATTTTGATGATGCTACGGCCGACCCGGGCAATGGCAACGTGTACAACGCCCACGTGACCTCGAACGGCACTGATCGCATCGCAATCGCGACATCGAACTATGTGATGGCTGCTGGAACTTCAGACAGTACAACTCCTCCGGTCTACGCCGCTCAGTATGGCCAAGCTCAGGGCGTGGGTTTCCTCAACTCCAAGATCGGCTTCCGAGATCTGACTGACGGATCGTCAAATACAATCTTTGTGGGCGAGAGGGCGTGGCGATTCAACAATCTGACTATCGGGGCTGGCAATGCTCTGGGATTCAGCTCTGAAACGAATGCGTCTGGGAGCAACGTGCGAACCAATGCCTTGGCGGCATGGGCCATCGGATACGACGGCATCAACTACAGCACCACGAACCGCGTTCATCAACGACGTGGCTTCAGCAGTGTTCACGTCGGTGGTGCTCACTTCCTGCTCGGAGACGGGTCAGTCCGATTCATCAGCCAAAATATTGACTACGCCAAGCTGACCGTGACAGCTGCTCCGTACCCAACTGGTTTTACGACGACGACCTTCGCCAAACTACTGGTCCGGAATGATGGACAATCGGTCGGGGAATTCTAGGCGGCACGTCGAGCCAGAGGCCACTCTGAGAAGCGACACTCGCAACTCGACGAAAAGCGGCAGACCTTGGTCTGCCGCTTTTTTTTTGAATGTCTCAAGCAAGTCTAACTCAGAAGCCTTTCCGACTGAGGCATTCATCGCGTCCCGAAAAGTGGGTGCTTAGCCCCAGCCATTGGCAAGCGTGCTGTAATACCTCCTTGCCACAGGGAGCGCATATGCGAGGGGACGATCCCAACGAGCGGCCTGGCGGAAGAACTTATTCCCCCGATTGCCTTACTCCTCAAACCCCCAGCCCGCATCGAATAATTCCCCTGTCACAATCTCTTCGCTGTAGACTCCCTGGGCATCTCCCCGGAATCGCAGGACAGCCGCATCTCCCAGACGTGGATACAGCTGGGCGTTTGAGTTGCGGAAATCCTTTTCATGAAAGGTGTGCCCGGAGTTCAACACGACGTACTTCTTCGGGTTCAATGGGTTCGGGAAGATCAGGGCCACGCAGTGCAGGTCCGGGTTGTATCGTGTGTCCGCGAACGTCACCGCCTCTTCCGTCCAGTTCAGGGGTAGCTTCCCCATGACTCGCGCCAGTACGGCATTCGATCCTGGGTCACCGAACAGCACCAGGTTGTTGTTCGCAATCAGCTCATCAGTGACAGCTGTGTCATCTACGGTCCGCGCGTTGCCGCGCATCCACTGGTCGAACTCCCTCTGGAACCGGCGCAAGTTCCAGTCGGCATATGCCTGGTGACTCTTTGACCACGGCGTTCTGGTCCCGCGCACACAGAGGAATGGTTCGGTGAATGCGTCGTCGATCGGGCCTTGCAGGTTGTGCCGCTTCCGGAGTTCAGCGGGCTCCAAGAACGCCAGCGATTCGTCCCCCCCGAGTTGTTGCCAGATGTCGCCGTTCTTGACGTAGTAAACCTCACTCGTTTGATCGGGTGTGGTCACGGGTCGCGCAAATACTTCACTGCCGTCGATGCGGATCTTCTCAGCCATGGAGCGAATGATACTGAGGCCCAATACGTTGCGGGTCTTCAAGTGCAGTGTTCCATCAGCCTCGGCATCCGATTCAACGGTCGACTCCTCATACGGAATCGTTTGTCCCTCGATTCGCAGCCAGTCGCACGCATTGTACTTCACTGTGCAGGTGACAAATCGCAGCTGGCGGCGATCCTTGGACTCGAGCAGCCCACGTTTCACATGGGCTTCGTGAAAGGCCATGAACGCCTTCAGGCTGGCGTCATCGAACTTGTGCCCCATGCCAGGGCCGACGAGTCCCTCGACGGGGACGCTCAGCGGTTTGGCCAGGTCGCGCATCGTCGTGCTGGCGGCCAGCTGAGGATCATTCTCTCCGCCATAGGTCACCAGTGGCACGTTCGCGAGATTCATCGCGTAGTTCGTGGCGTCGTAAATTCGCAGGGGGAGATGTTGGAACCACGGCAGCTCTGTCTTGACCTTTTGATACTTGTAGAAGTCGACAAAGCCCGCCCCCGCTCCGACTGAACACCACTTTGCCGGATGGTGCAGCCCCAGGTGCCACGCCCCAGCTCCGCCCATCGAGAAGCCCCACAGCACAATTCGGCTTTCATCGACCCGGTAGCGGCGGGTCACATCGGCCAGCGCTTCGAAGACATCGACCTCGCCCGCATAGCGGTAGGCGTTGTTCCCGCGACCGAACACATCGAGCTTGAGATGTGCCAGTCCAGGCGACGCGGGTTTTCCTTCGTGCTGGCTGATGAAGTGGACTTCGCTCTGCTCGCCTCGACCATGCAGCTCGATGAACAGTGGCAGCCGGCTGGTTCCAGCTACTTGATACCCCTCGGGCAGAGTCAGGGCGTACGGCTGGACGGTGTCATCGACGCGCGACCGGTACCCCAGAACGGTACGTCCTGGGGTTTGGCCCCAGTTCGGTCCACCGGCTTCCAGGGCCTCGATTCGCCTCTTCGCTCGGGCCAAAATGGCCAACGCTTGTGATGCGGAATTCTTCTTGGACAGCTCGTCGAATCGCAGCGACCGGTCCACGGCCTCAATTCCGAATTCGGCATCGACGAGGTGGAGAGCCTCTGTTCTTCCCGAGTCCAATCGCTTCGCCATGGCCCGTAGATCAGCAATCTTCTGAACAAGCTCCGCGCGTGCTGCGACATTCAACGGAACCGGGGCGGGAGGATCAGCTGAAAGGACCGGAGTGAGACTCAGCCAAGTGCCCAACAAAGCAGACAAGAACCAGCGAATCATTGAGGTGTCCTGATGTCGAGCGGACGAGTTCTCTCGCTTCCGATCGGTCGTTACTTCACGGGGGACGGTGTGCAAGAGGGATGCCGACAGATCATCGTGGTCCGGCTGGGGTCCGGCAAGCGGACTCCGATTATTCCGAATGTAACAGCGAGTTGGATCAGTCAAAGTCGTCCGGAGCAGATTCTTTTTGACAGGCCTCCTGGCCCGACCTAAGTTCAATTGTGTTCGCCAACGACGAACGGGTCGCAGCGGGATGACCTCCCCATCAGTTCTCTTCCCCAGAGCACTGGTCAGTGACCGACGACGAGCGGACACGAAAGAAACATCCGGAGCGCGGCAAGGAAAAGCTGGGAAGCTTTGAGGGGACCTTGCCGCGCTTTTTTTATTTTTGGCTGGTCAGTGGCCAGTGGCGGCAAATGACAAACGACTCGCAATAATTCAGCATCCAATCGCACTCGTTACTGCGGATTTACGCTTTGCCAAAGTCGGCAGGCTTCCGCGAGATCGGCCCAGCTTGGCACGGGAACCACGCCGCCGACCACTCGTCGCAGGAAGAGATCGAGCAGCACTTGTTCTGAGGGGCGATCGCCTTCGAGCGTTTCGTCGCTCGTCTCAGTCGAGGTCTGCCAGCGGATGTGGGTCTCGCTCAGAAGTTCAACATCTCCTCGTTCGCATTGGATGTGAACGTGGGGGAACGCCGCATCGGTCGAGGTCGGTGTCACCTCTTGCAGCTCCGAACTCAAGAGTCGAATCTCAGTGTGAACGGATGCAGATGGAGTCGACCGGCGGCTGCAACTCATGACGAGGACTTCGCCTTCGAGACGGGTTTCCCGGAGGATCTGGCTCAGCGTGGAATTAAGCATCGAACGGCACCAGTCGATCACTTCGATGACCCGCGAGATAGCCGATTCTGGTGCCCCCGTCATCGCGAGATCTATATACTGAATCGGCCCCAGTTTGGTCGCGATCAATTCTCGCAGACGCAGTGTCGCGGGGGTCGCGCGGAGCAGGGTGCCTGGCACAATCACTGCTCCCTCAACCTCCAGGTCGGCCAGAGAATGCGCGATTCGGAGTAGGGAGTCATCAATGGGGTTGGCGATCATGACCGGCAATTGCCGCGCTGCCGCAAGCTCGATCGCCCAGTCGCGGGACCAGCCTGACTCCAGAACCAACAGCGCCTTCACTCCCGGATGGTCGATCATCCGCCGCAAACTCTGGAACAGTTGCCCCCCCGTCTCCTGAGCGAGAACTTCCGCATCACACGCCTGGGGAGAAAACACAGCTGCCACCCGCCCACGGGTGAGGGCGAGGACGGCAGCACGATACCGGGCCTCCCAGATGGGGCCTCCGCCGACGATTCCCAGCGGGATCGTTTGATCGCGTTTGGTCACTCGTGGCGTCATGCCGTTTCGCCGAATCCCACTGAGGACAAAGTGGCTTCTCACCTGTACGGAAGTCTCGATCCCGGACAACGGGCAGAGCCGAGACATGGTAGTGGATGCCGATCGGGATTGTCAGTTCCGGCAGCGTGGGAGTTCCGCCTTCAGCTTGCTCCATGTGCAGAAACGAGTCTCCCAAGTCGAATAGAATGTGGGCGAAGCAGGACTTCAGCGAAAGCCGTTCGCAACCCGGAGCTTGGTCACGAGATGACATAAACGCGGCCCTAACGGGCCGCGTTTATGAGTCTCAGCTTCATCCTCGAAGGCCGAGGCCTATTCGTGCAGGTCGTAGCACATCAGCTTGTTCTGCTCGCGCAGATAAAGCTTGCCGTCGGAGACGACGGGATGGGCCCAGCTTTCACGTTCTTGGTAGACTGGCTTGAAGGTGCCGTTCAGTTCGTAGCCGCTGGGGGTCGCGCGGACGAGGGCGAGCAGGCCGTCCTCGTAGCGATAGATGATCTGGCCATCGGCCATCGTCACCCCAGCTGAGCCGCCGCCTGCGGGACGGATGTCGCCGCCCCATTTGACGACGCCGGTCTTCAGCTCCACACAAATCGGGAAGCCCTTGCCGTGCTTTGCTCCGGAGTAGATGTACCCATCACTGAGCACGAACCCACCGTGATGATTCTCAAAGGTCTTGGCATCCAGGAAGTAGACCTCGTCGGCCTTCACTCCATCGCCGTCCTGGCTCAACTTCACCAGGCAAGAGCCGGTGCCGTAGCCCGATGAAGCGAACACAAAATCGCCTTCCGCCACAGCTGTCGGGATGTTGGCGACACCGTTGGCGACCTTGTTATAGCCCCACAGAAACTTTCCGTCGCTGGCCCGCACGCTGATCAGGCCGTGCCCGACTAGGCTGACATACTGCTTCACTCCGGCCCCGTTGCTGATGATGATCGAGGAGTAAGCGGCTCCGTCCTTGCCGTTGTCGCCGATGGAGGGCATGGCACATTTCCAAACTTCTTTGCCGCTCTTCTTATCGAGCGCGACGATCATGGCGTCATCGCCACCGGGAGTACACAGCACCAGATCGCCATCGACCAGCGGAGACTCCGAGTAGCCCCAGCCGTTCTGCATCTTACCGCCCCAGTCCGAGAACGGGTGCGTCCAGACGATGTCTCCATTGTCCGATTTCAAGCAGGTGATGCGGCCATCCGAGGTCACGACATACAGGTGGTCGCCATCGACACTCGGAGTACAACGCGAGCCTTCATACCCATGCTTCGGACGTTTTTCGGTGACGACCTTGCTCCAGGCGACCGTGTGATCCGCCAGATTGACCTTGATGACGCCCTGGCCGTTTTCGATGTTTCCGGTCGTGTACAGCGAACCCTTGGAGATCGAGACAGCTGCGTAGCCTTCGCCCATGCCCTCGATCGTCCACAGGTGCTTGGGTGGGGTCTTTTCCCAGTTTTCAATCAGGCCGGTTTCAGCGGACTTGCCATCGCGTCCTGGTCCACGCCACTGGGGCCAATCCCCGGCGATGGCGACGGTCACGGTTAAACTCAGCAGGCAGGCGCAAGCGGCCCGCAACGAGTGAGTGTACTGCACAAACATGGAAGCTCCTTCTGGTGAGATCAGTCAGCGGCTCGTCGAGCGCTTCGAGAGAGCCACACGGCCCAAGCGGATTCTACGGGGCAGCCCCCATTCGCAAAAGAGACATTGCGGGGGAGAACTTCCGCGAGGGAAAACCAAAGCCCACGGGTTGCAACCCATGGGCTTTAGAGCAGTTTCAGAGTTCGTCTTCAGTACGCACAGACAGAAATGTCTGTGCCACTCCTCAGTGGGGCAGACATTCCTGTCTGCCTCTCCTGAAGATCAATTCTGAAACTGCTCTAGTGAATGAAGCAGGCCGCGCTGATTTGGGTGAGCGGTTAGAGATGCCACCCCCGCCACTGGAACTCGCCCCCGTGGTTCCCGCAATTGTTCGCTACAAGTGAGTGCACAATCGCGGGAACCAACCCGACGAGCGGGGTGGCGTGGGGGACGAGTCTCTCTTGCCAAGTTACTTGGAATCCAGAACCAGAATCTCCACCTTGCGGAAATCGATCGGGTGACTCTCTGACTGCAGCGAGATCGTGCCATGGTCCAGCATCAGCCCGCCATTTTTCTTGGCCAGCTCTTTGGCATGGGCATCGCGGTCGTCCAGTTGAGGATCGTTGTATTCGAGGACCACGACGCCGTCGATCTTGTGCCGCATGACCTCGTGACCGCGCACTTCCGTCTCGGTCGTGACCCACTGTTCCCCGTGGTAGGTCTTCGAGGTGGAAACCGTGCAGTGAGGCAAGAACAGCTTCCCGTTCATCACCACATTGGTCCCCGGCGTACACAGGTTCATGGTGGTACGGTTGTCCTTGCCGTTACCGCCGAGGATCTGGACCTCGATCGAGGCGGGGAAGTCCTGGTCTTTGGCCATTCCTTCAGGGGCCTCACCGTGCAGCATCATACCACTATTGCGAGTCGCCCAGCCTGGGCCATCTTTGCACTGGTCACCGACGAAGCGGTACTCGACCCGCAGGATGTAGTGCGAGAATTCCTTCTCGTGGAACAGATGTCCGAACGTCTCCTTGAACCCGTCTTCGTATCCGCCGTCATAACGGACCTTCAACAGCCCGTCCTCGACACGAAACGTGTTCGCGTAGTTATCACCGAGTTCGTGGTAGCGAATCTTCGGCTTCCACCCGGTCAAATCCTGGCCATTGAACAGCTGGACCCAGTCCTCAGGTTTCTGGGCGGCATCTTGCGCCGAAGAAAACTGGGGCGTGAAGCAGAGCAGGGCCGTCATCAGTGAGAGTGCAGCAAGACGCATAGGCCACCAGATCCAGTTGAAGTGAGCGAGTTTGACAAGACGAATCATTCTGCCAATAAAGCGTGTCGATTTCCAATCCGTCGGTCGTGGGGCACGTTTCCTACGTGCCCGATTCCCGTCCGTTGAGCACACACCCATGCGTCTGATCCCGGTTCTCGACATCTTGAACCGCGTCGTGGTCCGGGGGGTTGCGGGGAATCGGGACCAGTACCAGCCGCTGGAGAGTTGCCTGACCAATTCGGTCCAGCCGCTGGATGTGGCCCGAGCGCTCCGTTCGCGGTTTGGATTCCATGAGGTCTATGTCGCCGACCTGGATGCGATCATGCATGGTCGGGCCGGGCATGACCTCTGTCGGCAGCTGATCGCGGACGGATTCCACCTGCTCGTGGATGCCGGAGTGAGCGACCCTGAACAGGCCGAGCGGGTACTAGGGACCGGGGCCGAGCGGGTCATCGTCGGGCTGGAATCCTGCCCGTCTCCAGCGGTCTTGCGGGCCATCGTCGAGGCGGTGACTGCTGACCGAGTGCTGTTCTCGCTCGATCTGAAGAGCGGCATCCCACTGGGCTCAGCGCCCTGGGGCAGTGACGCGGCACGGATCGCATCGTTGGCCATCGATTGCGGTGTGGGACGCCTGATCGTCCTCGATCTGGCGGGCGTCGGGGCGGGAGCTGGGGTGCCGACGCTGCCTCTGTGCCAGCAGATCCGAGCTGCGCATGGGGGTGCGATCGAGATCATCACGGGCGGCGGTGTGCGCGATGCGGATGACTTGAAACTGCTCGAACAGGCGGGGATCGACGGTGTGCTGGTGGCTTCTGTGTTGCATCGCGCGGACTGCTGGCTGGGGGGTGGGTAGCAGAAGTCGCCAGACTTCTGGCTGCTGCTAGAGAGTGCGCGCCTCACGTGTCGGTGAATCGCCGAGTCTGGCTCCCTCGCCCACACAGCCGCGATTCCTGCGATCGTCCCGCAGATTGTGGGGAGAGGGGAAGAAGGAGATTCGCCGACATTAGGGATGGTCGCACACTGCCCCCTGTTGATTCCCACGACGCCAGAATGCGAACGTATTCTGCTACGCTTGCTCTTGGCCTCACGGGCCAGTAGTTTGACAGGGTCTCAGGGTTCGCGGTTCCCCGCGCCCCGCACCACCCGATTGACTCCACCGGAGTATTTCCATGACGAATGACTCGTCAGCGCTGGCCGCAACTAGCCCGAAGTTCAAACTGTCGGTCATGATGTTCCTGCAGTTCTTCATCTGGGGCTGCTGGCTGCCGGTGAGTTTCGGGTACTTCGGAGAGGGGGGATTGAATTTCACCGCTGGGCAGCAGACTCTGATTAACATCTGCTTCCCTGTCTCGGCCATTTTGGCGATGTTCTTCTCGAACGCCTTTGTGGACCGCAATTTCGCTGCCGAAAAGTTCTTGGCACTCAGCCACTTGATTGGTGGCTTGGCCATGATTGGCATGGGGCAAGTCACCTCATTCAACGGAATGTTCGCCTTGATGGCGGTGCATTGCTTGTTCTACGTCCCGACGATTTCAGTGACGAATGCGATTGCCTTCGCGAATCTGAAAGACGCTCAGAAAGAGTTCGGGCCGATCCGGCTGTGGGGGACGATCGGTTGGATCGCCGCGGCCTGGCCGTTCATCTTCATCTTGGTGGATTGGGCCAAGGTTCCCGCGATGGCTGAAGCGGGCGGATTTGTCAGCTGGCTCGGCACGGTGTTCAAGACCCCTCTCACTGGGCAAGCCCTTGTCAGCGGGCAAGCGATGGCCTTCACTGTGTCCGGTGTGGCCTCACTCATCATGGCAGCTTTTAGCTTGATGCTTCCTCACACCCCGCCGAAGCCGGTGATCGCCGGTCAAGAGTCAACAGCCGGACTCGGGGCCTTGAAGCACTTGGCCACGCCGTTCATTCTGGTGCTATTCATCGTCACTTGGATCGATTCGACAGTCCACGATGGCTTCTTCTTTTTCGCATTCACATATCTCGGCAAGGTCGGCGTGCCGTCGAACTGGGTCCAGACAGCGATGAGCGTCGGCCAACTCGCCGAAATCGGGACGATGGCCTTTCTGGCTCCCGTGCTCGCCACGCTCGGCTGGCGGAAAACCATGGTGATCGGCATTCTGGGACACGCAGTTCGCTTTGCGGTCTTTGCTCTCGTACCTGACCCGATCTGTGCGGTGGCTGTTAATGTTTTGCATGGCATCTGTTACGCCTTCTTCTTTGCCACTCTGTACATCTTCATCGACGAGTTCCTGCCGAAAGACTCCCGCACGAGTGCCCAGGGGCTGTTCAACTTCCTCGTGCTCGGGATGGGGCCGATCACTTCGCGATTCTTGTGGGTTTACCTGCAGGGGATGTACACAACCGGCGAAGGTGAGGCCGCAGTCATCAACTACCGCACTCTATTGATGTACCCCGCTGGGGCAGCTGTGGTGGGAGCAGTGCTGTTGTTGCTGTTTTTCCATCCGCCGAAAAAATTGGGCGAGACGACTGGTGCAGCGGTGTTGCCGCACTAAAACCCATAGAGCGTCGGGAGACGGACGGGCAAATGTGCCCGTCCTACGGCGATCGACTGACCACTGAATACTGAACACTGATGACTGCCCCCCAAGACCCCGCCCCGTTCCAACCCGACCTACCTCGCATGGAGCGGGCTGTTCGAGAAATTCTCGCAGCTGTGGGTGAAAACCCGGACCGCAACGGGTTGCTGGAGACACCCGCTCGCGTGGCCCGAATGTATGCCGAGCTGTTCAGCGGGCTGCATCTCGACCCGCGTCGGCACTTGCGGCGAGTGTTCGACGAGTCGTTCGACGAACTCGTGCTGGTTCGCGACATCAGCTTCAACAGCATGTGCGAGCATCACCTGTTGCCGTTCTTGGGGAAAGCTCATCTCGGCTACCTCCCGAAGGGGAAGATTGTCGGGCTGAGCAAGCTGGCCCGCGTGGTCGAGGAAGTGTCCCGCCGTCCGCAGGTGCAGGAGCGGATGACGCACCTGATCGCCGACATGATGGCTGAGGAACTCGACGCCAAGGGCGTGATTGTGGTCCTCGAAGCCGAACATTCCTGCATGTCGATCCGTGGCATCCGCAAACCGGGCGCAGTGACCATTACCAGTGCCGTGCGCGGGCTGTTCAAGACGAACCAAGCCAGCCGCTCGGAAGTGATGTCGCTCATCAACAGGTAGTCGTGTGGGAGTTCAGGCTTCAGCCTGCTTTGGAGCGGCTGAGAATGCAATTGCAGCCTAAAGGCTGGACTCCAACGGTGGACTCTCACGGGGTTCCCGTTATAATTATGACATCGGGGGTGGAAAGCTATCCCTTGCGCGGTGGGACCGCATGAACCGGGTCAGGCGGAAACGAGCAGCCCTAAGTGTCGTGTTACCAGGTGCGTGAGGGGTAGCTTTCCGCCCCCGTTTCGTTGCTTCCCGTGGGATAGGCTTCCAGCCTGTCTTTTCTGCGATCAGGGGCAAATGAATGTGGGATGGCAGGCGATGACTGGCTGGATGCCTATCCCACGGGTTTTGAACATTGTGCCACTCTCGCCGTCCTCTTTGATGCTTGCAATCGAGTCCTCCTGCGATGAAACCGCAGCGGCTGTGGTGACCCGAGACCTGCGAGTCCTCTCCAGTGTCGTCGCCAGCCAGAATGAACTTCACGAGCGGTTCGGTGGTGTCGTGCCGGAAATCGCCTCGCGGGCGCATGTGCAGCGAATCCTCCCCGTCATCGACGAGGCGATTCGTAAAGCTGGGGTCACACTCCGCGACCTGTCCGTCATTGCGGTTGTCACTCAGCCGGGTCTCGTCGGCTCTCTACTCGTCGGGCTGACAGCTGCCAAGACGCTGGCGCTGGTCCTCGACAAGCCGCTGGTGGCCGTCAATCACATCGAGGGGCACATCTACGCGTGCCGTCTGGCTGCGGGGCGGGATTTGTTTCCCTGCATCGGGCTGGTCGTCAGCGGCGGACATACCAATCTCTACGACTGCCTCACGGCTACGAATTTTGAGCTGATCGGAGCGACGATCGACGACGCGGCAGGCGAGGCGTTCGACAAGATCGCCTGCGTGCTGGGCCTGCCATATCCCGGGGGGCCGATGATCGAGAAGGTCGCCAGCACCGGAAACCCAGCTGCTTTTCGATTCCCCCGCACGTTTCTTAAGGACGACCGCCTCGATTTCAGCTTCAGCGGCCTCAAAACCTCGGTACTGTATGAGGCCAAAGGCCAGCCAGGGGCACACTCCCAGCCGCCAGCCCTCACCGATGCGCGAGTCGCCGACATCGCAGCCAGCTTTCAGGCGGCTGTGATCGAAGTCTTGGTGGCCAAATGCCAGCTGGCCCTCCGGCGTTCAGGCCGCAAGGTGTTATGCGTCGGAGGCGGAGTCGCGGCGAACTCGGTGTTTCGCCTCGCTCTAGAGGAGATGACCCGCCGCGAGAAGGTCGAACTGCACCTCAGCCCCCGTGAATACTGCACGGACAACGCCGCGATGGCGGCGGTCGGTTGGGAGCTGTATGAGGACGGCCGCTTGGCACCGCTCGATCTCGATGTTGTGCCAGGCTTGGTGCGGAAACCTACGCCGGCGTGAACTCGACCACCACATTGGGTTCGCAGCTTCGGCAGAATCCTGCGGGATCTTCAATCGTTTCAGAACTCACCTTGAGCGATTTTCCAGATTTCGATATTTCTCCGCACGTTCGGGAGTTTGATTCCCGTCCACAGCTGCGTTCCGCACTGTGAGTTGCCCCTCCCCAGCCCCCTTCGAAAGCCTCCTCCATGCCCGGAGTCAGCTCGCCATCATGCGATCGCCCGCTGCGAGCGTACTGGCTATTGGCGGGCCTGATGCTGAGCTTTTTGGCTTGTTCGGGGACCGCATTCCCGCAGGACGATGCCGAGTCCGCCAACGACAATGAGACTCGGCGTTCGCGAGAATTCCTCGTCGACCCCGACGCACTCGACGAGTCGATTCCTGACATCGCTGCGGACGAAGAGGCCGAGCTTTCAGCAGACGAATTCCTCAACGAAACCATCGTCGATGTGGTTGTCGAGGGCCGCGAAACGATCGCGGAACATGCAATCCAGCATTACCTGAAGGTCAAAAAGGGACGTGTTGTCACCCCGCGTGAAGTTCAGGAAGATGTGGCCGCACTTCGAAAAACGCACTGGTTTTCCAGCGTTCGCCCGATCTACCGCCGCACACCCGATGGCTTGATTCTCGTCTACGAAGTGCGCGAGCGCCCCATCATCCGCACGGTACGGTTTATTGGAAACAAGAAGATCAAGACGGGCGAACTCGAAGCGCATACGGGTCTGCGAGTCAACCAGCCGTTTGATGTTTCGTTGAACCGCGAAGCTGTCGCCCGCATCAAGTCCTTATACCTCGAAAAGGGCTACCGGAACGCTGCGGTCGAAATGACGAAGGGTAGTGACCCGCTCGACCGCGAAGTGATCATCGCCATCACCGAAGGCCCCAAGACTCGCGTCCATTGGAGAGAGTTTGAAGGCAATACCTTCGCCTCGGATGCCGTTCTGCGGACCAAGCTCGCGTCGAAGACAGCGATTTTCTGGGTCTTCGGCGGGATCTACGATCCTCAAATCGTCGCTAACGATGTGATCACACTGACCCAATATTACAACAATCTGGGTTTCTTTGATGTCAAAGTCACCAGCCGCGAGGAAGTCAGCGACGACCAAAAGGGAGCGACCATTACCTTCATCGTGGAGGAAGGCACACGTTACACCGTTCGCAACGTCGACCTGATCGGGTACGACGTCGTCAGTCGAGAGTCGCTGTACCGCAAGCCCAAACTCAAGCCAGGCGATTACTTCAATTACCTGCACATGCAGCACGATGTCGGCCAGATGAAGGACCAGTACGACGAGCTGGGCCGCCTGTACGCGGAAGTGGCACCGACTCCGATTTTCCTGGATGAGCCGGGGGTCATCGATCTGGAATACCGGATCAATGAAGACAAGCCGTACCTCGTCGGTGACATTCGAGTGCAGTTTCGCGGAGATAATCCTCACACTCGCGAAGACGTCATCCTGAACACCGTGGTGCGATTGGCCAAACCCGGGCAATTGGCCAACGGAAAGCAACTCGATCTGGCTCGCCGACGAGTTCTCTCAAGCCAGCTGTGGGATCAGGCGGAGCCCCCGACGTTCGAGATCGTGCCCACGGATGGACGTGATTACTCGCTCGCATCGGACGATCCACTCAGCGATACGATGCGGGGACAAAGCGAGGAAGAGCGATTCTTCGCACAGACTCGCGCGAACCGACCAGATCACACAGCTCCGGGTTATGGCCACAGTGCGTCTCACGTGCGCCGGACGACAGCTCGCCTGCGTCCCAGCGTCAACCTGACGCCGGTCGTCGACGCGGGTTCGACTCCTCAACGCCCAGCCCCGGTGCGACTCGCAGCTGTCTCTAAGCCAGCTGCGAACATCCGACCGATGTCACAGAACGTCTCACTTCACTCCACGATACAGAGTCGCAATTCGTCATCCACAGTGGCCAAGGCCCGGGCGAAATCGAGGGGCGCGTACGATGCACCCGCACTCTATAACGTCGATCCCAGCTCACTGTTTGGTGAATCGATCGAACCCGATATCGTGATTCGCGGCCAATCGGATGCGGTGCCACGCGGCCAGAGCATTGATCGTAACGGAACACCGATTCCGCAAGACTTTGGTTCCGGAACTTCGAACTCCGGCAACCCCTACGGCGGGACCACATTTGGCCGCCAGTCGACTCAACCACCCGGATTCGTCGATCTCGACATTGATGTCACTGAAGGCCGGACCGGTCGGTTGATGTTCGGTGCAGGGGTCAACAGCAACAACGGGATCGTCGGCTCTGCCGTGCTGCAAGAAGACAACTTCGACATCATGCGTCCGCCTCGCAGCTGGGCTGACATCGTCAACGGATACGCCTGGCGCGGAGCAGGGCAGAGCTTCCGGCTGGAAGCCCAGCCTGGGGATCAAGTCAGTCGCTACGTTGCTAGCTGGAACGATCCGTTCTTCATGCGGACCGACTACAACTTGGGTGTCAGTGGATTTTACTTCAACCGGTTCTATAACGATTGGACCGAAGACCGGTTGGGTGGACGCATCAGTGTTGGCAAGCTGATCGACCAATACTGGTCGGCCAGTGTCGCACTGCGATTGGAAGACGTGGAAATGCGGAGCATTCAGGCGGGTGCCCCCACCGATCTGACCGACGTGGCCGGGCACAACTTCCTCTCGACGGTGGGCGTGACCTTGTCGAACGACACACGCGACAACGCTTTCATCCCCACACAAGGGCATTTCCTCGAAGGCTCCTACGAACAGGCATTCGGCGAGTTCAACTACCCCCGCATCGAGCTGAGCGCCTCGCAATACTTCACAGTCCGCGAGCGGGCAGACGGCTTCGGAAAGCACATCGTCCAGCTGTATGGGTCATTGGCCTGGACCGGCGACAAGACTCCAATCTTCGAGCGCTACTACGCCGGTGGTTATTCATCGTTCCGTGGGTTTGCATTCCGCGGAGTCTCACCAATCAAGAGCGGTGTCCGTGTCGGGGGCAACTTCATGGCTCTGGGCACAGCGGAGTATATGCTGCCGCTGACCGCCAACGACCAGATTCGAGCTGTGGCGTTCACCGATTTCGGCACCGTGCAGGAGGATGTCGGCTTTGACGATTTCCGCGTCAGTGCCGGTTTCGGCTTCCGCCTGATCATCCCCGCCATGGGCCCCGCCCCGATCGCCTTCGACTTCGCCTGGCCGATCCTCGATCAAGAAACCGACCAACGCCGACTGTTCAGCTTCTACGTGGGCTTTACGCGGTAAAGCTGTGTCGCCCCACCTGAATTCCCCGTGACAGCTTTCTGCCGATGCTTGGCGAGTCCGTCGATCGCAATGCGGGACGTAAAGCAAATCATCGGCGAATATCGAGTCGCTGAAGGGTGCGGCGAGTGGGCAAGAAGACGACGATCCTCCCAACGCCGCAGGCCGTGCCAATCGACTGAAAAAACAGCCCAAATCTACAGCTATAACCCGGCAATCAAGATGACGACTGTGTCTCCTCGCGAATGCGCCCATCTACCAATGCAGGACTGTCCGTAACACGACACATTGCAATGAACTCGTGGCATGTATGAGGTGGAGGGGATTCGAATGAGAGATAACCGAATCTTCCACCGACCAGATCAGAAAGCCGTCTCAGAACATTCACAAGGTCGGAATCATATGTAGCCACACCAGCAATCAT
>JAYWHX010000145.1:0-33879 GCA_043777375.1 Planctomycetota bacterium | reverse complement strand
GACTTTCGCCGGGATCGGCGCGAACTGGTCGGACGGCGAAAGTCTGACGACTTCCGCTACGTCGACTCTTGTACTGCGTTCTTGTTTTGGAGAACTCCGTTATCCTCAAGAGCCTTGACCGGCTGCTTCAACATCAGAGCTCGGATCAAAACGTCACTCCACGTCTCTGACGGTACGAGAACTCCATGCCACTCACTTCTCTGGACATCCGTGGATTCCGCTCACTGCGGAGTGTGTCACTCCAGTTGGGACCACTGAATGTGGTGACCGGCCCCAATGGGTCTGGGAAGTCAAACCTGTATCGTGCCCTGTGGTTGATCGCGAAGATTGCTGAGGGGGACTTTGCTCAATCGATCTGCCGCGAGGGGGGGATGTACTCCGCTCTCTGGGCTGGCCCCCGAATGCAGCCGAACAAGCCGGTCCGCATGACGTTTGGGTTTCGAATCGAGGACTTTGGCTTTGAGTTGAGTTGTGGGTACCCCCCGCCGGATTCGCATTTGCTCCCATCCGATCCAGAGATCAAGGAGGAGACGGTCTGGTTTGGTCGTGAGAAGAAGCCCTCGACGACGCTGCTCTCTCGCAAAGGGCTCATGACAACGGTTCGGGACGTGGAGGGCAACCGAGTCGAGTTCCCGCAGTCCCTCGACCCGAATGAATCAGTGCTCGCTCAGTTGCGTGAGCCCCATCGCTATCCCGAGTTGTCCACGTTGCGTGAGGAGATGCGCGGCTGGCGGTTCTACCATCAGTTTCGAACAGACGAGAATTCACCGCTCCGCTCGCCCCGATCCAGTGTGACGACACCGGTTCTCAGCCATGATGGCAGCGATCTGGCTGCCGCGTTGATGACCATCCAATCCAGCGATAACTGCGAGCCATTGCAGGCGGCAGTCGAAGCGGCGTTTCCGGGACGCAAGCTGCAGATCATCTCGAACGATGAAACACCATTCAGTCGGACTCCTCGCGCGACTGTATTTGCGGTCGCCCTGGAGACGGAAGGCTGTGCTCGACTGCTGGAAGCCCGCGAACTCTCAGACGGGACGCTCAAGTATCTGTGTCTGGTGGCCTGCCTACTCAGTCCTCGCCCTCCAGCGATGATCGCTCTAAACGAGCCCGAGGCCAGTCTGCATCCCGACCTGCTACGTCCTCTGGCCGAGTTGATTGTGAAAGCTTCGAAGAGGTCGCAAATCTGGATCAGTACGCACTCTCCGGTCTTGGTGCAGGCGATTGAGGAGCTCTCAGAAGTGCGCGTGATTCGACTGCAATTGAATAACGGGGAAACGCTGGTTCAGGTGAATGACGATTAAAGTCGGCAGAGCCCTCTGAGATCATTGGACGCTCACCAGACTCAACAGAGTGAGTGCGAGGCGTACATTGTGATTGCCCGCCGGTTCGGGGAAAGAGGCAACTCCTCGCCCCGGCAGGGACGGTTGAAAAAATCCCACCGTTTCAAAGGTGGGTGACCGGTGTGGACGAAGTCATTGAGTCTCGGATGGGACGATAGAATCTTCCGCTGGCCCTCACGCTGTCCAAGCGTCTGTCGCCCCTGACGGGGCTGAGTCGGTCGCGAGCCTGTCCGTCCCACCGTTGAAACGGCGGGCTATTTTCGGGTGTCCCTGCCGGGACAAAGAGGGGCTGACGAGCGACCTTGTACGGGTGTATTGGCCCGGTTGCAAAGTGAGTCTGGCACTCCGACAGACTGACGCCGGACGCTGTTGCGTTACAGCGGGATCTGGAGTCCGTCGTAGGCGAGTTCCACTTCGGCGGGTAAGCGGGCGTTGGTTTTTTCGTAGTCGAGGCGGTGGGAGCAATGGGTCAGGTAGGCTCGTTCGGGCTTGAGTCGCTCGATCACCTCTATGGCTTGGCTGACCGAGAAATGCGTCGGGTGCGGGTCGTCCCACAGGGCATCGAGGATCAACACTTTCAGCCCCTCCAGCTTCGGCCAGGTCTCTTCGGGGATGAAGCTGACATCTGTGCAGAACGCCACATCGTTGATGCGATACCCGAGTACGGGCAGCTGTCCGTGGATGAGACGTAACGGGATGAAGTGCAGGCCGAGGACATCGAACGGATCGGTGCCAATGGTGTGGAACACCAGATCGGGTGTGGAGTGCTGGTGGTTGCGTTCCTCGACCGGGACGAAGGCATACGAAAACGTCCGGCGCAGATGCTCCTCGACCACCGGTTCGCAATAAAGCGGGATCGGACGTTTGAGCTTGTACCCAAAGATTCGCAGGTCATCCAGACCCAGGATGTGATCCGCATGGGCGTGGGTATAAACGACCGCATGCACCATATCGATCTGCTCCCGCACCAGCTGAAGCCGCAGCTCGGGCGAGGTATCAATCAGCATCGGCCCATCGGGGGCCGAGATGTACACACCGGTCCGGGTGCGGCTATTTTTGGGGTTGGTCGAGATGCAGACCGGGCAGCGGCACCCGATCATCGGCACACCCATGCTGGTGCCGGTGCCGAGGAGAGTCATCATGCTTGAAGTCGCTGCCGCTGCCATGCCGAGTCCCACGCTGAGTCAGGTCGGTGGGAATTGTAGAGGGAGGGTGTCGGTTTGTCGTTCCGGGTCTGGTATCCGGGAGGGCGAAGCCCACGTACGCGGAGTTGCCGTAGCCAATTCGAAGAGTCTGAGATACACATCATGGAGTTCAAGGCGGCTGGCGGCGTGTTCGTTCCAAGAACACTCACAAAACGCCCATTCCGCTCGGCTTTGCTGACCTCCGGTTCATCGATTTTGGAGGTGTCCCATGCGGTGGAAAGCTTATCCGGAAGAGCGCAGAGTACTCGTGTTTTTCTTGATCACGATCTGTCTGCTCCTTCTCTATGGGCTGTTTCAGTTCAATCGACAGCCATTTGATCTCTCACTCTTGAAGAGTCTGCAGCCGGGAATGACAAAGTCTGAAGTCGTTAAAATCCTCGGCTCTCCTCGGAGTGAATTCGGCTCATCTTGGCACTACGCTCGTGTTGGAGCTTGGCCCATTCTCCATGTGTACTTCGATACTCAAGATCGTCTCGTGAGTTTCGAGTCCGATGACTAATGCTCCTTGGGGCATCGATAAAGTCGCTTCGCCAAACAAGAGTAGACGGCCAACACGCCCGGCGCTTCGCTGGGGGCGGGCACGTAGGAAACGTGCCCCACGGGGAATTGAGATGCACCTTTACAACGCTCGGCGGAGCTTGCGGCCCTTGGTGAAACTCGACAGAACTAATTGGCTCATGTCCTCCGCGTTGCAGGTCGCACTCACCCCGCGTGTCACGATCGCCAGCTGTTCGACGAAATTCACCAGGCCGTGATAGAAGTAATCTTCGATCAGCGCGAAGCTCGATACGCGAATCCCCGAGTCGGCGCAGCGCTTGGCCTCGGACAGCGTGATTGCGGCGGTCTTCTCGGCAGGCGGGTACATCAGGACCAGCTGTCGCCCTTCGAGATGTGCGGTCGGCTCGCCATCGGTGATCAGCAGGATCTGGCGGTTCTGTGCCGATTGCTTACCGAGCAGCCTGCGGGCGAACTGCAAACCCGCGTGGATGTTCGTGAAGTGCTCGGGCACGAAGGCGGGCGGATTATCGAGGTCAATCCGCATCCGAACTCGCGAATCGAAGATGCTGACCGGCTTCGGGGCCGAGTACAACAACTCACGCTCCGTGAGTGGTGAGGCGTAGGAGTAGAACCCGACGACTTGCAGGAAGTCTCCCTGATAGCGAGTGCGAACGAGGGCCTGCATGGCCATCGCCACCCCCTTGGCAGCTGCATATTTTCCGCCACGCGTCATACTGCCGGACATGTCGAGCAACACGACCGTGGCGCAGTTGGACTGGTAGTCCATCTCTTGCACGACGAGATCATCCTCGATCATCCGGATGGGCGTGGTCGCCCCCTGCCGATGCAAGGCATTCCGCAATGTCTCGTGCATGTTCAGGTTCGAGACCGGGTCGCCGAATTGATACTGCCGAGTCTCTTCCAGATTGACCTGCCCTGGCCCGCGCTCGTCGGTGTCATGCCGCCCGACTTGATCGCGTCGCGACTGTTGCAACAAGTGTTCGAGGGCCTTGTTCTCAACTCGCCGCAGCCCCTTGGGAGTGACGGAGTATTTACCTTCCTTGTCGCGCTCGACCAGTCCGCGTTTGAGCAGCTTGTCGATCAGATCCGGATGCTCTTCTTCCCAGCGTTCCAGGTTGGGAAGAATCTCCTCACCGTACTGCATCAGGTATTTGGACAGCTCATCAAACAGCTGGTCTGCGGATTGCGGCTCGAAGGACTCAGATCCATCCCAGCGGTAGAATTCAAAAGTGGCCATGAGGTGGTCTTCAAGAGAGCGGCACGGCGTCAGCCTGCCGAGGCGTGGACGATCAGGACATCGCATTTCGTGCGAGCGGGGGACTCGACAGGCTCACGCCTGCCGCTCGCTGGGGAGCGATGACGAATGCTACGTCGTGGGCCCTGACGGTCAGTCGTCATGAATCCCCTCGCCGAAACCACTGTTGTCCACAGCTGGGGGGGGCGTTGTCGGTGGAGTGTTTCGGCGATCATTCTGTTGACGTGGCGGATTGTTTCCAGGAGGGTTTTTTCGCCCCACTGGAGCAGCGTTGGTCGATGCATCGGGTCTGCGATCAGGAGCCCCATGCTGTTCTTTACGAGGCGATTGATTTTGCGGCAGTGGACGTTGGTCCGGGCGAGGTCCATTGTTCTGTGAGCCTTGCGGTCCACGAGCAGGAGCCGGACCACGGTCGCCCCGTCGATCGTTACGCCGGGCTGGACGCTGACTGGCTGCCTCAGTCGGTGGAGCGATCCCGCCTTCATTCACTTCCCGTTCCATCGCGGATTTGGTCTCTGCGTCGGGCGGCCGCTGTGTCTCTGCGGAACTCCGTCCCTCATTGACCTCCCGGCCCATGGCAATTGGGCTATTCCCAGTGGGAGTGTTTGTGTTCTCTGCAGCTGGCCCGTCGTCCTGTTGTGAACGCGGTGGGGCCAGCTCGCCCGGCTCGAAGACGAATTCCAAATAGGGCGAGGCCAATTCCTTCAGAGGACGCTCTCGTCGTTGCCCCTCCACGAGCTTCATCGCCGGACGGCCTTCGCACTGGCAACGAACGGTCGTGACCTGTGCCCCGACCTTACGCTCAGCTCCGCAAGCGGCGCATTGCCAGACACGTCGCACATCCGTCGTGAGTCTCAGTCCAGCACCGCGCATCAGATATCCCCTCAGTGAGTCGACAATCTGATTGTACGCCGCTGCCGAGGAATCCCAAACCCCTGCGGTCGAATCGGCGAAAATCACTTCGCGGGCGGCCACATTTCGCGAAGAATTCGCGTCGTTTCTTCGACCAACACGCGTCCGCCTTCGGGGCCGACCACGCCGTCATCAATGCGGGCGCTGTACCCACCGCCCTGCACTGCCCGTTCGGTCGGCAGGTACGCGCCGCACTCGGCGGTCAGCTGGATAATCGAGGTCTGGATGGCCGGGCTGCGTGCCTTCATGCGCAGGGCGTAGTCGGTGAACAGCTCGAACGGATTCGTGGCCAGGGCGAGGTCGTTCAGGCGCAAGGCGTGAATCTCGGTCCGATAGAACGGATCGATTTGCTGCTGTTTGTAGCGTCCCAGCATCGTGCGATTGACTCGCCAGTTGATGTAGTCGGGGCTGCTGAGCGTGTCGAGTTGATCTTTCCCGGCTTCGACAATCGCGGTCGATTGAGCAAAGCGTTCCTCCGAGACCTTCCAGACCGGCAGAGGCATCGTCTCGACGCGATGCTCGAACCACACATCGGACCGCATCGCCCCGCGTGCAACTTCAGTCACGTCATGCACTGCATGCGCGATCCGGCGAGCGGTCTCCTGCCGCCCAGCGATCTTGCGCCGTTCCAGCATGTTCAGCTCGGTCCCCTTGTCGATCTGCACATGCGGGGACTGATCTCCGCTGGCCCCATTCAGAGACAACACAAATAAATCCGGCGAGTGCAGCTCCTGGAGTAGCTTGCGCGTGTCATGCCAGTAATCTGCCGACAGTGAACTCAAGCCCTCGGTCTGTTGAGACGGGCAATACACCGTGATCGCCAAACCGACCAGCTGGCTGTCGCGCCAGAAGAACATCGCATCGACGGAGTCGTCACTGGTCCCTTCCAGATGCGAGAATAGCGGGTCCTTCGTGTCACCGTACATGCGGGTTGTCCCATCGAAATAGACCGCTCGCCGGTTGCGGGCGACCGAGGCATGCCCCAGTGCCGAGCTGAACTCGCCCGGCTTCCGTGACTGCCACGCCTGCACCACTGAAGTTGCGATTTTCTGTTCGAGGAACTCCATATACGCCAGCGGGCGAATGACATTTTGTTGGTCCGCAGGAATTCGATAGGCCCAGCTGCCTGCAAACTCGTATGGATGGAAATCGGTCTCAGCTGTATCCGTGATCGCCGGGGCCGTATGCGTATGAGTCGCAGAGATGATGATTTTGCGTACATCAAGGTCGGGCAGAGCCAAGGCGACCTTCCGCCGAACGCCCTCGGTGATCCTCGCGCGAATCGCGACCATATCACATGAAACCCAGACCGCCTGATCGATCACCCCCTGGTCATCACGGGTCTCGATGGCCAGTGCTGTCACTGTGATCGGATCGAGCACCTCGCCCGTGATTCGTGTGTTGTACTGGCCCGCCACAGCCACCGGCTTGTCAGGGACGATACTCTCGTGAGCCCAGCCGAACGACAGACGACCACTTCGAGGTGGCCCGGCTGACTGGGTCTCATCAGCGATCAGACTGCCACTGAGTGACGCCAGCACCACACCACACCACAAAATTCTGATCAGGACACTGCTCATGGAAGTCGGTCCATTGATGTTGGGACTGGCCGTATCGGATTCCCGATTCGCACGGGTTTGAGTGTAGCAACGGACGCCGAGACGAACGAGCAGCGGAGCAATGCCGAGTGGCCAGGTGAGCTCGCTACAAAAGTCGCAGAAATTCCCCACGGCTGACTCTCAAACGAACACACACTGCCAAACGAGCATCTCGCAGCGCGAAGCCAGGGCAGTCAACATGATTGTGGTCGTCAGAGGCCTGACCAGTAGTTCAGCCACCGCGAAAGAACACGGATCCCAAATCACCTCAGAGAGCTGTCCCTCGCATTACTTCTTCGTCCGGCGGCGTTCCTGCCCGATCTTGGCGGCAGCGTACAACCAGAACGGAGCGATGGTGATGCAGCCGAGTGTCGCGACTCCGGCGCCCACCATCCCGGCCCGTTCCGCCTTTTTCTGGCTGGACCCCACTGAGTTAAAGATCATCGTGACCGCAACAATGCTAATCACGAGCAAGCATCCGCCGATGATCGCAGTGGCTATCAGGGGAACTCTGAAGCGTTTCATTTTGGCGAGCCGTTTCGTGTGTCACCGTCGCAGTGCAGGTTCGCCAGGGATTGCATACAACAGCTTTCCGTTCCTCCCCTCGCGTGCCTGAAACAAAAGGTATCGCATTGATATCGACTTCTGCAAGAACATCGTCCAGTGATCACCAAGCCGTGGGAACACAGGAATATTCACCAGGAATCGGCGGCGGTGTTTCGCTGTGATCGTTCACTGGATAATTTCAGTCATCTGCCGGGTTCCCTGTCGGCGAATGATCTCGCTCCGGATTGCTCCGGTCGTCCTCCAGTGTTCTATCCAGTCTTCCACCCCATTCACCATTCGAGATGACGTCATGCGAAGTTTTGTCGTCCTTGTGACTCTGTGGGCAGGCAGCCTGATTCTCCCCTTCTGCGCCACTGCGGGTGACGTGAAACTCCGCCGGGTCGAACACCACAACCCCGATCTCTTCGTCGATCTGGGTGTTGGGCTCTATGCCTTTCCGATGCCGTGGGACCACGACGGAGACGGCGATCTTGACCTCGTCATCAGCTGTTCCGATAAGCCCTACAACGGGGTGTATCTGTTTGAGAACCCCGGCCCAGTTACGGAGGAGTTTCCGGTCTTTCTCCCGCCGAGAAAGCTGGGACCGGGAAAGCAGTACATGACGCTGTCGTGGGTCGATGGGCAGCCGCGTGTCTTGATCGGCCATGATGAAGTGACTGGGCACGCGACCGGCGACTGGGCCACGCTGAAGCCGATTCACCCGCTGACCACGGTTGCTCCGATCAAGCATCTGCGGCAGAACCAGTGGCGGCTGGCGGACTATGATGGCGATGGAGTTCACGACTTGCTCGTGGGGCAGGAGTCGTGGGATGACTTCGGCTGGTTCACGACCAACGATTGGTGGACCAAGTACGACCCGCAAGGCCGCTGGCAAGGAGGTGAGCCGCATGGCTGGGTCTACACGCTGCGGAACTCCGGGACCAATGCGGAGCCGAAGTGGGGCGAGCCGCAACAGCTAATGGCGGCGGGCCGACCGGTCCAGACGTATGGCTGGCCGGGGCCGAATCTGGCTGACTTCGATGGAGACGGCGACCTCGATCTGCTCTGCGGTGAGTTCCTCGACGGGCTGTCGTACTTCGAAAACACCGGCACGAAGACCGTGCCGGTGTACGCTGCCGGACGACAGCTGCGAACTTCCGATGGCCAAGCGGTGGCGATGGACTTGCAGATGATCAACCCGGTGGCGGTCGATTGGAATGGTGATGGGCACACGGATTTGGTCGTGGGAGATGAGGACGGTCGCGTGGCGTATGTGAAGCACACCGGGCGAGTCGTGAACGGGACGCCGGTGTTCGAGGCTCCTCGCTACTTCCGGCAACAAGCAGCGGATGTAAAGTTTGGAGCACTCGCCTCACCCACCGGCTTCGACTGGGACGGCGATGGCGACTTCGACATCATCTCCGGCAACACAGCGGGATACATCGGATTCATCGAGAACCTGAGTGGTCCGGGAGTGGCCGAACCGAAGTTTGCCGAACCGGTGAGGTTGCAGGCAGAGAAAAGTCGCGTGGGCTTTAGCCCACGCGGGATGGTAAGTTCACAGGACGTGTGGGCTAAAGCCCACACTACGAACGAGACGATCCGCTTTCAGGCCGGTCCATCGGGGTCCATACAAGGCCCGCTGGAGGCCAAGTGGGGCTACACCACGCAATCGGTCGCCGACTGGGATGGTGACGGACTCCCCGACATCATCGCCAATTCCATCTGGGGACAGATTGTCTGGTTCCGCAACATCGGAACTCGCACCGCTCCTCAGCTCGCCGCAGCTGCCCCGATCGAAGTCGAATGGCTCGATCGCGCGGCCAAGCCCGCCTTCATCTGGTGGGAGCCACTGGGGAAAGAACTGGTCACGCAGTGGCGAACGACTCCGGTCGCGGTCGACTGGACCGGAGACGGACTGGTCGATCTGGTGATGATGGACCACGAGGGATATCTCGCTCTCTTCCGGCGCCAGAATGCCACCGGAGGAGACTTGCAACTGCTCCCTGGTGAGCGGCTCTTCTGTGATGAGAAGGGCGAGCCACTGCGTCTGAATCCGAATCAAGGCGGCCGCAGTGGTCGCCGCAAGCTGTGCGTGGTCGATTGGGACGGCGATGGCAAGCTTGACGTGTTGGTGAACTCGAAGAATGCCAACTGGCTACGGCAGACGGAGTCGCGTGATGGCAAGTGGTTGTTTGAGGATCGCGGCCCGCTGGCTGCCGACAACATCGAAGCCCACGATGTCGGCCCGACTACCGTCGACTGGGACGGCGACGGCGTCCCCGACCTGCTCGCCGGTGGCGAGGATGGGCACTTTTACTTTTTGAGGAACGCCAGCCGTTGAGATGTTTGCGAAGACGGAAATGGCAGCGGCCAAACAGGAGTGCAGAAGAATGCGGAAACCAGCCCGACAGCAAACTACTGATGACGTTGCCTCCAACGTTGCCTTGCTTGACACCTTTTGGCGACGGACTCCCTTTCACGATATGGAAATCACCTCCATCGATCGCAATACTGGACGAGTCATTGTCTCGGTGGGACGCTACATTCTCGTGTTGATCGGCGTTACTCGTTACGAAGCAAAGCTGGATCGAATGCCTGACGTTTGGCTCTACGATGAGATTGATACTACTAGCGATCCACGCGTATTGACAGTGGAGACAGAGTCCGGCAAGTTTTCCGTGGCTTTCCGCAATTTGCATTTGATTCGTCAAGACGATTATTCAATTTTGATCCCTCCACTCGACGGTTGACAGAGCGTTCAAAGATAGCGCACAAGCGCGGGAACCACGGGGACAGCCCCAGTAGCGGGGAGTTGGTTTCGACGCGCTGGCTTGCCCCTCGCCCTCGCTGACGCAGTGGGTTACTGACACCCTTGCCAGAGCAAGTACGTCCGGTAGCCGCCGCCGATGTTGCGGACGTTGTACCCGTGCTGCAGGAGGATGCGAGTTGCCAGATACCCGCGCTGGCCGACTTGGCAGTAGACCGCCAGTTCGCTGTCTTTGGGCAACTCGGCGAGTCGTGAACGTAGCTCATCGATGGGGATGTTGATAGCTCCGGGGATCTGCCCATTGGCGAACTCTTGTGCTGTGCGCACATCGATCAGTGTCAGCTTCCGCTCAGCAGCTAGAGCGAGTGCCTGCTCCAGGTCGATCTGCGGATGGTCGCCACGCAACCGGCCGCCCGCCACGAACCCGGCCATGTTGATCGGGTCCTTTGCCGACCCATACTGCGGAGCGTAGGCCAGTTCTGCCTCCTCCAGATCGAAGACGGTCATCTTCGCCTGAATCGCCATCGCGAGAACATCGATCCGCTTGTCGACACCCGCTCCGCCGACTGCTTGAGCCCCAAGAATTCGACCAGTCTCTGGCTCGAAGAGCAGCTTGATCGTCATCCCTTCCGCACCGGGGTAATAGCCCGCGTGATGGGCTGGATGAATGTAGACCTTGTGAAACGGACGGTTCGATCTCCGCAGTGCTTTCTCTGATTGCCCCGTGAGCGCAGCTGTTTTGTCGAAGAGGCCGAGAATGGCTGTGCCCTGCGTCCCTCGATAGCGAGAGTCGCGTCCGAAGATGTGGTCAGCTGCGATGCGGCCCTGGCGATTGGCGGGGCCTGCAAGGGGGACTTGAGCGGGATCGCCGGTGACAAAGTCGCGGACCTCAATGGCATCACCGACCGCGTAGATGTCGGGGTCGCTGGTTTGCAAATGATCGTTCACACGAATTCCCCCGCGCGGGCCGACATCCAGCCCCGCATCGACGGCGAGCTTATTCTCGGGACGCACGCCGACGCCGAGGATCACCATCTGAGCGGTCAGCTGCTCTCCGGACTTCAGACGAACGCGGAGACCTTCGGGACAGACTTCAAAGGCTTCTGCTGAATTCCCCAGTCGGATCTGGACGCCCTTGGCTTTCAAAACATCCAGGATCGGAGTGGTCATCTCCTTGTCGAGAGGCGGCAGCACTTGGTCATTCAGCTCCACGAGCGTGGTTTGCACGCCGCGATGGACCAGATTCTCGATCAGCTCTAATCCGATGAACCCTGCTCCAACCACCACCACATGCTGAACTCCGCGGTCGACGATCTCCTTGATGCGATCCACATCGGGCAGGTTTCTGAGCGTGAAGATTCCCGGCAGATCGACACCAGGCAGCGGTGGCCGAATCGGAGCAGCACCGGGAGCCAGGATCAGCTTGTCGTACGCTTCGTCGATCACGATGCCAGACGACAGATCACAAACTCGCACGATCTTGCGGACGCGATCGATGGCCTCGACCGATGTCCGCGTCCGCACATCCAGACGGAACCGCTGCCGCAGCAGTTCGGGAGTGGTCACCAGCAGCTTGTTTCGGTCGGCAATGACTCCGCCCACATGGTACGGCAGACCGCAGTTCGCGAACGACACATCCGGCCCACGTTCGAACAGGATGATGTCCGCATCCTCGGAAAGACGACGAGCCCGAGCAGCGGCGGATGCTCCCCCGGCCACACCACCCACGATGAGTAAACGCATGATCGATTTCCGCAGAAAGTATGAATGTGTTGATGGCATCTCAAAGCCCACGAGTTGCAACTCATGGGCTTTCTACGGATGACTGTCCACTGACGACTGACAACTTTCCGTGCCGCAACTTCCTGTGGCACACTTGTTCCAAGGCATCTGCGCCAAGATTAACCCCATTCCGCAGGTGTCCGTAATTCCGGCGAAAACCAGGCCGACACCCACGAATCCGGCAAGTCCGAGAAACGCTCGGTGAAAGAAGAAGCCGAACACCACCCCGACAAAGACCATCAGCCCAGCTGCGATGCGGACCTGACGTTCGAGGGACATCGCCTTCTGGCCACGAGTCACGGGAAGTCCGGCCTCTACACAAGCGAGCGTCCCGCCTTCGATGTTGACGACGTTCGTGAAGCCCGCCTTCAGGAACTTGTCACAGGCTTGCTGTCCACGACTTCCGGAGCGACAGACGATGTAGAGCGGATCGACCTTTGAGCCGGTCCGAGCCTGCATCACTTGGGCCGGGTCGAGCTGGTCGAGTGGCACATTGCGAGCGATGTTTAGATGAACCTCGCGGAACTCGACCGGGGTGCGGACATCGATGATCTCGATGCCTGTTCCGGACTGGCAAAGTTCTGCGAGTTGACGAGGGGTGATCGTACTGAGGGACATGGACGACTCCAATGTGGGGAATGTGTGTCACGTGTGACAGCTTTGTCTCACATGCACACATCGCGACACGACGACATGTGCGATCAAAAAAACTCAACGAGTACCGAATCGAGCTTCAACGCATGACAGGATGCTCGCCAAATGAGGTTCGGCGACTTGGTAATAGGCCTTTCGGCCGTCCTTCTCGCTGGTCAGGAACCCGCACCGCTGCATCAGTCGCAGATGTTCGGACGCCATGTGGCTGGGGATTTCGCACGCATCGGCGAGTTCACCGACCGTGTACTTCCCTTGAAGCAACATCTGGACCATTCGCAATCGATGCGGATGAGCCAACGTCTTCAGGCATTCCGCAGCCAGCGACAATGCCTCAAGTGATGTGAGCCGGATCGCCTTCGCAGATGCCGCCTTGATGGCCATGTCGAAACTCCTCACACCAATTATGTCGTCTAGTTGCGACATGTCAATTCATTTTGACTGACCTGTTCGATTCGCAATCTCAAGAACTGTGGGCGATCACTCCCCCTGGACTGTCAGGACCAAGTTCCTCGCTCCGGCCTTGTCACGGTGTTCACACAAGTAGATTCCCTGCCATGTCCCCAGAGCCAACTGCCCATTCGTAATGGGAATCATCACGCTGTTGCCCAAAAGAGCCGCCTTCACATGGGCAGGCATATCATCGGGCCCCTCGTACGTATGTTCATAGGGAAAAGACTCCGGGGCCAGTTGATTGAATACGGCCTCCAGATCAGTCCGCACCTCGACATCCGCATTCTCATTGATGGTGAGCGAGGCTGAGGTGTGCTGAATGAAGACCTGCAACAATCCGATCCGGTAACCCGCCAGTTCCGGCAAGGATTCGACGATCTGCCGAGTCACCAAATGAAACCCCCGCCGAAAGGGACCGAGGGTGATGCGTTTTTGAAGCCAGGGCATGACGGGAGAGTCGTACGAATGGAATGCCGAATGATCACTGACTCTCGCCGATTACGGCTCCAGCATGTGCTCGCCGCCTGCGAACTGCTTGTGGCAGGCGTTACAGTTCTCCAGCAGGCCCGCCCACTGCTTGCGGGCCTCCACAGAATCTTTCTTCTTGGCAGCTGCGTACAAGAGTGCTCCCGTGTCGCGGACCTTGATGGAATGGGTGTTCCACTCAGCTGCGTCCTTCTCGGGTGGGCGACCGAGTAGCAGGTTGCCGGCCTCAGCCAGAATCAGCGAGTCGGACTTAATGCCCTTCCACGCAGCACGATCATCCGCAGCGGGAGCTGTCGCGAGTGATGCCTTAAGTCGCTTGTACGGAGGCTCGAAGACGTACTCCATGAACTCATGCATGTCGGCCTCGACTGGGCTGTATGCGGATGCTGGCTGGGGTTCGGCGGCCAGGAGTCGCGGAGTCGAGCCGCTGGAGGGGCCGCTGCTGAGGCGACCAATGACGAGAAGTCCGAGTGTGACAAAACAGACAACAGACAGCTTTTGCATGGGAGTTCTCAGAGGTCGGGGCATCGATCAGGCTGCGCGTTCCACGCCCAGGGCGGCAACACGCCGTGCATATCGTAACTACTCAGAGAATCTCCCGAAATGATGCTTACTGCCCACTCAGAGCCTGGTCCCGCAGGCCACTGTCGAACTCGGTATCGCGAGTTGAATCCAAACCACCAGTCAGTACCATGCCATCGACTAAGCTCGAGGCTTGAGCCAGATCGGACTGGGCGTTGAGGTACGCCAGGTTCGAATCGAAATAGGTCCGCCGCGCGACCAGCACTTGCAGGAAATCAAACTCCCCAGCCGCATAAGCTTCCTCCACCAGCTTCAGTGTCTCGACAGCACGTGGCAGGATCTCGCTGCGGTATTGCTCCACAGCTGCGGCTGCCGATTCGTAGTCGTTCTGGGCTTGAGCCAGACGTGACTGGATGGCCAGCTCCGTGCGGCGGACATCCTGCGAGGCGCGGCAATGCTCGGCATGGGCGGCAGAGATGTTGCCTTGATTCGCGTTGTGGATCGGAATCGGCATCCCAACTTGGGCGTTGATCATGCTCGATCCAGTCCCGTTGTCGCGACCAGCGGCCAGCGCGAAGGAGAGATTCGGCGTCGCTTGCGCCTCTTGCCGATCCACATTCGCCTGAGCCCGGCAGAGCCTGGAGCGAGCGGATTGCAGTTCGGGACTGCCTCCCAAAATTTCCGCCGAGACTAACTGCCAATCCCGAGGAATGGGCATCTCCGGCAGTATTCCGACGAGCGGTTGTGGCGAGGTTTCCGGAATGCCCGCCAAGGTGACCAACTGTTTCCACGCCCCGCGCAGATTGGCCTGTGCCTGCTGCATCTGGACCTGGACCTGCTTGAGCTGAATCTCCGCCTGCAACAGGTCTGTCCGACTGCCCTCTTTCGCGTCCAGCCGGGCTTGAGCCGTCTTCACTCCTTTTTCAGCAACTGTTTGGAATTCCAAGGCCAGTTCGACACGCCGTTGAGCCGCTAAAGCAGTATAAAAATTCTGACGCACATCGGTCAGAACTCGTTGCCGCTGGGTCTGCACCTCCCACAGCTGGGATTGGACTTCTTGATCAAGGACACGCTGGTTCTTCTCCAGCTTTCCTGCGGTCACGTAATCCTGTTCGACGAACGCGACATGTTGGTCGGTCCCGGCATCTGCCAGCTGAGTGGCGTTGTAGCCGAGTACCGGGTTTGGCTTTCGCCCCACCTGATCTCGAAATCCCGCGGCCTTGCTGGCAGAAGCAGAGGCTTGTTGGATTGCTGGATTGTGGGAGAGTGCAAGAGATTCAATCGTCGCCAGAGACCACCCCGCAAACTGCGGTTCAGCATTCGCGTCGGTGTCACCTGTGGACTCGGCGTCAAAGAAGGCAACGCCTTGAATCTCAGAGTCATTGACGAGTTCGGGGCGAGCCGCCTCAGCCTCAAGTTCCTGCGGACCTTTCGCACGAATCGAAGCTTGAGAGTCCAGCTTGACAGTGGGATGTGCTGCTCCACATCCGCACAGCAGACCACAAATTGAGAGCCCCCAGCCAAACTGGATTTGGCGAATGCGGCAATTGCGACGATTCACGGTGGAGATCCGTTCCTGAAAGCCATCTCGGAAGAACATCCATGTTCATCCAGTTCAGGAGATCGTCACAATTGTTCGGACAGGTGCAATTCGAACCAACCACATGAGCCGGAGTTCATCTGAGGGCTGCGAGATTCAGGACAACCGCTAGGATCGCTACGTTGAAAACCCGCATGCTCACTTCAGCCGATACAATCCACACTTACGACTGAACCGCCGAGTTGAGCGCCGCCTCAATCTCGGGGTGCAGGAATTGGTAACCGGCGGCCTGTAATCGCGACGGCACGACACGGGTTGAACCCAAGATCAAATCATCCGCCATCTCGCCGAGTACGATGCGAGCCATAAACGCAGGCAGCGGAAAGAGTGTTGGCCGACCCAGAACACGCCCCAGAGTTTTCGTGAATTCGTAGTTCGTCACCGGCTGGGGAGTGACCGCATTCACTGGGCCACTCAGCTCCGTGTTTTGAACGGCAAATCGAAACATTGAGGCGGCCTCATCGACCGTCAGCCAGCTCCAATATTGCGTACCCGGGCCGACAATTCCGCCGACACACATTTTGAATGGCAGCAGCATCTTGGCGAGAGCGCCGCCTTCCCGGCTCATCACGACACCCAACCGCAGATTGACCACCCGGATTCCAGCCTGCTTCGCCGGATCGGTTGCCGCCTCCCACTCGCGGCAGACATCGGGCAGGAAACCCGCGCCGACGGCCGAATCTTCCTTCAACTCTTCATTCCCTCGATTCCCATAAAACCCGATCGCACTCGCACAGACAAACGTTTTCACGCGTCCGCCGGTCGCAGCTGCGGCCTCGGCCAGCGTGCGAGTGCCGATGACGCGACTGTCTCGAATGCGCTGTTTCTTGGCAGCTGTCCAGCGTCCATCGCCGATGTTTTCGCCCGCCAAGTGGACGATGGCTTCAACCCCATCGAGAGTCCCCGGCGGGAGCTTTCCCGCTGGGTCCCACTGCCGTTCCGAGGGATATCGAGGCGTCCGGCGAGTCAGCGTCAAAACTTCATGTCGGTCGCTCTGGAGTAGCGGAACCAGCTTGGAACCGACGAGCCCCGAGGCTCCTGTGACCATGATTTTCATCAGCGCGTCCTTCTCTGGGCAGTGTCGATCAGAATGATCCTAAGTGTACCTATCCGCAAGGGTTTGTAGTTCTCAACTGGTTTTCGACAACCGTATCAGTCTCTCTTAGTCGATGCCGATCTGCTCGATTCAATTGATGCCAATGTAAAAGGGGCATGATCAACTCACGCCCCTGGGAATTTTATTCCGTCTTTGAACCGCCAAAGCATCTGGACGGAGGCGGAGGTTTCGAGCTTTACCGATGTTATGCCAACAAGCGCGCCAGACGTTCACGCAGGCCACTCATACGCCTTGAAATGTCGGTCTCATTGGAACACCACACAGCGAGTGACTGCTCGTGCGCCGTCGCGGCCACTTCGATCTCACTCCGGTGACAAGCGACCTCGCACCGCAGCTGTTGAAACTCGGCGGCCAAGTGTGCAGGGAAGATGAGGATGGCGTTCATGGCCGCACCGGACAGGGACTCCTCTGACGACACTGGTCTGGCCAACCATTGGCCAATCTGATCATGTCGTGAAGTGAGTTCACTGAATGGATCGGCATGATCCGCCGCTTCTCGTTGGAGAATGGCGGCTTTGGGAAAGATTTGCGGGATGGTTAAGGTCTGCCGGTTGCGTAACCGTATCCAGCTGCGCAATCGTTACCGCTGCCATCGGTTGAGCCGGCTGAGTAGACTGTCGGTCGTGGGATAGGCTACCAGCCTGTCATCTCTGGTCAGCAGATGACAGGCTGAAATCCTATCCCACCCTCTCACGCAGCCAGGCTCCCACTTATGAACTCCATCCGCCACTGGTCCTTCTCCTCCAGCAGCCAGCTCGCTTTCGGCTGGGGCTCGATCCGCGAACTCGAGTCTGCGGCCCGACGTTACGGCTGGAAGCGAGTGCTGGTCATGACCGACCCGGTGATCGCTCGGCTCCCGATGCTGGAGATGGTTCGAGATCGATTGCGACATGCGGGCACTGAAGTCGCCCTGTTCGATGGCAGTGAGCCCGAGCCATCGATCACCGCTGCTTTGCGTGGTATCGATGCCGCTCGCGAATCCCAGCCTGACGCCATCATCGGACTCGGTGGAGGCAGCAACATCGACCTCGCCAAGATGACAGCTGTGGTCGCTCGTCACGGGGGTTCGCCGCAAGACTACTTTGGTTTCGACAAGGTTCCGGGGCCGGTCGTGCCGCTGATTGCCATCCCGACCACGGCGGGCACAGGCAGCGAGGTCTCGCACTCGTCGGTGCTGACCGATACCGACAACGCAGTGAAGGTCAGCACGCAGAGCCGCTATCTGCGACCCCTGCTGGCAATCGTCGATCCCGAGTTCACCCTCTCCTGTCCTCGCAAAGTCACCGCTGACAGTGGCATCGATGCCCTGACCCACGCGATCGAGGGCTACACCAACACTCGCTCGCAGGACCTGGCGATCCCCATTGACGAGCCGTTCGCCTATGAAGGCAAGAACCCGCTCAGCGACCTCTTTGCCGAGCGGGCGATCAAGCTCATCCACCGCTCACTCGTCACAGCTGTGGAGTCCCCGACCGATCGGCAGGCCCGCGAGGACATGGCCCTCGCTGCAACGTTGGGCGGCATGGCGTTCTCGAACAGCGGAGTCGCGCTGGTTCACGCGATGGAATACCCGATCGGCGGCGCGGTCCACTGCACCCACGGTGAAGGCAACGGCTTGCTCCTCCCTCATGTGATGCGGTTCCTGCGCAATGTCCGCACCCAGGAACTGGCCGAGATCGCAAGCTTCCTCGGCGTCGATACCAGCGGCATGACCGCGACCGAAGCGGCCGACTCCGCGATCCTCGCTGTCGACACCCTTCGCGAACGGATCGGCATTCCCGCTCGCCTCTCCGAACTGCACGTCACCCGCGAGCACTTGCCCCAGCTGGCGAAGATGGCCCACGACATTACCCGCTTGATGCTGCTCACCGCTCAACGCCCAACCGAAGCGGACATCCTCGCGATCTATGAACGAGCTCTGTGATCACTTTCTATTGAGAAGAAGTTCACACAACGCAATCAGTGATATTGGTAACCGTTCACACCCCAGCGGCATGGCACATCACGTGGCGGGCAGCAGCAAGGGGCCTGGGGTGTGGTGGTTTTGGGCTTCAAGGGCGGTGGTCAGGATGTCGAGCAGGTCGCGATTTTGTGGGCGACCGGTTTGGATGATGGTCAGCTTGGTTTCGACGAGGCGGCTCAGGTAAGGCCTCCTGACCCCGCCACCCACAGCTGTTGAGCTGTGAATCGCTGGTGTGAGACAACTCGGTGCTACGTCCACTGCGTTTCTATTCAACTTGCAATGAGTGTTGAATTGTCAGCCCGGCATTTGGTCGTTTCCCGAGGAGGGCATCGACGGATGTGGCGAACTTCCAGTCCATGGGGTTGGAGGGCTTGGTGAACAGTAGCCTGACCTGGCACTTCTCTGCAGCCACGGCCACCGCGTGTGGCAGCTCTATCAACCGAGAGACGTTGAGGACGATTGGCCCGTCGCGATGTGTGGCTGGCAAGTCGGTCAGGTCGAGTTGCGGGACCGGCTCGCTGAACAACGACGCATAGAGCCCCCAACCGGCGGCTTGGCGGGCCCCTTCGATGGTCAGCGGCTTGCCTTTGAGTCCGTCCATCGACTGCACAGCTGTGATGGCTCGCACGACATCCCAGACACGGGCGCTGTCGTCCGTCTGGCCGAGCAGGGCGAACCGGCGGCGGATGTGGGTTCGTTTTCGTTCGTCGCGCGACCATTCCGTCGGACCAACACCTCGTGGGGCGAAGTAGATGTGGACGATGCCCGGCTGGCTGCATTGCTGGCAAAACTTCGAGAACTCGCTGGCGTATGGCTCAGCCAGGTCGTATTCAGCCTCGCTGCGGCCCATCTCGATCAGGCCGTGAATGCGTTCCCATTCGGTCTGGTCGAGAACGTGCAGAACCACTCGTTCGGCCTTGGCCCGGTCGAGAGACTCGGATGAGGTGACGACGAGTGGCAATCGGTACGGTTCCTGGCTGAGGAAGCTGAAGTCGGTCCAAAGGATGTCGCGTCGTGTGGCGGAGGTGATTTCTTTGAGGTCGACTGATTCATTGGTTGCCGTGTAGGGCCACGCTCGAAAACACCGAAAGAACAGAGCCTCTTTCCAACTGTTGCTCATCGTGCTCCACGCGGCTGAGGATGTCGGAACTTCGTACTTCGCCACCGGTACGAACTCTTCTTGAATGTTCGTATTCCGCTGATCTGCTGGCGGCGTCTCAAACACCCTCAGCTGTTCTGGTTCGAAGAACTTGACCGCCACCTTGTCGATGGGTGACTCGCTCTGCTTCAGAAAGCGGTTGAACCACACGAACTCGTGAACTTGAAGTTCCTGCGTGTCCTCGTGTGGACCTTCGGTAATGTTCAGGCCGAGATTTCGCGGCTTGCCATAGAGGTCATAGATGCGGCGGACCTTCGAATGAACATCGACCACGCCATCGAGCGGAAATATCGTGTCCTTATCCGTGTTCGAGATCAGCAGCGGACGCGGGGCGATCAGCGCCGCCACCAGCGCATAATCCCACCCGTAGGTGTTCACCTGGAACATACAATCGCAGTGTCCCTCGATACAGCCATCGACCACATGGTTCTGCAGCGAGGTAATCCCCGCGACCGGGACCGCGACCTTGATTCGCTCATCGAGCGCGGCGATCCACCAACTGTAAGCTCCCCCGCCAGAGCGGCCCGTCACGCCGATACGGGTCTGGTCGACCTCGGGCCGAGTCTCCAGGTAGTCCAGCGCCCGGATGCAGTTCCACGCTTCCACTCCGGCGGGCGTGTACCCCCGCGCATGCCACCACCACATCCCCTCCTTGTAGGTTCCGTGGTGCAGCCCCTCGATCTCGCCGAGTTGCAACGTGTCGATGGTCAGGCACGCATACCCATTCCTCGCGTACCAGCTGCCATGATGCTGGTAGGCAACTTTATTGCCGTATGCCACGCCGTCCTTCTTCACGAGTGCATGCCCGCATACATACAGCACAGTCGGCAGCGGCCCCGTGACGTTCTTCGGCAGGTAGAGATTCCCCGTGACATACAGCCCCGGCGACGACTGAAAGTGCAGCCGCTCGACCGTGAACTCTTCATGCTCCGTCTTCGCCGTGGTGACGGCTTTGAGGTCCGTCTTCGGCGGCATCGGGTCCAGACCCAGCATCTCGGACAGCTGGCGTCGGAGTTCCGGCTTCCTGGCTTCCCACTCGGCGACGGTCTTCACGCCGGATAGCTCTTCCAGCGTTCGATCAGCCAGCCGCCGGGTTTCGAGGCGGAAATACTCCGTGACCAGTGCGTCACCCTGTGCGGTATCCACAGGAGTCTCCTGAGCGGTCAGGGCCGCTGAACCGAACAGGGGGATCAGAATCATGAACAACAGTCTCGTGAGATGCATTTCTGGGTTCCTGCAGTGCTGAGATGTTGGACCCGACCGTCTGCCGTTCGCAGCCTATTCCCGCTTCACTTGACGGGGCTGTCCAAAGGGGGCTCAGTGGGGGCGGGCACTTCCAGCGGCACGCGCGGCAATGCTCTTCGCCCCTCGATCCCCTTGAGCCAGGGACGCAAGACTGCCGGTGTGACGCCAGTCTCGCGCACATCCAGCTGCTTCAGCTTCGGCAGCTTGTCCAGCAGTGGCAGGAGCCCTGCGTCGGTAATCGAGGTTCGCGAGAGGATCAGTTTTTCCAGCGCCCCCAACCCGGCGAGTTCCTTCAGCCCGGCATCGCTGATCTTCGCACCGGCCAGATCGAGCTCTCGCAGGGACTGCATTCCTGAAAGGGACTTCAACGTCTCATCGGTCACGTCTTCATTGGCCATTTGCAGCACGACCGCGTCCGAAATCCGCGCCAGCACCGAGTAATCCTTCTGGTCCCAGCCGGTTAAGGTGACATGCCGCTCCCCCTCGACTCGGACATCGTGTTTCCCCAGATCTACGGGGGCAAATCGCGTGACAGCTGCAGGAAGTGTCAGGCAGATAATTCCCAGGGAGGTGAGCAGCGCTGGCCAAATCTTGAGGGTCCAGATTCGCTCCTGAGATGCTCGGAAGACCCGGACGGCCACGAACTGAATCAGTGCGATGAGCACGCCCAGCACCAGCGAGATGACGCCGACGTAGAAGATGTACTCGAGTGAGGCAATCACAAAATTCACGAAGCTCTCCAGGCTCTGACACGTTGATCGAGCCACTTGACGCTCGGCCCTCACTTTCATTGTGAGGGATGCCGGGGTCAAAACTCAATCCTGTCAGAAGGTGTCGACGATTCCACAGGGTGGGCACGCCCGATCAACCTCTCTCTCGCGAATAGACACTCCTTTTGCTGCGTCTGTAGACTAGGATTCACCTGAACTTGGTGGGCCCCATTCAACCGGCGTATCTTCATGCACTTGCGACTGCGTTGCCGTCATTGCGGTCACACCTTCAAGGTGCGGGCGGATGCCGCTGGAAAGAAGGGAGCCTGCCCGAATCCAGAATGCGGGGAGACCTTTACCGTTCCGCAGCGCACCGAATCATCACCATCGAGGAGTGAACCCGCTCAGGCACCAATGCAGTTAGCCTCCCGCCCTGCCCCTTCACGCAATCCAACTGTTTTGCCTGAAAGGACAGCCAGCGCTACGAAGCCGAAACCTCCCGTTGATGAGTGGGATCTCGATGACAACTCGATTGGAGACAACCGATTTGCTGACGACTCTATCGAGCCGTCTCGCTCGCAAAGCGACAAATCTCGACGAGACAAGAAGTCGAAGGCGAGGAACAAAGCGGACCCGATTTGGTGGGCTGCTGGCTTGATCGGCTGCCTGGCGCTCGGGATTGTCGCGTGGGTGTTGTGGCCGCGATCAAGCGGTCAGACGCTGGCGTCTGTCGAGGTCGAACCGCAGGCTCAGGCACTGGCGATCAACTACCAATCGGACATTCAGCCATTCTTTAAACAGTACTGCTTTGAATGTCATGGACCGGAAACGCAGGAAGCGGGGCTGGAGCTGCATCGGGAGAACGCCCTCGCTGATGTCCTGAAGAATCGCAAGGCGTGGGACAAGGTGTATACCCACGTGAAAATCGGAGCGATGCCACCGTCGTCGTCGACGCAACCGAAAGCGGAGGAGCGGGAGAAAGTGGTCGCGTGGCTCGATCACTCGCTGCACTTCGTCGATTGCACGGGAGGTGCTGACCCCGGACGAGTCACGATTCGCCGCCTGAATCGCGCTGAATACAACAACACCATCCGCGATCTGGTCGGCGTCGACTTTGACCCGGCACAGGACTTCCCCGCCGATGATGTCGGGTACGGGTTCGACAACATCGGCGACGTACTGTCGGTCCAGCCGCTGCTTGTTGAGAAATACCTCAACGCCGCCGAGCAAGTCGCCGAACGCGCGATCCCGACATCAGCTCCCGATGGGATCGACCAGACATTCACCGGCCAACAGCTGACCCCTAGTAACACAGTCACCGTGAACGATCTGCCCAATGATGCCGTGATCCTGATTACGAATTGCTTTGTATCGACTGAGTTGCAAGTCGTCCGCGCGGGGGAATACACGGTCGAGATCCGCACGGGAGCCACCCCGTTCAAGCCGAAAACCGGCGGCGCCCAAATGGAGGTGCGACTCGATGGGAAGCCGGTCCGCACGATCGAGGTCACTGCGAAACGTGATAAATCGCAGTCGGACACGCTGAAATTGGAGCTGTCACCCGGCAAGCACGAACTGGTGCTGGCCTTCATGAATGATGAGTACGCTCAAGACGGCAAGAAAACGTTCGACCGGAATCTGATTATTGAGCGACTGCAAATCAGCGGTCCGAAGTTCACGCCCAGCGACCTGCCCCCGTTGCAATTGGCTCTGGTGAGCCATCGCCCGGAGAAAGACGGAAGCTACTCGGACGCGGCTCGCCAAACCTCAAGCCGTTGTTGCAGCGGGCGTTTCGTCGCCCTGTGAATGATGGCGAGGTCGAACCGTTTCTGCGGTTCGCGAAGCTGGCCCAAGATCGCCAGGAACCATTCGAGCGAGCCATGCAGGTCGTCTTGCAAGCCGTACTCGTCTCGCCGCAGTTCCTGTTCCGCATCGAAGACCCCGCAGCCAGTGGACCCACAGCCCGCGCGATCAGCGACCATGAGTTGGCCGTCCGACTGTCGTATTTCCTGTGGAGCAGCATGCCGGACGACGAGTTGTTTCGACTCGCCAATCAAGGGACTCTCCACCAGGACGAGGTCTTGACGGCGCAGGTGGACCGCATGCTCGCTGACTCGCGATCTTCCGCGCTGACGGAGAACTTCGCGGGGCAATGGCTGGCGTTGCGAAAGCTGTCCTCGGAAGAGGTCTCGCCCGATCCAGACAAGTTCCCGGACTTCAACGACCGGCTGAGAGTCGATATGGCGACCGAGACGAAGATGTTCTTCGGATCGATCCTGAAGGAGAATCGCAGCTTGGTCGACCTGATCGACGCCAAGTATTCCTTCGTCAATGAACGCCTGGCAAAACTCTATGGACTGCCGAATATTCAGGGTGACGAGTTCCGGCGTGTGGAGTTCACTGATGGCCGGCACGCGGGAGTGCTGACGCAGGCGAGCGTGCTGACTCTGACTTCGTATCCGTTGCGAACCTCGCCCGTGAAACGCGGCGAGTGGATTCTCGCCAACATCCTGGGTGACAAACCACCCCCGCCACCACCCGTGGTTCCGGCCCTCGAAGAGACCCAGAAATCGAACCCCAACCTCACATTCCGACAACAGCTGGAGCTGCATCGCCAGGATCCCGGCTGTGCGTCGTGCCACAATCTGATGGATGATCTGGGCTTTGGTTTCGAGAACTTCGACGCGATCGGACGGTGGCGCGACAAGGACGGCGAACACGCGGTTGACTCCTCGGGCACGCTGCCGAGTGGGCAAAAGTTCCAGGGGCCGATGGAACTGGTTACGATCCTGAAGTCCCGCCAAGGCGAGTTCGCCCGCTGCCTGTCGGAGAAGATGCTGACGTTCGCACTCGGTCGGGGGTTGGAGTACTACGACAAGTGTGCACTGGATGCGATTGTGAAAGATGTGGAACTGGACCAATACCGCTTGACAGCCCTCGTCAAAGCCGTGGTGAAGAGTGAGCCATTTCGGAAGCGGCGCGGCTCAGATGTGGCAGCGACCGTCACGCAACTGCCCTGAGCATCTCGCGAGTTTCGCCGAGAATTCTCACTCTGCTGGGCACCCCCGACTGTCAAAAACGCCAGAGACCAGGTCATCGAGTGGAGCAGCTCAACGAGGCAAACACGCTGAAACACTGGGCACCCACTGTGTAGTGAGTCCAAGCATTCCTTGTTCACCAAGTATGAATAAATCGAGAAATCTTCATTATTTTTTTGTTTTTTTACCCGGAAAGTATTGTGAACTTCGCCAACGCCTGTAGCTTTTGTGAACGGCTTCTGTGGCCGGCCCCGGTTCCAATCCCTGCAAGCCTTGGGTTGATCACGAAAGGTGCGGTATAGACGAAAACCAAGTCCTCAACTCGGATTGGCACGGAATTGATTCTTTAATGCATCTTTCCTCGATTGATTCCGTCATTCGCCGAGCCCAATGGCCTTCAATTCGTATGTTTCGTATTCTTCGTGATTCCCATCAACCGGTGGTTGATGGGTGATGTTTTGATCGACGATTGGGTCTCCCAGACCAGAATCTGCGATTGACTGATAACGCAAGGGTGTCAAGACGAAGCCTCTTTGGCACGAGGCTTGCTGTCCTGCTTATTTATGTGATTCGAAAACGAGATTGCTGGGGCAATTCTGTCGAACGTTCACTCATTGTCTACAAATCTTGAAAGAGGCCCCCAATGAAGCGTTTTTCACAGCATCTGAATCCACCTCGATCCCGTGGTTTCACACTGATCGAACTCTTAGTGGTCATCGCCATCATCGCTGTCTTGATCGCTCTCCTGCTGCCGGCGGTACAGCAAGCACGCGAGGCAGCCCGCAGGTCGCAATGCAAGAACAACCTAAAACAATTGGCATTGGGAACTCATAACTTCCATGACACTTATGGACAATTCCCGCCCGAATCGCTCGCGATGGATTGCAACTGCGGGACAGCTCAGTGGAGTGCCAACCCACAAATCTCGACATTTGCATTGGTTCTCCCCTATATCGACCAGTCGCCTGCCTATAACGCGATGGATGTCTGGAAGGGACTGGATCCCCACCGCCGCGGAGCATTAGGCACGGCTCAATACTGCCAGGGATACGACACGAACCCGGCCGCCAACGCGATCAACTGGTCTGCTCTGACTCCGACCTGGGATGTCGCCAAGACGCCGCTTAATGCCTTGCAATGTCCCTCGGATGTCTTTGCGGGTGAGCAGCAGTTTTCCGAGTTCTTTGTCTTGCATGGGCATTGTACCGACTCGGCGACGGATGGGAGCCGTTGTACACCGACTGGTGGAAGCGGAACCTTGGGGGGGACTTCGACCATTAAAGATTACGGACTCGGTCGGACGAGCTACTTGGCTGTCGCCGGTGGACTTGGTCGGCTCGATAACGGATGGAAGAAATGGGCGGGAGTCTTTGGTGGCTGGACAAAAATCAGCATGCGCCACATCACGGATGGAACGAGTAACACACTGCTATTCGGCGAAGCGACCGGTGGCAAGAGTTATAACTATGTGTGGATGTCGGTCGGTGCCATGCCGACTGCCTGGAATTTCGGAAAGAACTGGTATCAGTTCAGCAGCGAGCATGTCGGTGGGGCGCATTTTGCAATGTCGGATGGCAGTGTCAGATTCATCTCCGAAAACGTCGACTCACTGACCTATCGCCGTGTCTCCTCTGTTTCCGACGGAGAAGTCATTGGCGAGTTCTAGTCCATGACGTCATCCAGTCCGACGAAACTTCTACTGACTTCGAAATCCAAACTGAAAGAGTGTGTCATGATTTGTCTGTCGCTACGAGGGTACACGCCTGTGGGATTACTGGGCTTGGTTTTGCTGGCCGGTTGCTCCGGTGGCAGTGATGCGAAACCCGACTCGAGCAAATCTGGTCCTGGTCAACTGTCTGTGGAATCCGAGTCTGGCCCTGCCCAAACAAGCCAGCCAGAACCTCCACCACCGGTGAGCCTGTAAAGGGAAATGCTCGGTCAGCAACTCCAATTCGATTCGACTCTCGGATGGTGACAGCTTGTTCTGTCATCATCCGTTTTTATTGCCCCCGAGGGCGGGCATGGAACCTTGACGTCGGTCGCCGTGGCCCCCAAGGCTGTGGCAGAACTGACTCCGGCTGGACACTCCTGCTCTGATGCAGCAACATGTGGACGTCGACCACTTCCGTTCCGTGAGGTTCCTGTCTGTGGCTCAAGCCTCTCCGAAAACACTTCCGCCCGATGTCGTGGCGCGCATTTCTCGCCTGGAAATCCTGACCCGCGAAGTCGTCGAAGGGTTCCTGTCCGGCATGCATCGCAGCCCCTATTTCGGGCAGTCGATCGAGTTCGTTCAGCACCGCGAGTACACCGCCGGAGACGATGTCCGCCGCATCGACTGGAAGGTCTGGTCGAAGACCGACAAATACTATCTAAAGCTGTTCGAAGAAGAGACAAACCTGCGGACGACGCTTTTGGTCGATATCAGCGAGTCGATGCAATTCGGATCGGGTGCGGTCACCAAATACGACTATGCCTGCCAGATTGCGGGGGCGCTGACGTACCTTTTGCTCAAGCAGCAGGACGCGGTTTCGCTGACCGCTTTTGACGACCAGGTCCGTGGGCAGGCACCTTCGCGCAGCACGAATACCCACCTCGGCTCAATCCTTTCGGTCCTGTTCCAGCAGAACCCCGCCAAGAAGACCGATCTCGAAGCGATCCTCAAGCAGGCCGCTCAAGAGAAGTCGCAGCGCGGGATGGTGGTCCTGATCTCGGACCTGTTCGCTCCGCGCGAGGGATTGTTCCGGGGGCTGCGAATGCTTCGCAAGCGCGGGCACGATGTACTGGTGCTGCAAGTCCTCGATCCTCAGGAGATCGACTTCAGCTACTCGGGAGTCACCAAATTCGAGGGACTGGAAGAGGCCGGCCAGCTGGTCTGCGATCCCCGGTCTCTTCGCGAGGGTTACCTGGCGGCCATGCAGTCGTTCCTGCACGAAGTCCGTCGCCGCTGTGCCGCCGAGGGAATTGACCACGAAACCGTCCGGACGGATGAGCATTTGGATGCCGTACTGCGTCGGTATCTGAATCACCGGCGCCAGTTGCTGCAAAACCACGGGCGATAGTCGAACAGTTGTCGCCCCATGTTCTGTCACCGCCCATTGATTGCGAGTCCCGGAACTGAGGAGGACGTGAGGGATGTATGAGCGATTTACCGACCGAGCCCGCAAGGTCATCATGCAGCTAGCGAATCAGGAAGCTGTGCGATTCAACCATGAATATATTGGCACCGAGCATCTCCTCCTCGGGATCGTCAAAGAAGGTTCGGGTGTCGCTGCCCATGTTCCAAAGGGACTTGATGTCGACCTCATCAAGATCCGCTTAGAAGTCGAAAAGATCGTCCAGCCAGGCCCCGAAAAGGTCACGCTGGGGAAGTTTCCACAGACTCTCGGGGCGAAGAAGGTCATCGAATACGCGATGGAAGAGGCCCGAAACCTCAATCACCCCTATGTGGGGACAGAGCATCTGCTGCTCGGCTTGCTCCAAGATTCGGAAGGGGTCGCCGCTCAAGTCCTGAGCGATTCCGGATTGCAAAGTGAGGGGATTCGTAACGAGATTCACAAGCTGCTGACTCAACCCATTGTTCGGCATTCGCCCTCCGAAGGACCACCCGCACCGGGGTGGTTGTCGTTTCTACGTTCAATGTGGCAATGGAAGTCGAGACAGTAACCAGTCCAACCCATCGAATCACACTGTTGCGACTCGCTCGTTAGCGCGCGAATCAATTCGCGTGCCGTCTCGAATATTCCGCCTCTTGCCCCCCCGCAACTCTGGAACTAGAATTGCCCACCGACCGGTTGGGGCGAGCAAGTTCAGCGAATACTCCCAGCTCAAAGCCAGTTCAGAGGTTACGACCTTGGCAGGCTTTGAGCTGATTTGCTGAACCACTCGTAGGATCCTCCCGAGCGGTCTCCCGCAGTCATATGGAGTCTCTTCGATGTACGAGCGTTTTACCGACCGAGCCCGCAAGGTCATGCAGCTGGCGAATCAAGAAGCCCAGCGGTTCAACCATGAATACATTGGCACCGAGCACATCCTGCTCGGACTGGTCAAGGAAGGTTCCGGAGTCGCAGCCAATGTGCTGAAGAATCTGGACGTCGACCTCCGTAAGATCCGCCTGGAAGTGGAGAAGATCGTCCAGTCGGGTCCCGACATGGTCACGATGGGCAAGCTGCCACAGACCCCACGAGCCAAAAAAGTCATCGAATACGCCATGGAAGAGGCTCGCAACCTCAACCATAACTACGTGGGCACCGAACATCTGCTGCTCGGACTGCTCCGGGAACAGGAAGGGGTCGCCGCCCAGGTGCTGATGAATCTTGGATTGAAGCTGGAAGATGTCCGAGAAGAGGTCTTGAACCTGCTCGGCCATGGCACCGAACAGGGCGAAACACCCGAGCGGGGTGGTAAAGGCGGCGAAGGCGCAGCTGCGGGCGGAGCCGGTGGCGGCAAGGGAACTCGCAGCCGAACGCCTGCTCTCGATAGTTTTGGCCGAGATCTGACCGAGCTCGCCAAGCAGACCAAGCTCGACCCGGTGATCGGTCGCGAGAATGAGATCGAGCGCATCATGCAGGTGCTCTGTCGTCGTCAGAAGAACAATCCAGTTCTGCTCGGCGAGGCAGGTGTCGGCAAGACAGCCATCGTCGAAGGACTGGCCCAGATGATTGTCGACGGGGCGGTTCCGGAACCATTGCGTGACAAGCGAATCGTGGTTCTGGATCTGGCGATGATGGTCGCCGGAACCAAGTATCGCGGTCAGTTTGAAGAGCGAATCAAAGCGGTCATGAACGAAGTCCGCCGTGCGCGGAATGTCATCCTGTTCATCGATGAATTGCACACGCTGGTGGGAGCCGGGGGAGCCGAAGGGGCCATCGATGCCTCGAACGTGCTGAAGCCCGCACTGAGCCGTGGCGAACTGCAGTGTATCGGTGCGACGACTCTTGACGAGTACCGCAAGTACATCGAAAAGGACAGTGCCCTGGAACGCCGGTTCCAGATGGTCATGGTCGATCCGCCGGGCAAGTCTCAGGCTGTCGAGATCCTCAAGGGACTCAAAGACCGGTACGAGGCTCACCATCGCGTGCAGTACACGGACGACGCCCTGGAAAAGGCCGTCGAACTGTCCTCCCGGTACATCTCGGGCCGCTGTTTGCCCGACAAGGCGATCGATGTCATCGACGAAGCTGGAGCCCGCGTCCGCTTGAAGTCGATGGTTCGTCCGCCGGATCTGAAGGATCTCGATGGCGACATCGAACGGATGAACGCTCAGAAGGAAGAAGCGGTCGCGAACCAGGATTTCGAGAAGGCGGCATCCCTGCGTGATCAAGCGGACAAGCTCAAGAAGAAGAAGGAGACGATCACTCGCGAGTGGCGTCAAAAGTCGAAGGAGTCGGACGGGATCGTTGACGCGGAGATCATCTCTGAAGTCATCTCCAAGATGACCGGCGTGCCACTGACTCGCCTGTCGAGCGAAGACACCGTCCGCCTGCTGGCTATGGAAGGGGAACTCCACAAACGCGTCGTTTCTCAGGACGAGGGGATCAAGCTCGTCGCCAAGGCCGTTCGTCGCAGCCGCAGCGGATTGAAAGATCCGAAGCGACCGATGGCGACATTCCTCTTCTCCGGGCCGACCGGGGTGGGAAAAACGCTGCTGGCGAAGACGCTGGCCGAGTTCATGTTCGGGGACGAAGACGCCCTCGTGCAGATCGACATGAGCGAGTACCAGGAACGGCACAACATCAGCCGCCTGATCGGGGCTCCGCCCGGCTTTGTCGGCTTCGAAGAAGGCGGCCAGCTGACCGAACGCATTCGTCGTCGTCCGTACGCGGTGGTCCTACTCGATGAAATCGAGAAGGCTCACCCGGACGTGTACAACATGCTGCTGCAGATCATGGAAGAAGGCCATCTGACCGACAGCTTCGGCCGCAAAGTCGACTTCAAGAACACGATCCTCATCATGACGACGAACGTCGGGGCCAAGGCGATCGCCAGCCCGGCCTTCGGCTTCAGCGGAACGGATGAGACAAAGCAGCACGATGACATGAAGAAGAACGTGATGGCGGAAGTCAGCCGCGTCTTCAAGCCAGAGTTCATCGGTCGTCTGGACGAGATCGTCGTCTTCCACAAGCTGACCGACGAGAACATGCAGCAGATCGTCGAAATCGAGCTGGGCAAGGTCCGCGAACGCCTCCGTGATCGTGGTCTGAACTTGATCCTGACGGCAGAGGCAAAGGAACTGATCATCCTCAAGAGCCGGGGTGAGGCTGATCGGGACTCCACCGATTACGGAGCCCGCCCACTGCGTCGTGCTGTGGAACAGTTCATTGAGGATCCGCTCTCCGAAGAGCTGTTGCGAGGTATCTTCAACGGCAAGAACCGCATTCTGGTCAAGGTTCGCGATGTCGGCGGCGACAAGCAACTCGACTTCGAGGGCGTGGTCGGCGAAGGAGACGGCAGCGGTGAGGATGAACTCGTTGCCGCCGGAGCCGAGTCGGCCACGTAAAGAGCGGTCGCTCATTCGTTGTGAAATCACATTCAGCCCCCGACAATTCGTCGGGGGCTGAGTCGTTTGAATGGCCAGCCCCGAAGTGAGTCGGGGTGCCGACGCGAACAGAGTTCCAATCGCCCCGCTTCACAAAGTCTTCACGTCGACGCTCAACGAGAGCTGAGATTTGATGACGTTAACCCTCAACGATCCTCCGTTCCCATGCGCACCGTACTACTCCTTATCGCCTCCAACGTCTTCATGACCTTTGCCTGGTACGGGCACCTCAAGTTCAAAGGCAGCGCTCTCTGGGTCGCGATCCTGGCCAGTTGGGGGATTGCGTTCTTTGAATACTGCCTGCAAGTCCCGGCCAACCGCTGGGGTCACGGGCAGTTCACAGCTGCCCAGTTGAAGATCATGCAAGAGGTCATCACTCTGGTGGTGTTCGGCGTCTTCTCGGTCGTGTTCCTCCAGGAGAAACTCCGCTGGAACGAACTCGCCGGGTTGGTCCTGATCCTGGCAGCCGTGGCTGTAGTGTTCGGTTTCAAAGAGTCCAAAGCCGCACCGCCGTCTGTGGAGACTAAAACCGCATCATCTGAGGTTTCGAATTCACCCGAGAGTCGTCTCTGAAACCAAGAAGTGGGGATCACGAATTACCACCAATCAACGCTAATCAGATTCAGATTAGTGTCGATTAGCGAAGATTAGTGTTCCCCTTCTCCCCTCCGTCGATCAACCATCACCCCTCCCCCCGCATGACCAACCTCCGCCTCCTCCTCGCCTACGACGGCACTGACTTCACGGGCTGGCAGACCCAGGAAGGTCGCCGCACGGTTCAAGGGGTACTGGAGGAAGCGATTCGCGACCTGACCGGCGAGAGCCCGCGGCTGTTGTGTGCTGGACGAACGGACTCCGGAGTGCACGCGCACGGTCAAGTGGCCAGCTTCGAAACCAAGTCGAAGATCCCAGCTGATCGCTGGCGAACGGCCCTGCAATTCCGCTTGCCCGAAGATATTATTGTGCGCGAGGTGACAGCTGTCCCGCCTCGTTTTCATGCCACGTATTCGCCTCTGACGAAACGCTACCGCTACTTGATCCACAACAGCCTCGTCGAAGATTTACTGCTCCGCCGATTCAGCTGGCGGGTCCGCTGGCCGCTAGATGTCGAGGTGATGCAGGCGGGTGCGGACCGCTTGCTGGGGACGTATGACTTCCGCAGCTTTGAATCAAACTGGCCGAACAAAGCGACCAGCACCCGCACAATCTATGAGTTGCAAGTGTACCGCACCAGCCCGGGGGAAGCTCTGCTCGGGATGGCCAGCTCTTGTGCTGCCGACGACCCACAGGGGTTCATCGCGATCGAAATCGAGGCTGACGGATTCCTGTACAACATGGTCCGTATTATTGTGGGCACTCTGGTCAACGTCGGTCGCGGCTACTGGACCCCCGACGATGCCAAACGCATCCTCCTCGCCCAAGACCGCCAACTCGCTGGCGACACCAGCCCCGCCCATGGGCTGTTCCTGGTGCATGTGAAGTATCCGGAGAATGAGGCTGAGTTGTAAGGATTTACTGAGAGACCTTTGACCATCGCTCGGTAAAGGCTGTCGACTGACATCTCCTAGAGTCAGAGGAACCGCAAGTGTCATTTTCAGAGGCCATTGAGGTGTACATCGAGAAGTTTCGTGAGGGGGATTGTGAGAATGCGTTTCACGGTCTTTTGGAAATGACGCCAGCAATTCTTCCTGAACTGGAGACCCGATTTCGGTCTGAGTGGAATACTGAGATTCGTCACTACTTGTTGCATGTGATCTGGGAGTATCGTGATCAGTCAGTCGTTCGATTTCTCGGAGAAGCCTTGCTCGATTCTCACGATGTCATTTGGCAGGAGGCGATGGACGGATTGGTCGCTCTGGCGTCGTCCGCGTCTATCGATGCTCTTCAAGCAGCACGATCGCGGCGGCTTAGTAACCAACAAGACTTTCAGAAGTTCCACCAATGGCTGGAAGAAGCCATCACGCAAGCGGAAGAAAGTGTGCAGAATCCTCCAGTGAACTTTGTTGATCTACAGGATTTGTAGACCTGGAATCGCTACTCGTCAGGAGTGGCTGACTATTTGGTATCCACTGGTGCGGACCCCGAGTACGATGATACGATCCTGTGTCAGTTGATACTCCCAATGGAGGAAATGCGAATGGGATCTTGGTGTCAAGTCGTCCAGTTGACACTATGCACATGCACCCTCATGAGAGTCGCTTCAGCTGGGGAACTCGAGCCACTCCTCCGTCGACCGGTCGATGCAGTCTGGCTCAACCCCGGACAAGTGCTTCTAACCGCGGGGTGAACCTATGAAGAACAGTGGAGGTCGAGCCGGGAACTTTGCGTGACTTTGGTCACGTGGTCAAGCACGATGGATGTTTGACACATGTCCCGCACCTGCCACAAAAGGATCACTTCATGGTCACCATTTCTGATCGCCCATGTCGGTTCGTCGGCGTCGACCTCCACAAGCAGACTATCACGATCG
>JAYWHX010000144.1:0-34149 GCA_043777375.1 Planctomycetota bacterium | reverse complement strand
ACGACTCACACAACGACTTCAACACCGAACCATCCATGGCGACGCAACTTCCCGGCCAAGACACTCACCACGCAATCCTTCACGCGGACCACCCTCATCTACCTGACAACCCCAATCCCGGACAGTGCAGGCCGCCGTTTTTGATGCGTACCACCTGCCCCTGAGCCGGATCTGAGTATGCCAGCTTTTCGCCCCACGCCGACGCCGAGTTTCCCATCCGGTCCGCAGTTTCAAGAGGTCTGGGAATGCCCTCTCTGTAAGAAGCAATGGCCGACGAAAGACTCGGTGTGCGATTGCACCGGTCGAAAAGTGGCGGGAGCGTTGAGGTTCGCTCCTCTGCTGAAAATCATCATCCCCGTGGTACTGATCGTGGCCGGATTCCTGTTTAAGCAGAGCCGGTCGTAGTGCTGTCACTCGGGAGGCATGTGACATTCCAACGCGTGTGATAAGCTGCGGATGTGAGAGGGATGCCCTCACGTCCGGCCAGTCACATTGCAAGGCGGTTTCGTGTCCGAATTGTCGACCACCGTGAAGTCTGCTCAGTACACCGTGATGGCTCGGCGGTTTCGTCCGCAGACCTTTGGCGAGGTTGTCGGGCAGGAGCATGTGGGGCAGGCCCTGTGCAACGCGATTCGCTCGAATCGTGTGGCCCATGCGTATCTGTTTACTGGAGCACGCGGAGTCGGCAAGACTTCGACGGCCCGCATCTTTGCCAAGGCGCTGAACTGCCCGCACGCCGTGGATGCCGTCCCCTGCAACCAGTGCGAGGTCTGCGAAAGCATCACAGCTGGCTCCGATGTCGACGTGATTGAGATCGACGGAGCGTCCAACCGCGGGATCGATGATATCCGCCAGTTGCGGGCGAATGTGAATGTGCGGTCGATGCGGTCACCGAACAAGGTGTACATCATCGACGAAGTTCACATGCTGACGAAAGAAGCGTTCAACGCGCTGCTCAAGACTCTCGAAGAGCCGCCGCCGAACGTCAAGTTCGTGTTCTGCACGACAGAGGCCAATAAGGTTCCTGACACTATTCTTTCGCGATGTCAGCGATTCGATTTTGGGACGATCGCCACTTCCAGCATCGCCAACCGCTTGCGGCAAATCGCCGTCGCCGAGGGGAAGCAGGTCGAGGAGGGGGCCCTCGAACTGGTCGCCCGGCGGGCTGCGGGCTCGATGCGCGACAGTCAGTCGCTGTTTGATCAGCTGCTAGCCTTCGGCGGCGAGGTCATCTCCGAGGCAGATGTTCACCAGCTGCTGGGAACGGCCCCGGATGAGCGTCTAATCGACATGTTCGACCAGATCATCGGTCGCCAGCGGAACGAAGTGCTGCAACTGCTGAACACAGCCCTGAGCGAGGGGGTTGAACTAGGAATGTTCAGCGACCAGATCCTCGGATATCTCCGCGACCTGATGATTGTTTCGGTTCAGGCTCAAGGGGTTCCGCTGATTTCGGTGGCTGAGCGGAGTCGACCACGGCTGGAGGCTCAGACCCAGCAGTGGGGCATTCAAACGATCTCGGCGGCGATGCAACTGATGGCCGAGTCAAAGGTTCGGATGCAACGGATCAGCTACGGGCGTCCGCTCATCGAGCTGGCCTTGATCCGCATGTCGCTGCTCGAAGATCTGGACGACATTCGGCGATTGATTGATCAGGTGGCAGGCAACCCGGCAGCGGTCGTGGTGCCTCAGCGCCACAATCCAGGAGCAGCACCGGTGGGGATTTCGGCTTCCCGCGCCCCTTCGACACCTGCGGAGCCGGTAAAAAAAAACACTGAGGTGATGGCACAACCGGCAAAAATGACACCACCGCCGCTGGAAAAACGAGAATTCTCAGCCGCCAACATGCCATCAATTTGGGCGGAAGTGATTTCTGGATTTGGAGATGCGACTCGCAACCATCTTGTCAAGTCAAACCTGCAAGCAATTTCTGGGCCAAATGTCATAGAAATCGTCTTCCCAAAGGCAATGATACTCAGTAAGACTTACTGCAACCGACCAGATCTGCTCCGGCGCATCGCCGAAGCGATTCTGGAAATCACCGGGACACACGTGACCTGCCGAGTGAGCGAAGACCAGTCCTCGCCTGCCCCAGTGGTCGAAGAACGTGCCCCAGTGGTGCAGGAGACCGAGCGCAAGCGGACAGATGTCGTCGACGACGATCCGTTCGTGCAAATGGCCGTCGAGATCTTCTCGGCCAAGGTCGCTGACGTGCGGACCGTCCTCACGAGCGGCCCCGTCGACGAGTAGTGGGATCGGCTTCCGGTCCATCCCACGGGATGATTCCGGGAGTTCACATGTTCAAGCAGCTGGCAGCCCTAACCAACCTCATGAAGAACTCCGGCGACATCCAGCGCCGAATGGAAGAGGTCAAAGAGCGTCTCGAACGTGCTCAAGTCGAAGGTCGATCGGCCTGCGGCCAGGTGAAAGTCACGATCACCGGCAAGATGCACGTTCTGGCCGTCAATTTCGCCAGCGATCCGTCTGTCATTGGCTCGAAGAACGTCGTCGAGGCCCTCGTCCAGGAAGCCGTCAACGACGGACTTCGGAAGGCCAAGGATCTGGCCGGGCAGGAGATGCGGACTGTCGCCGAAAGCCTCGGTCTCCCCTCGGAAATGCTCGCGAAGATCGGCCTGATCTGAAGGGAAGTTGTCAGTTCTCAGTGGTCAGTCATCAGCCAGAGAATCGACAGTTTCCTCACCGACCCCCGACGATTCCTCCTCTACTGACGACTGAAAACTGACCACTGAGAACTTCCCACACACATGCCCCCACGACAGCCCCCCTCTGACCAACACGCCTTCGGCCCCGCAGTCGGGCGGCTGGTCAACGAGTTCGCCTCCCTCCCCGGCATCGGTCGCAAGACAGCTGAGCGGCTGGCGAATCACATCGTCAGTTGCTCGAAACGCGATGCACTGGCCCTGGCGGATGCGATCCGCGTTGTGAAAGACACGGTGCGGCACTGTGCTCTGTGTTTCAACCTCACGGATCAGGAGCTATGTGCGGTGTGCAGCGATTCTCGACGAGACCGGAAGCACATCTGTATCGTCGAGCAACCTCGCGATGTCACGGCTTTGGAGGCCACGGGGGCCTTTCCGGGGACCTACCACGTGCTGGGCGGGCGTGTCTCTCCGCTGGAAGGCATCACCCCAGCAGACCTGACGATCGACCAACTGGTCAGCCGGGTCAAACGAGACGGAGTCACCGAGATCATCATGGCCCTGAATCCCACCCTGGAAGGGGACGGGACGGCGCTCTACATCTCGAATCTGTTCGAGGACATCACTGTCGATGGACAACCTGTGCAAATTACGCGCCTTGCTCGCGGGATCGCCACCGGGAGTGTGCTAGAGTTTGCCAACAAGGAAATGCTGTCCGACGCCCTGCGGGGACGGCAATCGTTCTGAAAAGCGGCCAGCCATCAGCGGTCAGCATTCAGCCAGAGAAAAGCCCATCGGTTGCAACCGGTGGGAGTTCCCCCTCAACCCTCAACCTCCCGCCCTCAACGATCCGCACCTGAATCATGCACCTGAACGTCTCACAGCAGATGCGGATGTCCCAGCAAATGAAGCTGGCGCCGCGCATGATCCAATCGATGGAGATCCTCCAGCTGCCACTCATGGCGCTGCAAGAGCGGATCGATCAAGAGCTGGCTGAGAACGTCTGCCTGGAGCAGGTGGACCGCAAGACGGATGATTCCGATTTCGAGCCCCCGGAAACCTTTGAACCGGTCTCGCGGATCGAGATTGAAAGCCAAGAACTAGTCGCCGGTAAAGAAGACAACAACGCCAGCGACTTCGAACGGTTGCTCGAGATTTCGCAGGACTGGCCCGACGACAATTACTCCAGCGGTTCCCGCCCTTCGGGCAACCAGATGGACGCCGATTCGGACCGGCAGCACGATGTGATGTCGAATGCGGAAAACCGCCCGCAGACGCTACACGATTATCTGGTCGACCAGTTCCACTACTTCAATGTCCCGCCGGATGAGCGCGCGTTTGGTGAATATTTGATCCAGAATCTGGACGACAACGGGCGACTGCAAAGCTCGTTGCCGGAGCTGGCCCAGGTGTTCGGTCAATCGATGAACATGACCAAGGCCGAGGGCGTTCTGCGGCTGATTCAGAAGCTCGATCCGCTGGGCGTCGGCGCTCGCGATCTGAAGGAATGCCTGCTGCTGCAAATCAAGCCAGAGACACCACTGCGCGAGTCGATGATTACGCTGATCTCCGCTCACCTCGACGACATTTTGCAGAACCGGCTCCCGCTAATCGAGCGCAAGACCGGCTACACGCTGGACGAGATCAAGTCAGCGATGGAACAGATGCGGACCCTTGATCCCTATCCCGGGAAGGGGTTCGTCAAGGAGTCGGTCCAGACCGTCGCGCCCGACCTCAAGGTCGACAAGGATGACACGGGGAAATGGGTCGTCTCGCTGATCGAAGAATTCGTGCCCGAGCTGCGGATCAGCAAGCGCTACCTGCGGATGCTGGAAGGGAACCCCGACCAGAAGACGAAGGAATTCATCAAGCGGAAGGTCGAATCGGCCCGCTGGCTGATCGACTCGATCGAGCAGCGGTACAACACGCTGAAACGCGTCGCCCAAGAGATCGTGAATCGCCAGAGCGAGTTCCTGGAGCAGGGACCGGAATGCATCGTCCCGCTGAAGATGCAGGACATCGCCGATGTCGTGCATGTGCATGTGACCACTGTCTCTCGCGCGGTCGATGACAAATACATCGTGACCCCGCGCGGGATCTATCCGCTCAAACGCTTCTTCGGCGGCGGCACCAAGACCGACGATGGGGCAGACGTCGCCTGGGACATCATCCGCATCAAGCTGAAGGAAATCGTCGACGGCGAAAACAAATCCAATCCGATGAGCGACGACGACATCGTCGAAGCCCTGAAAACCCACGGCTACACCCTCGCCCGCCGCACCGTGACCAAGTACCGCAAAGCACTAAACATCCCGTCGTCGAGGCAGCGCAAGGTGTTTTAGATAATGACCGATTCGACTGTGAATCTCCGTCGGCAGTATGAAAGTCTCCTCGACATGTGAGGCCAACATTGCGAGTCGAACTACTCTATGCGACGACATTCCTCGCAATGTCAGTCACGCTGGGACGTTATGCAGCAGACGGTGGAGTATTAACTCTCCTGTGGTGGCCAGCGTTTGCGTTTCTTCTCGTATCGATCGCTTACTTCACCGATTCACCGTGCGTGTTTGGGAAGCAGTCTGATGGAACACGACATTGGCTTCTTACAACAATACTTGGTCCATACCTGATGTTCGTTTACGGAGTTTGGACACTTCAAGTTCTCGTGTTACGTGAGGTCGCCTGCCAAGTCGTGAATGACTGTCTGATCGTATCTCGACGATTGCGAATTCATGAATATCCCGAGAACGTTTCGATCTACTGCGATCTGACAGCTGAGTTCTGTGATCCAGCCGCAATCCGGAGATCTGCAAATTATCGATGCTTTCCAATTCTCGATGGTTCCACTCCCAGCCCAGATGAACTTGTGAATCTCATCCAGCAACTGCGGACAGAAGGCAATGGACTCATTCTAATTCACTGTGCAAATGGTCATGGGCGGACTGGATTGGTTGCGGCGGCATGGTTGATTGCGAACCGGAAGGTTGAATCCGCTGATGATGCGATCGCATTGTTGCAAGAGGCTCGTCCTGGAATCCGCCTGAATGGGAGCCAGCGTGCGACACTCGAATTGGTGAATCGCAGGATTCGGTACGGAAATGCAGTGGTCCCGGAGAGTGCAGAGGGAAGAGCTGAGGCAGATCTCTGATCCTCTGCGCTCTCCGCGACCTCTGCGTTTTGACTATTTATGCCTCAACTTCCCTCGCAATCCCGGAACACAGGCCGCAAGTTAGCCATACACTCCCGCTTCGTTCGCGGTGGCAGTGCTCGTTGCTATGATCTATACACGCTGATGGGTCGTTTGCGACCCGCCGGCTATCGAACCAGAGCGGAGATGAAAGCATGCGTTTGGCAATGGGTCTGTGGGCGTTGATGTTGGGGCTTTGTGGTGCTCTCCACGCGAAGGACGCGGCTCCGGACTATGAGCAGGCTGTCGCTCCTATCCTGCAGAAATACTGTGCGGGGTGCCATAACCCCGATGATCACGAGGGAAAATTCTCCGTGGAGTCGTTCGATGCCTTGCAGCTGGGAGGCGAAAACGGTGCGGTCGTGCTGGCGGGAGATCCGGGCTCGAGCCGGCTGATTCGTCGGGTCACCGGAGCCGCTGGGCCGCTGATGCCGCCCGAAGATAAACCGCAGCCATCGGCGGAGGAAATCGCCGTCTTGAAAAATTGGGTCGAAGCGGGAGCGAAAGGCCCGGAGGGAAAAGAGCCAGACCGTACCCGCCTGACGGTTCCCAGCATCACGCCCAAGGCAGGGCTGGCTGACCCGATCACCGCTCTCGACTGGTCAGCCGATGGGCAATGGATTGCAGCTGCGCGGTTTGGCCGAGTGGAGATTCTCTCGGCAAGTGATTTGAAGATGAGCCGAACGCTCTCTGCGGACTTGGCAGGCAAGGTGACGGCTTTGCATTTTGCATCGGGCAACCGCCTGGTCACAGCCTCTGGAATTCCGGGGCTATACGGTCAGGCGATCCTCTGGGACCTCACCACCGGGATGCCGATCCGTGAGATCCGCGCCCACCGCGATGTGCTGTATGACGCGGAGCTTTCCCCGAATGGAGAGTTCCTGGCCACGTGCAGCTATGACCGCAAGATCATCCTGTGGAATGCTTCGACCGGGGAGCAGGTCCGCGCGTTCGAGGGACACAACGGCTCGGTCTACGACATTGCGTTCAGCCCGGACGGCACCGCATTGGTCAGTGGCAGTGCCGACGACACGTGCAAAGTTTGGCAAGTGGCCACCGGCGAGCGGCTCGATACGCTGGGCCAGCCGCTGAAGGAGGTCTACTCCGTCGCCTTTAACCCCGCTGGGGATCTGATCACAGCTGTGGGAGCCGACAGCCGCATCCGCGTGTGGAAGTTCTTGTCGCGCGAGACCTCGATCATCAATCCCCAACTGACTGCCCGCTTCGCTCATGAGGCCGCTGTCACACAGCTGAGGTACAGCCAAGATAGCCGCTATGTCGTCACATGTGCCGAAGACCGGACGGTCAAGCTGTGGGATGCGAAGACGATGTCGGAGATTCAGGAGTACGGGCTGCAAAGCGATGTCGTGCAGTCGCTGGCGTTTGCTCCCGATGGGTCGCAGTTCGCGGTCGGTCGAGTCGATGGATCGATCGAGGTTCTGGCGACTGTTCCCGTGCCGACGCCCACGGCGGCTGAGGTTCCCGTTGCTGCCGCCCCGATGGCACCCGCCACAGCTCCGATGTCGGAGACCGCCGAGGTCGAGCCGAACAACATGCTTGCAGAGGCGACAGCCATCACGGTCCCGGCGACATTGAAAGGCACGATCCAGGGGAAGCCCAACGGTCAACCCGACAGCGACCTCTACAAATTCACGGCCAACGCGGGACAAGAGTGGGTGATCGAGGTCAACGCGGCCCGAGCCAAGTCACCGCTCGATTCGATCATTGATGTCCTCGACACCAACGGCCAGCCGGTCGAGCGGGTGATTCTGCAGGCGACTCGCGATTCGTACTTTACTTTTCGAGGCAAGAACGGCGACGAGGTCGGCGACTTCCGCGTCTTCAACTGGGAAGAGATGGAACTGAACGAACTGTTGTACTCAAACGGCGAGGTGGTCAAGTTGTGGCTGGCTCCGCGCGGTCCGGACTCGGGGTTCTCGACATATCCCGGCGAGGGGAATCGCCATGGATACTTCGACACGACCCCGGTGACTCACGCTCTGGGTGAACCGTGTTACATCGTCGAGCCGCACGCCGCCGGGACCCTCATCGTTCCGAATGGGTTGCCCGTCTTTCGCCTGAACTACCAGAACGATGACAGTGCCAAACGCGATCTCGGAGCTGACTCGAGGCTCACGTTCACAGCTCCCCACGATGGAGAGTACCTCGTCCGGATTCGCGATGTTCGCGGGTACGAGAGTGACAAGCACTCCTACCAAATGGTCATCCGCCCACGGCAGCAAGATTTTGCAGTCACCTTGGAGACCAAGGACCCAGCTGTGAATGTCGGCAGTGCGAAGGAGTTCCGCATGACCGTCAACCGCACGGACGACTACGACGGACCAATTCGTGTCGACATTAGCGGTCTGCCCCCCGGATACATGGCGACAAGCCCGCTGACCATTCAGGCGGGACAAATTGATGCCTTTGGCGTCATCATGGCCGCAGCTGATGCCCCCGCGTTGACTCCGGAGAATGCCAAGGCGTCCAAGTTGACCGCGACCGCGATGATCAACGGGCAGGAAGTGACGCATGACGTTAACAACTTCGGCGAGATCAAGAGTGCGGAGGCTCCGAAGGTGAGTCTGAAGATCATCGCAGCGGACGGAGGAGCACAAGTTCTGGCCCCCGTGGAGGGAGGCCCGCTGCAGGTCGACATCGAGCCGGGACAGACGATCATGCTGAAGGTCCAAGTCACCCGGAATGGCTACGAGGGCAATGTCCCGTTCGGCAATGAGGGCTCTGGCCGCAACCTGCCGCACGGATTGATCGTCGACAACATCGGCCTGAACGGGCTGCTCATTCTGGAGAAACAGACCGAGCGAAACTTCTTTATCTCAGCTGCCAAGTGGGTGCCGGAGCAGGACCGCTTGTTCCACCTAAAGACCGATGTCGAAGGCGGTCAGGCCGCTGCTCCCGTGTTGATTCGCGTGCGACGCAACAGTGCGGTGGCTGGTCAATAAAAAGTCCAGTGGTGGTCGCCTCTGGGCTTTCCTTGAGCACGCATTCGCAAGACCAAAGCTAAGTCGACTTGAGCTGTATCAACGCATGCCTGTTGGGAATTCTTCCTTTTGGGCGAGCCTCAATACCTGCTCGCGGAACAGGATGCTTTCAGATTGTCACTCACTGAGTTCCATCTCTGAGTTGAGTTTGATCTCAGCGACATGTGTCACGCAGAGGCGCGGAGGACGCAGAGAAATCTGACCGATCAGATCCTCATCTCTGCGTCCCCTGCGCCTCTGCGTGACACCTTATGAAGCATCGAGGTCGAGGTTTTCGCCAACTCTAGAGCAGCCTAAAGGCTGGACTCCAACCCCGAATCCAAGCGTTGATCAGGAGCTACTTCACCACTCGGAGTTGAGCGGGGCGGTTGATCTCGACCTGTGGGAGTTCTTTGTACAAGCTGACTTGTCCCTGAACGACGAGAGTCTTTCCTTCGTAGAGGGCTCCGATCTCTTTGGCAGAAAGCTTCCACTTGGCAAAGTTCCGGTCGTCGATCACGGCTTTCGAGCACGACTTAAAGTCGGCGCCCATGTTGAGGATCACAGGGCTACCGGATTTGGGGATATAGACCGAGTGAACCTTGCCGAGGATGGTGATGTCTTTGCCATCCGCCTGGATCAGTTGAGTAATCTCCTCAGCCGGGACAGCTTTGAGTTTCTTGGCGTCTGCTGAAGTGATTGTGGTCGACTCAGCTGGCGATTGTTCACCAGCGGCAGCTTGGCCATTCGCTTTGTTCTCGGACTCAAACTTGTCATCGAGTCCAGGAGTGATGTCATGACAGAAGAGCGAGAGGCAGAGCAGGGCGGTCTTCATGGGGAATCTCAGATGAACGAATGGTTGTCAGATTTACGAGTGGCTTTGATTGCAGTCCGGATGGCTTAGGGCTGAGCCCACAATCTCAACTGGAATCGAACAGAAGGTCGCAAAGCAAGCAAAGGGGGAAAGGCGATGTGTTTTCGCGACCTTTGCGGCCTTCTGTTCAAATGAAAACAGAAAGTTGTTTCGGAAACAGCCCTACCTACTTGTCCACAGGAGCGGCTTCCGCTTTCGGTTTTTCTTTCAGCACGGGAGGTGGTCCCGGCTTCTTCCGCTCGCCGGTGATCGTGAACACATCACCGCGTTTCGGGGCCACGGCATCGAGTCCCATGTGCCGGGCACAATCAGCCATACCCAACGAGCAATCCGGCTCGCCGTGGACCACGAACACCTGACCGACTTGTTCGAATTGATGCAGCCAGTTGAGAATCTGCTCGCCTCGGGCGTGCGAACTGAAGCCCGATTGCTTGACGATCTCGCACGCAACATGGACGGGACGCAGCTCCCGTGTGAACCCGTTGGGGCCCGGCTCTTCCCAGGGGATTTCGACATCTCGCTTCCCTTCGAGTAGCTGTTTCCCCAGCGTTCCGGGAGCTTGGTATCCGACGATGAAGACAGCGTTCTTCGGGTCGTTGGCCATCATGAACAAGTGCTTCGGCGCACTGGCGTGGTCCAGCATTCCGCTGGTCGAGATGTAGATCGCCGGGCCATCGGCATGCGACTTCAACGAATCGGTCGGACGGACTTCGCGGTGCTTACCTTGATAGAACAGGGTGCCCTGGTTCCGCTTCATTGTGCTGACTGCGTCTGCATCGAAGTACGACTGGTACTGCTCATACGCCGTGGTAATTTTGTGGGCCGACGATGAGTCGGAATAAATCGGCAAGTTGCGATCAATGATCCCAATATTCGCCATCTCAAGCAACTTGTAGATCAGGCACTGGGTCTTATGCAGAGCAAACGTCGGGATCAGGACGCTGCCCCCCCGCTGAGTCACTTCATTGATTCGTTTGCCAAAAGCCTCGAACGAAAAGTCTTCGAGGGGGACCGCCCCGTAAGTGGACTCGAACAGCACCGCATCGGCCCCGAAATGCTGTGTCGGTCGGCAGAGAATCGGCGTGTGGGTCGGGCCCATGTCGCCGCCAAACAACAGCTTCATCCCGTCGATCCAGACCTCGACCATCGCGGAACCGAGGATGTGGCCCGCGTCGGTGTAGCGGAAGGTCATCCCGCCCTTCTCGATTTTCTCGTTGTAGGGGACGACTTCAACCAACCCCAATAAACCTTTCACATCTTCCGCTTGATACAGTGGCCCCGCTTCGTCGTCTTCACTGAGAGACGCCGACAGCTCCAGCATGATCTTCGAAAGCTCACGCGTCGCGTCGTTGCAGTAGACGGGTCCGCGAAAGCCCTTGGCATACAGCAGCGGCAACCGACCATTGTGATCCGAATGGGCGTGCGTCAGGAAGATGGCTTTGACCAGCTTCGGATCAAACGGCAGCTCGCGGTTCTCTTTGTCTTTGTCAGTGATATCACTGCTAAACATCCCGCAGTCGACGAGGTAGAGCCCCTTCGAACACTCCAACAGATGGCACGAGCCCGAGACCTGTTGCGTCGATCCATAGAACCGAATCTTGGGCCCGCTGCCCGCAGGAGCCGCATACAGTGGGTTCGCACCCACCCAACTGGCCAGGGCTGTCGCAGCTGCGGATCGACTGAGGAATTGGCGGCGCGTGGTCATGGATCGTCCTTGGAAGTGGGAGACGGTCTCGCGAGTCATTCCCGCTGGCATCAACCCCACTCACAAAGACTATCAAACAGGCAACGAGCTCTCGACACCCCGGCGGCGCGCCACATCAATTCTTGACGATGTTGATGGAAACTTCTCAGTCTGACGCCTGCTCGGGAATCAATGCCCCGGTGCCGTCGCTTCGACGACGGGTGGCGTTGTCGAAGGCTGAAACGCGCCGAGGAATTTGCTCATCCCTCCGAACGTTCCATTGTTCAACAGCACGAGATACGCCGGAACGAGGATGGGCCGAACAATAAACGTGTCGACTAGTACGCCAAACGCCAGCGCGAATCCCATTTGAACCATTCCGGCCAGAGACCCCGTCATCAGCGAGGCAAACGTACCCGCCATGATGACGCCGCAGCTGGAGATGATCCCGCCGGTTTTGGTCAGGGCAATGAGGATGCCAGGGATGGCTCCGTGCTTGGGCTGCTCCTCTGTCACGCGGGACATGAACAGCACGTTGTAGTCTTCGCCCAAAGCCAGCAGCAGCGTGAACAGGTAGACGGGAACCTTCCAGTCGAGCCCGACAAAGTCTGGCCCGGTCGTGATCCGAAACACGATAAACGCGGCTCCCAGGGTCACGAGATAGCTGAAGATCACAGTGAGAATCAGATAAGCGCACAGCGCTGGTTGCCTGAGCAGTGCCATCAGCACCAGAAAGACGGCCAACGAGACATAGATGTTGATTCGAATTTGATCGCGGTCGGTCGAATCCTTGAGGTCGCTGATACTTGCTGTGGGTCCCAGAGCAAGAATCTTGGCTTGGGCGAAATCGAACTTCTTGGCAATCGGCTGCGTCTCGTCCGCACTCGCTTCCTCGTCTTCCTCGGGATCAGGCAGCGAGTACTTTCGAAGTGCCTCAGCGATGGCGAGTTTCGCCTCCTGGAGGCGTGTGACAGCGTCTCTGGCAAACGGGTCCGTCTGAAAGACGATGTCGAGCCGCATCAACTTGCCTTGCAGCGGACCTTCGAGGCTGCAATATGCCTTTTGGGCCAATGTGCGACTGACACCCCCACGTATAATGGGTCGGTCACTCCCCGAACTGACCCGATTTGCTCCATGGGGAGATGATTGCGATCGGACGTCGGCGATCCCCAGCTGTTCCGATTTCTCCATGAGATCTTGCGTGAGAAACTTGGCCAGTTTTTCCCCGGTCCGAATGTTCTTGAAGTCTGGAGCCCCTGGGGTCGCCGATTCGGGATCCGAGGGATACTGGATGAGGAATGTAGACACCCCGGCAGCTCCGGCGGGGAAGTGCTCCTGCACTGCCTTGGCCCCCTTCACGCTGGTAACATTCGGACGGAGGTCGCTTAACAGGCCATAGCTCAGATCATCTTTCTTGTAAGCTCCGTACAGAGCCAGCGGTGTGAGCGCCAGGACTGTGACAACAAACACTTGGCCGGGGCGGCGAGAGATGAGTCCGGCGATCCATTCCCAGCCGCGTTCCAGCCAGCGCTGCTCCTGCAGGACGCTCCAGAACGACCGAGTCGGCATGAACCCTTCGGACGCCGAGATGCGTTCACGCCGCACATCGGGCCAGAACGTCCAGCGTCCAAACAGGTACATCATCGCGGGCGTCAACGTCATTGCGCAAATCAATGCCACAAACAATCCAAACGAGATGGCAACGCCTGCCTGACGGAATTTTCCGAACTCCGTCAGAGTCAACATTGCGATTCCGACAATACTGGTTCCAGCGCTCGTGGCCAGTGCAGCTCCAACATGCTTCACCGCCAGCGTTGTGGCCTCAGCGAATGTCGCCCCGTGGTCGAGTTCTTCCTTGTAGCGGGCAATCAGAAACAGACAGAAGTCGACGCCCGCTCCATACACCACAACCGTGATGTAGACATCCAGCCCGGTGAATAACCCGACGATTCCATAGCCCGCCATGATTCGCAGCAGACGCAGTGCGACATGCACAGCCACGCCGACAGTAATCAACGGGATCAGCACCATGAGTGGCGCCCGATAGATCGCCAGCAGCAACACGATGACCAAGACCTTCGTGTAGTGGTCAGTCTGCTTGGCACTGTCCGACTCCGCGACCAGCATATCTCGTCCGACGGTAGCTGAGCCGCTGAGGTTCACCTCCAGCCCCGCGGGCATCGCCACGCTGACCTCTTTCGAGGCCAATAACTCCTCGATGCGCCCCAAAACCAGTTTGTTACCACGGTTCAGGAATTCCGTCTTCAAGTCGACCAGGACCAGCATCGAGTTGCCGTCTTTGCTTTGAAGCAGCGGACCAATGCGGTCATCGGTGAACGTCCAGATTCCTCGGATGACCTGATCTGGGACTGCAATCGGACCAGGAGTCGCTGTGAGAGGCAGATCGACGTAGCCATGCATGGTTCTCGACTGGATCACTCGCAGTCCAGGCTCGAGGAAGTTCGTGACGAACTCCTTGTCTTTGGCGGTCAGACCTTCCTTACGATCCTCCCGTTGCAACACAATGACGATGTTGGATCCAATCGGATCCATCTGGGCCTGTTCATCTTTGCTGGGCTTCTCGTCGTCGGCTGAGGGGGCATTCGGGGCTTGCGGGGGGGCTGGGTCCACAGCCTTGGTTTCCGCGACGGGAGCTGGAAATGCGTCCCGAAATGCTCTCTCTGCACTGCGGCTATCACTATTGTAAGGCAGGAAGTCGAACTCCCCATCCTTGGCCACCTGGCTCATGGGAGGCGCTGTCTTGACCACCAGGATCAAGATGACCACCCAAACCAGCACCGTTCCCAGTGGCCATCGACTGACAAGTTTTCCGCACCAGCTGTACATCCGGGAAATTCTGTGAAGGAGTGATGTCAGAGAAGAACGGAGGCCATAGACTGGGGCCACGCGGATCGAATTCTCCAAACGCTACCGGTCTCGCGCCAAGGCGTCAATCAACTGGAGTTTGCGGTTTCTCGCCACTGCCGACTTTCCGGCCTTTGAGACGACGAAGCCAGCCTAGACCCCCGCCTTCCCCATGTCGAAATCCAGGTCCTCACGCTTTTGATGGGGTCGCACTACAATCGAGTGTGAGGTCTGGACGGCTGGTCCCTCGATCTAGAGAGGACTTGTCTCCAGTGACTGTGGGTGATAACCTCATTCATTAGGACTCCTTAGAAAGTCCTTGTTGGTTGCAAACTGACTTCTGAGGAGTCGCCATGTCTGCCCGGAATTTCTGTGGTCGTACCCGTCGCGAGTTCCTTTGGGAATCGGGCTGTGGTTTTCCCGGCGTAGCGCTCGCCTCGATGATTGGGCAAGACCTGCTTCACAGCGGCGTCCAAGCGGAAGGGTTGGGCGAGTACAAAAACCCACTCGCTCCCAAGCCCACGCACCACGAGGCCGACGCCACAGCGTGCATCTTTCTGTACATGTATGGCGGCCCCAGCCACATGGACACTTTCGATTACAAGCCGGAGATGACTGGGCGCGACAACCAGACTGTCACCGTGAAAACCTTTGGACGCGGCGGACATAAGAACGAGGGCCGCATCGTCGAGCCTCGCTGGAAATTCAAACAATACGGCCAGTGCGGCAAGTGGGTCAGCGATCTGTTTCCCCACTTGGCTGAGAAAGTCGACGACATCGCCTTCCTGCATTCCATGACAGCTGAAAGCCCCATCCACGGCTCGGCCATGCTGATGATGAACTCGGGCAAAATCCTCAGCGGCAGCCCGTGCCTGGGTTCATGGCTGAACTATGGGCTGGGCACGGTCAACGAGAATCTGCCGGGCTTCTGCGTGATGCTCGACCCGCGCGGGGGACCCATCAGCGGACCGAAGAACTGGTCCAGCGGCTACATGCCCGCCACTTACCAAGCCACCGTGATGCGGTCACAAGGCAACCCGATCCTTGACCTCGCCCCGCAACAGGGCCTGACCACTGCGGCGCAGCGGCGACTGCTCGACACGCTGCGAGAGTCGAACGAGGAGCACGAGGCCCCGCGAGTCGACAACTCCAACCTCTCCGCTCGTATCGCCAGCTACGAACTCGCCTATAAGATGCAATCACACGCCCCCGAGGCCGTCGACATCTCCCAAGAGACGGAGGCCACGCAAAAACTGTACGGACTCGACAATCCCAGGACAGCTGCGTTCGGGAGGCAATGCCTGCTGGCCCGTCGCTTGGTCGAGCGCGGTGTGCGGTTCGTTCAGATCTACTCCGGTGGCGCTCACAACGACGACAACTGGGACGCCCATAGCGACATGGAAGCGAACCACAACCTGCATGCGGGCGAGACCGATCTTCCAATCGCGGGTCTACTGGCTGACCTCAAGCAACGCGGCCTGCTCAGTAAAACGATCATCGTCTGGAGCGGCGAATTCGGTCGACAGCCGACCGCCGAATACGAAAAGGGCACCGGCCGCGACCACAACTGCTTTGGCTTCACCTCCTGGGTGGCCGGCGGCGGCATCAAGGGTGGAGTCAGCCACGGCGCCACCGACGAACTCGGCAGTCGCGCCGTCGAGAAACGCCTGGAAGTCAAACACCTCCACGCCACCATCCAACAGCAAATGGGCCTCGATCCCAACGGCCTCAGCTACTTCTTCGGCGGCCTCAACCAAAAGCTCGTCGGTGTCGAAGAGGTCGAGCCGATTCACGACATCATCTCGTAAGTCCCCGTAGCAGAATTCGTCAGAATTCTGCCGTCCAGCAACAGCGTTAAATGTTGCTTTTGGCACGCGAAGAGCCCGGTAGAAACCTGATCGACGCAGCTGAATCGTCATGCCTAACCTGTGGCCAAGCCGTGGGACGGGCACATTTGCCCGTCCGTCGTACGACAGGCAATCCTGCCTGTCGCCTCGATTCAGCAGCGATCACGAATGATTGCCATCGCTGAACGTTCATCGTTCGGGTGGTCAGATCAGAGGCTGTACCAGCACGGCATTCATCTCGCCCAACGCCACCCCCTTCCTCAACGCCATCAGCTGCGACACCCGTCCGCCGAGGGCTCTGCGAGCGGGCCATCGATTGGAAATGGTAGAGTGCCCGGTATCCTGTTCTCCCGGAGACGACACTTGACCTGGACCTGCTACGAATGACTCCGTTTCCGCCTAGCCTGCTGCGGGAATCGTGGCGAGAAAGCCCTGTGTTTGCCATGCCACCAGCCCCTCACATCCCACGCCCAGCGGGCACTGCTGGGCAAGCCAGCAGTAGCACCCGGCGTTGGCGTAACTCAATGCACCACAATGCATAACAAACATCGTTACCCGCGTTGAGTGGCACCCTGCGGCGATCAGAAAGTCACTTACTTTCGTGACGCACACCCTTCACTCAACAATTGAGTTCCAGGTGCCCAAAACATGAGAGTCAGGGGTATGAGGGGTCCCCGGTTCCACATCGGCCTCACCACTCCAATATCCAATGATACGAAACTCGTAGTTGCCTTTTCGTGAGGGAGCCTGAATCTCCTGTTCCCATGAGAATTCGTTTTCGTCGCAATCAACCAGTGTGTCGATCGACCGATCTGATTGACAATAGCTTTCTACGATCTCTTCGCCATCTTTCCCTGCGCGAACAATCGTCGTCACCATAAACATATTGAGAAACTTCATCTTCTTGGCAAACTTTCGGCCAGCGGGTGGATTGAAAAAACGGGCCTTCTTGCTGGGAAAAGCGTAGATTCCAACAGTCTCCCCTTCACAACGCATCACGAATTGTGATCCTGATTTCAATCTGATCGTATCGCTCGTCTGTTTGATGGAGTCCAACGACAGCGAAGTGATCAGACACCGCGAATTGTTCACCTTCGCGGGAGTTGGGGCGAGCGCAGGGCCACAACCCGTCAATCCGAAGAGCAGCCATCCAAACCAAAACCCCATGTACCCCAGCCTAGAAGTCATTCTCGGTCTCCCCTCCGGCCACGGATCCAATGGCCATCCACACGTCTTGGGAAATCGAATTCGCTACCCAGCGCACAGCCCCATCGCACATCAGAAGATTGACACCTCCTGTATGATTGCTGGATGGCGTGGTAATAATCATCGGAAGCGGCGCCACAACTGTTTCGTCTTTGTAACTCCCTTTGTTGTAACAGGATCTTCCGTTCGGCGGGATGACGTGAGTATAAACTGGCCCGAAGGTGATAAACACAGATTTTGCCACTCGGGTAGCTGCGCGACAATCATCCGCAAACTGTTGGTGATAGGACACGTCCGGCCACCGCTTCGATACATAGTAGTACTCCGTTCGAATGTCTCCAGTCACGTTGAATATGTTATCAATTAAAATCGGGTTCAGCCGTTCGCTCATACATGCGGAGTTGGACAAACCATCCTGAATGGACTGAGACGACTTTGTGTTGACAAACCCGAGATCTGTAACATTTGTTTGATTCCCCATGTTTTTCCAGTAGCTGGTGTAAAAGTTCCTATCAGTTGCGGGAATATTATCACTCGGGCAGGCAAACAGCGGTGGCCATTCGTTATTCGGCGATTCGGTGTTGTCGACATAGCCGTCGAACTCTCCAGCATGCCAACTCAGGCTGCTGGGGAATCGATTCTTCGAGGCATGAAATGCATGAATGGCCTTGCCGAGTTGACTGAGATGGGATTTGCAGGTGATATTTCGTGCTCGTTCACGGGTCCTCTGGACTGCCGGAAGAATCATCGCCATGAGCAATGAAAATACGGCGATTGAAACCAACAATTCCACGACGCTGAAACCTCGCTGATGCGAAATCCCTGCGTTACAGCGAGGCGTCATCATAGCGATCCTTTGCTATCTAGGAACTCATCATCACTGCATCGCGATAAAACACTAAGGGACGTAATAGCCTGGAAGGGGCATCCAAGCTGTAACTGGCCCAATTCCAGACATTGGAAAGAATCGCAGCTTGTGATTGTAAGTGGCTCCGAATCCATAGGTTGGTGTAACGGGTAGACCGTCATAGGTTGACGAATTGAAATTGTCTACAATGGTAACATCGAAGGATTCGTTTTGGTCCACTGGTGGGGTGCCGATTCGAAGGGTGCGTGTGCCTAAAATGTATACTCCATCAGTCGTCGGCTTGTTTCCCGTATAATGCCTCGTCGGGTTACCAGTTATCGGGTATGTCTGTGGACTGTATCCACTAGAGGAACCGCCACCACCTGGGTACTGTGCGGACGCCGAGTCACAAAAGCACAAAAGCACAAAAGCACAAAAGCACGCATCGTTTTTTCTCTCCTGAATTGTTGGATCGCTTCACTGACAAGAAAGCTTTCAACTTTCTACCCCCTATTGATCCTGGGATCAAGCTGGTCGGGTGCCGCTTCTATGAAAAATTTGCCGTCAAGGGAGAATCATTTTGACCGAGGGTGGTACCTCCCTGATACAATTTTTTGCTTCAAGAGGAGCGTTTTGTGAATCTTGGTCGCGGGGTTGCACAGGTTGCCGCTTTGGGCTACCTGTGTGCCTTAGCACAGGAGGTACGCTATGACGCGACTCTCGGCCACACACCCTCTTCTGACTTCGCCACCCCGGTAGACTAAAGCTGCCAACCTAGGCCAACCTGCGGTAGGGTCCAAAGCGACTCAACCGGTGCAACCCCGCCGCCAGCATGTCTTACCTCTCCTCGCTTGCGGAAACGTTTGAGTGTCAGACCATGTGTCATCTGGCAATACAGTGAAAGGGACTACGACATTTTGCTGCCCAGGTCGAATCCACGAGATCTTCACCTTCGGCCGGATGGTTTCCTTACCAGATGCAGTGACCACTCCATATGGCTTGGAGGTAACCTTCACCTGAAAGCCATTCGCTGGCGTGTTCATTGTCAGATTGCAAGTTGCAGCTCGATTCTCCTCCCCAGACAAAAAGAGGCAGAGAATTGCGATTGAGAAACTGATTTTCCTGGGCATTCCGATCTCCATTTCACAAGCAGTAAGCAGTAAGCAGTAAGCAGTAAGCAGTAAGCAGTAAGCAGTAAGCAGTAAGCAGTCGAGATAACCACGTACTCTCACGATTCTCTCATTAGTCTAATCATGAAAACCTGCTTGTCAAGTACACTATATTTTAATCAACGAAGTAGCGGTGTAGAGATTTCTATTTCCACCCGATGGACTGACTCCTCGGCACGTGGAGACTCTTGGACATCAGACCTGCGCGACTTCGACCGACCATGAAGAAGCGATCAACGGATTCCTGCATCCCCCCACGAGTCATCTTCCTCTCGCATCAGACAGCGTCGATTTGTATAGTAGTCAATCAGCGTGTGATCGACGGTGGGGACTCCATCAGGCGGTGCGATGGCGGATCGGGATCAGTTATTGATGCAGCAGGTCCAAGCGGGGGAACATGCCCCTTTCGCTGAACTTGTCGACCGATATCGCCCTCGCCTGCTGCGATTTGCAGAGAGTTCACTCCGAGACCGGCAACTGGCTGAAGATGTGGTGCAAGAGACGTTTCTCGCGGTGTTCCAGGCTCGCCAAACGTACAATCCGGCGTTCGCGGTCAGCACGTGGGTCTGGACGATTCTCTTAAATCTCGTGCGGCGCACCCGCGAACGGTGGGCCAAGCGGCAGGTCCGCGAGGCAGCGGCCTTTGAAATTCGAACGACACCTTCGAACCACAGACCTGCCGAAGACCGCGAACAGCTGGACCACTGGCTCGCTCTGATTCCCGAGTCGGAAGCCGACGCGCTCCGCCTGCGATTCTTTGGCGAGTTGAGCTTCGATGAGATCGCTGCTTCGATGGAGAGCAGCGTCAGCGGGGCGAAGCTGCGAGTGCGAAATGGTCTGGGTCGGTTGTCAGATTTGGCACGTCAAGAAGCGGACGCTCCCCGAGCGGGAGTTGTCTCCGGAGAGAAGTCATGAACTGCGATCAAGCATTTGATGTGATGACCAGTCCGTGCCGCCAGAGCGATCGGGGGCTGCCAGTTCACTTGGCGGGCTGCCCACGCTGCCGAGAGATGCTCGACACGTTAGAGCCAGCGCTCGGGTTGTTTCATACAGACTTCTCAGCTGCGCCGAGTCTTAGTCCGTGGGAGGTGGCGAGTGAGGGCCACGAAGTCGCCACTCAGGCCGCGCGGCGGTTGACGAGTGCTGCTCCCCCGGTGCGTCAGGGGCTGAACGCGCTGTGGGGATATGCCGCAGCGGTGGTGGTCGGTGCGGGCTTCGTCTGCTGTACGCTCTGGCTGAGCCAGTCAGCCTTCTCCACTCCAAGTGTTCAACGCCAGAAGGTCGAGTGTGCTTACCTGGCAGCGAAGCAGCCGACCGGCATGTCAGGGCGGCAGATGACGGAGTCGTGCCTGGCATGTCATGTAGTGACGAACGGGCAGTAGAAGCGGGCGGACGTGAAGGTTTTCCCGCCACCCCACTCGTCGGGGTGGTTCCCTCGCTGATGCGCTACCGTGAGCGCACCAGCGTAGGAACCACGTGGACAAGCCCCAGTGGCGGGTCGGTGAATCCGACCGCTTCTCTTACTCCTCGCGATTACCGACCAGCTTCTTCAGCCACGGAGTCAGCAGCAGGATCAAGACGCCAGGCACAATCGTCGACACGACAAACAAGAAAAAGAAGTCTGCTTGACCCCCGAAATGCCACGGCAGCGTGATCTCGCCGGATTCAATTTTCTTCACTTGCGAAGCTATCAGCCCCCCCCCCAGATTGGCCACGAAATTGGATGCGAACCAGATCCCCATCAGAAGTGAGACGTGTTTGACGGGAGCCGCTTTCGTCACATACGACAGACCCGTAGGTGAGATGCACAACTCGCCAAATGTATGCAACACGTAGGTCCCCACCAGAAACACAAAGCTCGCTTTCGCTCCAGCTGCGACAGCTGTCGCAGCCCCCCACGTTAAGACGGCAAAGCCCAATCCCAGCAAGATCAAGCCCAGCCCAATTTTGACGGGTTGACTGGGGTTTAAGTGGCGTCTCCCCAGCCACGCCCACATCGCGGCAAAGAACGGGCCCATGAGGATGATGACACCGGCATTCACTGATTGAAACCACGTTGCAGGGATCTCGCGAGTCGCTCCCCAGCTGCGATCAATCTTGTCCTGAGCAAAGATATTCATGCTCGAACCGGCTTGCTCAAATGCGAGCCAGAAGAAGATGTTAAAGAGCATGAAAATGAAGATCGAGGCCGTGGGGCCACGATCTTCGGGAGCCTGTCGCAGGGTGAACAGAACAGTCCACGCCAGGCAGGCCAGCGTCAACCCAATCAGCAGGGTGTTGGCCTGCCAAGCCGCCATGCGACTGAACCAAACTCCAACGAATCCAAACCAGCCTTGAAAGAACATCCAGGCCACAGCACCCGACAGGAAGAGCGAGATCGGCAGAAACACCCACGCGTTCGCCCCCGCCGCGCGAGAGGGTGCCTCACCAATCCCGGAGAGGTATCGAGAGCGAAGGAACTGGTACATCAGCAACCCGGCCATCATTCCGACAGCGGCCGATCCGAACCCATAATGCCAGCCGACTTTTTCGCCCAATGTGCCACAGACAAAGGCACACAGAAACGCTCCGAGGTTGATCCCCATGTAGAAGATCGTAAAGGCCCCATCGCGACGCGGGTCTTTCTCCTGGTACAACTGCCCGACCATCACGGATACGCAAGGTTTGAAATGGCCGGTCCCCAGGATGATGAGAGCCAATCCAAAAATGAAGATCGACATCCCAGCGTGGTTATGGGCGAACTCACCGAAACCCGAAACGGCCAGGACGATGTGGCCGATCGTGATGAGGATTCCGCCGAGCAGCATGGAACGGTGCGTCCCAATCAGCTTGTCTGCGACAATCCCGCCCAGCATGGGAAACAGGTAAGCCAGCCCCGTGTACCAGCCGTACAGCACGCTCGCCTCGGCTTCAGTCCAGCCCCGTCCCGGATTCACGAAACCGCTGGGATCAGGTTTTGGATTCACCGAGGCAACGAGATAGAGGACGAGTAAAGCTCGCATCCCGTAGTACGAGAATCGCTCCCACATCTCGACGCAGAAGAGCAGGAACAGTCCATCCGGATGGCCGAAGAGTGTCCCGGTGTCGCGCTGAGGATTGAGCCCGTTGTTTTGAATCGTGGGTGTGCCAGCAGACATGCGTTGGTTCCAGAAGCGGGATGCCAATCGGTGAAGCAATCCCCGCAGCCTACGTGAGTGAGCGAAGAAGAGAAAGGGAAGTTGTCAGTGATTCAGCTCAAGCGGCCCGCTTGGACATCCGACCGTGCTTCCCCCAGAACCGGCGGCTAGCGCCGAGCCGCTCACTTTCAGTACACTTGCGCCAGAGGCTCACTGCTCACTTTCAGCTGGAACACCCACTCATGCCGCGACAAGACGTGCTCATCATTGGTGGCGGCATAGTCGGCCTCGCCACGGCGTGGAAGCTGCTGGAGCAGACGCCGTCGCTGAAGGTCACTCTGCTGGAGAAGGAAGCTCTGGTGGCGCAGCACCAGACAGGACATAACTCGGGCGTGCTGCACTCGGGGATCTACTATCGACCGGGGACGCTGCGAGCCAAGAACTGCCGTGCAGGGCGCGAGGCGATGGTGGATTTCTGCCAGGCCGAGGGAATTCCGTTCGACATCTGCGGCAAGGTCATCGTCGCCATTGACGAGACCGAGATTCCCCAGCTGCTGAAGATCTACGAGCGCGGAATCGCCAACGGCGTGAAGTGCCAGCTGATCGATTTGCCCCGGCTCAGGCAGCTGGAACCGCATGTCAACGGCGTCCGGGCGCTGCATGTGCCCGAGGCTGGGATCGTGGACTACAAGCGGGTCGCGCAGCGGATGGCCGAGAAGATTCAACAGGCCGGGGGCGAGGTTCTGACCGGAGCGGAGGTCATCGCGGTCGAGCATCGCAGCGACGAGGTGGTCACTCGCGTGCGGGACGGGCGCGAGTTTGTCTCGCGCGTTTTGGTGACTTGTGCGGGGCTACAAGCGGATCGCGTGGGGCAGCTGGCCGGGTGTCAGCCGACAGCCCGCATCGTGCCATTCCGGGGCGAGTATTTCACCCTGCGGCTAGAAGCCCAACACCTGTGCCGGAACCTGATCTACCCGGTGCCCGACCCCGAGTTTCCGTTTCTGGGAGTCCACTTCACGCGGATGATCAACGGGGGAGTGGAGTGTGGTCCGAATGCCGTCCTGGCGTTTCGCCGCGAAGGCTACAACAAGCTCGACTTCTCGCTCAGCGATCTGTCTGAAACATTGCTCGACCCGGGATTCCGCAAATTGGCATGGAAGCACTGGCGCGCGGGGGCGGGGGAGATGTGGCGGTCCTGGAACAAGTCGGCCTTCGTCACTGCGCTGCAACGTTTGATTCCAGCGGTGAAGGGGGAACATCTCGAAGCCAACGCAGCTGGCGTGCGAGCGCAGGCCTTAACTCCCGAAGGGGCACTGGTCGATGACTTCCTAATTCTCGATGGCCCGCGCGTGATCTCCCTCCAAAACGCCCCAAGCCCCGCAGCGACAGCGTCGCTGAACATTGGTCGGCTGATTGGAGAGCGGGTGATGGACAAGCTTGGGTGACTCGATAATCCGGCATGTCAAGCATCTTAGCTAACAGGAGATGAATCCCACCCGCATGAAGGCTTGTTGGAGAAACAATCTCCATGGAACGGTCGTCGTCCAGAGTTGTAGAGTCTGGGGTGCCGTTGATGCACGAATTCGAGTTCGGGCCCAAGACATGGGTGTAGTCGGTAACATCCTTATGCGACGTGATGGGAACCCCGTTCACAAAAATCGTGGGACTGGCTCGCTGGGTCCGACAAAGATCCATGAATTGGTCCAGCCCCTGGGGATGTGGCAACGCAGTGGGGGTAAAGCCTGACCAGCGGCGGGGGTCATCTGGCATCGATCGGGGATCGAAATTGATGGGAGAGACTAAGCGTTCGGCCAATAAACCTGTCTGCGATAAACCGTCCGACACATCGGCGGGCCGCGTCAGCGGGAGAATGCCATTGTCTTTCAGTTCTGTTTGACGTTCATTGCCTCGATTGAATACGTAGCTCGGGGCCAGCCCTCGCCTGACAATTGCTTCTCGATCAATCGGGCAAATCGTTGTCGGATAATAGCCTTTCATGGCCTCTATGGGATCTAAGCTGCGAAAGCCCACGGCGTCTAAGTCTCGAAGCAGGCCCTGAAAACGAAACATTCGATTCGACGACTCGAATGTGTGAATCGCCACACCCAATTGGTGCAAATTGTTCTTGCATTGAGTAGCGCTCGCCTGTGATCGAGCCGACTGGACTGCTGGCAGCAGCCCAGCGACCAGCAGTCCCAGCACAGCGAGCGAAACCATGACATCGACGAGAGTGAATCCAGTGCGGTGCTTCATGAATCGCTCGCGAATGCCAGGGGAGTCATGGATGGACTACGGCCACCACGAATAGGAATAAAACGAAGTCGACGACCGGTAAGCTCCCGTAGCCGCGTCATAATCCTTGACACGCCAGTAGTATGCTCCGGACGCTGTGGGGGCGGGGGCACTGAAGTTTCCTGGGAGCGGCCCTTCTGTCACGGATGGAAGGATTAGTACCCAAGACTGACCGTACTGACTTTGGACGACATGATACGCCTCAACCACGACCGTCGCGTCAGTGTCGTGTTGACCGATCCAAGAAGTGAATGGGGTAAACGGGCCACCCCAGCCTGTCGGATACTGGGAGATTGCGATCCCCGCCTCGGCGGCACTCCCCAGCCCGAAGACAGCGACAAGTGGCTTGGGTTGTCTGGGTGGCAGGATTGAAAGGCGAACCTGTCTTCCGTAACTTCATGTCGTTCCACAACCCAGACACTCTAAGCATTGTCTGGGACACCCTGCGTTCAACCCCAAACAACGCTCTTCCACCCCGAACGTCCCCCACCGATTTCGGAGAAATCGGCGACACTCGGACGGGCAAATGTGCCCGTCTTACTCCACAAACAACGAGAACACTGTGCGAATCCTGCTGGTTAACGACGATGGAATCTACGCTCCCGGTCTGCGGGCGCTACGCGATGTGCTGAGCGAACTGGGCGAGGTCACAACGGTCGCCCCCCTCACCGAGCAGAGCGGCGTCGGGCATGGGATCACTTACCTGCATCCCATCATGGTCAAAGAGGTCCACGAGAACGGCCAGTTCTACGGCTGGGCGGTCGATGGCAGCCCGGCGGACTGTACCAAGCTCGGCATCCTGGAATTCTGCGGCGGCCGACCCGACCTGATCGTCAGCGGGATCAACTCCGGTGCCAATATCGGGCTCAACGTCCTTTACTCAGGGACGGTCGCAGCTGCGATCGAAGGGGCGTTTTATGGAATCAACTCCATCGCGATCTCGATCCAGCAGAAGGCTCCGGAACCGTCGGACTATCCGCAGGCGGCCCGCTGGTCGGTCCCGCTGATTCGGCGGCTGCTGAAGGATCACCCCCAGCCGGGTCATCTATGGAACATCAATTTCCCGCCCACGAGCGAGGTGCCGCCGGTGGGAGTGCGGTTCGGCGCAATGGGTGTCAAGCGGCATGACGACTCGGTCGAGAAGCGGCTCGACCCGCGCGGGCGGCCGTATTACTGGAGCGGACTCGACCCGCTGCGCAGCCACGCTCTGGAGCCCGGCACCGATGTCGCCGATCTGAAAGAGCGTTACGTGACGATCACGCCGCTGCAATTCGACATGACGAATCATGCCCAGCTGAAGCAGTCGGGGCAGGGCGAATGGGCCTTAGAATAGGTTGAACGCACACAGTGTGAGGCGAGCGGGGCAGCGTCAGCCCCCGTGGTTCTGCGGCGAACCCCAGAAGTCCAATCTGGCTCACGGCGGACGCTCGCCAGAGTGATTCACCCCGCCACTCGTTAAGGACATCGGCGAGTAGCGGGGCATCGCATCACTTCTTCCCCTTGGCCCGTTGATCCGCAAAGAACTGCTGCAGCATCAGCTGGCAGTCGCCCTTCATGACGCCGCCAAGGACTTGGCAGCGGTGATTCAGTCGAGAGTCATCCGTGATCGAGTAAAGGGTGTGGCAAGCTCCCCCCTTGGGATCGGTGGTGCCGTAGACCACGATCGGGATGCGGGACTGCACTATCGCCCCGGCGCACATCGGACAAGGCTCCAGCGTCACGTACAGCGTACACCCCAGCAGCCGCCACGAGCCGAGAGCTGTGGCGGCCTGGGTAATCGCCAGCATCTCCGCATGGGCCGTGGGGTCTTTGAGCGTCTCGCGCTGGTTGTACCCCTCGCCGATGATTCGCCCGTCACAGACGATCAACGCGCCGACCGGAACCTCTGCCTGGTCGTAGGCCATCATCCCCAGCTCGATGGCCCGCCGCATGAAATGGTCGTGCAGCGAGAGTGGATTGAGGAGGCCCACTTCGTCGGGCAGCAAGGGGGCGTCATCGTGATTCAGTCGCACAGAGTGTCTTTCCGAGGCGGAAGAGTGGTTTGGATTTGAGTGTTGCCAAGAAACCGGGGAGTCGCCTTATCCTCTGAAAAAAGCATGTTTTTTGGAGAAAAAGTCGACACACCTCACGCCCCCGCCAGTCGTAGCTGAACCATTAGAGGGTGTTGGTCATCGACATGGGCACCAACAAGATCGAGCAGTAATGCATACCGATCCACAAAGAGCGGAAGCCAGATTTCGCTTCGCAGCTGATCTGCCTGAATGCGTAGATAGGTGAGTCCAAACAGGTCGAAACGCCGGACGATGCGCATGGTGGCCCACGGAATCGTCCGCTTGAATCCCCAAAAGTTGTAGCAGGTCAAACCCTCGGGGCCGACCTGAAACAGGTACTGCCGACGCAGGATCTCGATCCCAATGGCGGAGAGTACGCCTGTCACGACGGGAACCAACAGGCCCAGAATGACGTAGTGCGTGATCCCTTGGGAGACAAACCAGCCCACAGCTCCGATGAGCGCCAAACCGAAGACGGCTCGGAAGGGTTCTTCAAAGCTAATGCGGAACGGTTCGGAGCGAAGTGAGATCCGGAGAAAGTCTTCGTCGATGAGGGCCATGAGATGAGTCGCGAGTGGTCGTATTCCCGTGGAGGGCGGCGGCAATTGTCCCGCCTCCTTCCGTTCCCCGCGAGGATACAATTCTGCCGCTCAGCGCTAAACCCTGATCTCACAATGTTCCCTGCAAAAATTCCTCTTGGTCAATCGCGAGCAAGGAGGTATCTTTCGGCGAGTGAGTTCTCGCTCAGGCGTAGCTCGTTCTCATTTTCGACCCGTTTCGGTCCTCTCCCGTGAAGCGGTCTGTTGCCATTTGCCTGCTGTTCACGCTGGTCGCCCTGACACAATCCGGGTGTATGAGCCGCCGTATTACCGTGCGCACACAGCCTCCCGGTGCTCTCGTCGAGATGAACGGCGAGCGGATTGGGCTTTCTCCGGCGTCGAAAAACTTTACCTACTATGGGGACAACGAGTTCAAACTCTCGCTGCCCGGCTATGAGACCGTCGTCGTGCAACAGCCGACCAAGGCTCCTTGGTATCAGATTCCCCCCCTCGACTTCATCTCTGACAACTTCCTCCCGTTTCGAGTCCGCGATCACCGCGAATACACGTATACCCTCACCCCGCGAAACCCGCTCCAGGAACTGGATGAACAGGGGCTTCGTAGCCGCGGTGAAAATTTCCGCTCGCAGTCGCAAAGCGGTCCGATTGCTCCATAAGGCGAGAGCCCAGAGTGAATCCGAACAACAAGGATTTCCAAGGGGCTAGCCAACCCGGTTTTGTTTAAGGTGACTCAATCGGGACCAAGTCTGCCCCTCATCGGTCGCCAAACGCGTCTACCAGTGCAATCCAGCGGTCAATTGTTTCGAACGACAACCCAGAGTTGGTCGGTATTAAATCCGCCGTGATCATCGCGCCAGACAATCTGCACATTCATGCGCTGGTTGCGATGCCCAGGCCGTCCATCGTCCAAATACCGATGCGTTACTGCGATTTGTCGGGGGGCCCCAGGTGCGAAAGAGAACGATTCCGTAATGCCGTCGCCCCAGTTGACATCGAGGAAAAAGGTGTCTTCACTATCTGCCTCTGTAATCAACCCACTGAGTGTGGCGATCCCCCCTTCTCGGACCACACGTGTGATGGAGCGGCTCGCAAAGGCGGGCGGCGTACTGACTCGCTTGATCGTGACATCGTTTCCGTCTCCACCGATATAACTGATCTTGAACCCCACGCCACCTGCAATGAACGTGGAGCCTTCGTTGAGGATGTTCCCAGCTGTGTCTTTAAATTTTCCTATAGTCACTTTCGAGGGGTCCGTGAGATCGACAATTTTGAACGTTTGGTTGAGAGCGGTCGCGAAACCGACGAGGACCTCAAGCGTTGGGCCGCTCGGTGGAGCGCCGAGACTACTGAAACTGATGTTTAAGGATTCTGTCTTGACCTGATCGTGCTGCGTCACTGGAGTAATTCCGTTGAGTTCAATTTGCAGCTTGGAGCTGTTATTCATGTTGACGCCGCCGAAGTTCGGATCATCCGACGCGACAGTGATCTGCCCGGGTCCCGTCCCAGGAGCCAGGATTCCCCCGACGACAGCGATGAACTGTACAGAGCCATTCCCACCGATGGTCGCGGTTGCTCCATCGGCCAAGACACTGCCCGAGGCGAGGCCATTCATCAACAGCGTGCCTGCCGTCGTATCGATGCGACTCTGCAAGGTACTGTTGCCATTGACCACCAACTTGCCAATCCCCACTTTCACGAGAGGGGATACGAATGTCCCTTCCGTGATCGCTGCATTAATGACTAAGTCGCTGTCAGCTGGCCCATTTGCGACCTCGATCCGGCCAATGCCGACCTGATTGTCAAATCGCATTCGCCCCGCGATTACCGATGAATTGAGAGAGGATTGCGATCGGATCCCTTTCTGGAGGATGAGATTGCCGCCGCTCAATGCTTCTGCCTTGGCACCCACCAGCACGAGATCTTTCAGAAACGTCGCCTGACTACTCAAGAGTGAGATCGTGCCTCCTTGAACTAGGACTTCATCGGCAAAAACGTAGTTGCCATTTTGAAAGGACTCAATCCGGCCCAAACCACTCACCGTGGTCTTACCAAGAATCTTGAATACCTCGCCATTCGGCATGTTGTTGACTGATACCAAGGCATTGTCACTGACCTCTAAGACTCCAATGGTTTCCCTCCGAGAAGTTTCAACACGCCCGGTTCCTCGAATACTGACCTTCGACGAATTAGCGATAACTTCACGATTTAACGACCGAAATATGGCAACCACCGATGACGAAGAGGAACCGACAACGAGGTTTCCTGGGATGACAGGCGGAGGATTTGCTGCAAACTCTCCCTCAAGATTGTCCGCGAGCAGCGTCCCTTCCGCGACCGTGGTCACTCCCGAGTAGTTATAGAGATTCACGGAAGGGGCGCCAGAAAAATTATTCCCCGAGGTCAGTTGGAGAGTTCCGGTGCCGTCCTTTCGCAACCCCTGGGTGGCCGTTCCGAATGCTGAGGATTGCCGAATCGTCGACGTGATATCGAGCTTCACGCCATCAAGCACGGTGAAATTGCGACTGGCATCTCCCAAGTTGATGACGCCATCCTGGATGAGTGAGGTCAAATTATGCCCCCTGCCTTCGACAGTCACATTGCCAGCCAACTGCAGGATGCCTCCCTGATTGATAACACCGTTACCATGGATGAGTCCCCCATTGAGCTTCAAGGCTCCGACACGGAGAGTCTTAGCCTGGCCAATGATGATCTCTCCACGCTGGAGCCCGGAGGGGGTCGTGTTGATCGTCACAGCTGGAGAATTGGTGAGGGCATTGTCCTGGGAAATGATGACAGTGGGAACCTGCTGGGCAAAATCGACTCCTGCACCGGTCCCGATCGTGAGTGAAGTGCCCGCATATCCCGCTGCACCATTTGACTTCAAGAACTGCAACTCTCCATCCACAACCAGCAAGGGTAGCGAAAGTGTGTTCGCAGTCGTGCCTCGAAAGACCAGAACGCCAACGCCTCGCTTGGTGATTGCTCCGCCCCCTGTCAGATTCTTCAAACTGCCATTCAGGTCCAATTGACTCGCGGTCGTGATGGTGTGTGCAGCCGCAGTGAACGTGATGTCGGTATCAATATCATTAATGCCCGTCGCGTTCTCGGCGATCAGATCGCCCGTGATCTTGATCAGCTTGCCCGTGATTCGGAAGTCGTTCGATTTAAACTTGATGCTGCGGAATGAGGCGTTCGTGATGTCTTGATTGGTGTTTCGATCCAAAGAGTCAATTCCCGACGGAAAGACAATATCATCATTCGCCACGGGTGCCACTGCCCCAGACCAGTTGTCCTTGTCAGACCACTTGTCATTCAGAATCGCCCCCCCGGTCCAGGTGCGAGTCGTGAGCAAGATGCGGGCTTCCAGCGGGGTCGGAGCGAACATCCGGGCAGCAAACCGCCGCGTAGAAAGTTGGTGCCAGCGCCACTGCGTGAAATACGACGACATCGTGAAAAACGAACGGATGCGATTGAACATCATTCCACCTAAGCGAGGTCTCGACAGATCTTCCACGTTCCATGTCATAGCAGGATTCAAAATCAATGTATCAAGGCACTTCGAGAGGTGTCAACTCCCTGTCGCACGTCCCTGCACCCAACCACAAATGATGTCATCAGGGGACCAACCCATTTCCCCAGTTAGGCCTTGAAGTCTCCTCACTCATCGCTGCCGCTCGCGATTCAAGTGAGTTGTGATAGAAGTCTGCCCTTCGGTAAATGTCAGTTCAGCGAACTCTTCCCGACTTGACATTTTGCATACGGGAATGATCTCACTGCCGGTGTTTACCAAAGGGGCGACTACTACATGACTCCGGTTCCGAGTCCGCGACCACTGTGAATAGAGATACACCATCGCTCCAGAAACCCGCTCCAGGAACAGGATGATCAAGGGCTCCGCAGCCGCAGTGAATATTGCATCTCACAATCGCAGAACTGTCCGATCTCGTCGCGAGATAGCAAATATTGTCAGTCAGTTGGTTTCTTCAACCGCGTCAGCGTCGGCGTAGGAGCCGAAAGCGCCGGGGCAAGTTGAGTCCGTAACATATATCGATTCTGAACGTAAATCATCCGCCCCAACGTGAGAATTGGGATTCGGTCGACCAGAATGTGATTCAGACTTCGATCGCGTGGAGGTCACCATTCGATGTGCCTTGATGGAGGGCGTGGTATCATCCACGCACCATGGCACAATTCGAACTCACCTCTGAATTCGCTCCGGGCGGCGATCAGCCGACGGCAATCCACTCACTGATTCGCGGAATTCGCGAGGGGAAAAAGTCGCAGGTCCTCCTCGGGGCCACCGGCACCGGCAAGACCTTCACGATGGCGAATGTCATCCAGCAGTGCCAACGCCCAGCCCTGGTGCTGTGTCATAACAAGACGCTGGCCGCCCAGCTGTATGGCGAGTTCAAGGAGTTCTTCCCCAACAACGCGGTCAGCTACTTCGTCAGCTATTACGACTACTACCAGCCGGAAGCGTACATCCCACAGCGAGATATCTACATCGAGAAGGACTCGTCGATCAATGAGGAGATCGACCGTCTGCGGCTCCTGGCGACCAGTGCGCTGGTCTCTCGTCGCGATGTGATCGTGGTGGCCAGCGTGTCGTGCATCTACGGATTGGGATCGCCCAAAGATTATCTGGCGATGATGATTCCGCTGCATGTGGCGACGGAGATCAACCGCGATGAGTTGCTGCGAAAGTTAGTCGAGATTCACTACGAGCGGAATGATGTCGAACTGTCGCGAGGCAAGTTTCGCGTGCGCGGGGACGTGATCGAAGTCTGGCCCGCCTACGAAGAGTTCTGTTACCGCGTCGAGCTATGGGGCGACGAGATCGAGAAGCTGTCGATCATCCACCCGGTCAGTGGCGAAAGCTCGAAGCCGCTCAGCGATGTCTACATCTATCCGGCCAAGCACTTCGTCTTGCCGCAGAGCCGCATCGATGCCGCCCTCGAAGAGATCGAACTCGAACTCAACCAACAGCTCGCGAAGTTCCAGGCCGAGGGGAAGCTGTTGGAGGCCCAGCGCCTCGCCGCCCGCACGCGGCACGACTTGGAGCTACTGCGCGAGATTGGGTTCTGCCCTGGGATTGAGAACTACTCGCGGGCTTTGGCGAATCGCAAGAAGGGAGAGGCCCCGGCCACGCTGTATGACTTCTTCCCGGATGATTTTCTTTTGTTCGTCGACGAGTCACACGCCACAGTGCCGCAGATTCGCGCGATGTACAACGGCGACCAGGCTCGCAAAGGAACGCTGGTCGACCATGGGTTTCGCCTACCGATGGCGCTGGATAACCGGCCGCTGAAGTTTGAGGAGTGGAATGCTCGGCGGGGGCAGGCGATCTTCGTGACAGCAACGCCCGCCGATTGGGAACTCGATCAGGCTGAGGGCGAGATCGTTGAGCAGATCATTCGCCCGACCGGGTTGGTCGATCCGGTAATTCACATACACCCCGCCCGGGGCCAGGTGCCGCACCTCATCGAACAGATTCGCAAGCGGGCTGAACGGGGCGAGCGGACCCTCGTGACCGCCCTCACGAAGCGACTTTCGGAAGACCTCGTCGGCTACCTCAAGGAAGAGGGCATCCGCTGCGAGTGGCTGCACTCAGAGTTGAACGCCATCGAGCGGGTTGAGGTACTCCGCGAACTGCGTGAAGGGGTGTTCGATGCGGTCATCGGGGTGAATCTGCTGCGTGAGGGGCTCGACCTCCCCGAGGTGTCACTCGTGTGTATCCTCGACGCCGACAAAGAGGGGTTCCTCCGCAGTGCGACCAGCTTGATCCAAACCATCGGTCGCTCCGCCCGCAACGTGAACGCCGAGGTCTTTCTGTATGCCGACGCCGTGACCAACAGCATGCAGCAAGCCATCGACGAGACCAACCGCCGCCGCGCGGTCCAGCTGGCCTACAACGTCAAACATGGGATCACTCCGGAGACGATTAAGAAGGCGATCCGCCGGGGGATCGAAGAGGAGAGTGCGGGCCGCCAGATCGTCCAGCAAGTCGCCGGAGCCAAGGACGAAACGCAGTACATCACTCAGGAGTTCCTCAACGAACTCGAAGCCGAAATGCTCACCGCCGCCCAAGCCCTCGACTTCGAACGCGCCGCCCAACTCCGCGACCGCATCCATCAGTTAAAACGCGAGATGTCTGGAGAAGGTTCCGGCGTCCCCAAGCACGCCCCCGCCAGCGGCAAACAACGCGGGAAAGGCCGCGCCCCGTTCCCGGGTAAGGGGCGGTAGCTGCTCGATCACTCCACGTGGGATAGGCTTCTAGCCTGTCATTCGCACCGCAAGAATGACAGGCTAGAAGCCTATCCCACGCCAGCGTGAGAACGTGAAGTCCAGCGGGTGATCGAGGAGTCGTAGTCATGAACGAAAGTGCCCGATACATCAAGCAGGTGGAATGGTCCGATGAGAATCAGTGCTTCGTAGGCCAATGCCCGGGGATCATCGGTCCGTGCTGTCACGGAGATGACGAAGCCGAGGTCTATGCCGAATTGTGCCAGATCGTCGAGGAATGGATCATTCAACCCCAGAATGACGGTCAGCGGCTTTCCGCCCTCACTGCGAGACGGGGGATCGCCGAAAGAATTGCGTGATCATTTTGCCGCAGCAGAGTCCAATGGGCATGCCTGTGTATGTCAACGCTGGGTGGCCAGCCAGTACCGGTAGGTCAGGCTACGCATTAGCGATCAGGCGAAGCCTGACCTACTAGTCTGTCTATCGTTAAATGTCAGTCTCCGCTACTGTTCAGTTTTACAGCATGTTGCGGAATCGTTTCAGGGATGACCGGGGAGGCCAGGATGG
>JAYWHX010000143.1:0-34543 GCA_043777375.1 Planctomycetota bacterium | reverse complement strand
GAAAGACTCTTTCATACGAACGCTGATTCCCAAATATTTCTCGGGGTCACCAACCATGTTTTCAAAGAGCGTTCCAGCCGCCGGTTGCGACTGGGAGGCACACTGTATCCGAGCTTTTCCCCCATGCAAGCCACTGGTCCACCCAAGTTTTGATTTTTCTGAAGTGGCTCTACCTCTTCACCCCAATTCAGCGTCGCCAGTTGACTTAACTTCCATAGCCACACTGGGTTGATGTTCTTTGAGACACCGGTAACATGGACCGCGCTCGGTCTGCATCGTGCAGCTCGGGGCCAATTTTGAACAACATTCGGCGTTTGATGGACTTCTTTTGGGACATGTTTTTGGATCAAGAGTTCAGTGCTCTGTCGTGGGCACAGTGAGCAAAGACACCTTGTGCTGTTGTCAGCTCGTCTTCTCTGGTCGGCCAATCCCTAGCACAATGAAGTTTCACCATCCGTCGCTGACACAACTTGAGGTGTGGCATGGAGTGGATTGCCGCTGGGGCAGGTCTCGCCGTGGGCGCGATCGTCGGACTTTTTTTTGAGCGGATGAGACTGGGACCTGCTTATCGCAATAAAGAGCAGCTGCTCTATGAAGCGAAAGTCGAGGCCGACAACCTTCGTAAGACGGGCGAGTTAGAAATCAAGGAAGACCTGCTTCGACGCAAGGAAGATCTGAATAAGGAGCTCAGCAAGGTTCGTGATGAGTTGCGGGATGTCGAACGCAAGCTCGACAAGCGAGAATCTGGACTTAACGAGCTGGATAACCAGATCAAGTCCAAGGAGAAGATGCTGCAGACGACGCAGAATCGTCTCTCCGAGAAGATCAAAAACGCAGAGTCCCATGAACGCGAGCTGGAGAAGCTTCTGAAACAAGAGCAGGAAGAACTCTACAAAATCAGCAGCCTCTCCAAGGAGCAGGCGTCAGAGCGACTGATGACTCGTCTCGGCCACGAGCTGCGGGCCGAAGCGGGCAGCCAGATCCTGAAGAAGGAAAAGGATCTCAAGGAAGACTCCGAGCGGATGGCTCGTGAGATCATCGGCATGGCCATCCAGCGTTATGCCTCGACACATACTGCCGAGACGACGGTCTCGACGATCGACATCCCGAGTGATGAAGTCAAGGGCCGAATCATCGGGCGCGAAGGGCGAAACATCCGCGCCTTCGAGCAAGCCACCGGCGTCGATGTAATTGTCGATGACACACCCGGCGTCGTGGTCGTCACGGCGTTCGATGCCGTCCGCCGCGAAGTGGCCCGGCAATCGCTCAACAAACTGATCCAGGACGGACGGATTCATCCGCAAAAGATCGAGGAAGTCGTCCGGGAAACCCAGCGCGAGATGGACCAAACCATCATTCGATCAGGCCGCTCCGGCGCGGAGGAGGCTGCTGTCCCCAATCTGCATGATAAGGTCATCCAGCTGATGGGGCGTCTCTCGTTCCGTGTCAGCTATAGCCAGAACGTGCTGCGTCACTCAATCGAAGTGGCCTACCTGACCGGCATGATGGCGGAGCAGCTGGGACTCGATGGAAATTTGGCTCGTCGCTGCGGATTTCTGCATGACATCGGCAAGGCAGCTGACCACGAGATGGAAGGTGGACACCCCGCGATTGGAGCCGAACTCCTCAAGCGGTACGGCGAGGGGCCCGAAGTCGTCCATGCCGCACTGGGGCACCACGACGACATCCGCCCCGAGTACATTTACACCGTTCTCACTGCTGCAGCTGATGCTTGCTCCGCAGCCAGACCGGGTGCTCGTCGCGAGTCGCTCGATCGGTATATTCGCCGTTTAGAAGATCTCGAGGCAATCGCCTACGGCTTCCCCGGTGTTGATCAGGTTTACGCAGTCCAAGCAGGTCGTGAGGTTCGTGTGATCGTCGACCCCAAGTCAATCAACGACCGCGAAGCTGCGAAAATGGCCCGCGACATCGCTCAAGCCATTGAGGACCAGCTGACCTATCCGGGTGAAGTCAAAGTCGTGGTCATGCGAGAAACGCGGGCCATGGGTGTGGCGAAGTAGCTCGTGGATTGTCGGCCAGTGTCCCTCTTGCCCGACCGAGGAATTCTGGATTGTCCAACTCACCTCACCCGTCCCGCAGCCAGCTCCGTGATTGGGACAACGCCCATGTGTGGCATCCCTTCACGGCGATGGAAGCGTTTCGGGACGAGGCAGCCCCGATCATCGAGTCCGGTGATGGGTTCGAGGTGATCGATATCGAGGGGCGGCGGTATCTCGACGGGACTTCTTCGCTCTGGTGCAACGTCCATGGGCACCGCGTACCAGAGATCGATCAAGCGATTCGAGACCAGCTGGGTCGAATCGGGCACTCGACGCTTCTGGGGCTCTCTTCGCCGCCATCGATTGAGCTGGCTCGCATGCTGGTCGAGCGAGTGCCGATGGGCCTGACCAAAGTTTTTTACTCTGACAGCGGGGCCACAGCTGTCGAAGCGGCGCTCAAGATCGCTGTGCAATTCCATCGCCAGAAGCCGGGCGGTCAAGAGCGCACTCTGTTCGCAGCTGTCGGTGGAGCGTACCACGGAGACACGCTCGGGGCTGTCAGTGTGGGACGGGTCGAGCGGTTTCATGGGATGTATGGGAGCCTGCTGTTTCCCACTGTCATACTCCCCTGCCCTTCGGGGTATCGCCTGCCGCCGGGGTTTGCAGCGGCGACTTGGATCGATCATTGCGAGGCGGAGCTCGAACGGATCATCGAGGCTCACGCGGGGCAGCTGGCCGCAATGATCATCGAGCCACTTGTGCAGGGTGCAGCGGGGATTCAGGTCCACCCACCGGGGTATTTGAAGAAGGTGCGTGAGGTCACGCAGCGGCACGGCGTGCCGCTCATCGCTGATGAAGTGGCCGTTGGATTTGGACGGACAGGGACGCTGTTCGCATGCGAGAAAGAGGCCGTGTTGCCAGATATGCTCTGCCTTGGAAAAGGGATCACCGGCGGTTATCTGCCACTGGCAGCGACACTCTGCACGGACGCCATCTACGAGGCATTCCTCGGGCCACCGTCCGCGGGGCGGACGTTCTACCACGGACACACTTATACGGGGAACGCTCTGGGCTGTGCGGCGGCGATTGCCTCACTGAAGCTGCTGGAAGCGAACCGCGTGTTAGAAAATGTCAACGCCAATGAGGCGATCATCGAGCGGGAATTGGCCCCGCTCCGCAAGCATCCACATGTGGGAGAGATTCGCCAGAAGGGAATCCTCGTCGGCGTGGAACTCGTTCAAGACCGAGCCACCCAGACTGCATTCCCCTCGGGACATCGCATGGGGCATCAAGTCACATTGGCGGCCCGCCGGCGTGGAGCGATCCTTCGCCCGATCGGGGATGTGGTGACACTGATTCCGGCACCTGCGATGCCACCAGAAATCGTACAACGCCTGTGCCATGTGTTGATCGAATCGATCGACGAAGCGACGAGTGGGGCTAGAAATCCATGAGGGGCCAGTTCATCTCGATCGTGGTCCTGCTGGCTTCATCGTGCTGTGGTTGCGGCAGCCATAATAGTACTGACATTGTGCCGCCAACCCTGGCAGACATGCCAAAACTCCACGGCCCAGTCTCATTCGATCTGGAAGACGGCGAGTTGCGTCAGCACGAAGCCCCCGACACGTTTCAGATGCCGAGCCGTGAACAACGCGAAAGCCTGATTCCTGGCGATTCAGCCAAGCTGATGTTTCGCTTCTCCGACTGGACCAATTCACTGATTGAGCGGATGTGGGTCATTGTGAAGGCACACGACGACGAGGGGTACATCGGGACTCTGAATAATACTCCCTATTGCACAGATCACATTCAACCGGGAATGGAAGTACGGTTTCTCCCAAAACATGTCGTCAGTGTCCGGGCTCCTGAAATGCAATCTCTGATTGAAGTGAAAGAATCAAATTAACGAGGTTGAAGCCGTCTCGCACACCAGTTCACCAGAGTGTGTCAGCCTGAGTTCGGTTTCAGGACAGGCACCGATCACAGCATAGAGGAACCACCAAAGGCACAAAACACACGAAAACAGAGGGGGCCTTGGTCCTGCCTGTTGAGAGTTCAACGGTTGTCAGCTGTGGTTCCGGGGGGACGACTCGATGAATCAATCACAGGCTCCCTGCTATTTCGTGTGTTTCGTGTATTTCGTGGTGAAAAATGGAGTGCGTATCCCCCGATCTCAGGTTGTCACACTGACCCAGCGATTCAAATTGCCTCACGCGGAGTCGCGATCATGAAAATGAGGAGTCGACCGGCTGGGGCTGGCTCTCGCTTCTTTTCTTTCCTTCGCGACTCCGCGCCTTCGCATGAGAAAACTTGTCAGGCTGATCCCACCATGGAGGTTGACGCGATCTCAAGATCACTCTGTTCCACGCGGCTAATCAATCGCCCCGCTGGGAGTCGAGTTTCGATGAGCGCCCCGATCGGCACTTCACTCGGTTGCTGGATGACAATGCCAGTCACAGCGTCAGTCGTGATGCTATATCCGCGCGAGAGCACTTTCAGCGGAGACAGCGCGTCGAGCGTGGCGGCCAGACGGGTCAGCGCGGAGTCGCCTCGTAAGAGCCGAGCCGCTCCCGCGCGAGTCAATCGTTGAGACTGATCTTCGATTCGCGATCGCAGCTGAGCGAGTTGCCGTTGCGGGTCTGCCAATACGGGGCGTCCCCCCAGAGATTCCAACCGCGATCCGGCGACCTCTAAACGATTCTCCAACACCCGCCTCAATCGCCGCTGCAGCTGGTCGATCTCGTGGGCCAGTTCAGTGGCATCGGGCACCACGATCTCACCAGACTCCGACGGAGTCAGTGCCCGCCGATCAGCCACCAGATCGCTGATACTGACATCGACTTCGTGCCCCACCGCGCTAATGATGGGGATCGGACTCGCCGCAATGGCGCGGGCCACGACTTCCTCGTTGAACGGCCATAGGTCTTCCAGGCTGCCGCCCCCGCGACCCACAATGGCCACATCGACCCCCGCCAGCTCCGGTAGCAACCGAATCCCACGTGCGATTTTCTCGGCAGCTCCGTCACCTTGAACAGGCACCGGAACGATCACAATCCGAGCAGCGGGCCAGCGACGCAGAATGATCTGCAGCATGTCTTTGACAGCTGCCCCTTGCGGACTGGTGACCAGAGCAATCCGGTTTGGAATACGCGGCAGCGGACGCTTTCGCTCCGGGTCAAATAGCCCCTCCGCGGCGAGCTTTTCTCGCAGTTGGCGAAACGCCAATTCGAGTGCCCCGATTCCCTCGGGAACCAGTTCATGCACTACGAGTTGATATGTGCCGCGCGCCGGATAGAGATCCAATGCGCCGACCGCCACCACTTCGAGACCGTCCTTTAACTTGAACTTGAGCTGCCTTGCGGTATCGCGCCACAGCACCGCTCGCAGTTGGGCGCTGCTGTCCTTCAGAGTGAGAAAGACGTGTCCGTTAGCGGTGGTGCTGACGTTGGAAACTTCCCCCCGCACGGCGACGAGGGGAAAGTGATCCTCCATGTGCGACTTGAGCAGGCCGCTTAGCTCAGCAACACTCAAGATCGGAATTTGCTGAGGCACGCGAGGGGTCTCACCGTGGGATAGGCTTCCAGCCTGTCATCTTCGCCAATCGACTACGACAGGCTGGAAGCCTATCCCACAAATGCCATATCACAGCCCGCGAGACAGCAAGAACAGCCCCAGTAAAATCAATGCCATGAAGAACAGGATCTGCCCAAACAGCTTCACCGATTTCCGCATGATCGTCGGTGTCGACTCATAGCGCGTGGCAGTCCAGACCAAGCTGACAACGGCGGCGAGCGGGACCAGATTGAGGGTGTACTGCATGCTTCGACCTCGGGCACAATCAGTTGCCGGGATAAGTGACTTTAGACAGTGGGGGGCACCGGCTTCTCGTCATCGGTATAGCCATAGGCCGGTCCCTCGACCGCATCCCAGATGGCGAGCAGATTCATTAACCCAGCGACCCAAACGAAGACCATCGCCAGCTCCTGATACTTGCCACGCTCGCGATGCCACTCGGCTTCCTCTTGCTGGTCGAGAGGACAGGCAAACCAGTTCAGGAAGGGGCGCGGGATGAACCCCTTGAGCTCGCCGACGTACTCACCCTGCTCGTCCACAGCGGAGGCCGTCACGGAGAGCTGACGCCCGGAGCGAACCGGCTTGTCGAGGTTGACGTTGTCATCCAGCTTCAGCGTCAACGGCTGGCCATCAAGCGCGCCCGTGAACTGACCGGAAATCGCAGGTCCGAATTCGCTTTGAGCGGATGTCAGGGAGAGGGTGCCAGTCACATCACCGGATTGATTGCGGTTTGGCTCGCGCAAGTTGACCTGCCCCACGAAGGCAAATTCCTGCGGTCCGGGAATCGTATCCGGGGTCACATTGCCTTTGTCGTGATAGCGGTTGGCCTGGTACATCGCCCACATTGAGGGCAGTCCGACGCCCGCCTGCCCGGCAAACTTCAGCACCGTCGGCATCTCCGCGTGATCTTTGGCTGGAGCTTGCAGGGCCTTCCAGTCCGACATGGCCATTCCGGTAAACCAGGACCCCCAAACCCCGATGGCAAACACAAATGCCTTGAAGAATCGCTTCTGGTAGAAATGTCCGGCACCGGGAAACACAAACGCCAGCAGACCCGCGATCAACGGATTTCTGAGATTCACGACAGGAACGGGCGTGGTCATGGTCAGGCACTCGGGTGTCAGGGCAGCACAGTTGAGGCAGATTCTACGGATTCGCCCCGCCAAGGGCTAGGTGCGGCGTCCCGTTGACGCAGCCTCTCCAGAGTTGCCGCAGCTGGATCGGGTCGGGAACCATTTCGGCCATTGCGCAGACGGATCGGCTAGGTTTCATCCCGGTCGGTTGTTTCGACCGGCCCGAGTGCCGAGTGGTGCATGAGCCAGTAGATGGCAGCTGTGAGGACTCCACCGACGAAAGTCGCGAAGGCCCATAGAAAAGGTCCAATAAACCACAACTTTCGACCTCGAATTGACCGGTCACTCGCCTCCGAGTACACCCCAATCGTCAAGAAAAGGTGCAGGAGAAAATTCAGAACCAAGGACGCAATCGCCAATAGCTGAGTGAGTCCGCCGAATGCAGGCGACGGAAAGTTAAAAAGCATGGCCAGCCCTTGAAGATTTCGAGGTGAGAGACATCGTTCACTCGGTTGTCTGAAAAGTGGAACGCAAACCGATCAACAGCGGATCAACTCCGATTCTTCAATCGCCGCAGACTGATTAAAAAAAGTCCGTCGGTGACGACCGACGGGCTTTCGTGAGACAACTTTCACCACACGACGACTACTTTGCAGTCCAAAACTTGACGCACACCGGAGTCGGCACCTTCGACTGACTTCCCGTCGGAGTCAGCTTCCCGGACTCGGGATCAATCTTTAAGACCACCACTGTATCCGTGTCCTGATTCGCAGCCAGAATGTATTTGCCACTGGGGTCGATACAGAAATTGCGAGGCACACCGCCCTCGGTCGACTGGTTGCCCACATGCGTTAGCGTGCCGCGAGCTGAATCAACGGTGTAGATCGCCAAACTGTTGTGGCCGCGATTCGAGACGTACACGAACTTGCCGCTGGGGTGGACTTGAATCTCAGCTGTGGAGTTCCCGGGAACCGGCTTCCCATCGGGCAGCGTGCTCAAGGTCTGAATCCCCGCGAGGACTCCACCGGTTTGCACTTGGAACGCAGTCACCTCAGAGGTCATCTCCAAGTTGGTGTAAGCGTATTTTCCATTCGGATGAAATGCAAAGTGACGCGGCCCGCCGCCAGCCTTGGTCGAGGTCGATGGTGGCTCGTTCGGGGTCAGCTGACCGTGATCGCTGTCGAGTTTATAAACCAGCACTTTGTCGAGCCCCAGATCGGCGACCACGGCGTAATCGCCAGTCGGATCAACGTTGATCGAGTGGGCGTGAGGATTCTCCTGGCGGCTCTTGTCGACGCTCGATCCGGTATGCTGGACGAAGCAGCTGGTCGGCTGCAGCGAGCCATCCGCATTGATGGGCAGGCAGGCCACGCTACCGCCGCTGTAGTTGGCGATCAGCAGGTTCCGCCCCGTGGGATCAACAACCAGATGACACGGAGCGCCGCCGCCGGTGATCTCTCCATTGAGCAGTTCCAGTGCTCCACTCACGGGATCGATCTTGTAGGCCGAAACGCCGCCGCCCTTCTTGCCGTCGGTCGTTTCGACTTCACTGACGGCATACAAGAACTGACGATTCGGATGAATCGCGACGAACGAGGGACTCTTCTGCGGAGCGGCCAAGCGGGCCTCCGTGACGGTCCCGGCGTCTCGATCGAGTTCGAGAACATAGACTCCCTGACTGCCTTTATCGGTGTAGGTCCCAACATAGGCCCGCACGGTATCCGCTGCGTGACTCATGGCCGACGCTCCTAATACGAAACAGACACTCCACAGACTCACGCTTGCACGCCGCATCATTGCCTCGCTCTCGATGTGATGTCCTGTATGCGGCCTTGATGGCTCGACATGCAGTGCAGTTGAACCGAGATGGAGTTGCGGAACAAGTCAGCGGGGATGCCGATGTCGATCTTCGTATCGTGCTTTCGGGCTGTGGCATTGAGGAAGTGCGGACACTCAGTCGACCAACCCGACGCGTCAGCGAGGGCGAACGTCTCTTCATTCTCTCCGCAGTCCTGGCCTCCCGGCGAAATCCACGGCGGACGCCGTCACGCCATCACCTCGCTCCACGCGGCCCTCGCCCACATGTCGGGCGACTGATTCGGAAGTTTACCTTTTGACGCCAACTCCCTTGGTGGCCAGACCACTCTTCCGCACCTCAGCTGCGATCTTGCAGAATCATCAGCATCGCCCGGGCGATCTGGTCGCGGCGTTCGGCGTACGCGCTGGCTTCACTGGGCTGGCCATCGAACTCTTTCGGATCTTCGAACGGCATCGAGACTCGCAGGCTGGCTCCCAAGACGACCGGGCAGTTCTCGTCCGCGTCAGTACAGACCATGATCGCGCAGTAGTCGTGCTGCGGGTTCGAGGGGTCGTCGTAGCGCTTCGAGAACTCGGTGATGAGGCCCGAATCCCCGGCCCCCCACCGGACTTGATAACGAGGGTTTGACTCGCCCGAGGAATCCGATGGAGCCAGATCGCCACCGTCGTCGACCTGAACTCCAATCTCGCGCAGAGCCCGGATCGTGCGCGGATTGAACGCCGTCGGGGCCGTTCCTCCACTGAAAAATCGCACGCCTGAATCACCAGAGAGCGCAGCTGCGATGTTGCCCAGAGTCGAGCCGAGGCAGCTGCGACGGGAGTTTCCGGTGCAGACGACGATCAACTCGGCGGGCAAGCGTGCATCACGGCGCTGATGGACCCAGGCGGCGACTTGCTGGGCAACGGATTGCTGGCCAGGGGAGAGGCCGTGGTGGGGGTCTGCGAGTAATCCCTGGCAGTAGGTCCGAATCGCGGGGAACAACGTCGTGTGGGTGTGTGGCATTGCGGCTCCTGAGAGAATGAACGGTTGAACCTAGAGCGGAGCCTCGCGTGACACAAGCGAGACTCGGTCATGTTCATCAAACATTCATCGTACAGCTGGTGAGGGCGCCGATGGCCCACGAAAAAAGCGATCACCCCGCCGCCAACCCGGTCGCGGGAGTGATCGCTCGAAAGAGGGATACGGCAGATGGCCGTCGCACCGTGTCCCGACGCTCATTGTGGCTCGAAACTCTCTCACCTAGCGGCAGACGCGAGTCTGTCGAGGCGTGCCCCGTCTCTGCAGCGCGATTCGCAGACCGGAATCCCAATTCCACTCGATCAAACGATTCCGGCATGCGGAAGCCGATCGAGAGAGCGGACGACTCGGCAGGCTCACGCCGTGCCGCTCTCTCGGAGGCAGTTCTCACAACTAGAAACCCTCGGTCACCTCGCCCCCGGCCTTGGTGAACAGCTTCTTCAGCAACCCGATGTCGATCGAGCGGGAGATGAACTTGACGCTGCCGTCACACAGTCCGACCAGAAATACACCCTCCTCGAACCCGCCGAACTCCGGCAGCTTGTCTTGGGTGAGATCGATCGTGATGTCCTCGGGCTTGGTCCACGGGATATCGGTCTTGGTTTCATAGACCGCGATCGTGTTCGAGGTTCCGTCTGTGATTTCCCCGATCTTGGTGCCCTCAGTGGGGTTCTCCTCGAAGACCAGCCCCTTGCCGTAAGCGGCAATGAATGCGGTGCTCGTCGAATTCGCAGGCTGTGACGGGTGACGAAAGACGCTGGGCATTTGGGCGAGGACTTTCTTGTTGTTCTCGCTATCCCACGGTTCGTTCATCTTATAAGCGTGGTACAAATTGGCTTCTTCAACGTACGGTAAGATCTCGACTCGCCAGCTATGGGGGACTCCCGATGCCTTGTCGATTACTACTGCCGGTGGGAACTGGCCCCGTGAGTCGTGGTAGTTATGCATCGCCAGCATGATCTGCCTCAGATTGTTCTGTTGCTGAGCCCGCTGGGCGGCGGCCCGGGCCTGTGAGAGCGGCTGAGCCAACAGGGCCAACACTCCGGAGAGATCGGCCTCACAGGTCAGCGTCGTCTCATTCCCCTGCGTGGTGAGCTTGTGCCCCTCCAGAATCGGCAGCAGACCGTCCACGATCTTCTTCATGTTCGGGTCGGGGCTGCTCTTGGCTTGGCTGAGCATGTTCGACAGCATCGTGACGCCCGCCTTGTGGATTGCTTCGACCTTTTGCGTTCCGGCAGCGTCCTTCGACAGTGATGTCAGAGTCAGCTGAGTCTTGTCTCCGACGGTCAGTCCGAGCGTGTGGCTGACAGCGGAGTCCCACATCGGGGAGAACATTCCGACGATGGGATTCGGAGTGGCCTGGGCCATCAGCTTTTGGAGTCCCACGGCGTCGATGGCCAGCGCTACACTGCCGTTCGCAGCAGCTTTCCAACTCGTGGTTTGAGTCAAAGGGGAGGCCGACTTCGAGCCGGTGAGAATCATCTGTTCAATCACATTAATGCTGGCAAAGATGAGCGTCCGATCATCCGGCATGAATCTCGCAGCATTCTCAACAGTGTTGACTTCGTATTCGAAGAGCAACAGTTTGGTCTTCTTCCAGTCAGGTTCAGCGGGCTGACCAGGGTCCATGTTCCGAGTCGGAAGTGCCGTCTTCCGGACCGCTGCATCTCGGGCTTCTCGATTCGCGAAAGTCAGGCAGACTCCGTGCAGTGGTTCCCCCTGCCCTTGGGTAATATTGGGTAGCAGTGAGAAAGAGACACTCATGTGCTGACACCCGGCAATCTGGTCAAATGGATTCTCAAAAATATCCGGGATCAGCTTCGCAGCCTGCATCGTTTGCCACTGCTGATTCAGCACTTCCGGGCGAGCGGCGATCACGAAGAAGGCATCCGCTGGAATGTACAGTGGGTTCAGGGCTTCGGTGGTCGCCACTACGGGAGCGTTCCCCAGTCCGGCTGGAATGCCTTCTGCTGATCGGCTCACGGGAGGGTCTGCGCCAAGTACAACGCCCCTTGGCACGACCGCCTTCGGCTTCTCTTGCGCCGACACGCTGGACGGAGCTGTCTCCCCGCCCGGCGGTCTCAGCCCGATGGCCACCAGCGTCACAGCTGCCACGCTGGCTAGTGTGGCCCAGCGCACGAGGCGCGGGGCACTCCCGGACAGGAACTTCAGATCACGCAGCATTTCGATTCTCCTCAAGAACGTTCTGCGGGTTGGCAGAAAGGAGTGAGCCGGCCAGCCCACGGGTTCTTCGGTTTGTTTCAAGGCAAGTTCACCGATCGCGTTCAGGTAAGCTCGCGAGCCGCCGACCACTTGAGCGGCCAGCGCATCGGCAGCGAGTTCCTGCTCCAGTCGCAAGCGGTTCGCCAGCCAGTGGACCAGCGGGTGATAGAAGTGCAGCACGACGCCGACTTGAGCGGCGATCGTCGACAGAAAATCGCCGCGCGTGATGTGGGCGATTTCGTGGGCGAGGACGCTGCGAAGTTGAGTCTCGGTCCAGGTCTGCCAACTCTCGGAAAGGAGAATCACCGGGTGCCGCCAGCCGACCGTCGCAGCTGTGGCGAGGTGTGGACACTCGCGAATTTCGACGGGTGGCGTGCAGCCCATTTCGGCGCGGAGCAGGTCGACTTGTTCCAGCAGTTCGGGAGACTTCAGCGGGCGGCTGGTGCGGACGAAGAGCCGCACGGCCCACAGACCGCCGATCACTCGGATGAGGCCGAATAGGATCGCTGCTCCGATGAAGAGGTACAGCCAGTTTGCCCCCGTCCAACGGGCGGAAACACCTGATTCCTCTGCGGAATAATTTTTCCATGGAGCATCGTCATCGCTCGGAATTCCGTAGAGAATCGAATCGACCCAACGAGGCATGGTGACATAGCCGCCCCACGGCATCGGCGTCAGATGCTCGACGTACGGAGCCATGGCGGGATCGGTCGCGAATTCAGGAAGAGTGACGTTCAAGAGCCCACTTCCAGTCTTTTGAGAACTCGCCCCCTGCAACCAGCTCGGCCACGAACTGAACGCACACACTGTCAACAGCACGACAGCTGCGAGCGTCGCCGCGAGTGGGACGGTGGCAGAAGTCCGCAACCACCGGCGGGCAATGAGACTGATCAACAGACCAACTGTCGCGACGAGAGTGACTTGCAAGCCGCAGATCAACAGAGTGCTGAGAGTGTTCATGTGAGGGGTTCCGCATTTCTCAGTGAGTGTTGTTTGTCGCCTTTTTCTCCGAAAAAGGTCGTCCTTTTACGGAGAAAAAGGGGACAGAGTCGAGCGTTGTTCCACGTCGCGCGAACACGGCGGACTTACGTCCGGCGCTCGCTGTCGCTCTTTTTCTTCGGCGTGTCCAAGATCTCTTCCAACCGCTTCTGCTCTTGCGGCGTGAGTTTCTCTTCCTCGAACAGTTGCACCAAGAGTTGTGTTCGCGAGCCGCCGAAAACTTTTTGCACGAGGTCGCCAAGGAGGCTGCGCGAGACCTCTTGGTACGTCCGGGCGGGTTTGAACTTGAACGGACGCTCGTCGCTGGTCTGCGTCAAGAACTGCTTGTCGAGCAGGATGCGGACCAGTGTGGCGACCGTGGTGTAAGCCAGGTCGCGGCCCTGCACCTCTAGCGAGTCACGCACCTCAGCTGCGTTGGATTCGCCGCGATCCCAGAAGACATGCATGACTTCCAGTTCGCGTTCGGTGAGTTCCTTGGCCTTGGGCCGTGCCATGTGTTTTCTCCTGCGAGTGTTCCGAAATCCAAGCAGCGACCAAGCAATGATGCTGTTTGGTTTCGTAGATTTGGTTTTATAGTAATCCGATTCAAGAAGCTGTCAAGAGGGGGATTCTGGGATTTTCGAATCGTCGATTGAGGCCAGCGGGGCGAAAATACGTCCAAGCCTCTGGGCCTCGTCCCCGTGGTTTCTGAGCCTGTGCGCTAAAAGAGTGCACAGCCCAGAAACCAACTCGAAGAGCGAGATGGGCCGGGGAGATTCTTTCGACCGCCAGCTTTCAATGTCGAGGCGACTCTCAGGACTATCGATAAAGCTGGGAGCGTACGCTGCCGGAGGAAGACGGCAAATCGGTTGATTTGCGATCCCGTACGGAGGCAGCCACATTCGCATCAATCACAGCATCGGGCGGCAGCAGGTGCAGCAGACGGGGCCGGAACACGACCATCAGAAACAGCGGCAGATACCACAGGACGTACACGCCGCCCTGCTGGGTGTACCAGAACTGCGTGCTAATGATGATGGCCGCCGAATGGGCCAGCAAATGCTCAACCGTCTTCTGACGTGGGAGAAAGGTCAGCAGAACCAGTTGGATACAGTACAGAGCAATCACCGGCAGGCGGTACACCGACAGGTATTCCGCCTCCTTCCAGAACCCCTCGACCTGAGCGTCGGATCGGAAAGCCAGCACCTCCAGATCGATGGACCCCAGAATCTTGTTCACAAAGGTCGGCCCATCGAGTGATGTCAGCGCCAAGCTGCCCACCAGCACCAGTGCCACCGCACCCAACGCGATGCCAAATTTCAGGCTGCCCCGCCGGCCATAAAAGGCAAACCACAGCGGCAACAGAAACACGGGAAAGAACATCGCGCCACAAGCCAATCCCAGGAACACGCCAGATACGATCGGTTTGCGGTAAAACACGATGGCCCACACGATCAACGCAGCGGGCAGCACATGATTAAACTTGCCCACATCGTAGGCCGTGCCCGGCAACAACATGTATAGCGTCGCCGCCGCCAGCCCCAGCTGAACATCTCCGAACAACTTCTTGCCAGCGACAATCAGGCCAGCGACCACCGCGCCGTGAGTCAGGATCGACAGGATGTGGGACGCCAATTCCTCAAACACGAACTCCACTGGGGCGGCGAGCAGGGTCGCAGCTGGTCCCGGAGCTGGCTCACCCTGCATCTCTGGCGGGTTCGGCAGGCTCTGGCGATTGAGCATGGCTTCCGCATGCTGAACAGTGACTGTTGTCGACCTCGGAAGAGTATCCGTAATCGCTTTGGTCGAGAGAAACACAAACGCAGCGGCGCAGAGGAAAATCAGTCCCCCGCTGTTCAGGTTTTGGCCCAATTGCGGCCGGCGTTGCAAAATCGGGTCGGCCAGCAATCGGGCCAGATACAGCCCCGAGAGAGAGAACAACCAAATATAACCCAGTTGCTGCGTGCCATCATTCCTGACGAACAACAGGCCGGGGGCAGCCAGTAGCAACAACGCGAGGTCGACGTTGCGGAGCGACCAGAAACGGTTGAATCGGTAAAAGACAGCGACGATCAGCAGCGTCGACAGGTAAAACCATGTCGGCGGATTGACCGAGTATCCCCGAAGCAACACGTCCATCTTGTCTGCGCTCCCGCGCGTCCACTGCTCCCGGCAATCCCAGCCAGCGGAACTGTGACTTCTCGTCAGACATCCTCATGAGTCCACATCACTGGATCAAAAACAGAATCCCATTAAGCCAGTGTTAAGGGCTCAGGATACCGCGAACGATTCTAGAAATCCAATTGAGAGTCGCTCCAACCCCTGAATACAGAGGAGTTTGTTGATCGGTCGGGCGACAACCGCTCTAGCCCGAACAGATTCCCAGCGTATCCGACTCCTCTTTGAATCAGCCGCCGAGCGCGGTGCTCTTTTACTCCAGGGAATCGGGGGCTGCGGGCGGAGTCCCATACCACGGACTCCACCGCCGGGCGAGCATTTCCCAACCGACCGCCGACAACACCAGCAGCGGGTATTCTCCCGGCAGTCGATAGCGAACCGAACTCGCAAAAACGAGATGCAGCACTGCAAAATACAGGATCGGGCCAGCCAGTATGGCCAACACACCCAGCGACCGTCGCAGCTGCCACGCTCCAATCACAGCGGAGGGAAAAACCACCAAGAACCAACCGATTGATGCCGCCTTGAGCCACGGATTCTGGAATTGGGCCGCATTGGGGAGCGGGTTCCAATACCGTATGGTTTTCTGCCACGCCAGTTCGGCGACTCGTCCGGGATTCCCGAAGGCATACTCCCATGCCCGCTTCCGGTAGTGGCGATCCATCTCGTATTCATTCATCCGTGACATAACGTTCTCTGAGTCAAAGAACCTCATGTCGCTATCACCAGTTTTCTGGTCGGGATTCCAACCGTCGTACAGACTCGGCCCCATCCATAGCGTCGTCAGGACGAAATGCCCCGTGACACGCTGGTTACGAAGCCCCCACGGCACCAGGCTGCCGATCATGACCGCCACTGTGCAAACGGCAATCACGAAACGAGTTCGATCTCGCTTCAGCCCCCACAACCAGAGCACCAGACATGCCGGAAAGAGCAGCCAACTGGGCCGTAAGTAGCAGCCGACTCCTGCCCACAAACCGGCGAAAATTCCCTGCAGGATCGCCGAGGGCATCGATGGCGAATCATGATCGCTGCACCGTTCCACCAGCGGCACGAGCCCGAACACCAACGAGACCGCGAAAGCCGTCTCCGTTAGCTCAATCGCACTGAACCCCACAAAAATCGGAGAGACTGCCGCCAGCCAGCCCGCAATCAGCCCCGTGCGATGCCCGAACAGCCGGTTCCCCAACTGATAGACGCCCAAACACCCAATGGCCCCGACAGTGGCCAACACCAGCCTGGCCGCGAAAAGGCTGTCGCCGAAGAGACGAATCGAGGCCGCCAGCAGCAGCGGAAATCCCGGCATTCGCAACACCATCCGGGGCGGTGTGTAGATCTGATACGGCTGGCCATCAACCATGTGGTGGGCCAACTGCCAGTAGCCCTCCGCGTCCCCCTCAATGACATACTGCCGGTGAGCGACGTGGTCGAGGTAATACTGGACAGCGAACACGGCAGCAATTCGCAGGGCGCAAGCCACTGCGAAGAGGACGGGAACAGATCGCCGAGGAGATGGACTCAAGAGTATTGTCGCCGTAGAACACCGTGGAAATTGTCGGGCGATCGTACGGGCTGAGAAAACCGCAGGTCAAGCGGGCTGAAACAAACGGTACTGGCGAGAGTCGCTGAGCCAATCCCCCTTCGACCGACACTCTTCCACGGCGAAGAATTTCTCCCAGCCGATACGGCACTCATTGATTCCGAACAGCACAAGCACTTTTCGGACCTCATCGTAATCATGCCCGAGCCGGACGATTTCGTCACGATTATTAATGAATGTCAGCAATTCCCAAGGTTGCTTCTCCAAAAGGAATTGCTGGATGACGAAACCAGCGGCCCGGGGACACAGCTGTTCACCACACGCGATCAGGCATCCATCCGCGTGGACTTGAAACCTGCCGAAGAAATCAGGCTGGTTAAACTCGGGAAAGAAACGCTTCCCATACAGATATTGCACCCAGCGGTGGTGGTAAAATGGCACCCAGTACTGGGCAAACCATTCGCGGTAGGCCTTCGCGCCCAAGTCTCGCCCCTCCGCTCGTGAGCGGAGGTACTTGTGTTTGGTCGCTTCGTGATGCCCGTACTCGACAATCGTGTCGAACGGGAGACACTCAAAAGACAACGTCATCGACGTCCCTCGGGAAAGATGTCATGGCCCCAAACCATCCGAACCGGATTCGCGGCCGATTCGCTTGCCTTTCCCAGGCAATAGATACTGCTTTTATGGGCAATCGCCCAGATAGCAAGCATTTCTGCTGAAACTTTCCGCAAATTCCGAAATTTTCGCTAAAAAATCGAGGTCTGGGAAATTACCCAATTTGTATCTTCGGCAAAGCTGCCTCATTTGACAGATTTGACTCAACCGCTACCTTAGAGCCGTTGCTTCCTCTGGAAATGTCTACGTAGACACCCAATTCGAGCCAGGGAAGTGCTGTGGGGATGTTCAGGCCGTCTCGGAGCCACCCGACAGCTGATGGATCTTCCGAGGTCGAGCGAGGAGTTCGAAATGGTTCGCAAGATGATGTTTGTGTTCGCAGCCCTGTTGGCAGTTGTTCTGGTCGCTGGAGATGCTTCGGCAGCCAAGTGCTGCAAGGCACCGAAGTGCAAGGCACCAAAGTGCCACAAGGAAAAGGCTCCGAAGTGCCACGCTGCTCCTTCTTGTGCAGCTCCTAGCTGTGCTGCTCCAGCATGCGGCAGCTGCAATGCAGCTCCTGCTTGCACCAGCTGTGCTGCTCCAGCACCAGCTTGCGGCGGTTGCTCAAGCTGCGGCGGCGAAGTCGCTGCTGCTCCTTGCAGCTCATGCGCCACCGCATCGGCTCCTGTGGCCGCTCCTGCCAACGCTCCAGCTCCACCAGAAGCTGCAGCTCCACCAGCAGCTGCGAAGTAGTATTGTCCCACTTGGGGAACACTCAACGGCTTGCGATCCAACAGATCGCAAGCCGTTTTGCATTGGTGGAGTCTGAATTTGCGGAAACCGGGCGATCCCGCGAATTGCAGAGAGCAGTTCGCACCGCCTTGAGTCTGGGTGCCCGACAGCGGACAATCCAGCAGTCGAGCCCGGTCTTCCCGCCTGACCGACAGCCTGAGCGATGCGACCATGAGCGATACCCGCCCGTTTGCCCACCTGCACTGCCACACTCACTACTCCCTGCTCGACGGGGCCAGCAAGATTCCGGACCTGCTCAAGAAGGTCAAGGAATTGGGCATGAACTCCTGCGCGATTACTGACCATGGGAATCTCTACGGCGCACTCGAGTTTTACCAGAAGGCCAAAGAGGCCGGAGTGAACCCGATCCTCGGCTACGAAGCCTATATTGCTCCAGGCCATCGCACCGACCGTACCGCCTCACGCATGAAGGATGCGTCGTTCCATCTCACCCTGCTGGCAATGAACCGCAAAGGGTTCCAGAACCTCGTCAAAATGTCCTCCGCCGCGTATCTGGAGGGCTACTACTACCGACCGCGTATCGACAAGGAACTGCTCGCTGCCCATAGCGAAGGAATCATCTGCCTCTCGGGATGTGCCTCCAGCGAGCTGTCGCGACTGCTACTCGCCGATGAAAAGGAGAAAGCCGAGAGTCTCGTCCACTGGTTCGACAAGCTGTTCGGAGATCGGTTCTACCTGGAAATCCAAGACGGCGGGGTCGAGATTCAGCAGTCGTGTGCCGAGGCGACGACTTTGCTCGCAAATCGCATGGGGCTCCCGCTGGTCGCCACGAACGATGCGCACTACCTCTGCCAAACCGATTCCGCGATGCACGATGTGCTGTTGTGTGTGAACACAAAATCGCTCCGCAGCGACGAAAAGCGGATGAAGATCAACACGGACCAGCTGTTTATTCGGTCGCCCGAACAGATGTACGCGGCGTTCCCGAAACTGGCCGATGCGGTCGCCCGTTCGCAGGAAATCGCCAACCGGGTCGATATCGACCTCGATCTGACCACGCGCCACTTTCCGGTCTTTGCTCCACCGCCGGGACTGACCGATGTCCAACACTTGCGGAACGTGGCGACCGATGGACTGAAATGGCGGTACGGGGAAGAGCCTGAGCAAAAGTATCTCGATCGGCTCAACTTCGAACTCGGCGTGATCGAGAAGATGGGCTTCGCCAGCTACTTCCTCATTGTGTGGGACTTCGCCCGCTTCGCCCGCGACAAGGGAATTCCCTGTTCCGCCAGAGGTTCCGCCTGCGGGGCGATCGTGGCGTTCGTCCTCGGGTTGTCGGATGTCTGTCCGATCAAGTACGACTTGCTGTTTGAACGCTTCCTCGACCCGAACCGGACCGAAGCGCCCGATATCGACATCGACTTCTGCCAGGAACGCCGCGAACTGGTCATTCAGTATGTGAAGGAGAAATACGGCTACGCCAACGTCGCCCAGATCGGGACGTTCGGCACCCTCAAAGCCAAGGCAGCTGTGCGCGATGTTTGCCGCGCACTGGGTGTCGATCTGAAACGTGCCGATGTCATCGCCAAGATGGTCCCGGAAGAGCTGAACATCAAGCTCAAGGACGCCCTGACCAAAAGCCCCGAACTCAAGGCCGAGTACGACAAAGACCCGCAAATCCGAGAGGTGATCGACTTTTCGATGGCCCTCGAAGGGCTGGCCAAGAGTGCGGGCACACACGCCGCCGGTGTTGTGATCGCCGACCGACCGCTGGATGAGTATGTCCCGCTCCAGAAGATCACCGGGCGCGATGACATCCTGACGCAGTGGACCGATGTCGAAAAAGCGGGTCTGCTCAAGATGGACTTTCTGGGTCTGCGAAACCTCACGATTCTGGACCGCGCGGTCAAGAATGTGAAGCGGCATCGCGGTATCGACATCGTGCCGAAAGACTTGCCACTCGATGACAAGGCCACGTTCGCCTTGCTCCAACGGGGCGAAACCAAGGGCATCTTCCAGCTGGAATCCGGCGGAATGCGGGACCTGCTGACCAAGATGAAGCCCGACAAGTTCGAGGACATCATCGCGACCTCGGCCCTGTATCGCCCCGGTCCGCTGGAAGGCGGCATGGTCACAACCTATGTCGACTGCAAAAACGGTCGCCAAGATGTCGCCAAGATCCATCCCATCGTGGACCCCGTTCTCGCCGAGACCTACGGCGTGATGGTGTACCAGGAACAGGTCATGCGCATCCTGAACCGGCTGGGCGGGATTGAACTTGCCAGCTCGTACAAGTGCATTAAGGCCATCTCCAAGAAGAAGCTCTCCGAAATCGACAAATACCGGGGCGACTTCCTAGAAGGGTCGCTGAAGAACGGCATGTCGAACGAGCAGGCGACCCACCTGTTTGAACTGATCAACAAGTTCGCAGGCTACGGCTTCAACAAATCGCACAGCACCGCATACGGCGCAATTGCTTACCAAACGGCCTTCCTGAAGGCCCACTACCCCGGCGAGTTCATGGCCGCCCTACTCTCCTGCGAAATGGAAAGCAGTGAGCGCATCGCGGAACACGCCGATGACACCCGCCGCATGAAGCTCGAGTTGCTGCCCCCCAACGTGAACCTCAGCGATGTCGAGTTTACCGTGGTCGAAGAGATCGAAGAGGCCCCGGACCTGGAGCCGAAGGCCAAGGGCCAGAAGGGGAAGAAGAAAGCCACTCCAGTCGCTGATGCTTCCGGCTCTCAACCCTCAACGCCCTCCCCTCAACGTCTCTTCCGCAAGATCGCCTTCGGCATGGGAGCCATCCGCGGCGTCGGCGATGCCCCGGTCCGCGCCATCATGGAAGAGCGGAAAAAGAACGGCCCCTTTAAGAGCATCTTCGACCTCACGGAGCGCATCGACCCCAAGGTTCTGCAAAAGGGCTCTCTCGAAATGCTCATCAAGGCCGGGGCACTCGACTGCCTCGGCCCCAACCGCGCTCAACACCTCGCAGCTGTCGATCGTGCCGTGCAGGCTGCGGCCAATCGCTTTCGAGACAAAGCAAAAGGGCAACGCAATCTGTTCGCAGCCGCCCCGAAAGCGGGAGCTGAACCTGTTGTGGAACCCGAGGTGATTCTGCCGCCGGCTGAAGACATTCCGCATGGCCAGAAACTGAGCCTGGAGAAAGAAGTCCTCGGCTTCTATCTGACTTCGCACCCGCTGACCGAGTTCGCTCCCCAGCTGACCGCGTACACGCAGAACCAGGTCAAAGATTTGCGTGACCTGGGGGATGGTAAGGAGGTCTTTATCGGCGGCATGATTGGTGCCATCAAACCCGCAGCGACGAAAAAACCGAGCCGTAACGGCAACAGCAAGTACGTGAACTTCGACCTCGAAGACTCGACCGGGGTCGTCCGCTGCATCATGTGGCCGGACGATTTCGCCAATCACGGCGACAAGATTAAAAAAGATGCCATCGTTCTGATTCGCGGCCGCATCGACTCCAAGAGTCGCGAGCCGAACATCATTATCAATAAGCTGCTGACGCTGGATCAAGCCGAAAAGGAGTTCACGAAACGACTGCTCGTGAAGTTCCGCCGGGGCTATCACACGGAAGCCGATATGCAGCGGGTTCGTGACGCGCTGCTGCGGTTTCCCGGCAAGACGCCAGTGGTTGTCGTGATTGACACCTGGGAAGAGGCGGTGGACAATCCTCCCGTGTCGAACGGGAACGGCCATACCGAGAATGGTCACACAGCCACCGTCGCGACCCCGCATCGCACAGCTCTGAAGTGCTACTTAACGGTTCCCAACGCAGTCTCAGCCGGGGCCGAACTCCGGCAAGAGTTGACTGCTCTGCTGGGCAGCGCTGGCTTCCGATTCGAAGCGGGTTCGGCAACGCCCCCTGCGAATGGATCGAATTCATCAGACCAAGGGTGATGGGGAATTCGCCCCACGAGTATCGACTCTACGAAAAGGCGACAGCGATGCGATCATGGCTCTTCTTTTCTCTCTGTTTCATCACGATGCAAACCGCTGCCGGGGCGGAAGCGAGTGTGGAACAAGTCATCACCGCGGCGGGCGGCGAGGAGAAGCTACTCAAGCTGTTCCAATATCGTGAGCGGGTTTTGGTCTCGGGCATTGGGGCCGCCGCCGTGACCCCTGATGAGCCGGGGAACCGGACCTCGGTCGTTCAAATCGGGGGCGATGTCTGGTTGGGGACGACCAAGCGGGGCAAGGATAAAGTGCGGGTGTTGATGTGGGCGTGGAGTCTGCGACTGCTGCTCGATCCGAAGTCCAAGATCGAAGCCCTGCCCGAAACCACCGTCGCGGGGACGGCGGTGACTGGCTTGCGGGTCACCGAATCAATCGCAGAGCCGATCACGCTCTACTTCGAGACTCAGAAACACCAGTTGATCGCGATTGACTACACCGATACACGGCACGTCTTCAGCGACTGGAAGACCACCTCCGAGGGCCACCACTACGCGGCCCACGTCGTCGGTTACAGGTTCAGCGACCCTGACAAAAAAATCGTCAGCGACCAGCAGTGGTATCAAACCGATATCCTCGAACTGACCCCGCTGGCGGATCTTCCCGCTGAGCTGAAATAGGCGACGGTCTCCGATCTCCGCTCTCGTGACCAAGAAACTGTGACCATCGGAGAGTGAGTGTCGCCTTTCGCTCCGCGAAAGAGCGTCTTTTCTCAGAGAATGGCATCAGATTACGGCGTCCTCTCGACAGGCGGCCGGTTATTCTCTGGCGTCGCGGGCACTTGCTCCGTCAGCTGATTCGGCTGGCCAGGTTTCTTGTCGAGCGTAAACGCATCGTACAACCGCCCGGTCGCGGTGTGGGCTTCATACCGCAGCTGATCTCCGTCGACATGGATGACTTGGTACAGCTGGGTGTCTTCGGCCACGCGGCGAAAGATGGGACGGCGCGTGGCCGCGTACTGCTTGGGTCCGCTGACTGACACGACGTAGACAGTGCCAGATTCGGGGACCTGCTTGGCCAGACCGGTCGTCGTGTTCTCTCCGTGAAGGAGACCCGTGCGCCCGTAGGAGTGGTCGTGCCCTTGCAGCACCAGGTCGACTTTGTGTTGATCAAAAACCGCCTGCCACGCGGTGCGAATCATGGCGTTGTCGCGACCCAGTGCAGTCGAGTAAAGCGGATGGTGGAACGTGATGATCGTCCACTTCTGCGGGTTCTCGGTCAGGATCTTGTCGAGCCAGACCGCCTGGATCAGATGGCGGTCGTTCGAGTTCAGCGAGACGATTCTTGCCCCCTGATAGTCCACGAAGTAGGCCGTCTCTTTTAGTTTCTCGGGTCCATTCTGCGGGAAAGCGAACATGGGTCGCCAGTATTTCGAAAGTTCGATCTTGGTCGGAATCCCGGCGATCTTTTCCACGACCTTGTACTCGTGATTTCCTGGTGTTGCGATGCAGGGAATCATCGCATGCAGCGGACCGCCGGCCTGGAACCATTCGCCCCAGTCGGCGTCGTTCTCCGCTCGGTTGATCAAGTCACCCGCATGCAGCATGAACGCCGCTTTCGGGGCATCGCGGGCCGCCTCGCGAATCACACGTGACCACATCGACCGCACATCGTTTTGAGCATCTCCGAAGTAGATAAAACTGAACGGCTCGGGCTGGGCACTGGCCGTTTGAAACTGAAACCACTCGCTCCAATTCTCTCCGTCTCCGACGCGGTACGCATATTTCGTCTTCGGAGTCAGTCCGACGAACGACACAGCGTGCCAGTGCGTCGGCCCGGAATCAGTCTCCAGGGGGGTCGTCACAGCGGCCACTCGCGCCGCTGTTTTGGGGAATCCCGGACCATCCGTCGCTACAGAGATTTCCGCGATCGCTGGATTCGCCTCAGCTGATGTTCGCCATGTCACCGCCGCTGACGTGGTGGGGTCGCCTTCCCAACTCAGCAGAATGCGAGTCGGGATGGCTGTCGGCTTGTGGATTTCGCCGTCAGTGACCTTGTGCGAGTGAGGCTCTGGGCCGTCGTGTGCGCTGGCCAGCGGAGACAAACAGAAGCCCAGACTCCACACGATCAACAATTCACATCCACGCATCGGGTCCGCCTGACTGTTCGGCAACTCTCTTCACACTCTTCGACTGAGTGTGATCCCGCCTGATTCCACCGTCAATCCTGTAACCGCACTGGAGAAAGACACGTAAGAAACGTACGATGAACATCTTGGCATCCGAGTTCGAATGCCGAGAGGGGGCCGTAGCTCAGCGGTTAGAGCAGGCGACTCATAATCGCTTGGTCGCGGGTTCGACTCCTGCCGGCCCTACTTTTTTCTGTCCATTGGAGAACTGCCAGTGGACGGAGCGACGGAATTGTCGCGTTCATTCAGGAGTGGCAGTGATGGCAGGTCTCGGACGACCGCAGAACTGGTGGGCAACAGCCGCACTGGCATTCGGGTTCATGGCGGCATTCGCTGATCCGGTCAGCGCCCAATTCGGCGGACAGTTCCCGGCGCAGAATGACCTGACTCCCGAGCAAAGCCTGATCGAGCGTTTACCCAGAGAGCCGCAGGTGCTGGCTGATCTCAATGATGCCCGCGAGCTGTTGACTGCCGGAGACCATGAAGCGGCGATCGATGTCCTGCAATCGTTGATCGAACATGGCGAGGACTTCTTTGAACTCGAGATGGAGAAGCCCTCGGGAAGTACACTCGGTCGAGTCGAGTCACTGCTGCGAGGCATGCCGTCCGAGGCGATTGAAACCTACCGCCGACGCTATGAACCACTGGCGGCCCAGCGTCTGGCAGCGGCCCGCAAGCGGGGTGATTTGACCGAACTTTTGGAGATCGTCCGCATTTACCCGTTGACGCTCGCCGCAATGGAGGCGGCACAAGCGGCGGGAGACATCGCGTTCGATCAAGGGGAAACGGCGCTGGCTGCCCGCGTGTGGGAACGCTTGCTGCGGGATCAATCCCCGGGGGCTGAGCGAACGGCACTGCTGATTGAGATTTCTCGCGCCTGGACTCTGGCGGGACAACCCGAATCCGCCGCTGTATTCGTCAAGGAACTGAGCACGCTGACCCAGACTTCTCCGATCGAATATGACGGAAAACTCCTGGCTCCGCCTGTCAACGGTGACGCCACCTGGCTCAACAAAGTCTTCGGTCCTGTCGCGCCCCTTGTTCCTCAACGAGCCAACGCGTGGCACATGGGGGGCGGTCATCCGCGGCGCTGGGGACATGGTCCATTGGTCTCGCCACTCCAACGCGACAGCTGGGTCTATCCATTGATCGACCAGTACGACGTGTTCACTCGGAAGCGGGGTGATGAAGCCGAAGAACGTCATGCGAAATTCGAAACGATGTTGCGGAATCTGGAGACGAAATACCTCCGCAACGCCGCGCTGAAGACCACTCCCCTGCTGGTGGGATCTCCCCTGGTCGACGGGGAGACTGTCCTGGTGCAGGGGCTGGGATCAGTGAAAGCCCTCGACGCCCGCACCGGTCTGTTGAAGTGGTCGGGTGTCGTGAAGGACGACATTTTTCTGTACTTCGCCGAACGTAACTATGACGACAGTAACGAACGCTTGGTCGACTTTTTTCTCGCCCAGCGGACGTGGTTGAATCAGACCGGAGCGTCACTGGCCAGCGACGGCCATCAGGTCTACTCGATCACAGGCACCGGGATGGTCGGGGTCCAGCGTCCCAACATGTTCATGCAGAATCGGGGCCAACCCACTCGCAGCGAACTGACGCCTCCCAGCGACAACCGCCTGCTCGCCTATGACATCCAAACCGGTCGACTCAAATGGGAAGCCGGAGGACCGTCAGTCGCTGTGCAAGCCGAGGAGAACGCCCAGCTTGTCGGCGAATCCAAGCGCCTCGCCGGGGCGTTCTTTATGGGGGCTCCCCTGCCCGTCGACGGACAGCTGTTTGTTCTGGCGGAGCATCGGGGCCAGATTCGCCTGTTTTCGCTCGCTCCGGAAACGGGGGAGACCGCGTGGTCCTTGCCGCTGCTAAACCCCGATAGCCCCATCGCCTTTGACGAGACGCGCCGCATGTATGGTTTATCACCGTCGTTCGCGGGAGGCTTGCTGATCTGCCCGACGGGAGAGGGCGTGGTGGTCGCCATCGATCCGTTGTTGCGGCGTGTCGCGTGGATTCACCAGTATCAACCGCGTTCCGCCGTGATGAATGATCGAGTCATGATGATGATGCGGTTTCAGCCCCGCTCACGAAACGAGAATGGGCTTCCGATCGACAGCTTGCTCCGGGCGCGTCGCTGGTTTGACGTTTCACCCGTACTCACCCCCGGCCGCATCCTGCTCCCCGCACCGGAAAGTAATCAGCTCTATTGCCTCGACATGGAGAGCGGAAAACCGCTGTGGAGCCTGGATCGCAAGGACGGACTGTTCATCGCCGCGTGTACTGAGCGGCACTGCCTGATCGCCGGGGAACGCAACATCCAGGCGATCCGCCTGAGCGATGGCAAATCCGCCTGGAGCCAGGAGATTCCCACTCCGACGGGGCGCGGTGTGGTCAGTGGCGGCAAGTACCTATTGCCGGTCTCCACGAACGAGATCCTCGCCTTCGACATGAGAACTGGACGAATCCTGGCCCGGTCACAAATCGATCCCTCCAAAAACTACAACGCCGGAAGCCTGGTCGCAGCGGGTGACAGACTTCTGATGCAAACCGCATCGGAACTCGTGGGGCTGCGTCCGTTGTCCGAGATGAACCGCGAGATCGCCAGCCAATTAGACGCTTCCGGGACGCGCGCGATGGCCCTGGCTGAGCAAGGAGAGTTGCTGCTGATTCAGGGTCGAGAACCCGAAGCGGTCGCGATCCTGAAAGAGTCCCTGCAACTCCAGGATTCGGCGCCCACCCGCCGACTTCTCGTCTGGTCTCTGTTGGACAGGTTGAAAACTGATCGCTCGGGCTCGCTCGATCTGATTGAAGAACTCAAGCGGACCGCAATCGACCCGGACCAGAAGCGTTTGGTCAACCGCCTGTCTGCCGAGGGACTCGAAAAATCGGGCGAGTCACTCGCCGCGTTTCGTGCTTACCTCGACATCGTGGATGACATCAATCTGAGCGACGAGTTGATGGAGATCTCCATCAACCACCGGGCCCGAGACGATCGCTGGCTGCGTGGTCGGCTCACCCAACTCCACGCACTGGCCAATGACTCGCTCCGCCAGCAGATGCGACAGGCTCTGACTGAAAAGTACGCAGCTGTCCCGGAACCACCACAGAAGCTGCACTTCGCCCAGGTCGTCGGCTTCGATCTCGCCCCCCAGCTGCATTTGGAGCTGGCGATGGCAAACCGACTGGACCAGTTCATGGGGCAGCGCGTGCTATGGACGTTGAGCGAATCAAGTGACCCGAAATTGCGCGGCCCAGCGGTGGCACGTCTCGTGCAGAACGAGCTGGCTCAACGACGTACTCTGTACATCGGCCATCTGTTAGGTGCGTTACAACATGAACTGGCCAGCGTGGAATGCGAGCCGGGAGTGACCGGTGCAGCCCTGCTGGAACGACTTCAAATGAATCCCCAGAACAGCGTCCTGCTCCAAAAGATTGAGCAGCGCGCTAGCCTGCCAAGCGTGACACCCCGCCAAACTGGATTGAGCGCGATCTTACATTCCCGTGATGTCTTTCCCGTCCTTGGTCCCAAACGAGGTCCATACACCGATTGGATGATGAGTGTCGAACAAGGCCCCTCACCGCAGATCCAGATCACCGATGGCAGTGGTCGAAATCGAAACACGCCAAATCACGGGGACCCCGGCGAGATGCGCCAGAACAGTCTGCGGTACGCGCAGACCGACCCGCAATTGGTCCTGCTCGCCTTCCGCGATCGGTTCATGGTGACCAGTCCGATGGACTCAGGAAATCAGGCCCGGCTGATCGGAGTTTTCGCTGACCCCAGCCAGGCGAATGATCGAGCCATCATGAATCTGCGAATGACTCCCGGCCTTCGCAACCCGGCGTCTCCTCCTGCTCTAGGGAGCGTGGGGCCACTCACGTTCGACACATTGTGTTACCAGACGGGAGAGGAGTTGTTGGCTGTTATGCCCTACTCCATGACGGCGACTAAAACACCAAAGATTCAATGGCGACGCAGCGGCACACCAGCGGGTTCAGAAATTCTCGGGGACTCGGACTTTGTCGTTCTAGTCCCTCCTCAGCAGGATCGACTTCTTGTCTATCGCACCGCCGACGGAGCCCAGCTGGCGGAACGTCGCATGCCACCCGGGCGAGTCGACCGCAAACGATGCGACTGGGGACGATTGGTCCTGGTGTCTCGCACCGAGAAGGCCGATGCGACTCGCCCGGAACGCCTGACATGGGCCATGTACGATCCGGTCTCTGACAAAGAGGTCTGGACTCAGACGTTCCCGACAGGCACTCTGTGGGCACCCGTCAACGGTTCTGATCTCGCGTTTCTGCAGCCGGGCGGAACCCTCCAGTTGCTCGATCATCAAACGGGCCAGACGTTGTGGGCCGCCGCTCTCCCGGCGCAGTCCGTCGCTCCGGCGGAATTCACAGTCCACATTGACGAAGAGCGGATGTATGTCCATATGTGGCACCCGATGTCTCCGGGGCAGGATCCGATTATGGAGGAGATCAGTTCCAAGAACGGAAGCATCACTCTCGTTAACGGACTGGTCGTGGCTCTCGAACGTCGCACTGGACAGATTCTCTGGTCACGCCCGATGGAACAGCAGCTGTTTCACGCGAATGTGCCTGCGGGAAGTGGACTGCTGGCCTATATCGCCCGACGACAGCGAGAATCTGCCCCCTCGGTCAAGAGTTCGTACACCACACTCGTCTTACTGAATCGCCGCACCGGTGACCCCGTGCTGAATCAGGAAATGCTGGGCTCCAGATCGGGTGACGGATGGACTCGGCAGCCCAGCGGCGCGATGCTGCTTCGGCTCAGTGGGCAAGACTTCCGCCTCAAATGGGAGGGCGACACAGACACCGGCACCTCAGCTCCCGATCAGGATGAACCTGTTCCGCCGGTTCAACCCGATGGTCCCGTCAGACCCCAGTGAAACCGGCAAGTCATCCCCCTTGATCCCCGAAACCACAACCCCCCGAGCTTGAGAATTGGAGCCCCGTCTGTGAACCCGCTTGACGAACTCCGCGCTCTGGCAGCCGTATTTCCCGATGGCGATCAGCTGTTTGAAAAAGTCGAACACATCCCCGCCTCGACCACGCCGGAACCCTACAAGACGATGCTGGTTCATGACCACCACATGACGGTCACGATGGAGCAATTCCATCAGTGTGGCGTCGATGTGCATGTGGCGTTCGAAGAATTGCTATCTCCGCTTTATCACCGTGAAATTTTGCTCACCAAATCAGGCACGAACCAAGTCGTTCAGTTCGGTCTGGTGCGGTTCGATTTCACCTATGTGACCCCAGCTGTGAAGGCCGAAATCCTCGCCAAGGTGCTACCGCTGGGGCGGGTCCTGATCCGGCACAACGTTCTGCGTCACATCGATCTCGGGGCGATTCTCAAAATCATTCCCGGTCCCGCACTACGCAGGCATCTGCAACTCAAAGACGCATCCCCGGTCTATGGACGCATGGCGACCATCTTCTGCGACAGCCACCCCGCCGTCGACCTCCTGGAAGTCGCAGCTCCCGTGAATTGACCCCGATTCGACAGCAGGACACCACTCACCAACATGGCTGACATCCTCTATCTCGGAGATACGTCACTCACCACAGCTGCGGCTTACCTGGCCGGAGTGCTGCATTCGAGCGGCTGGACGTACGACTATGCTCCGAGTGATCAAACAGCGGATGACTCGCTGTTTGAGAAACCTTATCGAGCCTACATTCTCAGTGACTACATGGCGGTGCGACTGCCGACCGCGCTGCAACAAAAGCTGGTAGAGCATGTCGCACAGGGAGCCGGTCTGCTGATGATTGGCGGCTGGGAGTCGTATCACGGGTTGGGCGGTGACTGGGACGGAACGCCCGTCGCGGAGATCCTGCCGGTCGAGATCGCGAATTGTGACGACCGCCTGAACTGCGATCATCCCGCGTTTGTGCGTGCGGAATATCATCTGCACCCGATTGCTCGAGGACTGCCCTGGGATGACCGCCCGCCGCTGATTGGAGGATACAACCGATTCGTCCCTCGCGAGGGTGCGGAGACAATTCTCCACGTGATGCGATATTCGGTCTCGTTCAACACTGCCACACCGGCTGCGGAACCGGTTCTCGTCGAGGTGGGCGAAGACCCACTACTGGTCATCGGTTCGCACGGCCAAGGTCGAGTCGCTGCCCTCGCCACCGATGTTGCCCCGCACTGGGTGGGGCCGCTGGTCGATTGGGGGCCAGAGCGGGTGAAGGCGCAAGGCCCCGGAGCCGGTGATGTGGAGGTCGGCAATTTGTATGCACAGTTCTTCCAACAACTCGTCGGCTGGACGAGCCGGTTAATCGTGTAAGTTATCAGTCGTCACTCAAAGCCCACGTATTGCAACTCCTGAGCTGTCCTTCAACTCCCAATGGTCCACCACATGCAATTCCTCACACTCACCCTCGCCCTATTCACTCTCCTCATGGCCAGTCCCACGACTCACGCTGCCGATGAGCCGACCCAGGTTCTCAAGCACATTGTGATGTACAAGTTCAAGGACGATCTCCCTCCCGCTCAAGTCGAAGAAGTCGTCGACGCCTTCGGGAAGATGATCCCGCAGATCGACGCGGTCATTGGCTACGAACATGGCACCAACGTCAGCCAGGAAATGAAATCCGAAGGCTTCACGCATGTGTTCGTGGTCACGTTCAAAGACGAGGCTGGACGGGCGACTTACCTGAAACACCCCGCCCACGATGCCTATGTCACGGTCGTCAAAGGACGGCGAGAAAAGGTCATCGTGTTTGACTACTGGACCGCGAACTAGCACTGTCACATCGCGACCGATCCACTCGAAGCGAGAACACGGCCATGCCCATCCAAAGCATCACCCCCATCTTGAATGTCTCAGACATCGGCCAGAGTTTTGTCTGGTTCGAATCCCTCGGTTGGCAGCGCGGGTTCAGCTGGAATTCGGGCGGGTTTATCGGGAGCGGACTGCATGCGCTCGCCTCGAATCCGCAGGGGCCAGCGACGTTTGGCAGCGTCTGTTCCGGTCAGATCGAGATCTTCCTCTGTTGCGGTGCCCAGGGTTCACGGGGCACCATCATGCCCAAGTACCCGGGTGACGATGCAACAGATGGCGTCTGGATGTCATGGTGGATGGAGTCCATCGCCGAAGTGGATGAGCTGCATACACGGGCCGTTGAGGCAGACCTGCTCATCACACATCCGCCGACCAACGAGCCGTGGGGCGTGCGAGAGTTTCATCTCCGCCACCCGGACGGGCACATGTTCCGCGTCAGCGCCCATGCAGGTTCCGCATGAGCCTCCAAAGTCTGAAAGACAACCTGCTGTCGCGCTGGCAGGTGATTCTCGGACCACTCGGCTCGCGCGACCTATGGGCCACGCTCTGGAGTGCGCTGGGGCTGGGATTGTTGCTGTTCAGCTACTTCTTGATTCGCCCGATTCGCGAGGTCCACGGCAGTCGGCTCGGTGCGGGTGGCATGAATGCCCTGTTCCTCTACACGTTCGTCTCACTGCTGGTGGTCACTCCGCTGTGGGGGATGCTGGTGCGGGTCTGCTCCAAGCGGTGGCTGCCCGGCGTTTTGATGACCAGTATTGCCGGGTCGCTCGTCCTGTTCTCGGGATTGCTGCAGAACGCGGACCCACCTCGCTGGGTGTCAATCGCTTTCTTCGTCTGGGTCAGTGTCTTTAATTACATGATGGTCTCGCTCTTCTGGAGCGTCATGGTCGACAGCTTCTCCCCCACGACCAGCCGCCGGACGTTCGGGATCATCGCCGCTGGAGGCTCCGCTGGGGCCATGCTGGGACCACTCTCGGCGAGTCTGCTGGCCAGTCGACTGTCTTCGTCCGCGACCCTATTACTGTCAGCTGGACTGTTCGTCATCGTCCCTCTTTTTCTGCTGGGAGTCCCCACTCGCGAGGCAGAGATTGATCCGCTGGTCCCCGAGCCAGCAACCTCGGACGACTCGATCCTGTCGGGCCTGATCGAGACCATCAGCACACGCTACCTGCTCTGCATCGCGGGCTACATGCTTCTCGGGAGTGTGCTCGGCTCGCTGCTCTATGTGCATCAGGCAGCTGCCATCCAGACTGCCATCCCCGATGAAGCCGCTCGTCGCAGCTTCTTCGCGAACACCGACCTGGCGACGAACGTCCTGACACTGGTGTTTGAACTGGCGGTGGCCGCTCCCTTGCTGAGTTGGGGAGGATTGAGATGGCCATTGTTGCTGCTTCCATTGATCGGTCTGGTGGCGGCTCCATTGCTGACGATGTGGCCCTCGGTTTATGCCATTGCAGCTGTGCTGGTTGTCCGCCGTGCGACGGAGTACGGCCTGGCCAAGCCCGCTCGCGAACTGTTGTTTACAGTCGTCACGCGGTCTCAGAAATACAAGGCGAAGACCTTCATCGACACGGTGGTCGCTCGTGGTGGCGACTCGATCGGCAGCTCGTTCAGCAGTTTGGTCTCTGGACGCGACTGGCCCCCCGTCGTTGCTCTGTGGATCGGGGCCCCGATCGCCGTGCTGTTTGGCGGGTTAGGAATCTGGCTGGCCCGCGAGCAGCAAAAACGAACTCCCGATTGATCCGTTGGAGTCCAGCCCTTAGGCTGCCTCTGTTTACCGCCCGAAGAGCAGCCTCAAGACTGAACTCCAACTAGAGGTCGGGCAGATCCCAATCTTTGCCGAAATCGTGGATGGGGTACTCTTTCCACATCATGAGTGCCCGCTCACGTCCAATCGTCTCTAGCCAGTCACTTGCGTTGCAGAACGGCCAATCTTGCCAGCGAGTGACGTACCGATGTTTGACGGCATTGTTTAAGACATAGAGTAGCGACGCCCAGAAGTGCCGTTCCGACCGAATTCCTGTCTCCATGGAATTAAACCAGACCTTCCGACCGCGGCGGTCCTCCTCTCCATTCCACTGATGCGAAGTCCGACCATGAAGAGATCCGAGACTTCGAATCATCGCCTTGGCATCGCGAGCTCGCAGGAGTAGGTGATAGTGGTTCGGAAGGATGACCCAAGCAAACACATGCCATTCATTGGCCACACATGTTTCCAAGAGCAACCTCTCAAAATCCACCATTCTCTCCATCGATTGTCCAATAATCGGGTGGTGTTCAAAACATGCGGCAGTCACAAGGTAGAGCCCTGACTCACTGTCGTAGTGTGCAGGACTGTGTTTGGGAAGCCGATGCTGCCTCCGATAGTTCATCGTGACCGCTCGTTGTTCATCGGTCATTTGTCGCCAACGGTAGTGTTGTCGGTCTCCATAGTACGTCGTCATCATTTCTCCTGTTGGAGTCCAGCCTTCAGGCTGTGTGAGGTGCTGTCGGTTTGATGGACAGTCCAACTCCTTAGACTGGTGGTTCCAGCCAGGAGACTTGGATGCCTCGGAAGATCGTCAAGACGTTGGATCAGCGCTCGGCCAAGAACGTGGGGGCGAAGGCTCTCAAGGACAAGCGAACGCGGCGGGTGTTCACGGAGGAGTTCCGGCGTGAGGCGGTCGCGATGCTCTTGGATGGGCATGCGGCGAGCTCGGTGGCGGAGCGGTTAGGGCTGGCGAGTTCGAACGTTTTGTATCGGTGGAAGGCGGCGCAGCTGAAGGCGTCGGGGCCGATGGCGGAGTCGCTTGAGGCGCGGGTGCATGAACTGGAAGTCGATCCGGCGCGAGTGACTCGTGAGCGCGACATCTTAAAAAAAGCGTTGGTCATTATCGGCCGCAGCGAGTGACCGATGTGTATGCGGCGATCGAAGCGATCACTGTTCGAGAGGGTCAAGCGGTGAGCGCGGTGTGTGATGTCCTGGAGGTCAGTCGCTCGGCGTATCATGCCTGGCTCGCGCGCGATCCCTCGGTGCGAGAAGAACGCGATGCGGAGTTGTCACCCCTGGTGCATGACATCTTTTGGAAGCACAAACGACGTTACGGAGCGCGGCGCATCGTGATGGATCTGGCTGACATGGAATATGCATGTGGCTCGCGGCGCGTGGGAAAACTCATGCGGAATCAACATCTCGTGGCAATTCAGCCCCAGAGCTTTGTCCCCAAGACCACCGAGAGCGGGCACTCCTTGGGCTACAGTCCGAATCTTCTCTTGGAGATGCCGGAGCTGACTGGGCTGCATCAATTGTGGGTCGGAGACAAGCAACTGAGGCCGCCGACCGATGAGGGAGGATGCAGGCCGCAGGCGGTAGTTATTGATCATACATCCCTCTTCAAGGAAGTGAGTTTTGCTATCTGGCGACCCTCATGGACCGCTTCTCCCGGCGCATCATCGGCTGGAACCTGGCCGATCACATGACCGAAGACCTCGTGCTTCCCGTGCTGCGTCAGGCGATCCAAGAACGCCAACCGCCGCCGGGCCAGATCCACCACACCGATCGCGGTGGCCAGTACGCGAGTACTCGCTATCGAGCCGTACTCAGACGAGCAGAGATCGCTCAAAGCATGAGCCGCGCGGACAACTGCTATGACAACGCATTCGCCGAAAGTGGGTTTGGAACCCTCAAGACCGAACTCGAAATGACCCGATACGATCATGTCCCCGCAGCGCGCCGCGACATCGGCGACTACCTCGCCTACTACAACCTCGAACGCAAACACAGCTCACTCGACTACCTCTCACCCCACCAGTTCGAACTCCACCAGACCGGTTCCACAACCGGAAGAGAATAAGGAGTTGGACTGTCCGTCAAACCGACAGCACCTCA
>JAYWHX010000142.1:0-105267 GCA_043777375.1 Planctomycetota bacterium | reverse complement strand
CGGCGAAAGTCTGACGACTTCCGCTACGGCCGGGTGGCCCGGACGCTGATTAAGCGTCTGGGTTGCGAAGTCACCAGAGGATTGACAGGGGCGCTTCGAAGGAGAGAACTAAGCTTCATCCCCCTGCGTTCCCCTCAGCTCGCCAGCAGTTGGGTGGCGCTGGAAGGTTCGTTAAACTAACCATGTTGATTCTCGGCAGACTCATATCTGCCGCTCGCTCTTCACTCTGACCACGTTCATGCCTGATCTCCTTGCCCAGCTCCGACAAATCGTTGGCGATGCCAATCTCCTCTCCGAAGCGGACGAGCGGCTCGTCTACGAGTGCGATGGTTACATCGTTGAGAAGAAGATGCCGGATCTCGTTGTCTTCCCGACCACAGCTGAGCAGGTCGAGCAGATCGTGAAGGTTTGCCGAGAGCACAAAGTGCCGTTCGTGCCGCGCGGGGCCGGGACGAGCTTGGCGGGGGGGACACTGGCGGTGGGCGGCGGGGTGATGATTTGCTTGACCCGGATGCGGAAGATCATTGAGGTCAATCTGCGAGACCGGTACGCCATCGTCGAACCGGGGCTGGTGAATGTGCACCTGACCAATCACCTCAAGGGGAGCGGGTATCACTACGCTCCCGATCCGTCATCGCAGGGGGCTTGCACGATTGGCGGCAACGTGGCCACCAACTCCGGTGGGCCGCATACGCTGAAGTACGGCGTGACCGTCAACCACATCCTGGCCGCTGAGGTCGTCTTGCCGACCGGAGAGCGTGTGCAGTTCGGGAGCCCGTGCGAGGACACACCGGGGTACGACCTGACGGGGCTGTTCGTGGGCAGCGAAGGCACATTTGGCGTCGTGACCAAGATTTGGGTCCGGCTCAGTCGTGACCCGGTCGCCTACCGCACGATGCTGGGCGTGTTCGACACCGTCCGCAGCGCGACCGAGGCGATCTCCGCCATCATCGGGGCCGGGATCGTCCCAGCTGCGCTCGAGATGATGGACAACGGGATCATCGAGGCATTGGAGGCGGCGTTCCATTTCGGGTTTCCGCTCGATGCGGGAGCGGTGCTGCTGATCGAGGTCGACGGGCTCGAAGTGGCAGTCGATGGCGAGGCGAAGCGGATCGTCGACCTGTGCCAAGCCAATGGCGCCCGTGAGGTCCGCATGGCCAACTCACCGGAGGAGCGGGCGTTGTTGTGGAAGTGCCGCAAGCAAGCCTTCGGCGCGATCGGTCGCCTGTCCCCGAGCTACTGTACCCAGGACGGAGTGGTCCCCCGGACGAAACTGCCGGAGATTCTCGACTTCATTTTAGAGACGAGCGACAAGTACAAGATTCGGATCGTGAACGTCTTCCACGCGGGCGACGGGAACATCCACCCGATTCTGCTGTTCGATGAGCGCGATCAAGCCCAGGTCCAGCGGGTGATCCAGGCGGGCGATGCGATCCTCTCCAAGTGCATCGAACTCGGCGGCAGCGTGACCGGCGAACATGGGATCGGCGTCGAAAAGATCAGCTTCATGTGCCCTCCCGCCGAGGGAGAAGTCCCACACGGGCACGCCCCGGACGAGCACCGCCACTACCTGTTCACTCGCGTCGACATCGACGTAATGAGCGACATCCGCAAAGTCTTCAACCCCGACGGCCTGTGCAGCCCGAGCAAGCTTCTGCCCACCGCCGGCGGTTGCGGGATGGAGCATATTGAGCGAGACAAAGCCGGACGCCGCGCGGCGATGTAGGGCCTGGTTTCAAACCCCAGCGAGCGGACGGGTGGCTAGACCGGGGAAGCCCCGAATTTTGACCACGTGTAATTTTGGGTGGCACTCCCTGACGGCTTTGAGGAAGGGAGTGGCGAGTGCAGAGAAGACCACGACCTTCGCTCAGCTTCAGAGAGTGCGACCATGCCGCGGCGCGTTGGCCGGGATCGCCGCAATGCATGGTCAGACCACGTTTGAGTCATCACATCGTAAAAGTATAAAAGTAAATGCGTCCAGTCTGCTGTGAGACTCCAATCCAACCGTTCACTCTCCCGGTCAGAATGTTCGGCTTGTAAAACTGGAGCGAAGCAAAAGTGTCACGACCAATCCACCAATCACGAAGTTGTGCTGGTGCATTGTATTCCGTCATAGCTTCGAGTGGCGTAAGAATCCGAGTCCACTGTGAAACATCTTCAGACGCTATTACTAGGGTGCAGAACGCCCGAAAATCTGACGGACCTAAAACACCGTCACCGGTCTGCTCCTCGACGAAGTAAGCATCGAGAATGGCAGTCTGTGGCGATTTGTGCTTGGTGATGATGGCCGATACGCCCGCGACTCGCTCTGTGGTGCTGCCTCTAACCTCGTAAACCGAACTCTGTGGAGCGTCACTCATGCTGCACGCTGTCAGAGCGAACAAGCTAACAATGATGGCGAACCTGATCATGGCGTGCGTCATCGTCAATCTCGCCAAAGTCAGTGTTGGTTACCCTCGATCAAGACGGTGAATTACGCCTCTCAAGGAAAGCTTCGCTAGAAGGCCTCTTCGAGGCAGTCGGGATGATGAGCGCTTCTGGCCGCCCCAGACTGGATGTCAAGGGGATCCGATCATCGTTCACCGTCAATATAACGACAAGCTCGAGGCGATATCGCTCCGCTTCGGGGACTTCGCGTCGCGGCAAAACGGTATTCCGGGGATGACGCCGTGGGGGAAACCTGTTACGAAACATCAGTAAACTTCGGTCAGCAACGTCTGAGTGGATGTCGTGACCGGGGATTGAACAGTCTCCCCGAGAGCAAAGAGTGCCATGGGTGTCCCGGTTTCGCAGATGTGGACGGTTGCCAAGTATGTGCTGGGTCAGCGGCTGCGCGGGGTGAAACGCTATCCGCTGGTGACGATGCTGGAACCGCTGTTTCGCTGTAATCTGGCGTGTGCCGGGTGCGGTAAGATTCAGTATCCGGGGGAGATCCTCAAGCAGAATCTGACGCCGGAGCAGTGCTTCCAGGCGGTCGATGAGTGCGGGGCTCCGATCGTTTCCATCCCCGGCGGCGAGCCATTGCTGCATCCGCAGATGGACGAGATCGTGCGTGGGCTGGTCGCTCGAAAGAAGTATGTGTACCTCTGCACGAATGCGATCCTGCTGGAAAAGCACCTCCACAAATATGAGCCGACGAAGTACCTGACGTTCTCGATCCACCTCGACGGACCGCGGCACGAGCACGACGAAGCAGTCTGCCGCGAGGGGATCTACGACATCGCGATCTCGGCGATCAAGGCCGCCGTCGCCAAGGGTTTTCGGGTCACCACTAACACCACGCTGTTCAACAACGCCGACCCCGAGCGGCTGCGAGAGATGTTCGACACGCTGACCGAAATCGGCGTCGAGGGGATGATGATCTCCCCCGGTTACCAGTACGAGAAGGCACCGGACCAGGAACATTTCCTCATTCGCGAGCAGACCGAGTCGCTCTTTCGCCGACTGCTCCACAACGTCAAACGCAGCTGGGTGTTCAACCAGTCGCCGGTCTTTCTGGAGTTCCTGCGCGGGAACTACGAGCTGGAATGCACGCCGTGGGGGAACCCGACTTACAACATCTTCGGCTGGCAGAAGCCGTGCTATCTGATCCAGGAAGGGTATGTTTCGACATTCAAGGAACTGATGTCAGACACGATCTGGGAGAACTACGGCCGCCAGAGCGGCAACAGCAAGTGCCAGAACTGCATGGTCCACTGTGGACATGAGCCGACCGCCGTGCATGAGACGTTCAACTCGTGGCGCGGTCTGTGGGCGGCGGCGCGGACCACGCTGTTCGGGTTGAAGGAGTTACCCGCTCTGCCTGTCCCGAGTGTGCCCGCTTCGGTGCGGATGCAGACCGAGCCGCAGCTGGTCTCGCTGACCAGTTTTCAACATGCCCAGACGCCACAGTCGGGCGACTGAAATTCGTAGCGCGGAATTGATTCTGCTCTGGCCGAGTACGAACGCTGTGTCTCGCACAAAGTGTAGCATGTGCTACAAAACAAGAATGGCGTCATGAATAGCGTCTGGCTGAGTGCCCCGCTCGCCCGATATGCAATGTAAGCCTCTGTCTCACGGTCAATCGGCAGTTCTTGCTGGTGCTGTTGCAATGCGAGGTGCCCAGCTGGCTTTTTCACATGGTCCGCCTCCTTTTCGCATTCATGCTGCTGTGTGGTGTCTCTCTGCTTGTGGGGGAAGCCAGCGGGCAATCTCGCCTGCGAGGTCAACGTCGTGACGCCTGGCGGGATCGCACGGACAATTTATTTGAAATTGTGGACGATGAAGAGTTTCGCAGCGGCCCCCTGTTTGGAGCTTGGGGAGAAGCGGAGACCAGCGATCCTAATGCCGAGCCCGAGCCAATTGCGACCGACCGCCCCGACTTCACGGAGTCCAGCACGACCGTCGGAGCGGGCATCGGCCAGATTGAGATGGGTTACACCTACACGAGAAACGCCGATGAAAACCTGCGTGGTCATTCGTGGGGCGAGCCGCTGTTACGAGTGGGTGTCTATGCCGATTGGCTGGAGTTGCGAGCCGCCTTGGCCCCAGTCAGCCAAATCACCGATGGGGGTGGTGCGGGGAGTCGCGAATCGGGAGTGGAGGATTTGTATTTGGGCGTCAAGCTGGGACTGACCTCGCAGTCGGACTGGCTTCCCGAACTGGCGATTGTGCCGCAAATGACGGTCCCCACGGGAACCTCGAACTTCACCACCGACCACACTTTGCCCGGATGCAATGTGCTGTACGGCTGGGATGTCACCGATTTCGTTTCGACCGCTGGGAGCACTCAAGTCAATCGGGCAGTGGATGGCGATGACACATACATCGAGTGGGCGCAGTCATGGACGGTTGGGCTGGCGGTGGCCGAAGATGTCGGCTTCTACACCGAGTGGTTCGCACTCTTCCCGGATCAATCCTCCGGCGTGGCCTCCGAGCATTATTTGAACGGCGGCCTCACCTGGCAGCCGACCAGTGACATCCAATTTGATGTTCGCCTAGGCACCGGCCTCAACGATGCCGCAGCCGATTTCTTCGGGGGCGTGGGACTCTCACTGCGGTTTCGATGAATGTCGCTTGCCAGATCAGAGACTCTTCTATTGATAGGAAAATCGGACGGGTGGCGGGGGTCAGAAGGCTTTGCGGATGGCCCCGACCGGGGTTGACTGCGAACGACGAGGCTTGGGGGCGAGGGGCCAGTGCGTGGGCCAGTGAAGCGAGCAGCTGGGACGATTCCCACGCCGGGGCCATGCGCAAAGCCTCCTGACCCCGCCACTCACCGTTTCTGGAAAGTGGCGATGTCCAATTCCAAAAGACCTTGGGTTTCCTGTGAAATCCGGTCTTGGTGCAGTACGATTCCGAGTTCGATGAACACCGTATGTCACACGCCAATTCGCCGGTGCGAAGTGATAGTCGTGAGACAATGCACGCCCCATGTTTCATGAAGTCCAAGCCGCCAGCGCTCAGCCACTCCCGTATCCGCAAGGACCATGCCTCGGAAACGGCTGAGGATTACGTCGAAGCGATCGCCACGCTCATCGAAGAGCAGGGGCGTTGCCGCGTCGTTGATTTGGCGACGCGCTTCGGGATTAGTCATGTCACGGTCACCAAGACGGTGGCACGTCTGGCAAAAGAGGGGTTGGTGATCACCCAGCCGTATGGGCCGATGACGCTGACCGAGGCCGGAGCCCGCATGGCTGCCGAGTCTCAGAAGCGGCACCAAATCGTCTACCAGTTCCTCTTGGCCATCGGCGTCTCGGCGGCCACTGCGGCCGATGATGCGGAGGGGATTGAGCATCACGTGAGTTCAGAGACGCTGAAGTGCTTTCGGAAGTATTTGGAGAAGTCCGGCTCGTAGGCGATGTCGCTCCGCGACTCGCATTCCGTGGGACGGGCCCATGGGACCGTCCAACTCCGGTGTCTCAGTCGCGAACTGACGAGAACTCCTGTACTCAGAATAGCTGCGAAAAGTGATCTTGCCGGAAAGAGGGGTGTCATGAGAAACTCCCAACCCCTCTGTCTCGACATCTCACGGCCCTCCTCACGACCGATGAATCGCCTCCACCTCATCGCTGGGATACTCTGCGCCTCGCTCTGTGCGGGCTGTGCCGGGGGATTTTCGTCGATTCGCTCCGCAGGAGTGGTGCCGGTCCGGGCTCCTAATCCCTTGGTTGTGCAGACCACGAACGAGGATTTGGTGTGGGATAGAATGGTGGAAACTCTGGAAGATTTCCAATTCCCCATCCTCTCGGAGAATCGGCAGACGCGGAAGATTGAAACCGACTACAAAGTCGGAGCCAGCCTCTTTGAGCCATGGCACAAAGACTCCGTCGGCTTCACAAGTCGTCTGGAAAGCACATTGCAATCGGTCCGCCGCCGCGTCGTGGTGACGTTAGTCCCCAGTCAACAACAGACCGGCTACACGGTCAGCGTCGAGGCCTACAAGGAATTCGAAGACTTGCCCGGTGTCGCTGCCAACTCCGCCGGGGGAGCGACATTCCTCGACAACAAGCCACTGGATCGCGACCTGAATCTGGTCGTCGGACAATCCGCCCCCTCGGGATGGATGTGGGCTGGCCGGGACTACCCGCTGGAGCAGGCGATCGTGGGACAGCTGAGTTACTTACTGAGTCGATAAGTCACTTGGATTGGTGGCGTCGAATCGGGGGTGACCCGAGACTGCATCCCTCACCCGTTGCCCTAGTCAGTCATTCGACGGGGAGCCAGTCGAAGTGATTGGTCGCTCAACGACGGTCGCCGAACTGCAATACGCAGACTGAATTCACCATGCAGGGACTGAGCCATCCGCGAGGCTCGGACCGAGCCTGAAAGGCAAAGATGAGCAGCCCCCCGATGTCACCTGCCCCCGTGAGTGCGGGCATCCATTCACCTGGTCAGGGTTCTCGCTGGACGATGATCCGCTACGAATGGTTGGCCTGTGCCATCGTGATCGTCGGGTTGATCGTATTGCGAATTCATTTTGTCTCGCATGTTGGCGGGTTGTGGCGAGATGAAGTCCATAGCGTCGATGTGGCACGGAATCCCCTGTTCCCCATGTGGCAGGACTCGTTCCCGATCTTATGGATTGCGTTTCTTCGAGGGTGGGTATTCGTCTGTGGGAATTCAGACGATGGCAGCATGCGGTTGGCCGGATTGTTCTGTAGTCTCCTGATGCTGGGCGCTGGTCTCTGGGCGGCCCAAGGCCGGTCACGCGCGGTCCCGTGGACGACATTGATCCTGTTCGGAATGAGCCCCGTCGTGATCACGTTTGGGACTGAAGTGCGAGGCTACGCCCTAGGGGCAGCTGCGCAGTTCTGGATGCTGGGATCGATGCAGCGATGGCTATTGCGTCCGTCCATCCGGGCGGGAGTGGTACTTGTGATCGCGTCAGTCGTTGCGGTCCAGACGGCGTACGCCAATTCATTTCTTCTGCTCGCTGGCAGCCTGTCCGCGGGCATCATCTGTGTGAGTGAGAAACGCTGGCGAGCGTTTCTGTTCTTGATGGCCAACGGGGTATTCTGCGCTGCGACAGTTAGTTATTACATTCTGGTGCTGCTGCCGAGTTGGACAAGCGACTGGGTCGTGGTCGTGCGACAAGAATTCCCGATGTCATGGTACTTGCTGCGGATGAGGGACGCATTCGAAAGTGGCGGGCCGTTACCGATGCTCGCATGGGGCCTACTCTGTTTCGCAGCCGCCTTTGGCGTCAAACGCAGATTCAATCGATCCACAGAATCGCCGAACCCAACTGCCACAGGTTCCAGCGGTCCCACGGGAGCATTTGAGTTGTTACTGCTCGTCTGCGGTACGCTTCTCGTTTTGCTCTATTTGAAGTTCCTGAATGTCCCAACAACCGACTGGTACTATCTCCCCATCCTGGCACTGTGGGCTTTTTGTCTTGATAACATGATTGCGACTTGGACGCCTCGTCCTGAGTCACCGATATTTCGTCTTGGGACTGCGATGTTACTGGGGGCTATTCTCTTCCCGGCGACATGGAGAGCTGCGAATGTTCGCCTGACCAATGTCGATCTGGCGGCCAAGGCCATTGCGGCAATTGCGACAGAGCAGGATCTGGTCATTGCCCAGCCGTGGTATTTCGGTATCCCGCTCCAGCGCTACTATCACGGCTCCGCACCGTGGATCAGCTTGCCGATGGTGAACACGACCGAGGTGCCGGGCACCGTGATTCATGCGGACGGCTACCGCGCTGTGAAAGCAGCCATGATGAGCAAGAATTCCATCGCGGCAGAACTCTCACGGGTTCGCGAGACGCTCCAGCGTGGCGGTCGAGTCTTCGTGTTGGGGCATGTACAACTCCCCCGACCAGGAGATCCAGTGATCGACCTGCCTCCGGCGCCCAATTCCCCACACGGCTGGAGTGATAATGCCTACCAAGGTCTCTGGCGACAGCAATTGGGCTTCGAGCTTCAGGCTCACTCCAAGGAGATCCACCCGGTGCCGCTGGAGACTCTGCAATCTGTCAATCAGTACGAGAATTGCGATCTGTATGTCGCAGAGGGGCGATTCGACAGCTCCCCCCAGTGAGGATAAATGTTGACACTCAAAATTGAACCTAATCTCAACCCTCATCGCCCACGTCACTGATGCAATCGGGGCGCCGCGGCGCATCATTCAGCCCATCATCGAGCTTGACCACCCCGAAACCGAACTCGTTCCACGTGCGAGGAATGGGGGCCAGAATCGGCAGGGGTTCGTACCGCACCGGGTGTTGAATGATCAGCCGAGCGGCGTGCAGGGCGATGGGACTTTCGCGAGTGACGTCGCGGTGCGAACCGGGGAAGCTGGCGGTGGCACCGTACTGGTCATCTCCAATGATGGGCCAGCCGCGGCTGCCAAACTGGATGCGGATCTGGTGCATACGTCCCGTGCCCAGGTCTATCTCGACGAGTGCCTTGCCCTTGGCTTTTTTCAGTATTTTGTAGTGCAGGACAGCCTGCTTGGCATCGGGATGGTCCGCTCCGCAGACGATCACGCGGGGTTCATTGGGAATCCGATAGAGCCAGTCGTTCAGCGTCCCGGACACTTCTGTCGGCGGGCATTCGAGCACAGCCAGGTAGGTTTTGCGGACCTCGCGTTTCGCGAACTGCTCGGCCAGCCTCGCGGCGCACTTCGAGTTTCTTGAAAACACGACAACTCCTGACACAGGGCGGTCGATGCGGTGGGGAACTCCGAGGTAGACCTCACCAGGCTTGTTGTACTTGTCCTTCAAATAGTCCTTCACCAGCCCGATCAGGCTCGGAACCCCAGCCGGTGCTCCCTGCGAGATCAGCCCCGGAGGCTTGTTGACAGCGATTACGGGGCCGTCTTCACAAATGATTTCAAGGTCGCGAAACGTCATAGGGGTCACTGGAGCAACGAATGGGTGATCAACGAATTGCAAGATAGATGGCAATCGCACGGGAATCAATGCGGTCCGTCCGAGGCGGATGCATCGTGCGTACTGCAAACCTCCATCAAGGCTGTCTCTATGGACGGGGATTCGTCTCTGATACCCTCTCGCACCCATTCCAATGTTCCTCGCGAGGCCCTGCCATGAGCGTTTCTCCAATTCCCACAGGCTTTCACTCAGTCACCCCTTATCTGGTGGTCCGAGGGGCCGCGAAAGCCATTGAGTTTTACAAAACCGCCTTTGGAGCCACCGAGGTCATGCGGCTGGAGATGCAACCAGGGGTGATTGGTCACGCCGAGATCCTGATTGGTAACTCGCATGTCATGCTTTCGGAGGAGTTCCCCGACTTGGGGTTTCGCAGCCCGGAGGCACTTGGGGGAACTCCTGTCAGCCTGATGATCTACGTGACCGATGCTGATGAACTGTTTGACCGGGCGCTGATGGCGGGAGCCACGCTGTTGCGGCCGATGGTCGACCAGTTTTATGGGGATCGTTCCGGAATGCTGGCCGATCCCTTCGGGCACACCTGGAATATCGCGACGCATATTGAGGATGTCACGCCCGAGGAAATGAGCCAGCGAATGGCCGAATTCATGAAATCGAATCCGCTGGAGTAAGCCCACACAACCGCAACTCCGAACCGCGATGCAGTCGTCCCGCACGAAGCGTTGCCGTAAGTTGTGGACATGAATACACTCCGACTGATTCATGTTCCAAGTGATCTTCCTGTTGTCATTTGTTTTTGCGTTGCTCGTCGGTTTGATTCTCCTGTCAGGGATCGCATGGGCGTCCTTCGTTTTCGCATCGAGCCCCCCAGCCTGATTCCATCGGGTTCGTCTCCCACTGCGTACATCACGGGTGCAGATGGCCGAGTTCACATCACCCGATCTGAGGTCCGCGACGGCGTGCTCAGTCTCTTCCGGCAGAGTTCCGAGAGCGCGACCTCTCACATTGCAGTCCAGATTCCAGACTGTGGGCAAACGGTCCTGTCGACGACCTCGCTCCCCGAGCGAGAGAGGCCCTACCACCTGGGAGTGGAACTGCTGCGTGGCTCGCTCGGTGAGGTCCGCGACCAGACTTCCGCTTGGGAACAGGCCCGGATGACAATTCCGGATCGCTTTCGCACGACGCAAAAGCAGGCGTTCCAGTTCCTGGCCGCAGCTTGTGGAACACAAAATGATTCCGTCACCTGCAATCCGATCGTTCTCTCCGGCCTGAAAAACACACTGAGTGCATCCGACCTATTGATGGAGAGCTACGTCCTCCAGCGGACATCTGGCAATCGTGCCAACCTCTCGGCAGCTCCCTCACTGTTGGGTTGCACGCTGGACGCGACGGCACTCAACGCGCGCAATGATTTTGTGGGAACATTCAGTTCTGCGCGTGTCCCCATCGAGTGGAGGTGGATCGAGCCGGAAGAGGGCGTCTATCAGTGGGATCTACTCGATCATTTGATCGATCGCTGCATCGACCCCCGCATGGCGATTATCGGCGGTCCGCTGCTCGACTTTACTGCCGGTGGACTCCCGAAGTGGCTGGCTCCCTGGGCGGGCGACATCCTTAACCTGCCCAGTTTCGTGTGCGATTTCGTCGAAACGGCGATCAATCGTTACACCGGACGCATCCGCATCTGGGAAGTAGCGGCCTACGGCAACCTCGGCGGGGCTCTGCAACTGTCAGAGGAGCATCGACTGGCCGTCATTGCCAGAGCCATGGAAACCGCATTGCGAACCGACAGCGACTCGCAATTCTTCGTCCGAGTCGGCCAGCCGTGGGGCGAATACATGGCCCAGGGGAATCACCGTCTCTCGCCATTCCAACTCGTCGACGCACTACTCCGATCGCATCTCGGTTTGTCGGGGGTCACTCTCGAAATCGCCATGGGATACGGTCCGCCCGGATCGCTGACCCGCACGCGACTGGCTGTCTCACGACTGATCGATCTCTGGAGCCTGCTCGGGATTCAACTGCATGTCGTGCTCGCTTGTCCTTCAGCGATTGGCCCCGATCCAGCGGCTTACGGTGGCTGTGATGTCAAGAATGGGACATGGCGGATGACCTGGAACGAAGAAGCCCAGGCCGCTTGGCTGGAAGAGTTCGTGCCGATGATCGCCGCCAAGCCAGCTGTGACCGGAGTCTTCCTGAATTCATTTGGAGACTCGCTGGCTCACCGCTACCCGCATTCGGGTGTCTTGCGTCCCGATGGGACCCCAAAACCCGCGCTGCAGGTCTTCAATCGCCAACGGAATTCCACGACTTAATGTTGCTGGAGTCCAGCCTTCAGGCTGCCTCTGGTTTCGCTCGCATTCCGGCCAGAGGCAGCCTGAAGGCTGAACTCCAACGCTGAACTCTGTGAAGGGCAGGGCACACCGCCCGGGAGTTCGAGAAATTCCGTTCTCGCTGTGATCTCCTGAAGCACCTTCCACGTTATGCTATGTAAAGGGCTTTCGAGTGGGTGGGCGCTGTTGCGATTCATCTACTGGCCCTGAACACCGGTCCCCAACTCAGAGTTTCCGCTCCACGAGGTCGATATGTCCACAGCCGCCGCTGCCCTGTCCTCCGAGAAGCATGTTCGCGGAGTCATCCTGGTCTCCTACCCCAAGGTGGTCTTCCTGTACCCCTCGCTGATCGTCGCGATCATCGCGGGGCTCTATATGCAAATCTGGGGGAACGCCGGGATTGATCGACACGGAAAGGCCGCTGCAGTCGCAGCTGCCCCAGCCTCAGCTGCGGTAGCCACCGAACAATCGGAAGTGAAGGCGACTCCCGCCCCGGCCCAGGAAGCCGTTATTGATGGTCCGACGATCGCGGCAGCTGCCTTTCTGCTGACGCTCGCCCTCAATCTCGTGATTATCTCGTTCGACTTTCCACGGACAACCAGCTTGACCCTGGCCTTCTTCACTGCGGCTCTCTTCCTCGGGGTGTTGCTGTTGAGTACGTACAAGCCGGACCTGCTGCCGTTCTTGTCGAACTTGATCAAGAAGCTTCATCCGCAGGCGAACGCGATGTTCTATTACTGCTATATCGCAGCGATGCTGCTGATCTACGCGGGCGTGAAGGTCAACTCGAAGTTCGACTACTGGGAAGTGCGGCAGAACGAACTGCTGCATCACCACGGCTTCCTGAGCGACCTGGAGCGGCTGCCGACCAGCACGCTGAAGATCGACAAAGAGATCAAGGACATCTTCGAATACGTGCTGCTGAAGTCGGGGCGCCTGATCCTGAATCCCGGCGGCCAGCAGCGTCCGATCATTCTGGAGAATGTGTTCTTCATCGACCAGAAGGAGGCGGCAATTACCAAGCTGCTGAGTTCGATGCAGGTGCAGATTGCCCCGCCGTCCGAGCAGGTGTGAGCCGGTCAGTTCTTCATGCTAGTCGACGCTTCCACACGTGGAGAAATCTGATGCTGACAGCCTATCTCGACGCCGCGATGCGAAATGCGCATTACGAGTTGCTTTCGGATGACAACCAATACTACGGGGAAGTTCCGCTCTGCAATGGTGTCTATGCGACCGCTGCAACACTGGAAGAATGCCGCGAACAACTGCAAGAGTCTCTGGAAGAATGGGTGCTGTTCCGGGTGCATCGTCAACTGGCGCTCCCAGTGGTCGCTGGCATCGAATTGGTCGTGAAAGAAGCACTTGCCTGATGCCAACGTTTGGACCGATTAGTCGTCGAAGCCTCATACAATGCCAGCGTCAGGTGGGTTATGAGGGGCCGTTTTCTGGTGGAAAACATCAGTTCATGATCCGAGGCGATATCACGATCCGCGTTCCCAACCCTCATCAAGGTGATGTCAGCACGAGCCTGTTGAGTCGCATTCTTCGGCAAGCCGGTGTGAGCAAGGACGTTTGGGAGGCACTCTGACCTCCCACTCACCCCGGCCAATCAGTTGCCGGTCTCCAATCATCGTGTTCGACTCGACTCCACGCCCATGACTCTGACTCAAGCCCCTTCCTACCGTATGCCTGCCGAATGGGAGCCGCACGAGGCGACGTGGCTTTCGTGGCCGCAGCGGCGCGACACTTGGCCCGATGCGTTTGAGGACGTGCCGCCTGTGTTTGTCGAGATCGCCAGGCATCTTGCTGAATCGGAACTGGTGCGGATCAACGTCTCGAACCCGGTGATGGCCAAGGGAGTCAAGTACCTGCTGAATGCCGCGCAGGTGAATCTCGACGCGGTGCGGTTTCATTACAACCCGACGAACGATGCGTGGGTCCGCGACCACGGCCCGATCTATGTGGTGCGTGATGTGGATGGAGTCCGCGAGCGGGCGGTTCTGGATTGGGACTACAACGCGTGGGGCGTGAAGTACGAGGACTACCACCGCGACAATCTGATCCCCTCGCGAATCGCGGATGAGTTTCAGGAGTCCTGCTTCAAGCCCGGAATCATCCTCGAAGGCGGATCAATCGATGTGAACGGCTGCGGTACGGTCCTGACGACTGAGGCGTGCCTACTCAACCAGAACCGCAACCCAACGCTGTCGAAAGAACAGATCGAGCAAAAGCTCTCGTACTACTTGAACGTCTCGAAATTCATCTGGCTCGGGGATGGCATCGAAGGAGACGACACCGATGGCCACGTCGACGATATGACCCGTTTTGTGGCTGCGAATACGATCGTGACCATCGTCGAGACGAACCCAAATGACGTGAACTATCGCGCCTTGCGAGAGAACCGCGAACGCCTGCAAGGCGTCGCCGACCAAGACGGGCAGCCGATCCAGATCATCGAACTGCCGATGCCCAACCCGCTGGTCGTCGAGGGAATTCGCCTCCCGGCCAGCTATGCCAACTTCCTGATCGCCAACACGGTCGTCCTCGTCCCGACATACCGCTCTCCGAAACAAGACGCCGAGGCGATTGAGATCCTTCAAAGCCTGTTCCCCACGCGCCGCGTCATCGGCATCGACTGCACCGCCCTCGTCTGGGGACTCGGTTCGATTCACTGTGTGACGCAGCAGCAACCGAAGGTCGGACCCGTCGCTCAATTGCTCCGCGACTGAGTTGTTGTCGAACAATATGTCGCTGTGATAGAACATGGTCCAAAACAACATCTCTGTATTCTCGGTAGGAATTGAACAGAAGAAAAAGAAGGAAACGAAGGTTCAATTCGAAGTGTCTTCGCTTCCTTTGCGGCCTTCTGTTCAGATTGAATTCGGGAAGTTGTTTCAGACCAGTTCCAAAGTCGCCTTTCGCTCCGCGAAAGAGCGATCTTTCACGGAGCGAAAGGTGACACTTGCCGTTTGACGGTCCCTGGCGAGGTGCGAAACAACTTCGCCGACGAGGGCTGACCCAGAGGGTGGACATGTCTGCACCGCGTCGGGAGCTTGCTGCTTCACTTGCGGTGGCTTCCATTCCTCGAATCCCCTTATGATGCCCACATACCGGAGGAAACTCCCGGCCGGCTCTCACCCCGGCGAATGTGTCCGAGCGAATGATATCGAACATGGGACTGCTGAAGATCACTGGGGGCAAAGTTTACGACCCCACCAATGGCATCAATGGCGATGTCCGCGACCTGTGGATTCAAGACGGCCTGGTCATCGCCGCACCGACCAATCCCGCGACGCGCCCTGACACCACCCTCGACGCGACAGGGATGGTCGTCATGCCCGGCGGCGTCGATATGCACTGCCACATCGCGGGGCCCAAGGTCAACGCAGCTCGCAAGATGCGGCCCGAGGAGAAACGCACCTCTCCCATGGTCCACCGGACGCTGCTCCAGCGCTCCGGCACCACCGGCAGCGTTCCCAGTACCTTCGCCACGGGATACCTGTACGCGGGACTCGGCTACACCACCGCGTTCGACGCTGCTGTGCCGCCGATCGCAGCTCGGCATGTGCATGAGGAATTCGAGGACACTCCGATCATCGACAAGGGCTTCTACGTGTTGATGGGGAACAACCATTACATCATGAAGCAGATCGCGGCCAACGAGCCGCAGCGGGTCAAGGCGTACATCGCCTGGCTATTGAATGCGTCGAAGGGGTTTGCGTGCAAGCTGGTGAATCCCGGTGGTGTCGAGGTCTGGAAGTCGGGCGGACACAATGTGTCGGGGCTGGATGACACTGTCGAACGGTTCAATGTGACCGCCAGGCAGATCATCCTCGAGGTCGCCCGCTGTGCGAATGAGTTACTGCTGCCGCACCCGGTTCACATCCATTGCAACAACCTCGGGATGCCGGGCAATTGGACGACCACACTCGAAACCATGCGGGCTCTGGAAGGGCATCGCGGCCACCTGACCCACATTCAATTCCACAGCTATGGCGGCCATCCGGATGAGCAGGCGACGTTTTGCTCGAAGGTGCCGGAGCTGGTCGACTACTTCAATACGCACGAGAACCTGACCCTCGACGTGGGGCAGGTGATGTTCGGGCCGACGACCTCCATGACCGGGGACGGGCCGCTGGGTTACTACCTGCACAAGATCTTCGGTCGCAAGTGGTTCAGTGCCGATACCGAGATGGAAGCCGGCTGCGGCATCGTGCCGGTCGAGTACCGGGACAAGTCGTTCGTGCATGCCCTGCAGTGGGCGATTGGGCTGGAGTGGTACTTGCTGGCTCAAGACCCGTGGCGGATCGCGATGAGCACCGACCATCCCAACGGTGGGTCGTTCTTGGCCTACCCGGAGATCATCGCGCTGCTGATGGACCGCAGCCGTCGCGAGGAAGTCCTCGCCCGTGTCCCGGAGAAGGTACTGGCCTCGTGTTCGCTCAAGGACATCACCCGCGAGTACACCCTCAGCGAGATTACGATCATCACGCGCGCTGCCCCCGCCCGGATGTTGGGCCTCAAGCATAAGGGCCATCTGGGCCTCGGAGCTGACGGCGACGTGACGATTTATCAGCCGCAGTCCGACCTGCAAAAGATGTTCGAACTCCCTCGCTATGTCCTCGTGCGAGGCGAGGTGATCGTCGACGATGGCGAGATCAAGAAGATTGTCGAAGGCCGCCTGCACCACGTCGGCCCGACCTACGACGAAGCCTGCGTCCCCGACATCCAGAAATGGTTCGAAGCCAACTACTCAATGCAGTTCCGCAACTACCCGGTGGATGGGAACTACCTGCACGACCCCGTACTGATCGGAACGAATGAGCCGGGTTAGCGCGGCACCGGTTGGGAAGCGTCAGCGCCCGGAGCTTTGAGCTTCCGGACGATCCACGCAATTGCCAAAGCAAAGGCTCCTCCTGACGCTGAGATCAGTGTGTGTTCAAGGAGAGTTGATGGCATTGAAGGAAGCCCAGCAAGCCCCAGTGTACGAGTCCCTCCCTTTCCCAACTCGTCACGGTAAAACGCCCACAAAGGAACGAAACGGATGCCAGGCTTGGAAGCCGGTCCACTCGCCACGGGCACTCTACCCAAGGCGAGCTGACCGATGAACAGCAGCAAGCATGCCCAGACGAACCAGCGCCGCAATCCTCTCTTTAATGGTGGTTGTCCGATTACCGACTTGGAATCTCGAACACTGTCGACATCTGGCATCGCATGGCTTCCACTTGAGGTATGACGAACTTTTTGACCAGATTATCATAGAGTTCTGGTTGAGCTATGAGCTACCCAGCTGACACTGCCGCCGCGAGGCACTATGGAGCCGTCTAACAATAAGTCGCTGTCATAGTCTCCTTTCACTCCGCGAAAGATCGCTCTTTCGCGGAGTGAAAGGCGACACTTGTTGTTTGACGGTGCCTTTCTCGCAGTAGGATGGGCACTCGATGTATACGATGGGCATCTTTGTGCGTCGCGGGACCGATGGCCGAGGCTGCCACGCGATATCTCTGAACTCAAGATGCATGCAAACCCTGACGAGTGTTGCTATCGCCTTGTTCCAACCGGACGGAGGCAAGAACAGTAGTTTGCAATCTCAGAGTCTGTGTTAGACTCAATTCGTTCCTCATTGACAAGTAGACAGGGGAGACAAGATGCAAGCCATTCGAGTCACACAGACTTTGGAATCCGAGACACTCTACCTGCCCCAGCTTCGTCCGCTGATGGGACAACGGGGCGAGATCATCGTCTTGTCGAGTGGTCTCGTCGATTTGAATTCCAACGAATCAGAGCCACAAACCGGATCGCTTGTCGGCTCGGTCCTTCGCTATGACGACCCGTTTGAGCCGGCGGCTCCCGCTGAAGAGTGGGAGGCGAGCCGTTGATAGATCTCGGCACTCACATTTGGGTTTGGCTCGTCAGCGCGTCTGCACAACTGAGTCCCCGACTTTTCCAGTCCATCAAACAGCATGAGGCGGCTGGCTTGGGGGTGAGCATCATCTCCTGCTGGGAAGTTGCCAAATTGGTCGAGAAGGGACGCCTCACCTTGAACCGTCCCGTGGGCGAATGGATTTCAGCAGCCCTAAGTTATCCACGTGTCACGCTGCTCCCACTCACTCCGGAGATCATTGTCGATTCGACACAGTTGCCAAGTGGCTTCCATGCTGACCCTGCTGATCAGATGATCGTCGCGACATCACGAATACTGGGGGCAGAACGCCTCACCGTAGATTCCAAAATCCTGGGCTATTCGCATGTTGCACTTGTCCAGTGAGCAGCAGGCTTCCCCCCATGCAACGTGCCGGTAATGTCAGCGCCCGGAGCGAGTCGACGTTCCGCATGCGGACAACCCGCCCCTTACAGGAATCCACCCATGTCCGGACAGGATACTCGACGTGACTTTCTGGCTGGGCGAGCCTTGCTGCGGCTGGCCGACCGGACTGCTCCGGAGGAAGAGCGTGTCGCGCCGAGCGCTGGGGCGACCGTCCGTCTTGAAACGCGGGCGATGGCCTGCCCGTGGTCGGTGGTCCTCAACCCGGGTCCTCCCGAACAGGTCATGGCCGCCAGCGATGCCCTTGACCTCGTGCATCCCATCGAACAGCTGTTGTCCATCTATCGTGACGACTCGCCGATCTCGCTCTTGAAGACGCTCGCGCCCGGCGAGTTGCGGGAACTTCCGTCCGAGGTGATCGCTCTGCTGATCCAGTGTCAGCAGTTCTCCGTAGCCACAGACGGAGCCTTCGACCCGACCTCGGGACCAGTGATTCGTCTGTGGCGCGAGTGCCGCCAAGTCGGGCGGATTCCCTCGCAAGCTGAGATTGACCAAGCTCTCGGTCGGAATTCTGTCGCCTTTTTCCCCGAAAAAAGACATCCTTTTTCGGAGAAAAAGGCGACAAAGGAGCAGCCCGGAAGTGGCATTTCACAGCTGATCGAACTCAACCCCGCCGACTCGACGATCCAGGTCCAATCCCCAGGTGTCGAGATCGACCTGGGAGCCATCGGCAAGGGGTACGCCATTGACCGCGTCACGGATTACCTCCTGTCTCAATCACTGAGTCACTTTCTGGTCCACGGTGGCTTCAGCAGTCTGCGAGCCACTGGCCAGCATAACGGTCACAACGGCTGGCCCGTCGGGCTTCGCAACCCTCTCTTTCCCGATCGCAATTACGCCACACTACTACTCAAGGACCGCGCCCTCGCGACGAGTGGCTCGAACGTCCAGTTCTTCCGCCATCAGGGCCAGCGCTATGGCCATATTCTTAACCCTCGCACCGGTTGGCCCGTCGAGGGCATGCTCTCCGTCACCGTTACAGCCCCAACCGCGACTGAAGCCGACGCTCTTTCCACCGCCTTCTACGTCATGGGCCTCGAACCCGCAGCTGCCTATTGCCGCCAGCATCCCGAGATCGGTGCCATCCTCGTTCCTCCGCTCAAGGAGGGACGCACGCTGACTCCGCTGATCCTCAATATCCCCGAAGAAGATTTGTTCTTCGGGGATGACGTGGCTGTGGAGGGGTAACTGCAGTCATCCCATTTGGTCGTCATTCACTTCGACTTGATGATGAGCGGAATACCGATTTTCTCGGTCCCGTCCGACCAGATCACTTCGATGCCTTTCTTCCCGATAACGCCATCAAGTTGTAGCGGTTGGCTGTACGCACCGATCGTGGGCAGGCCGATCCCTGGAATACAGCCGATCACTTCGATCCCCCAGTAATCTGGCTGCTGAACATAGGTCAGTGGGACGAGTTGAACTTGCATGTTCAAGTACGGCTTCTTCCCGGAGACCACCAGGATGAAGGTCCCTGTGACGATCCCGGGAAAGACGTCAGCACTGGCCGTGGTGTGGTCCACCGTGCGTGGAAGGACGTGGCAAGCATCACTGGGTTTTGGATTCACTAAGCGTAGGATGTTGTCGCTCATGTCATGATCTCCGAGGCCCACAGGGTGGATTCGACTGAGGAGTGGGCCATCACCCAGTCGTTTCATGATGAGTTCACAATATCGCTGGGCAACACGGCCCGCATGACCTTGGCAGGTCATTTTGGAAAATTCACATGACGCGTCTTTATCGCGAATCTCCTTGGCTTCTGGACTGTTGCGTACGCAGCCGCTTCCTCTCACTCGGGTTCGACGCAAGTTGATTGTGTCGGGTAAACTCTGGGTTCTGAATGCCAGAACTTCGAAGGATTGAACCCATGCAGGAAGCCAAGAACACCGCCCGCGCTCTCGTGAAAATCGGTTACGACGGTCGCGTTCATAAATTTTTTCGCGCGGACAAGGCCGCAGAGCGTTTCGAGAACGAGCTGAAGGTATTGCAGTACCTGGAGCGACGGGAATGTGGATTTGTCCCGCGCGTGCTGGGGTTTGATCGCGAGAATCTGGAACTGGTGACCAGTAACTGCGGGGCCCGCGTGGAGCGCATGGGGGATGATCGCGTCAAGGAACTATTCGCGGAGTTAGAGGCGTTTGGCGTGCGGCACGAAGATGCCTTTCTCCGCAACATCACTTACAGGGCCAGCGATGGGCGATTTTGCCTGATCGACTTTGAGTTCGCAACAATTCTCGAACCCGATGCCGTCTCGCTCACTCAGCCCGATTTCGAAGCTGCAGCACACGCCGCGGATGCGTTCCAGGCGGACTCGTCGACGCTCAAGATCAAATGGTCAGCTGCGACCGATGTCGGTAGGTATCGCACGAATAACGAGGACCAGTTCGTGACGATGGCGTTTAACACCGAGGAGTTTAATTATCTCCCCCGCATGGGCGAGGTCCACATTGGTGACTTCGATTTCGTCTACGCAGTCAGCGACGGCATGGGGGGCGAAAAGTCGGGCGAGTTCGCCAGCCGTTTCGCCATCGACAACATCACGCGGCTTTTGTCGCGGCGTTTTTCACTCTCGACTGGGCAGACCCGGTTCGGCATCCATGAGTGTATTGAAGACCTGTTTCAGGGCATCCATCGCCAGCTGACCCAACTCGGCGAGAGCTACGACGGGGCGAGGAACATGGGGGCGACACTCAGCATGGTCTGGTATGTTCAGGGTTGGTTTTATTTCGGCCACATCGGTGATAGCCGGATTTATTATCTCCCCAAGAGCGGCGGCATGACCCAGATCACAGACGATCACACTTACGTCGGCTGGCTGAAACGCAAGGGCGACATCAACGAGCGCGAGGCCCGCAACCACCCCCGCCGGAGCGTGCTGGCTCAGTCACTTGGCGCAGGCAATCAATTCGTGAAACCGCACATTGGTGAACTCAGCTGCGAACGCGGCGACCGGTTGCTGATCTGCAGCGACGGCGTGGTCGACGGGCTGTGGGACCGGGGGATTGAGGAGTTGCTCAACGACCCGCCCGAAACTCTGAAAGTCCTGAACCCGGCCCAGCGGCTCGTCCGCGCCGCCGTGGATGAATCGGGTCGGGACAATACGACGGCGCTTGTGCTTGAGATTTTGTGAGAACGCAATCGGATTCGGCCCATCATTGACGGACTCCGGTCACGGCCATACACCAGATAATCTCTGATTCTTCAATCACAATCTGGACTCTCCCATGAAGTCGCTCCTCGTCGTTCTCTGCCTGTGTGCCACATCAATGGCCTGCGCCCCAGACAAACCTTCAGCTCCCGAACGAACGCCTGCGGATGGCGCGTTCATTCCCGAGGCCGCGTTGCCCGGCGGGATCGTCCTTCCGCTGTATGCCTCCGACTCCAAGCTCCTCAAGCACGATCGCCTTCACGAGGCCGAGAAGTACAACACCACGGGCCAGAATACGACCAAGCTGCTCAATACGCTGAATATCCACAACCCCTCGATTGAGGTCCATCTCGCCGAGGACCGTGCGGCCCACGGCGCATCGATCATCATTGCTCCCGGTGGCGGTCACAAGATTCTGTGGGTGGGGCCCGAGGGGTACGATCTGGTGCCGATTTTCGCGAAACACAATATCTCGGTGATCGTGCTGCGGAATCGATTGCGGGTCGATGGGTATGAGCCAACGACCGATGCGGTGAATGATGCGTTTCAGGCTATCCGCGTCGTGCGGGCACACGCAGCTGAGTGGAACCTGGACCCTGCCAAGATTGGCATCATGGGGTTCTCCGCCGGAGCGGAACTCGCTGCCCCGGCTGCTCTCTTCTTTGATGAGTTCCATAAGAACAACAGCGAGCCCACTGACCCGCTCGCGATGATCTCAGCCCGTCCCGATTATGTCGGCATCGTCTACCCCGGACCGACCCCTTTCACAAAGACACCCGAGACCGCCATCCCCGCGAACGTGCCTCCCAGCTTCCTCGTCTGCCCCGGTTCGGGTGATCGAGTGCATGCGCTGTGGGCCGATGATTATTTCCGCCCCATGCTGGAGCACGGCGTTCCGAATCTGGAGATGCACATCTACGGTCGCGGCACCCACGGCGGCTCGATCAGCCCCCGCGAAGGCATCCCGTTTGGCACCTGGCAAGATCGCTACATCGACTGGTTCCGAGACCTCGGATTCCTCGACAAGCCAGGTATCGAGACTCAGGCTGCGAAGGATGTCGCGGAATACGCTGAGAAGAGATCGAATCCGAGGTGAATTCGCTGAAACGACAAGTGGTCGCACTCGCTGAACTCGCAACACAATAACAGCATGTGCGCATCAGAATACGAGGCGGAGTTTTAATAAGGAGGCACAGAGATGGAGGAGAGAGGAACAGACAGGAATGTCTGTCCCACCTCACAGTTCAGAGAGTGGAGCAGACATTCCTGTCTGCGTCTTACTGGCCTTGTCCTTCTGCTTGCTTCCGTGCCTCCTTGCCTCCGTGATCAACTTTCTGATTGCTTCCTCGTTTTCTAACACTCGTATCCCCATCGCCGAACTCAACCCGAAGCGACTTGCTGGACCCCAGATGCAGGTCGTACCATGTGATGTCCTCTTTCGATCAGTCCTCGCTGACTACCGGGCATGGCACGATGCGTTTTGTACATGCCGCTGACATCCACCTCGACAGCCCCTTGCGGGGGCTCGAGTCCTACCCCGGCGCTCCCGTCGAGCGACTGCGGATCGCCACGCGCCAGGCGTTTGATCGCGTCGTAGATCTGTGCCTTTCTGAGGCTGTTGATTTTCTGATCATCGCCGGGGATCTGTTCGACACGGACGTGAAAGACTTTCGTGCCGCGCTCGAGGCAGCTGCTCAGTTGCGACGGCTCGACCAAGCTCAGATTCCGGTCTACCTGATTCTCGGGAACCATGACTCACGCGAAGAGATGACTCGACACGTTCCGTGGCCCCAGAACGTCACGCTGTTCGATCACCGACAGCCGCAAACGGAAAGGCATCCGACACTGCCGGTAGCTCTCCATGGGATGAGCTATCCCAAACGCGAAGTGACGGAGAACCTCGTCCCCAGTTATCCCGCTCCGGTCGCTGGCTGTTTCAACATCGGGCTACTGCACACCAACGCGGGAGGCAATTCGGTTCATGCCGCGTACGCTCCGTGTTCGGTCGAGGAATTAGTCGCGAAGGGCTACGATTACTGGGCCCTCGGTCATGTCCACGATTACCAAATCCTGCACGAGCGACCCCACGTCGTGTACTCGGGCAATACGCAAGGGCGCCACGCCCGCGAGATCGGTGCCAAAGGCTGCGTTCTGGTCACAGTGAATACGCTCAGCAGCGGCAGCGAGGTGAGCGACATCGAATTCCGCGACACAGATGTCGTCCGCTGGTCTCGTGAGACAATCCCCTTGCAACCCGATGATGACGAGGACGCCTTGCTCGATGCGACTCGCCGTCATTTGCGAGACATTGTCGCAGCGGCGGACGGACGCCTCGCAGCTGTCCGCCTCGAATTCACGGGCCGCTGTGCAGTGCACGCCAAGCTGGCCAAAGACGCTTCGAAACGGCAGCTCGTCGCCAATATTCAGTCACTCGCTGGAGACTTCAGCGATGTGTGGGTCGAGAAGATCAAGTTCCACACTCAGTCGCCTCTCGACATGCAGGCCCTGCGTGAGCGCTCGGATCTGATCGGCCAGTTGCTCCGCGATGTCCATGCGCTGACCGTCAGCCCGCATGCTCTCCGAGAACTTTCCGAGACGAAAGACCTCGCCGCGAAGGTGAACGCCGAGTTGTTGATGAGCGGCGATGACCAACAGCCGTTCGACCTGGATGATCCCGTCCGTCAAGCGGGTTGGCTGCGCGATGCAGAGGCACTGCTGCTGAGTCACCTGGTCTCCGACAGTGGAGGTCCGTCATGAAACTCCGGCAACTGCACATCAATCGTTTCGGGCATTTCCACGAGTTCGACCTCGTGTTCCCCGGTCACGGGCTGCAAGTTATCTATGGTCCGAACGAAGCTGGGAAGACCACTCTGCTGCAGTTCCTGCGGGGAGTGCTGTTCGATTTTCCAGCGAGATCGCCGTATGACTTCAGTGGACCCGGCACGATGTCGGGAGTGGCTCATCTCGAATTGCGAGACGGCCGCAAAGTGGAGCTGGCACGTCGCAAGGGGAATAAGGACAAGGTCTCGATCAAGGTCGATGGCCAACCGACCGACCTCGATGACGTGGGCTGGTTGCGGATGTTGGACCATGCTGATCGCGGCTTGTTCGAATCGGTCTTTGCCTTCGGCCTCGATCAGCTGAGCCAAGGCGAAGAAAGTCTGAGGCACGAGAGCCTGCAATCCGCTCTCTTCAGCGGTAGCTTGGGCGGGACCAGCAGTCCCGACAAAGTCATCGCCGATCTCACCCGTCAAGCGGACGAACTGTTCAAGAAGGGTGGTTCCAAGCCGACGCTCAATGCTCTGCTGGCTGATCTGAAGAAGCTCTCCAAAGAGATCAAAGACCGTGCCCTGCGTCCTGACAATTACCATGCCGCCGAAGCCGCAGCGGCCAAATCCTCGGAGCAGGCGAGGACCTGGCACGACCAGGTCGATCAGCTGCGCCGACAGCATTCGAAGATCGAAAAGCTGGTTCGCGCGTGGCCACAGTGGTGGTTATTACAGCAGCGTCGCAACGAGCGAAATGGGGTCGTGGTTCCCCCAGGCATCCCCACGGACGTACGCCAACAGTATCTAGAAATCTGCAAAGAGCTGAAGTCCGTTGCCGAAGAACAAACTCTGCGGAGAGCCGCGAGCGAGCGAGCGACCAAGGGGCTTGAGGCACTTCAACTCCATCCCTTAGCGGTCTCTCAGCAGACTGAAATCAAGCTGTGTTTGGAATTGAGACAGTCCGCCATTGAAGCCAAGCAGGACCTCCCTCAGCGCCAACGATCGCTGCAAGAGACTCAGCTGCGGATTGACCGCGAGTTGGCAGAATTACGCCCCGGCTGGGGACACACAGACCTGCAAGCTTTCGTCGTCGACGCGGCGACGCAGCATGAGATCGACCGCATCCACGATGAGTTTGACGAATGCAAGACGGCACTCACCAAGCTCACGACCAAACGGGAAAGTGATGCTGACAACCTCTCGCGGACGCGCGCTGAGCACTGCGAGATCGGCACTCAGCGAGAAGTGACTTCGATCGAGGCCGTACTCGCCGGAGAAGCCGAGTTCTTCTCACATCAGAAGCAGTGGGATGACTTACGCGGAGAGCTGGCAAAGCTCGAACGAAAACTGGCGACTCAGTCTCGCAAGCTCACTCCTCCACTTGCGGACACCACTCCGTCACTGCACGAGTTACCTGTTCCACGAGCTGAATCGGTCGCCCACTTTGAGACACGCTTTGCCGATCTGCTGGGAGAACTTCGCACGGTGAAGGCCTCACTCGCAGACGATGAGTCTCAGCAGCGAGAGATTGAGAAAACGCTCGCCACATCGCTCTCCGGACGAAATATTCCCAGCCTGGGAGAGCGTGATTCCGCACGCCAAAGGCGCAATCAGGGTTGGTCGCTGGTTCATCAGAAGTACATCGCAGCTGAGAACTGTGACTCAGTCATCACTGCTTGGCTCAGTGGAGCACCCACGGCGTCTCTGCCCGAGAGTTACGAACGCTCAGTCCGTCAAGCTGACGAGATCGCTGACCAGATCTTTGAGAACGCTCATGAAGTCGCCCAGCGCGAGGGGCTGAATCGCCAACTCAATGCATTGAACGTCCGAATCGACGACAAGCGAAAGAAGGTCAATGAACTGGAACGTCAGCAGTCCGATCTGCACACGCAGTGGGACACTCTCTGGAAGCCGTGCGGCCTGCAACCGCTCGCTCCGGAGGCCATGCTCGGCTGGCTTCACGATCATCGAGCCGCCTGCGAGACGATTGCCCGTCGCGACGAACTGGTCGCTGAGCAATCATCATTGAGCGGTCGCCTCGCTGCATTCGAGCAACGGCTCCGCATAGCCTGCGGAGAGACAATCGGAGATGTGGCCACGTTGCTGATCTCGAGCAGAGAGACCGTCCGCAATGCGAAAGACCAGTTGAAGAGTGCCGCTGACTTGCAGAAAGAAGTTCGCCGACTCGAACAACAACTCACAAAGCATGACGCGGCATTGCATGACCTGGCCACGCGAGAGACAGCTGCGAAATCCCAATGGAAAACCGTTCTGCAACGTCTTCAGCTGCCGGAAGAGTGGGACACCGCATTGGCCCGCGATGTGATCAGTAAGCTGACCGCCACTCGTGTGCGACTGGATAGTCTGCCGGGCGAAGAGGCTCGCATTGCCGCCATGAACGCGCGCATTGCGGAGTTCGACCAACGGGTTCAGGCAATCTGCCAGGCGATCGCCCCTGAGCGATTGCCAGATCCCACCGAGCTGGCCCTCAAATCGCTGGACGAGTCCGCCGAGCTCGCTGTCGAAGCACAGCGTAAACATGACGCTCTGTCACAGGAACTGGATGCCTCGCACGAGGCGATGCAGTCACTCCGGAATCGCCTGGAAGAGTACCACTCCCGGCGAACGCACCTGTTCAAACTGGCTGAGACCACCACGGACACCGAATTCCTCGAAGTCGTCTCACGTGCCGAGAATGCATTTCAGCTGGACTGTGATATCGATCAATTGATCCGCGATGTGAACCTCATTCGAGCGGGCGAGGATCGCGACGAGTTTGAATCCTCGTTGTTGGGGACTGACATCGTCATCTTGCGGGGGCAAGAAGGCGATCTGGCGGAACAACTGAAACTCGCGGAGGCGGAACGCAAGGTGGCCGACGGTGCCGAAGCCCTCGCGCGCGATGCACTCGCGCGGCTCAATGGCTCGGAGGAAGTCGCCATCCTCAACGAGAGGCTGGCCCAGCAGCGTTCACAGCTGGCGGCGGAAGTCGATCGCTACATGCCACTGGTCTATGCCCGGCACCTGCTGAACTCTGCTGTCACTCGCTTCGAACAGGAGAATCAGCCCGAGATGATCGCGACGGTCTCGCGGTTGCTCTCACAGATGACGGGCGGAAAGTACGTCCAGTTTGATCGTTCCGGGGGAGGCCAGAAGCAGGTTCTGATTCGACGCGCCGACCGCGTGGAGTTCACTCCCGATCAGCTCAGCACCGGTACACGAGAGCAGCTGTTTCTGGCGATCCGTTTGGCGTACGTCCTGCATTATTGCCAGGGCAATCAGCCGCTGCCGATTGTGATTGATGACGTGCTGGTCAACTTCGATGCGGAACGTACCCGGCAAACCCTGGTCGCGCTGGCCGATATCTCCCAGACCGTTCAAGTGTTGTTCTTCACCTGCCACCGGCATGTCGTAGACTTGGCCCGCGAAGTGGTGCCGGGGTTAATGCCGGTCGAGTTGCCGACCTCCACCCGCACGAATTAAACATCACGGCGAGCGTCCGGCGTGAGCCGGATGGTCTTACCGGAGTTCGCCCTCTTCTCAGGCCGAAACGAAAAATCCGGCTTTGAGCGAGTGAGTTCGGAAAGCAGACCTTTCACGATATCGCTGAGCCGTGAAGGTCGTGAGACCCGGAGAGATTCCTGCTTCACGTCTCCTCGCCTTCACGCGAGGCTGCTCTTCCAGAGAACAGGGCAATTGGCCTCTTGCTACACAGCAGCTTGTAGTACGATCCGCTCCTGCCGGGCTGTTGCCAGCTTGGCCCTCGAACCACAGAGCGACAGACCTTGAACGCGATGCCCCACGACCGACGCAACAGCCAGCCCGGCCCCGCTGATTTGGAGCCGAGTCGCTACGAACTCACTTTGCTACGCGCTCTCGCCCGCGAGTTTCCGAACATCGATTCTGCGCTCGCTGAGATCGCGCGACTTTCGGCGGTCCTCACGCTGCCCAAAGGCACAGTGCATGTCATCAGCGACATTCACGGAGAGGACAAGAAGCTACGGCATGTGATTAACAATGCCTCGGGGACGTTGCGGCCGCTGGTTGAGAAGCTGTTCCTCGACAAGATGGAGCCGTCGGAGTTTCAGGAGTTCCTGACGCTCATCTTCTACCCCGCCGAGGTCACGCTCAAGTTGGAACAGACGCTGACCGACCCGGGCGAGCTGCGGACCTATGCCCGGCGAACGCTGCGGCACCAGTTCGAGCTGGTGCGAGTTCTCGCCTCACGCTACAGCCTCAAGCGCGCGATGCAGGTCTTCCCGCCGGAGTTCGCGGACCTCTTTTCGGAGATGCTACACGAGCCGACCAACGAGCGCGGACCGGAGTTCTTCGAGGCCATCGTCGACGAAATGCTGCGTCGCGGGCGAGCTCTGCATCTGATTCACATCACCGGCCGGTTGATCCGCAACCTGGCGATTTATGAGCTGATCATCGGTGGCGACTGCTGGGATCGCGGACGCAGCGGCGACCGGGTGGTCGACTATCTCAGCGAGCAACCGAATGTCTCGTTCATCTGGGGCAACCACGATGCCGCTTGGCTGGGGGCCGGGCTGGGGTGCGAAGCTTTGCTCTGCAACGTGCTGCGAGTTTCATTGCGCTACCGCTGCCTGCGACAACTCGACGAGGGGTACAGCATCCCGCTCACCCCGCTGGAGCATCTTGTCCGCACGATCTACCCGGACGACCCCGCGACACACTTCATGCCAAAAGCCGACGGCATGCGAGAGAATCTGATCGTCGCCCGCATGCAAAAAGCGGCAGCGATTATGCAGTTCAAACTCGAAGGGCAGATGATCGCCCGCCATCCCGAATGGAACATGGACCACCGCCGTCTGCTCCACCGGATCGACCATGCCGCCGGGACAATTGAGATCGAGGGCGTGAAGTACGCGCTCCGCGACAAGTCGCTTCCCACGATCGATCCCGCCGATCCATATGCTCTCTGCGCGGAGGAACGGCTCTGCGTCGACCGGTTGAAATACTCGTTCATGCACAGCCAAAAGCTGTGGAATCACTTGAAGTACATCGTCGAGAACGGGTCGATGTACCTGCGGCGGGACGACCACCTGATCTTCCACGGCTGCGTCCCGTGCGATGAGAAAGGCGAGTTTCTCCCCATGCCGATCGAGGGCGAACAACTCAGCGGCCTGGAGATGTTCCACGCCATCGAGCGTGTTGTCGCCCGCGCGATGGAGCAGAAGCAGGAGCAACATCTCGACGTGCTGTGGTATCTGTGGAGTGGTCCGCGCTCGCCGCTGTTCGGCAAGGACCGCATCGCCACGCTGGAGCGGGACTTCATCGCTGACAAGGCCCCGCATCACGAGACCAAGGACCCCTACTTCGCCCTCATCCACGAGGCCTGGTTCTGTGAGAAGATCCTGGCCGAGTTCGGCGTCGATCCGAAAAGCGGGCTGATCGTCAACGGTCACGTCCCGGTCCGCATCGAGGCCGGGGAGTCTCCCATCAAACGTAGCGGCAAGGCGATCACCATCGACGGGGCCTTCTCCGAAGCCTACGGCGATCACGGCTTCACGCTCGTGCTCGAAGCCGACCGCACCCTCCTCGCTAAACACCACCACTTCGAATCGGTCGACGCAGCTGTCCGCGACGGCGTGGACATCGTCCCCAGCATCACCGTCGTCCGCGAGTGGCCGACCCCCCGCCGCATGGCCGACACCGAACGCGGCGAACAGTTCCGCTGCGATATTACCATGCTCGAACGCTTGATCGAACTGTACCGCAACAACGACCTCCGGCAGGACGACTGGCGACAAGCCGTGCGGTCGTAACCCGTGGGATAGGCTTCCAGCCTGTCTTCCCGTAACCCTCAGCGTCAGCCAAAGTGAGCAAGAGACAGCTGATCCTCAGCGCCTGGCCGCTCACAGGATGTGTTCGTACAGCCCGCGTGAAGCATTGCTGGGCAGTTTGTGAACGTGGTGAAGAGGAAATGTCTCACACAAAGGCACGAAGGCACAAAGAGGATGGAACCGGGCCAGAAGCGAGGCTGTCCATCTCTTCTTGGTGCCTTCGTGTGAGCCTCCTCTTGAGAGATTCGCGTCTCGCGGGCACGGCGGACTGACGTCCGGCGCTCGCTGTCGGTGAGACATTTCGGCCTCACACAATCTCCAGCACCGCAGCTGTGACGACCATCTCGATGAGGTAACCGGTGGCGAGTCCGGCTTGGACGCAGGCTCGCGAAGGGGCGTGGCCGGCGGGGACCCAGTTGTCCCACTGCTCGTTGAGGATGGTGATCTGCTTCAGGTCGGTGAGGTAGATCAGCACTTGCAGCAGACGCGTGCGGTCACTGCCGACGAGGGCCAGCCGGGTGTCGATCTGGTTTAGGATCTGGGCGACCTGTCCGTGCATGTCCTGCGACGGGTCATCGGCGACCTCGACGAAGTGGGCGACACCGCCGTGAACGACGGCATCGGACCAGCGGCGCGTGACGCCGTGTCTTTCAATCAGAGTCATCTCTTGGCTGCCTGACTTTTCACGAATTCATGCACGAGTCCCGCTCCCAAACAGATCTCGCCTGTCGATGCGATATGAGATAAATTTCTCATTGACCGGCGGGCACTCCGGGACATGAGGTTACCCTGTCGAATCGCGGTCAGCCAGAGACACTCTTGGACTCAATCAATTGCCAGAAGTCAGCGTTATCATTCCGACGTACAACTATGCGTGCTTTCTGGGGACCGCAATCCAGAGTGTGCTGACGCAAACATGGCAAGATTTAGAATTAATCATCGTAGATGATGGATCGACAGACAACACTCGTGAAGTGGTCGAGTCATTTCAGTCCGATCATCGCGTCCGGTATGTCTTCCAATCCAATCGCGGTGACTCAGCTGCGCGTAATACGGGGATCTCTCACTCGACGGGTCGGTACTTGGGATTTCTGGATGCGGATGATTACTGGATGCCAGAGAAGCTGGAACTTCAGCTGGCGCTCCTGCGTTCAAATCCGCAGGCAGCTGCGGTCCATTCTTCGGCCTACGTGGACACCATTGACCAACAGCAACGGTTGATTTCGCGATTCTTACTGCAACGGCCACCGCTTCGAGAGAAAACGCTCTACGAAGAGCTGCTCTATAATGTGGTGATCGTCGGGTCGCACTCTTCCATCGTTTTGTCGCGGGACGTGCTGGACAAGGTGGGAGGGTTTGACGAGAGCTTAATGTGTTGTGACTGGGACCTCTGGCGGCGAATTTCCAACGAGCATGAGATTCTGTATATCGACTCACCGTTGACAGGACTGAGGCGGCATGGGGCCAATCAGACGGCGAATCCCGATGTGGTGGCCGACAACTCCGAACGCATCCTGAAGAAGTTTGTCGGAGAGATCCCTCTCCTGTTTCGGCATCACCGGTACCGCATGCGGACCGAGCGATACTTGAAGTTGGCTTGGCTCTACTTCCGGGCTCGGCGCTGGGGGGCCACATTCAAGTACGCGGCCAAGGCAATTTTCAACGCGCTGCGTTGTCCAGGATTTACGATCCAGTTTCTCAGCGGAAAACTCAGGAATCGTTTGTCTGGCCGGGCACCTGTGGGGCTGCAACCGATCGGGATGGGGGCTCTGGGAATGGCACTCGGGGCGGCGGCTCATTCAGGACTTCCGCCAGAATCGATTTCACGAACAGGGCACTCTGCCGGAGTGATGCCGTCTGATCTTGCAGTCCCTCGTACTCGATGCACAGATGCCCGTTAAACCCGACGCGATGCAGGTGTGTGAGAATCGCTCGCTGGTCGAGCACTCCCTGTCCCGCAATCGCCCCGATGTACCAAGTTCCATCAACGCCCAGCGTCCCCGGCTGAAGGCGACGCTTGAGCCCGAAAGCCCGTCCCACAGATCTGAACAGCCCTTGGAGTGGGCTGTTCAGAATCGTCCGCGCGACGCTTTGGATTCTCCCCCTGGCTTTCGACCGCACCGAGCCTGAACTCGCTTGAATCGTCCAGTCTTTCACATGGACCATCGAGATCCACGGTGCCAACAGGTCGATCGCCTCGTGGACTGATTCCCCCGCCAACATCCAGTTCCCGACATCAAACGTCAATCGGGCCTGTGGGGCGTACTGCTCGCACATCTGTTTCAAGTACAGTGCTTGTCCGAAATAAGCAGCGCTGGCTCCCGAGTTATTGAAGTTCACTTGCAGACCCCGACGCTGGATTTCTGGAACCAGCAGGTCAGCACAGCGGGCGAATGATTGCCGCATCTCTTGAACGGATGCCCCGATCTTCGGAGGAGGATTCAGGAGAACAATCATCTCCGCACCCAAGAGCTGAGCACGATCCAGGCTTCGGTGAGCCTGATCGAGGGCTGCTTGAGGAAATGAGCCATCCCGCTCGGTGTTCCAGCAATAAGCGTACGTCGACACCAGTCGAACACCATGTGCGTCGAGCCGTGTTTGAATTTCGCGGACATGATTGTGGTCTAAGACCTCATCGTTCGAGAGTTCCAAGGCACGAATTCCCAGCTCTGACGCCAGCTCGATGATTCCTGATCGCTGTCGCGTTAGACAATCAGTGAGTCTGCCTTGGATTGCCAATTGCATGGGGAGTGACTTCGTCGCATGGTGGTCTGCTGACAGGAACTTATCGAGAATCATGGATCTATGAGAGGGGCAGGGGGGATTCGAAGTGCACTCACGGCTCGGATGATGAAGCGTATCGAGAGGAAATTACGAGATCCACAGCAAGTCGACGGCCCGCCGCTAGTTGTCATCCGAGAGTATTCCTATTTGGGAGTCCGGCGGGCTCTCTGTGCTGGAGATTTCGATTTCAAAGGGCATGATCGCAATGCACCGGGACAAGCGATCGGCCCCCCACCTTCAACGCAGACCACGAGTTACGCTCACTTGACCCCTCGGATTGGTCTCCTTACCATACTCGATCCTTTGCTAGGAACTGATTCCGGCAAGTGGCGATTGCAGTAGCATGCGGTCGTCGAAAGTCACACAGGCACAAAGAGTTAGGCTGTTGTCATGGCCGTTCCGAAACGACGTCAATCCAAGTCTCGTCGTGACATGCGACGCTCGCACGATGCTGTGCGTCCGCTGAAGTTGCAGTATTGTTCCCAATGTGGGACTGCGATTCCCTCGCACGTTGTCTGTCCAAACTGTGGGTATTACCACGGTCGGCTGATGATTCCGCAGCAGGGTGAGTAGTCTCGCCCGTTTCAGTTCCTTCTCCCCCTTGGGCGGAAACTGCACATGCGGATCGCATTAGATGCGATGGGCGGGGATTTTGCGCCCGGCATCAATATCGCAGGGGCCATTGAAGCCCTGCAGCATGACCCCAGCTTGGAAATCCAGCTGGTTGGTCAACGTGAACTGCTGGACGTTCAGTTGACGGAATCCGGGTATTCCGGTGAGCGATTGACGGTCGTGCACGCGGCAGATTTCATCGAGATGGATGAAAAGCCGATGGATGCTCTCCGGAAGAAACCGGATTGCTCGATCGTCACCTGCTGGAAGTTGATGGCCGCGAAAGAGGTCGACGCAGTCGTCAGCGCTGGGCACACCGGCGGAGTGGTCGCTTCCGGTCTGCGAACTCGGTTATTTTTGAAGGGCGTCAAGCGGCCCGGGATCGCTGTAGTCCTGCCCACAATCCAGGGGCAAGCAGTCCTGATGGATGTCGGTGCGAATCCAGGAGCGCGGCCGGAGCACCTGCACCAGTACGCGGCCATGGGGGCGATCTATGCCCAAGCCATCCTGGGGATCAGTGATCCGCGCGTCGGCTTAATGAACATTGGCAGCGAAGAGGGTAAGGGAATCGAGCTGGTTCTCGAGACGCACAACCTCCTCGCCAAGCAGCCGTGCCCCGGAAAATATATTGGGAACGTTGAAGGCCGGGGCCTGTATCTGGGCGATGCAGATGTCATCATCTGTGAGGGCTTCGTCGGGAATGTCGTGCTGAAGGTCAGCGAGGGCATGGCCAGCATGATGATGAAGGTCACTTCGTCCGAGGTGCTGAAGGCGCTCGAAACGGAACGCCACCACGGGGCCAAAGCGTTTAAGACCTTGCAGTCGCGGTTCGAATACAACGAAACCGGCGGGGCTCCCCTACTGGGCGTCGATGGCATTTGCATGATCTGCCACGGCTCCAGCGACGCCCGTGCCATTCGCAACGCCCTCAAGACCACCCGCGTAATCCATGACCGCAAGGTCAATGAGAAGATCACCGAGATCGTCGGCAGCTGGGGTTGAGCTGGCGATCAGCGAGAGTTGTACACACTCTATTTCGGGACAGCTGCGACATGCTCTTCGAACTTGTGCATCAGAGCTCGAAACTCCTGCAAAAACTCCTGCGGCGCATCATCGGGATATTTGAGACGGACGTGCAAATAGGCCCCCAATGTGTCTGACTGCGGGAGCATCAACTGATCCTGATAGTATTGCATGTCGAAGATTTGTGCCCCCGCCATGCCGCCATAGCTATCAGGGCTAAACTCGACTTCCCCACAGATCCCGCTCCGCATCCCCCCGTGACGCTCACCGCTCCCCTCTGGTCCCAGTTCCGCCCAGGGGCTCTGCCACTTTCCGGTGTTGTGTCCTCGCGTGTGAATCAGGAACATCCGAGTGTTCCATTCGAATGAAATCGTCGATCCTTCCAGCTTGACCTTCGCCTCGGGATAATGCTTCACGACGATCTTCTGGATCGCCTCTTCCAGCGGTTGGAGTCTCGGATTGGGCTTCAAGGCCGGTTCTCTCTCCACCGTTTCGGCGTAGTCTTTGTCGCGAAGCTCTTGCAGCCGTTTTTTCTGATCTGGGGTCAGAATCTTTTCGAATTCCGAGGACTTCTCTCCTCTGAGATACTCCTCGATCACGGCAACCCTCGTGCGAATGTAGTGTTGCTGAGACTTGTGAATATCATTCAGTTTTTCTCGTTGCTTCTTGTCGAGATCCAAGTCTAGGAAGAAACGAGGCAACCGCTCTTCAGTGGTCTGGTTCTCTACGTTTTTTGACTGCGAATCCTGAGCGACGACCTGCCAGACGCCCAGGGCCAGTAAGACTGCAGTGACAATCAACGCGATACGGGAACTCATCATTCGACTCCAGGGCGTTTACGGGACAGCAATGGATCGGGAATTATAGGCCGCTCATGCTCGGACTGGTGCAGGAAGAACCGTGGTCACGAGTGTGCCTGCGAAGTTGAGCGGAGATTCAGCATACATTGTTTCGAGACCGGAACCACAGGATTTTCCGCCCTCGTTCGAGTGAGTCCGATAACGCTCAGGGCGTTGCTTCCCAAATCCCGGCTCAGTGAATAGGCTCTCCGGTCAATGGATGAGACGTAGGCCCGTCGAGTCGGCTGTCCAGACGATCCCATTCCCACAGTTCAACCGCAACGGGCACCTATGGCACGCATCGCATTCCTCTTCCCCGGTCAGGGCGCCCAGCACATCGGCATGGGTCAAGTGGTGGCATCGCAATATCCCGCAGCTGCGGCGCTGTTTGCTCAGGCCAGCGAGATTCTGGGTTACGACCTTGCAAAAATCTGTGCCGAGGGGCCAACTGAGAAGCTGAACTCGACAGCGATCAGCCAACCGGCGATCTTTGTGACGAGCCTCGCGTGCCTCGAAAAGGTCAAGGCCGAGATGCCCGATCTGGCGGAGCGCTGCGAGATGACGGCGGGCCTGAGTCTCGGAGAGTACACCGCTCTGGTCTTTGCTGGTGCGATGACGTTTGAGGACGGGCTGCGAGTCGTTCAGCAACGCGGAGAGGCGATGCAAGCGGCTGCAGATGCCACCCCATCGGGGATGGCCAGCATCCTGATGATTCCTCCGGAGCAGGTCCAGATGATCTGCGAGCAGGCCAGTACAGAGGCGGGTCCGGTTCAGATTGCGAACTTCTTATGTCCCGGAAATCTCGTTGTCTCGGGGACACTGGCCGGCGTGAACCGGGCTGTCGAACTGGCTGAAGCGGCGAATGCCAAGGTGGTCCGGCTGACCGTGGCGGGGGCATTCCATACGGAGATTATGAAGCCCGCCGATGAACGGCTCGCAGAGGCGCTCGCGGGGGTGGAAATCAAAACACCACGCATCCCGGTCATCTCCAATGTGGATGTTCAAAGCCATACGGATACGGCGGAGATCCGCGACATTTTGGTCCGGCAGGTTCTCAATCCGGTCCGGTGGGAAGACGACATCAAAGCGATGCTCGCCGCCGGGATTGAAGAGTTCTATGAGATCGGGCCAGGTCGGGTGCTGACATCCCTGCTGAAGCGAATCAACCGCAAGATCCCGTGCACGGTTATCAACGATACACCGACAGCTTAGAACAGATTCACAAATCGTCTTCAGACAGTTGGCAGACAGGAATGTCTGCACCACATGTCAGTGGCCCCACATGCCAGTGGCACAGACATTCCTGTCTGTGCAGGCTCACAACAGAGATAGCGACACAGCTCTCATACGGGGTTCAATCCGTTCTACAAAGAGAGATCTCACCCCACGGGGCACCGAAGAGTGAGTCCTTCCTGGTGTTGAACGGGCCGGGGACTCGGCAAACCCACGTCTGCCGCTCGCTTTGACGTTTGGACGCATTCGTCACAACAACTACAACAACAAACCCTCGCCGTGAACGACGAGGGTTTGTGCAATTCAGATTCTTAGCCAGCGATCAGGCGTGTGCCTGATCGCTTGGATTAGAACTCGCCAACAATTTCGCCATCGTCACGGCTGACCAACTTGCGAATCGTGTCAGAGTCCATGTTCTCAGAGAGGAACCGGACGCTGCCATCGCCCAGGACTGCGTGGCATCCACCAGTGTGGAAGCTGAACGGCTCGTCGTTGGGTCCGCAGTTGTTGTTCGACCAAGGACAGGTCGTCGGACCACCCAAGGGGGTCTTGTTCTGGTTGATGACACCGGTGCCGACAGGAGCACCAGAGACACCGGAACCGTTGTCAGGCTCGGCCCAGCGGTTTGGGCAACGGAGAGTTCCGCCGCTGCCGCAACCACCGACCACAGTGCCCACAACTGGTGGGTTGATGTAGGACGCGGTGTAAGCCTGGCCGTCTTTACCAGCACTTTCGATGATCGCGATGGTGTTGCTCAGACCGTCGGTGACGCGTCCCAGCTTCGTGCCGCCCAGAGCCATCAAGCCGTCCTTGCGGAACGCACGATTGGTGGTGCTGGACTTGCAGCGGTACTGACCGACCTGGGTCGTGGGGCAGGTCTGACCGGTTGGCAGAATGTCGGTGTAAGCAGTGGTGAAGTAATCTGCTTGACCGAAGCCAGCAAAGTCATCCTTGGCAACGCCATTACTTGGGCACAGGAAAGCCTGGATCTTTGTCCTGGCGGCGACTTGATTGTTCGGGAAGGCCGAATCGTTGTAGCCGTAACCCAGATTCATCAGGTTGTAGACTGGAGCCTGATCGATGTAGGGCAGAATCGCAGTGTAGGTCGAGTGTGGGTCAAACTGCGTCTGGTTGACAGCGGTTGCGCCAGTCTGAAGGAACGACATCGTTCCGGTCCAGTCGGTGCCTTCTCCACCTGATGGGAAGCGGCTGTAGGTCTCTTCGTAGTTGAAGAGAGCCAAGCCCATCTGCTTCATGTTATTCTTGCACTGGCTGCGGCGGGCCGCTTCACGAGCTTGCTGCACGGCTGGCAGCAACAGAGCGATCAGCACCGCGATAATCGCGATGACGACCAGCAGTTCAATCAGCGTAAATCCACGTCGACGCACTTTGACCATGTTTCGTTTTCCATCCCAATCGGGGAAATAGAACTGTCTCTCACCCCCTGCGAGAGATCAATCTTCTGGGGGTATTCTGGGCGGGAAATGCGAAGGAATTGTGAAGCGGTGGGGAATTGCGGGTAAACTTGACGAGCGATTTTTGGTGTACTTGTGATTCGCCTGCCAACGGCAATCCGTGGCGATTCATACAGTTGCAACGGTTAGTGCGACTCTGGCGATGTTGCCGACATACGCCGGACGGGGTGCGTCGAACTGTCTCCAAACCGATGTGGCCTCCGGTTCGGTCAGTGCGGGACCGGGTGAACGTGCCACACTTCCACAGGATCACTCCTCAGATCACTCCCTCAACAGCAGCTGCCCGATGATTCACGTCGAGAACTTGTTCAAATCGTTCTTCGATCTGCGACGTGGAGACGTTCTGGCGCTCGACAATGTCTCGTTCGACGTGCAGCCTGGCGAGATTTTCGGTCTGCTCGGGCCCAACGGGGCAGGGAAAACGACTTGCCTGCGAATGCTGAGCACGGTGTTGAAGCCGACGGGCGGACGAGCGGAGATCGCCGGATTTGATGTCGCGACCCAGCCGGAGCGGGTTCGCTCGCACATCGGCTTCATGTCAAACAACACGGGCATCTACGATCGTATGACCGCCTGGGAATTCGTTGAGTACTACGGGCGGCTGTACGGTATGCCGGAAGATGTGCTGAAGCTGCGACTGGAACAGATTTTCCAGAAGCTGCAGATGAATGATTTTCGCGACATGCTGGGGTCGAAGATGTCGACCGGGATGAAGCAAAAGGTGTCGATTGCTCGCACGATCGTCCACGACCCGCCGGTGATGATCTTTGACGAGCCGACCTCGGGGCTCGATGTGCTGGTGGCCCGCGCGGTGGTGCAAACGGTCGACTCGCTACGATCACAGGGGAAGTGCATCATCTTCTCGACTCACATCATGCGCGAGGTGGAGAAGCTGTGCGACCGAGTGGCGATCATCCATCGTGGGAAGATTCTGGCGATGGGCACGCTGCCCGAACTGGCAGAGAAGTACAACCAGCCGGATGTCGAGGAGCTGTTCTTCGAGTTGATTCAGGCTCATGATGAAAGCTACCGGGATGCCGGGTAGCTGAGCATTCCCCCTCGCGTGAAATGTTGGCCCCTCACACAAGCAAAGTCATAGCTCCCATGAACTGGAAGAACGTCAAGCTGATCTTCCTCCGTGAGGTCCGCGACCAATTGCGCGACCGCCGGACGCTGTTCATGGTGGCGGTTCTGCCGCTGTTGCTCTATCCGGCGCTGGGCGTCGGCATGACCTACATGACAGCCAACTTGTCTCAACAGGAGAGGACGGTTGTCATACTCGGAGCCCAGGATCTCCCACTTCCTCCATTGCTTGACACTCAAAACCCCGAGCGATTTCGGCCGGAGTATTTTGAAAATGCAGCGGAAGCCAACACATTGCGTGTGATCACGGAAGCGACGCTCGGCCAGCCTCTGATGAAAGGTCGCCCCGAAGCGGAGCATGTTGCTGAGCAAGAGTTTTTGAAGCGAGCGGTCGAGTTTCGCAGCACTTTGGAAAATCTGGGAACTCTCTCTCGATCTCAAATTGCCGCTGAGGAGAGGTTGATCCGACTGTCGTATGCCGGGGTCGAGAAGAAGGCTGAACTCGACGCCTGCAAAGCCCTGGCACAGTCGCTTCTGACTCAGGAGAAGGAGCTAAAGGTTAAAGTGGATCAGTGGTTTAGTACTGCTCCCGTGCAAGTGATGGTTGTTGTGCCGACAGGGTTTGCAGCCAAGATGGAGGAGGCAAACCAGCAACTTGTTGCACGAGAACATGCCGATAGTCAAATTGACGAGATGCCTCGTCCATTGATCCTGCAAAACAGTGCCGATGAGAAGTCGCAAAGTGCCTCACAACGCACCCGAGAAGCGTTTAAGAAATGGGAGAACCGACTGCGAGATGCTCGTCTGGAAATGGCGGGATTGCCGCGATCAGTCTCCGCTCCGGTAGATCTGACCAGCATTGACTTGGCTGCGAAGAGTGACTTATCGGCCAATCTCTGGAGCAAGCTCTTCCCGGCCTTGCTGGTCATGATGGGAGTCACCGGCGCGTTCTACCCAGCCATTGATTTGGGAGCCGGTGAGAAGGAGCGAGGGACGATGGAGACACTGTTAATCTCGCCCGCTAAGCGATCCGAAATCGTGATGGGCAAGTTCATGACCGTTATGCTCTTCAGCATCTCGACGGCCATTCTCAACATGGTCAGCATGGGGCTGACAGGGCAGCATGTGCTGACGAAGGCTTTGAGCGGCGAGTCAGCTAGTTTTCCGTCGGCGGGTTCATTGGTGTGGGTATTAATCCTGGCGATCCCGATGTCGGCACTCTTCAGTGCCACCAGTCTGGCTCTCGCGATGTTTGCCAGCAGTAGCAAAGAAGGACAGTACTATCTCACTCCACTGCTGATGGCGACGATGGGAATGACAATGTTCTGCCTGAGCCCAGGCATCGAAATTCAGCCGTACTACAGCATCCTTCCCGTCGCGGGGCCAGCCTTGCTACTCAAGGCATTACTCGGCAGTACGGCATCGATCAGTCAGCTCAGTGGCTACTTCCTCCCGGTGATTGGCTCCAGTATTTTCTATAGTTGGGTGGCTCTCAGTTGGGCAATCTCGTTGTTCGATCGAGAAGAAGTACTCTTCCGTGAGGCCGAACGATTTGACATGGGACTGTGGATCAAGCACATCCTGCGTGACAAAGATCCCGTGCCCAGCAAGACCGAAGCTGCGATCTGCTTTGCGATCATGTTGCTGGCACAGTTTGCGGCGATCACCAGCATGACGCCTGCGATGCTCAACCTTGATGCCGACCCTCACTCTCGCACTCTGACCATGCTGATGTGGCAGACGATTTACTTGATTGCCACTGTCGGCGTGCCTCCGGTGCTAATGGCACTGCTGCTCACCAGTAGTGTGCGACGCTCGCTGAAACTCTATTGGCCCCATTGGAGGTATCTCGCCTTGGGGATCGTCCTGCCGATCGTCTTGCAGCCGATTGCCATCGAGCTGATTCGTAATTTGGAGTGGTTCTTCCCCAAGCTTCCTGCCGAGATGGCGGAGTTCATGAAGAAACTCTCCGATCCAAATGTCGAGTGGTATTGGCCACTGCTGGCGATTGCGGTCACTCCGGCCATTTGCGAAGAGCTGGCCTTCCGTGGGTTCATCCTCTCGGGGTTGCAGTCGGGACGGCAGCGGAATTTCTGGACGCCGATCTTGATCTCGTCCGTCTGCTTTGGCGTCGTTCACATGATCGCACATCAGGTGTTCAATGCGATGCTGCTCGGAATCGTGCTGGGCTTACTGGCCGTTCGCAGCCGCAGCTTGATCCCCGGTGTAATCTTCCACTTCATCTTCAATGGGATGCAGGTTGCTCAAAGTCGCATTCCGGTGCGGTACTTTGATTCACCCGTGATGCAATGGCTGTTCACGGTGGAGAGCGAAGCGGGCGTGACGGCGATTCGGTTTGACGCCCCGCTACTGGCCATCAGTGGAGTGCTGTCGGTGGTCTTGGTCACCTGGCTGATCCGGTCTCCACTGGAAAGTGACACCGATGGACTTCAGCGGCGGTTCTCGGATTTGCCGGCCGGCAGCGAGAGTGGAGTGCTGGACGCTGCTCTAGACGAAAATTCCCGCTGGGCTCAAGTCCGCGCGAATGCGGCGAATGACTTGAAAGTGTGAGAGTCAATCGCGCCGTGCGGCTCTCACACCTCTCGCCGACCGTAGTAATTCCGCAGCCGCAATGTGGTCCGCTCGACCATTTCCTCCATGGATGTCATGCTCGGGCGAGCATCATTCAGCAGCTGCGCGAGATCCATCAGCGTTGAACGGAGAAGCTGGGGTTCCAGCGCGAGCAGTAAACGCCGCTCGATCAGATCCTCGAGCGTCGTGACCCATTCAGTCTCGATGAGATCTTTTACGAACTGACGGGGCAGGGCGGTTCCTTCGATCAAAACCGGCTCAGCCTCTGTCGCCTTTTTCTCCGAAAAAGGACGTCCTTTTTCGAAGAAAAAGGCGACACTCTCATGGCCGGCGCCCACTTTCGACTCGCCGGTATCAATTCGCCTCAACATCACGCGAGACGTGGTCCCCACCAGCCGCCACACCGCACGGCAGGTCTCCACCGAATGCCCGGTCGCAGCGGAGAGTGACTTCAAATCATTCTCCAGCCCGGCTCGATCCGCTGGATAGTTTTCTCCCCCAGGGACTGCACGATCGCGAGTCGTCACTGTCCGCGCCCGACTGAGCAACGTGAGTACCTGGTCCGCGACCTCCTCACCAAATGCCCGGCAGGTTGTCAGCTTGCCGCCGATCAGCGTCCAGACCGGCACCCCATCGATCTCCCGCCGATCAACATGGTGATCACGGCTGATCGACGCCGTCTTTGAAGAGTCGGAGTACGGCAGTGGACGGATCCCGGCATAGGTCGCGTGAATATCGGACTCGGTAATTGCAACCTGCGGGAAGAGTTCATTGGTCAGCTTCAACAGGTAGCCGACCTCGGCCTCGGTCGAGCGCGCCTCCTCGGGCCGCTGGTCGAAACGCTCATCGGTCGTCCCGATCATGACACCATTGTCGAGCGGAATCAGAAACACCAGCCGCCCATCGCTCGCTTCGGCATAGACCGCATCTCCGCCGAGGGCTTGCGTGAGACCCGCATGCTGCGTGAAGAGGTGGACTCCCTTTGTCCCGCCAAAGAGTTTGGGAGTTGGGAGGGGGAGTTCATCGAGGGTCAGGTCTCCCCACGCTCCGGTGGCGTTGATGATCAGTGACGGGGCGAGGAGAAGTGGAGGAAGGAGGGCGGTGCCTCGTCGTGACGCTTCTTGCTCCCTCTCCCCCACAGACAATGTGACTTTGGGAACCGACTCGGCTGTGGGGGAGAGGGCTGGGGTGAGGGGGTAATCAACTCTCAAAGGGCGAATCTCTAACCGGCCACCATCAAGTACCGCCCGGTGGTAAGTCAACAACCGAAACTCGGTCCCCTGGGCCTTCGCGGTCTCTTCGATGTCCCGCAACAGCGCTAGGCAAAACCGTTCGGGCCGCTCCATCTGAGCATCAAAGTACGCACATGACCACGGGTACTCGGCCACCGGAAACTGCGGACCGTTGTCACTTGTGCGATGGACCGAGTGCCGCGGCACCATCTTGCTCCGCGCGAGCAGGTCATACAACCACAGCCCAAATCGCACCGTGATCAGACCGCGTCCGCCGCCCGAGCCAATCCACTTTGCTAAGCGTGTCCGACTCAGCCCCAGAAACCGCAACCCAGCTGCGATGAATCCCCCGAGCCGTCGCCGCACCGGAATGTGGAGCTTCAGCGGTGTTACAAACTGCGGAGCCAGTCTCAACAGCCGGTCTCGCTCATGCAGCGATTCCGCGACGAGACGGAAGTCGCCGTATTCAAGATACCGCAAGCCCCCATGAATCAAACGCGACGACTTCGCCGTCGCCCCAAACGCAATATCATTGGTATCAACCAACCACACCGGCACCCCGTTGAGTACCAGCTCGCGAGCCACACAAATGCCGTTGACCCCCACGCCAAGAATCAGCACTGGGGCGGGGGGGGCGGACATGACGGAACCTCCTGGAGTCGATGGGGCGCCCGCATCGTAGGCGGTTCAGCGACCGCGAGCGACCTCTGCTGAGTTCAAACCGTAGTCATGATCTGAGCGTCTTCAACTTACCGCTCCTTTGCCGCGAGAGCGGCATCCGCAGATAGCCGTGGGCGCCAGCGGCGCAGCCGCCAGCCCACGGAACGCGTGTTACATCGCCCGCAGCCGCGAGAGCGGCGACCGCCATCAACCGGTGTACTCCCCCTCAAACAGAAACCGAGGATCGAACTCGATTTCGTGCCTCTTTAAGAAGGACACATACTCATCCTCAAATGTCTGTCGCTTGTGATGCTCCTGTTGATTCCGCAGATAAATCCGCAACGCGTTGATCTAGGAGTGGCTGACCGTGAACGCCGCATACCCCTTCTGCCACTCAAACCGAGTGAGCGTCTCGGAGAGTTCGTTGACCCACTTCGACACGCCCGCCTTGATGTCGCGAACTGCGTCTGAAACCGTAATCGTGGGAGGCAGTCCCACGAGCAAATGGACGTGATCCTCGCCCCCACCAATCTCGATCAGGTGGCCATTCAATCGGCGGACGATCCCGCCGAGGAACTCAAAGAGTCGCTCTCGGAACTCCCGACGAAGCGAAGGCTGCCGGAATTTGGTACTGAACACGATGTGGTAGGCCAGCTTGGTGAAGGCACCCATCGCGGACTCCGGTCGCCGCTCTCGCGGCTGAGCGTGTTGAGATCGAACGTGTCCGTGGGCTGGCGGCACGAGCCGCTGCGCCCACGGCTACATGCGTCTGCCGCTCTCGCGGCCAGGAGGACAACACGTATGCTCGGACACGCACGGTAACACTGTAAGAAGTGCCTCTTCGCCGCGAAAGCGGTGGCAGCAGATAGCCGTGGGCGCCTGCGGCGAAGCCGCCAGCCCACGGAACTCTATGCCGTCAGACCCGCGATTGCGGGCATCGAATAATAATGGCACAACGCGACGCCGGTCGCATCGGCCACGTCGTTCGGCTCGAGCAGTTTCGTCATCCGCAGCTCTCGTTGGACGGCGAGTTGGACTTGTTCCTTGCTCGCGGTGCCACTCCCCGTAAGGAGTTTTTTAATCTGCCGCGCGGCGTAGTGCATGATCGTTAGCTGGGCGTCGGCAGCTGCGAAGAGGATGGCGCCGCGGGCGTGGGCCATGAGGATGGCGGTCTTGGGGTGCTTGGGTGTCGAGAAGATTTGCTCGATCGCCATCGCGTCGGGGTGGAACTCGGCGATGACCTCACGGAGGCCAGTCCCGATTTCGAGGACGCGCTCGGCGAGCGTCAACGCAGGCGTGGAGCTGATGACTCCCCCTTCGCGCAGGACGGGTCCGCGCGGGGTCCGCTCCAGAACCGCATAGCCGGTCCGGTTGAGCCCCGGGTCGATCCCCAGAACGATCTGAGCGGCCTCGCCGATCAAGACGTTTCCTTGCCGCATGGCCATCCGTGGCCGCCTCCGTGTGGGGAATCAGCGTACGCAAGAGCGACTGATTCAGCACGGAGACACGGAGGCACTGAGTTTAGAACGATCATCCACGGATTGTGCAGATTTCACAGATTAGAAACAGGCTGCCTAAATCTGTGAAATCGGCGTAATCCGTGGATCACTCCTCTTCTCCGTGCCTCCGTGCCTCCGTGGTAAAAACTGATCACTCCGACCGATCCGGTTCCAGCACGCCGATGTACGGCAAGTGCCGGAACTCCCCATTGAAGTCTAGACCATACCCGACAACGAACGCGTCGGGAATCTCGAAGCAATGGTAATCCGGGGCAAAGTTCACCTGCGACCGGACCCGCTTCCACAGCAAGGCCACCGATCGCACGCTGGCGGGCTCCTTCTGGCGGATCACATCCAGCAGAGCGGCCATCGTTCGTCCCGTATCAAAGATATCATCGACCAGCAGGACATCCCGCCCTCGCAGGACCGGCAAGAATTCCGTATTCAGAATCAGATTGTCGGGAGTCGTGGCGGTTCCGCGATAGCTGCTCGCCTGCACCATGCCCAGCTGATGCGGCATCTCGATCCGCCGCATCAGGTCGCACACCAGCATCACACTGCCGGTCAGCACCCCCAGAATCGTCAGTGGCCGACCAGCATAATCCGCCGTGATCCGCTGGCCGAGAGTGGCCACAGCCCTTTCGATTTCGGCAGTGGTGATGAGGGGGCGGATCATGAAGAATCACCAGTGTGTTCGGTCAGTGAAAACGGACCGTGGGATAGGCTTCCAGCCTGTCATGATTGACCGGAATTGGCAAAATGACAGGCTGGAAGCCTATCCCACGGGGTTCATCCATTCAGAGCCGTTGAGATCGCAGCTAAGACCTCGCCGTGCAGCAGGCCGTTGGTGACGACCACGCCGCGATTCTTGGTCAGTTCTGAGCCTTGCGTGAAATCGAGCGGGGCACCGTGCATGTCGGTCACGCGGCCCCCGGCTTCTTCGACAATCAGCACGCCGCCCGCGTGGTCCCAGATCTTTTCGCTGTACGTGGCCTTGGTCGGCATGCGGAGGTACAGGTCGGCCTCACCTCGCGCGACGACGCCGTACTTGGCCTGGCTGTCGAGACGGCTGGGCGGGGCATCGCTGCCGAGGAGTTCACGGATCTTACCGGTGATGTCCTGGGCATTGTGGCCCGATTCGACCGACTCGCAGAACCGGGCCATCGAGCCGCGTGCGGTCCCGCTGACTCGCACCACCTGCGGGGCGGTCTTCGCATTATTCAGCAGACGCAGTTGGGCTCCGTGGCCGCGCACGGAAGAGAAGAGGGCCCCGACGTTCTTATCCCACGCATCTTCGGCGGGCAGATTCGGGCAGCCAAGAATGCTGACCTCGATGCGTCCATCGATGATCAAGGCCAGCGAGACGGCGTATTGCTCCCCGCGCAGGAATCCCTTCGTGCCATCGATCGGGTCGAGGGTCCAGAACCGTGCGACCTTTCCGGGGCTGTTCCCGCGATCGATCCACTGGCAGATCTCGTCGGGTTTGCCTTTCAATCCCACCTGCTCAATCTCGCGCTGCACCCGTTGCAGTTGAGTGGCGTGTTCCGTAGTGCGCAGCTCTTTGGAGTCCTCTTCACCCACAATCGCATCCAAGGGAAACGCATCGCCGATGATCTTGCAGACGATCGCCTGACTGGCAAAGTCGGCGACCGTGACGGGCGACTTGTCCTGCTTGGCGATGGTCTCGGGGGAGATGCTTTTCTGGACCGAGCGACAGGCTTGGCTGGCCACTCGCACGGCATGCAGAGCGGTTTCCAGTTCACGACGAAACACAGGGGACATCAACAGCTCCTTGGCGAACGGTCAGGCTTGTCTGACCCGTGGGATAGGCTCTCAGCCTGTGATCCTCAGCGAAAAGACAGGCTGGAAGCCTATCCCACGGTCTTTCTTTTGTGGCTGCTCGCCCAACGAAAACAGCCCGAGACGATCATCGCTCGGGCTGAGGTACTTTCAGATCCTATGGGGCAAGAGTGATTACTCTTGAACCAGCGGGGCCTTCTTTTCCTTGATGCCGGGGCACTGAGGAGCCATTTCGGCGTTCAGTGCCTTGTAGTCGGCCCACTGCTCGGGCAGGTTGTCTTCGTGGAAGATGGCTGCGACCGGGCATTCGGGAACGCAGGCTTCGCAGTCGATGCACTCATCGGGATGAATGAAAAGAATCTGCTCGGCTTCGTAGAAGCATTCCACCGGGCACACCACAACGCAATCGGTGTACTTACAGCCGAAGCACGGTTCCGCAACAATGTGAGTCATGACGAGTTCCTTCAGGACGTACGGCAATACGCCAAACGACAATGCCACCTCAATCGACCGTCAGGCGAGAAACCCTGAGCTGATTTGACTGTTCCCGAAACAAAACGGGGACTGTCCATCGGCACCACTCTCTCGACTCACTCCGCAACCAGCGAACGTCACTCATGTTGCAGCTGTCAATCTAACCGATTTCTAGGTCTGGTAAAACAGCCTGTCAAGCGATGATCCGCTGGCTGATGGACTTCTCTTGGAAAAGGGAAGCGGGGCAGGGGACTTCTCAATCTTGTTGAGACTGAGTGTCACCCTGCGGCCGCCGGAACTAAGCCTCAAATCGCCTATATCTTCTTCCTATCGGTGTCGGGATCGGCAGGCTTCGGAGCCGGATCGGTTTTGGGTTTGACCTCGGCCGCGCTGGCTCGCTTCGCGGCGGCTTCATCTCGCAGGGTCTTCAGTTGAGCCCGCTGCGCGTCCGTCAGCTTTTCCTGCATTTTGGATTCGCGTTCGGCCTGTAGCTCCTTGATCTGAGCGGTCAGTTCGCCAATTTTGGCGTCGTATTCCTCATCGATCTTATAGAGATCGTCTTTCGTTTCGTCCGCCAGGCCGAGCTTACCATATTGAGCAGGGAGTCGTCCGCGAGACTGCTGCTTGGCCGCTGCCTTGGAAGGTGACTCCTGGGACATCGCTGGCCAGGCCAACATTCCGCCCGCAGCCAGTGCCGCAACACAGGTCCAAATCTTCACAGCTTTCATTGTCAGCTCCGCAATTTCATGAGTGAATTTCGACAAAATGCCCGAGCGGGCGAGCTGAGACTCTACTCAAACGAGGACGGCATCTGCAATCGGGACCGAATGAATTCGACGAGTGCATTTTTAGAATTGCTGTTCAGCCCAGGGGTTGTGAACGCTGATCTCCACTCAGGCACACTGATCCGAAGGCGGAAAACAGCTCGCGGGCTGGGTGTTTTTCCAAGGAACGGCCACTCAGCTCAGCCCGCCGGAATCAGGGCGATCACGGCTGATTTTCAAGGTGGTTTTCCGGCCTGTGCCTCGTCGTCGCCGGATTCTCCGAATCCGGTGCATACAGGTCGTTTGCTCCCAGGACATCTCGACAAGGTCGCCCGATTCTCGACAGAAGGGAACACAGGAAACGAAGAACCTTCGAACTGAACCTTCGCTTCCTTCGCTGGCTTCTGTTCAAACTCCTCCCGGAAAACGGAGAGGTTGTTTGGAATTCTGTCATCAGGGCTGCACAGTCTGAAGCGTTTTGTCCACCAGACTCGAAGTGTCCAGCGAGTTGAGCAGCTCTCTGGCGACGGACTGACTCACCCCGTCGACCGTGCCGTATTTTCCGTCCCTGACGAATTCGTAAATCGTTCCAGCGGGAATCGGTCGACTTGTCGTATTCTCGGGAACGTTTCCGAGCGGGCTGCCGTCGAGTAGAATGGAGGATAGGTTTCCAGACCGCTCCACATACGCCCTGATCGGGTGACTCAGTTGACGATGGAACGGTTGCGGCGGACGAAAGGGATTGCCCAATGTCGTCGAATCTCAAGGCGAAACCGACCAGCGATGGTGGACGTCAGTACGTCGGTTTCGAGGAATATATCCAGTACCAGCTGAAGCAAGCTCGGCGGGGAATCCGTGGGGCGGACCTGCTGACCGGTGGGGTCGGGGCGGTGCTGTTGCTGGTCGGGTATCTGTTTCTGTTTGTCGTGACGGATCACTGGGTGATTTCCGGCGGCTGGAGCCAGACCTCGCGTGCTGTGCTGTGGGGGGGATTCGTCGTCGTATTGACAGCTTGGCTGTGGTCCCGGTTTGTCCGCCCGTGGTCGGGGCGAGTCAGCTCGCTATATGCAGCCTCGCAACTGGAACATGTCCATCCAGAGCTGAAGAGCAATCTGCTGACGCTGGTTGATTTGCAGCAGGCGGGGCGACCGGTCTCTCCGGTGATTCTCGAAGCGATCGAACGACGGGCTGCGCTAAACCTGCAGCAAGTGAACGTAGACGATGCCGTGGATCGGCACACGCTGACGAAGCTGTCGTATGCGCTCCTGGCGATGGTCGTCGTGCTGTGCGTGTACACATTGGCCAGTCCGAAGAGTTTGGTGTCGTCGGCTTGGCGGGCCTTGTTCCCGATGTCGAATGTGACGCTGAGTACGCGGACATCCATTTTGGAAGTCAAGCCGGGCAACATGACGGTCCTGACCCATGCGAAACCGGATATCGAGACCACGCTGACCGGCGTCATCCCCGCCGAGGTCCGCGTCCTGTACACGACGGCAGACCGGCAAGTGGTCGATGAACCGATCCAGCTGCAAGATACCGGTGAGGGAGTCCATCGTTTTCGAGGTCGTCTTCTGGGCGAGAGCGGCAGCGGGCTGTTGCAGAACGTGACCTACCGGATCGAGGCCGGCGACGCGGTTTCGCCGAGTTACTCGATCACCGTCCGCCAGCCACCAACGGCGACGGTTCAGGGCATTACATACGACTATCCAATCTACATGGGAATCGCAGATCGAACGCAAGAAGATTCGGCGATTGATGCCTGGGAGGGGACAACTGTTACGGTGCGGGCGGTCTCGAATGTTCCCGTCGATACGGCAACGATCTTGCTCTCGGATACCGAGGACACCGCCCTCCAGGCTGAAGAGCAGCCGATGCAGATTCAGGACGGGGTCCACCTCTCTGCACAGTGGAAGCTCAGGATTCGAGCAGACGGGACCTTCGCGAGGTTCTACCGAATTCAGTTGAAGCGGGGGGGCGAGGATTCGGCTGTGCCGACCTTGCACACTCAGCGAATTCGTTCAGATCAGCCGCCGAAAGTCGCCATTTTGCATCCGACCGCGAATGTGGAACTGCCCGAGAACGGGACGTTGCCGATCGCGTATGAAGCCAGCGATCCCGACTTCCTGTTGAAGTCGGTCGTCATGCGATTCGAAAAGGATGGCGAGTTGCTTCCCAAGCAACAGCTGTTGTTTGATGCCCCGCCGTACGAGCCGCAGACACGTGGACAGCATTTGTTAAAGCTGGAGCAGTTCGCGGTTGAGCCGGGCAAAACGCTGACGTTTTGGTTGGAAGCCAAGGATAATTTCGAGCCGTTTGCGGATCGGTTGAGTAACCTGACTCGGTCGCCAAAGATTACGATTTCGGTGATCGAGCCGGTGACTCCCGAGCAGGCGCAGCAAGCTCTGCAGCAGGAACAACAGGCCGCCGAGAAGAAACTCGAAACCGCAGAGCAGAACGCCAACTCCTCGGATCAGGGGGGAGCCGAGGAACAGCTTCAAGACCCGGCGAATCCTCAGCCACCTTCAGAGCAGGACCCGGACGAGCCAGCTGATCCGATGGCGGAGAATCCACCGGGGGCCGAGCCACCGGAGACTGAGCCGGTCGCTGATCCCGCGCAGGAGGAGCCTCCAGTTCCAGATGGGCAACCGAATGATGCCCCTCAGCCTAGCAAGGAGGAGCCCACACAAAAGCCACAACCCTCAGGAAAGCCTCCCGGCGGAACTCCCCCGCCGAAATCACCTCAGAAAGATCAATCGCAGTCCGGGCAGCAGCAGCCGAACTCCCCTGCGAATGGTCAGGCTCAGCCGAAGTCCGGGCAACCCCAGCCGGGCACTTCGCCCGCAGGCCAGCCTCAAACCGGTCAATCGGGCAAGCAACAGCCTCAAGGCGGGAACGCTGGTCAGACTACGCCGAAAAATGGTGATTCCAAGCCACAGTCCCGGCCAGACAAGGCTGCTCCTGATGAGGCCTTGGAGAAGTTGTTGGAGCGACAGAGGGCTCGCCAGAATCAGGGCGAGCAGCAAGCCGAGCCGGGAGTGCCAAAGCCTGCCACCCCTCCTCGAGGCAATCCTGAATCCAGCGAGCCGAACACCGGAGAGAATCCGAAGGACGGTACGCCTCCGCAAGAAAAAACCGAACCGGGAAATCCACCGACTTCGCCTCCGATGAAGAACGGTAACACGGATAAAATCGAGGAGAGTCAACCCGCGCCGATGACGGGTGATGACGCGGAGCCTGCGGCGAATGAACAGATGCCCCCCAAGGGCGACAAGCCGACCGCTCCGGGAGGTGGCAAACAGCCGGGTCCTGACACGGGGACGCCAGACAAGGCGACTCCCCAGGAGATGCCACAGGAAGCTGGTCCAGAGAAGACCGGCGCTGGGGATCAGCCGATGCCCCCGGACAAGACTGGCGATCGTCCTGATCCCTCGAAGCCGATGAAGAACGGATTAGAACCGAAGGGCACTCCTGATCCGACGGGGACAGACGAAGGGACCCCGCCGACCGAACCCGCAGCCGGCAGTCCTGATCCGTCAGACACGCCGAAAGATCCAGCTGGCACACCTTCAAAGCCCAAGGGTGAGCCTGTCGAGAAGCCCATGACTGGCGAGGAACCGCAGGGGGCAGGCACTCCGCCCGAGTCGAAACCCGAAGATCCATCGGCGGAGACTCCGATGCCCGCTGACATGGGCAATCCAATGCCCGGACCGGGTGAGGCACCTCCGGAGGGGACTGACACGCCGGAAAAAATGCCGGGTGAAGCGACTCCTCCCGAAGAGAAGTCGAAAACAGCCGACACTCCCCAGCCCGGGAAGGATGCGGAGGGCGGGGCACCAAAGCCCGCTGGTGAGCAGCCGCCCAAGGGAGCTGGGACTTCCGCAGATCCCCCCAAGCAGAAGTCGCCTGCAAGTGATAATCCCAAGACGAAGCCGACACAAAAGCCAACGGAGAAGACTCCACCGTCCAATGCTCCCACCAGTGATGCGGGTCAAGAACAACAGCCTGGGACTGAATCGGGCGAGTCGGGTGACACGCCGTCCGGACAGGGAACTCCCGGAGAGAGCGGTCAACCCGGCGGAGAGGGAGCGGAGACGCCGAGTGCCGAGGGTGGCACTCCGAAGGATGGCTCCCAAGGCGGTAAGGGCCAGGGAAGTGGAAAATCCGGCAGCGGCCCGGCGGGGGACACGCCGTCCGCTGAGGAAGGCACTCCGACAAATCAGCCACCAATGAACTCCGACTCTGGCTCCGCTGAGCCCGGCGGTCAAGCTCCCGCTGGCGGCCAGCAGAAACAGCAGGAACCCAAGAACAAGGCGAAACCCAAGGCCACTCATCCGCAACCCGGGAAGACCGCTCCGGCTGGCGAAGAACCGATGCCAACTGAGGACGGTGGGGCGTCCGAGGGTGATGCCTCCGGAGGACAGCAGGGAGGCGGAGAACGTGGGGGCCAGCCTGAAGCAGCCGAAGAGGGCGAGCCCCCCGCTGAAGCTCCTCGTATGGACACTCCCCCCGCACCAAAAACGACTCCGGGCAAGTCGCCATCAAAGGGCGGAGCGAAGAAGTCTGGTGGTCAGAGCCAGCAGCCCTCGGAAGGCGGCGCGGGCAAGCCAGACGGTGCGGGCCAGGCGGGTGGTCCCGCTCCACCTGGAGAGGGCGGCGGAGCGGGCAGTTCCGGACCGGGCGATCCGAATGGAAAGCAAGGGTCTGGCAGCGGACCTCCATCTGGTGCCGGAAACCCGCAAGACACGGGAGCCCCAGCAGAGTCGGGGCCGCTGAACTCAGCCGAAGAAGCCATCAATTCGGAGAATAAAAAGAAGGCCATTGGCTTGGCGCTCAAGGAGCTGCAGGACCAGCTGAGCCGGGGCGAGAAGCCGCAAGACCTGATGGATGATCTCGGCTATTCGGAGGAGGATCTGGCGCGTTTCATGAAGCAGCTGGACCAAAACCTAAACCGGACGGGTGATGAATCCACCCCTGAATCGCTCGCGAGTGACCGCCAGTTCGCGGAGCTGCTGAATGGAGTCAACCTCGAGACGACAGGCGAGCTGAAATCGGGCGGAGACCATCAGCGCGGGGCGTCAGAAAGTAGCGGTTCGATACGTCGCGTTGCACCTAGTAAGTACAAATCGGCGGACGAGTCCTACAAGAAACGGCTGCAGAAGTCGCAGTGAGGACCAGGGAGCGGGCGATCTGGGACATCGTTGAGTCAGCCCGCAGCGCCAGCCAGGGCCGCGTGCGAGAAACCCTTGCTGCCGCAGCAGGGGGTCACTGTTTGTCTCCTTTTTATCGAATAAAGTCGCCGAACACCCAGTGATATTTGGCCTGGGGAGGTCGGCGGACCTCCGGTGAATGCGATGGCTGACTGGCACGTGGCCCTGGCTGGCGCAGCGGGCTAAACGTTGGTCATGTGGCCGACAGTTGGGGACTGGCGGTGAAAATTCCAGAGCCCTCTGGGGAGGTATTCCAGTGTTATAAAATCTCTCCGATATGCCTACCGCGATCCTTGATCATCCCTTTGGATCTGTTCCAGCTGTTCTTTGTACTGGTCGCGCTCTTTCCGAGTGACATCCAGATCAAACATCAGATACTTGATGTCGAGTCGAAGTTGGGATAGAGCATCCTGAACGAGCATCAGGATTCGCTTGCGACGCTTAAAGCAGTCAATCACCTGGGCGTAGGGATCAACCAATCGGTCATAGTGAGGGTCTGGCAGTGTGGCCACACGCCGACCGAGTTCGAGCAACTCTCGGGGAAGATCGTCTTGATCGGTGGGGAAACGCGGACCGGCTGACATGCCTGACTCCAAGACCGGATTGCTGAAATTCATGAGGTATGATGGATTCTGCTGGGCCTGTTTCCGAATTGCAACACGCCACCGTAAGTCGACTTTTCCCTAGCTGTTGCGTCATTCCTTGTGGATATCTTGCGTTTATCGTGAAATCTCCGAGAGGAAACATTCCTCTTGGCGGATGTCATAACTTGTTGTAAAAACAAGAGTTGAGCATCGAAGACATTCGATGGGTCGTGCCGAACTGTCGAGAAGACTCCACTTGATCATTGTCCAGTCGATTCTGAGAGAATCGGAACAAGTCGGTCCGTTTGTGGCGGTTGTACCGACGTTGCAGTCGATGAAAAGCCATGTCGTGGTGGTGAGGCCGAATTCTCCCTGCCAGACGAGATTGACAATCACATCCCGGTCAGCGATGGAACGCCCGGATTGACTGAGAACATCCACCTCATGAAGAGACTCCCCAGCAGGCGATTTGTCTGCACGGTGGCGCTATGGGTTTGCCTGTGTGCCCCAGGGACCGCGGCACGAGGCGAGAGCTATATCGAGGGCTTCGAGGGGGAGTCTAAATCCTGGCAAATCCTCCGAGGCTCTTCCCGGACGAATGTCCTGCGACAATCGCGGACGACTGCCATCCAACATGGAGGGCAGTCTTCTGAAGCGTTGTTGATTGAAACCTACGCCAATGATGGAACGGCGACGCTGGTTCACAAGCTGCCTCCCGCCATCCGGTTTGACGAATTGAAAGCATCGGTCTGGGTCTGGTCGGATCATCCGGGGATGCAAGCGGCAGTCCGGGTCCGTCTGCCAAACCAACCCGATCAGCGAACAGGCCAGACGCTGGTGGTCGATGTCTATGGGGAGATCCACCAAGGCAACGGCCAATGGCAACAGTTGAGCGTTGATTTGAGCGATCGAAACTTTGAAGAGACGATGCGCCGTGTTCGAAACGAATTGAATCGCCGATTGGGGATCCGCGCTGCGAATGACGAAGGGGCCTATGTCGAGCAGTTCTCGTTGCGACTTCCGGAAGGGACAGGCGAGCGGGCGACCTGGAAGCTGGCGATTGATGATCTGGAAATGACCCCCGTCGTGGCACCCCAGGCTCAGGGAGTCACTCTGGAAGCGTCGGGCGAGAGCCTCGGCCCACGAATCCGAATTGGAGATGACCGTGTGCTGTTGGACGGAGTGCCGTTCTTTCCGAGGTTTATCGCTTACCACGGTGAGTCGTCGGAAACTCTCCAGAAGTCGCTCTGCAATGTCGTCTGGGTTCCCGACTACGAGGACCGCAACCTCTTGCAGCAGCTGAATGATGCTGGCCTGGGAGTGATGGCCACGCCGCCCCAGCCCGACTTGGAAACAGAGTCTGCGGATCAGGCGGGCCTACTCCCATTTACTGCACAGACTGATCCCATCTTGCTGTGGATGCTCGATGTGCAGATTCCCTCGTCGAGATTGCAGCAAGCCTCCGCCTGGGCCGAGATGGTTCGCGATGCCGACCATGCCCGCGCGCGTCCGATCATGGCCGATGTCGTGGGGAAAGAACGCGAATACGACCGAGAACTCTCTCTGCTCGGAGTCAGCCGGTCGATTTTGCATACCTCGAAGACACCGCGTATCTATGCCGAATCCCTCGACCAGAGAATGCGCATGGGATTGCCCGGGAAGCCGAAATTCACGTTGATCCCGACCTCCCCCGCAGCCGAGCTCATGGCCTCACGTCCTGCTCGATGCTCGGTCCCAATCGTCGAACCCGAGCAGATCTGGATGCAATCGATGGTCGCCATCGCAGCTGGATTCAAGGGGATCGGTTTTCTCACTCTGGATTCCCTGGAGTCCACAGCCCTCGGTGCGGAAGAACGCCGCCGAGCGATTGAAATCCAGAATCTCCAGATTGAACTACTGGAGCCCTGGCTGGCTACTGCGAAGGTGCTGCAACTGGCGGATGTCCAAGTGGGGAACACCACACAGTCGACCCGATTCGGTCAATCGGCGTTGTTCTCTCGCTGGGACAAGCGACCGGGGATCACCGACAACTCTCCGGCAGCGGCTGTCGCCCGCCAGATTCGGGCGACTGTGTTAGAGTGTGATCAAGGCCTCATCATCCTGGTCAACTGGCTAGAAGATGATGCGCAATACCAGCCCAGCCGGATGGTCGCGCGGGATGTCCATCTGCTCGTGAATCGAGACATCGTCCAGGCCAGCGAACTGACCACGACCAGCCTCGACGAGCATACACTCAGCCTGAAGGAGATCGCTGGCGGTACCGAAATTACGCTCAGAGAACTGAATCAGTTCGCCGTTTTACTAGTCACTTTGTCATCCGACCGTCAGGCCAAAGAAACACTCGCGGCTCAGCAGAATCTGATGCGTCCGCAAGCATCCGAAGCATGGGTCACCCTCGGTCGGGCCAAGCTGTCCCGTGTGCGAGACGTCCATCATCAGTTGCTGAAACTCGATACTCCTCTGGTCACGAATGCCGAGGCCGTCTTGCGGAATGCGAGTAATTTGGTCGATCAGGCTGAGAAGCTCCACAAAGCAGGACGGTACACCGAGGTGGAGAAGCCTGTTCGCATGGCACTGGCTGACCTGCGTGATTTGGCGTGGACACACTGGAAAATCGCCGTGCGGGGAGAAAAGTCTCCGGCCTCCAGTCCGCACACGATCTGCTTCCAGACACTGCCTGATCATTGGCGAATGAAGCAGGCACTGAAGCAATCTGCTGCGGTCAGCGAAAATCTGTTGAACTCCGGCAATTTCGATGACGGTGACAGCGTGCTGGTCGGATGGACGAGCAGTTCTGCTCTGCCGGAAGAATCCCCGATCCAGACGACCGCCGCACTCGAGGGGCCATCCGGCGCATCGTGCCTGCACATGGGAGCTGCGACTCCTGCGGTTCGAGGGGCAGGTCCCCTGAATAGCCTGGAACAAACTCCTGTTTCAACGAACAGCCCAGCGCTGCCTGTCTCCTCGGGCCAGATCATCCGCGTGCAGGGGCGGATTCGCATCCGCCAGCCGATCGAGGCAACAACCGATGGATTCCTGATTTACGATTCTCTGGCGGGCACGGCGGGCGCTTTGCGATTCCGCGAACCCACCCCCAACGGAGACTGGCAGGAGTTTGAATACTATCGTGAAGTCGCCCGGTCTGGAGAAATGCGGCTCTTCTTTGAATTAAAGGGTCTCGGAGACGTCTGGCTGGACGATTTACAGGTGTCAGCCACGCAGCCGTTAGAATCGGAAGATGATTCGGAGAATTCTCCGCCAGCTCGTCGCTGATTTTTCGATATCACCTAGTAATGAGTTTTTTCTCACGACTTAGCGTATATTCCTCATCACATTCGTAACTGTTATGAGGGTCGCATAGAGTTACAAGGAAGTGTTGCAATCGTTCAGCAGCGATTGCCGATGAATAGGAAGTTTTGTGGGGTACTATTGGTGAGATGCCTCATGACATCGTTTGGATTGAATCCCTCTCGCGGGCCGCGAAGGGTGTGCTCGCATGTCTGAAATACGGGATATCCTGTATGTCGACGACGAGAAGTCGAATTTGATTGTCTTCGAAGCGACGTTCGAAGACGACTTTCGGATTCATATTGCACATAGCGCCGCTGAAGCGCTGGAAATGATCGAAGAGCTCCCGATTCCGGTGGTGATTGCCGACCAGCGCATGCCAGACATGACCGGGGTCGAGATGTTCTCTCTGATCCGTCGCAAGCATCCGCATATCCAGCGAGTGATCCTCTCGGGATATTCTGAGTCCGAATCAATTATTGATGCGATTAACCAGGGGCAGGTGTTTCAGTTCGTTCGGAAACCCTGGCAACGGGCTGATCTGTTGTCGGTGATCCGCCGCGCCATGGAAGCGCACGATATGGCGCTGGAGAATACGAGCCTGATGGAGCGGCTGTTGGTCAGTGAGCAGTGTGCCCTGATCGGAAAAGCCACGGCGGAGATCGCTCATGAGATGGGGAATCAGCTCAATTTACTCCCACTCATCGAGCTGATCGAAGATGACTATTCGAATGATACGAATCTCGTGCAAATGGCCCGTATGGCTCGTGGGTCTCACGAACGACTCAACACGCTTGTGAATGAGATTAAGGGGATTATTCGCCAGGAAGGCTCTGATATCTCCCTGCAGCTGGTCAGTCTGGCCGATGTGATTCGAGAGTTGCTTTCTTTTTTACGTTTCAATCGGTCCATCCCTAGCTCTGCGATCGTGGCCGACTTGCGATGCGATCCGGTCATTCTGGGGAACAAGCTGAAACTCCATCAAGTGCTGATGAATCTGATTCACAATGCCATCGATGCCATTGAAGGTCTCCCGGATGGGCGGATCGCGATACATCTGGCGTGTCGTCAAGACAGGGTCGATTTAAGTATCGCGGATAACGGGAGCGGAATCCCCTACGCGATTCAGGAGAAGGTGTGGGAGCCATTCTTCTCCACGAAGGGGAAACGCGGGAACGGGATGGGGCTCGATCTCGTCAAGCGTCTCGTCGAGGGCCAGCACGGAAAAATCCACATGGCGTCAGAGCCAGGACTGGGGACGCAGTTCACCATCTCGTTCCCCATTGTCGCCAGCCCACTGGACACCGAGTGTGGGATTCTGGCGTTGCAGTCTTGAAACATGGCCACATCTGGTGAATGGAAGGCCGTGGTATCGTCATCGTGTCACCTCTGAAATCTGCATGTAGAATTTTTTCGGGGATCGCAGGCATCTCGCCACGATGAGGTCGCCTCAAAATCAACATCTCACGCGATCAAACCAGCTGGACGACAAATCATTTCGTCCCTGTCGACGTCAACGGCGTCCACTTCGATCAGTCTTGAGGATGTGGCTCGAAACACCTTCCCGATTTGATATTGGATAGAAGGCAACGAATAAACTTCGACCAGACTCTTCGTTGCCTTCGTTTGCTTCTGTTCAATTCTGAGAGAGAAAAACAGGAAGTCGTTTTGGACCATATTCTGAGAACCTGAATACGGGATCATCGCTCCATTTTTCACCACGGAAGACACGAAATACACGAAAGAGCAGAGAGGTTAAGGTTGATTCATCGAGCCGTTCTCTCCTTAACGACAGCTGGCAACCATCATACTTTCATCAGGCAGGACGAGGCTCCCCTCCGTTCGTGTGTTTTATGCCTTTCGTGGTTCCATTCTGCTGTGATCGGTGCCTGTCCTTAAACCGAACTCGGGTTGAGTCAAACTTCCACCAACGACACAGACAACTTTGCCCAACTGTGGGGACTGTGTTCCCCGCGAAAATTTTTCATGACGAAAACTGCTTGACATCTCCGATTATGATTGTACCGTAATACCGTAGTGGTACAGTGTCTTGCCGGGCGAGGCACATTGCTCCTCTTCTTCAGCCCGCCATACCGCCTTCGGAGGCCCCGATGCTCAGGCATATTGATGCCCAGAATGGCATCCCCATCTACGAACAGATCATTCGGCAGGTGACAATCGCCGTCGCCGATGGGTCGCTCGCGCCGGGGGAACATGTTCCCTCCGTCCGCGAACTCGCGGCCCGACTGGCAGTGAACCCAAATACCGTCGTCCGGTCATACCGCGACTTACAGGGCCAGGGCATTCTGGTCCAGGTTCGCGGAACCGGACTGGCCATCGCTCCTGAGGCTCTCGCGAAGTGCCGGGACCAGCGGCTCTCGCTGATTCGCGAAAGTTTGCGCTCCGTTCTGGAAGAGGCGTGGCGTAACCGAATCTCGATGGCCGAGCTGCGTACGCTCTGCGATTCCGAACTGACTCGTCTCACCGAGGAGGCTGCATAATGACCCCCGCGATTTCTCTGCAAAATGTGTCGAAGCGGTACGGCTCGATCGTGGCCCTCGACAATGTGTCGTTCGAGGTTCCGGCGGGCAGCGTCTGTGCTCTGCTCGGGGCCAACGGGGCGGGCAAGTCGACCACGCTCAAGATCCTCCTCGGGTTGGTCTCTCCCGACTCCGGGACCGCTAAAATCGGAGGTCTCGACAGCCGCCTGGATGCCCTCGATATCCGCCGCACCGTCGGCTATGTCCCCGAGCGGCCCGCTCTCTATGAGTGGATGACCGTCGAGGAGATCGGCTGGTTCGCAGCTGGCTTATACCCCGGGGACTACCAGAAGGAGTACCAAAAACTCCTCGATCGGTATGCCCTCAGTGCGAAACAGAAGATCAAAGATCTCTCGAAGGGGAACCGGTCGAAGGTCGCTTTGGCTCTAGCTCTCGCCCATCAGCCGGGCGTGTTGATCCTCGATGAGCCAACGTCGGGCCTCGACCCGCTCGTGCGTCGCGAGTTCCTCGAAAGCATGGTCGATGTGGCTGCGGAGGGCCGGACGGTCATCATCTCCAGTCATCAGGTGCAAGAAGTCGAGCGCGTCGCCGACCGCGTGGCGATCCTGCTGCATGGGAAGCTCGTCTGCCACGAACGGCTGGATGAACTCAAGCAATCGGCCCGCGAGGTGAGTGCCATCCTCGGACCCGGAGTGACGACTCCTCCCGACATCCCCGGCGAGGTGCTGGCCCACCTCCCGATGGGGCACGAACACGTCTGGCTGGTCCGTGACCTGAACGAGGCCGAGTGGCACACCCGCTGTTCGGCATCGAAGACGATCACCGAGATCCGCCAGCCCGATCTGGAGGATCTGCTGCTTTTGCTACTGCGGGAGTACCGCAAACGGGAGAGCCACCCCGAGACACGCAGTCCGAAACTTGAAGTCACCACCTGACATAAGAGCAATCAACGAGAGCGGTACGGCGTTAGCCTGCCGAGACCCCGCCAGCGAACCGGCGCGGGATGTGGCTCAACGCCTCGGCAGGCTGACGCCGTGCCGCTCCCGCCGATGGATCGATCAAACCTCAATCTTCATCCTCCCCGGAGGTCTTCATGTTCAACATCATCACCCAGCGTCTTCTGTGGAAAGAGTTCCGCGCCCAGCAGCTGGTCTGGATCGCCATCGCGGGCGAACTGTTGCTGCTCCAGTTTTGGTGGGGGATCAAGGGGCATGAGTATGCCGACTTGAATCTCTTTTCAATGGCCTTCGTGCTGACCGGCGTCTTTGCGATGACGACCAGCGCCCTGCTGTTCGCCGGTGAGTCAGAAGCCAAGACCGACCTCTTCTTGCGACAACTCCCGATCACTCCTCGACAACTCATCGGCGGGAAGCTGTTGTATGGCGGGTTGGCGGTCGTGGCGTTTCTGCTGTTCGCTCTCCTCTCGACATTTATCGCGGGGCAGATGGCCGGGAAGATGGACTGGAAGTACGGCGGTGGCACCTTTTCGCTGATGAGCGATCCGTCGGTCTTCGCGTTATCGATCGTGGGTCTAGGGGCGTGGGGTCTGTTCTATTCGCTGCTGACGCGGAAGGTGCTCTGGACTGTGATCGGAGCGGCGCTGACCGAGATCATCATCGGCGGGCTCATTCACTCGCTGATACTGGAGTCAGCATTCTGGGTGCCGGACTGGGTCTTCTACGTGATCTATGCAGCGATCATCGCCGTGGTCGTGGCAGTTGATGCCAGGATGTTGATGAGGTGGTGTACCAGCGAGGCCACTCCCCGATCGAACATGATTACCACAATTGCGGAATCGGGGCCGGTAACCTGTGCCTCAGAATCGCCCCTGCCGTGGCTCAGTGCTTACCGCTGGTGCTGCGGCACGGGGATCGTCGCGGCAATCTTTGCGCTGGTCCTGACCTATCAGGAACTCGTTCACCAACCCCAGGGGATGGACACGGGGGTGACTCAACTCATCTTCGCGGGGTCGGCGATCCTGGCAAGTCTCCTGAGTTTTACGCTCTCCCGACTTCGTCATACTGAGGCTCCATTCCTCCGGATTCCTTCATCGCTCAGGGCTTTTCTTCTGCGACCGACTTGGCAGCGCTCGAGAGAGATGGCTGGCCTCTGTGGAACTTGCGGGATGGTCTACCTCTTTGGTTTTATAGCGTGCTTCTTCTTGTTGGCCCCCATGATCTGCCTGCTAGCTGGTCAAACGTCGGTCCAGAATCATTGGACCACGCCGCTTATGGTCGCGGCGTGTGCCATCTCCAGCATCTGGCTCGGGGATCTCTGGATTCGGTCTGCGAACAGCCGCAAAACGACCGGCTGGATGTTGGCCTTGCAGATGATCCACGCCATCCCGCAACGTGCGGCCCGGCGGCTCGGCCCACTCCTCTGGATCGAGGCCCGGCGAGCCTTACCGGTGTTGCTGATCGGCTGGGTGTTGTTGACGCTGATGGGTTGGTTTCGCTGGGACATGCGGGAGTGGGGGGCACTCAGCTACTTCGCCATCGTACTCGCCGCGCTGGTCTGCGGGTTGCTGACTCTCCTGCCCGATCGGTCGCACGGGACGCTGGCCTTCCTCACCGAACGCGGTGTCTCGTCGACGAAGATCATTCTCTGCAAAGTCTTCGTCTGGGGCGGCACGCTGCTCCTCTTGCTCATCCCGCCGCTGGTGCAGGGCCGCGTCTGGGGGTTATTCGACTATGGTAATCCGAACATCCCACAACAAGCCATCCCGCATAACGTTGAGAGGCTATCTCATCAAGGGGATCCTTTCATCGTTTGGGTCGACGCCCCATCACCGGCAAATCATCTGTTCGTACTCCTCCTCGGAACATTCACCATCGGAGTCCTCGCCGCCGCCTGGGTCCGGCGGCCCATTCTGGCGGGAATCCTCGGCTTCTCGCTGATGCTGCCGTGGTTCGGCTTCTGCGCAATGCTCAGGGAGACCTATGCTCCGATCGGCTTCACAGCTTTGTTCCCGATCGTGCTGGTCGGTCTGGCCATCCTCTGGACCGGCTCACGAACACTCCTGGAGCAATCGAGTTGGCGGTCCAAGTTCGGCCAGATCGGCTGGGTGCTGCTGGTGGGGTTTGTCGGCCTGCAAGGGTACTTCCACTTCCGGGCGAATGAAGTCTTTCGAGTTGCGGACGATGAAGTGATGAATAGCATTCGTAACGGCCAGCCGAGTCCGCTCGGCAAGACGGTTTCGTCCTGGATGTACCCGTTCGATGAATCGGTCTCCCATGCTTCGCAGCTGGATTCCTTGGTGGACGACGAGTCGAAACGAAACTCACTGGTGCAACCCGCAGGACTCTGGAACGCTCCGAACTCCTTTCAGATGGGGATCGAGAGTCTTAAGCTCGACCAAGAGGCGTGTGACCTCGATGCGGCGTTCGAGCATCTTCGCAAGTGGCTCTCGCTGACGGAGCAGTTGGCTTACGCCTCGCGCGACGAGGACGGGTGGGTCGATGCCCTGGTCGGACGCCGTGTAGTGCTGAGTGCCATCCGGAAGTGGGCCAATCATCCGCAGCAGACCGCCGAGAGACTGGAATCGGCGACGACAAAACTCACTCCAAACCAGATCGGAATGTCAGGGGCCACCGTGATTGCCCGGCAGTACGCCGATGCTCGTCGCGCCCTCGATATGGGCATCAGCTCAGACAGCAGCGACCGCCGGGGTCTCTCCAATGCGTCCCCCGTTACTCAATGGCTGCTGGCTCGCACTGGCGAGAAGGAACGTGTCCGCCGGCTGATCGACTACTACTTTTTACTGTCTGCCGACACGCGAGTCTCGCAGCCCAGCACAACCGGAACCGAGTTCGATCACTGGAGCGGCACCACACACGCCAGTGCCACCACGCTGGGCGTCTCGCTCCCCTGGCAACGCCTCAACGTCCGGCACCACGGCCAGTTCGAACTCGCCATGACCGCCGAGAATGCCACCCGACTGGTACTCCAGCTTCAAGCGTGGCGGCTCAAGCACGGTTCATTCCCCGCCAGCTTCGCCGATGTGATGACTGAGACAGGGCCGATCAATACTCATGACTTTTTAACCAACGAAGCGTTCCACTACGAACCGCAAGGTTTCGACCGCGACCTGCTGGTCGTGGGAGTTGACGACACATTCCGGGACTCTCAAACGAGGCACATCGTCCCCGCCAAGCAGCCGATTCTCTATAGCATGGGAATTGAACTGCCACGGGGGGTGGAGCTGATTCCCGATCCTCGGATCGAATACCACGATGGCATCAGACCACTCGTCTATCGGTCAAGAAACAGCCTCACTAACCAACCTGCCCGTGCTACGAAGTCCAATTCACAGGGCCCCCCTCGGTCCGCCAACCCGAACACCATCCGCTTCTCAATCTTCGGCCAACTCGTCGACGAAGACAGCTTGTACCAGGCTCCCCACGAAAGAGATCCAGATCCAATCCTCGATGAGGGAGGCATGGGGGCGGGAGGCATGTCGAGCGGGATGGAGTCAGGTGAGACAGCCATCGAAGCGCCGCTCGCCCCGGATCAACCCGCGACGACACCCGAGCCGATGTAGGGCAGACACTCTTGTCTGCCCCCATTCGATAGCCCGCAGCGCCAGCAAGGGCCGCATACTGGAAACCGTGGTTCGCGCAGCGCGATGTTGGGCTCCGTTTGTCAGTGTTTTCCTCAGAACAGACGCCAATTCCCAGTGTGAGCGGCAGCCAAGGTCGGAAGGCCATACCTCGAAGTTGTGCGATCGGTGTCAGGCACGCAGTCCTTGCTGGCGCAGCGGGCTGGACGCATTTCATAGTCGTCGGAATCGAAGAGTCCGGCGACAGTGCGGAGGAAAATAGAACGCGTTTTTCGGAGAAAAAGGCGACAACGGAATAACCATCCGGCTTACGCCGGACGCTCGCCACAGGAGGAATTTATCGTCGTTGGGCTGCTGGGGCGGGCATCGGTTTCTCAAAACTGATCGGGATGATGTGGTTGTCTTCCACTGTTTCAGGCGGAGCGAGCATCCCCGATGACGTCGGCAGTATTTGTTTTAGCTCCGTCCGGTACTCTGCGACCAGCTGCAAGCTTTCGGCGGGCACCGTGGAGAGCAGGGCGAGGTATTCGGCGAGTGAGGCGGCTTCTTCGAGCGATTGCCACAAGACTTCGGGGGTCTGCTGACGGGACCGAGTCAGCTGATGCACGCGGGCGACCAATGCATCGACCTTCTCGTCCGCAATGACCTGCTGGGCGGAGACCATACGCGGACCGCCCATCCCCTCGGCTGCCAGCGCGCTGCTGAGCCGCAGCATCAGGCTGGAGAGCGCTCGCGGTGCGATGCGGCGCTCGTTGAGTGCTCTGCGTAATGCGGGACGCGGTTCCCATCCCTGCATCAGGGTGTCGACGGTGAGAGCTTCTCGCACAATCCGGCGCCATGCCTGGACGGCTGCCTCGGGGGAGCGTCCTTCGATCGGAGGGTTTCCGGGAACCGATGCGAACTCCGGCGGCTTCCCACCCGGGAGTGATTTCACCAGATCGAGGAAGCATTGCACTTCATCGTCGGTCAGAGGCTCTTCGAGTTGCTTCTCGGAGATGGCCAGATCGGCGGGCATCCGCAGGTCGGCCTCGGCCGAGACCGGTTCGCGCGCGGCGGGCGTTTCTCCACAGCCGTGCAGTAGTGTACTCAAACAGACAATCACGACAGCCCGTTTCATGATTTCGCTCCGGAACCAGATTCGTTTTCAGGCGGCACTTCGGCTGTGGAATTTCTTGCATTCCAGGCTCCGATGGCAATCGGCAGCAGGCTGACAAACACGATGCCCAGCACCACTTTTTCGAAGTTCGCTTTGACCCACGGCAACTGACCGAGGAAGTAACCCGCAACGGTCATCGACACCACCCAGCCCACTCCGCCGACGATGTTGTAGACCACAAACTGGCGGTAGTTCATCTTGGCGACACCGGCTACGAACGGAGTAAACGTCCGGACCAATGGGGCAAATCGCGCGAGGATAATCGCTTGGCCGCCATGCTTTTCGTAGAACGCTTTGGCTGCCATCAAGTGGCTATGTTTAATGAATCGCAGCTTGCCTTTTTCGAAGACCCGCTCGCCCATCTGCTTCCCGATCTGGTAGTTGACCGCGTCTCCCACGACAGCGGCCACGCTCAAGATCAGGACCAGCGGAACGATCGAGAAGATTTCCTGGCTCGCCAGAAACCCAGCTGCGAAGAGCAGTGAATCTCCGGGCAGGAAGAACCCGACGAGTAAGCCGGTCTCACTGAAAATGATCGCTGCCAGAACGAGATACCCGATCCACGGCGGTCCCCACAGGTTGACCGCCTTTTGCAGGTTATCAGGATTGGCCAAACCAATCAGCCACTTGAGCCATTCGATGACGATCTGCATGCCGTGCAGGCCTTGAGAGGGCAGGGGAGTTCGAGGCTCGGGGACTCTTGCTGAGATCCGCGACTCCCCGCGTACTCGGCGGAGTTTAGAACAGTCCCAGTCCCACTCTCAGATCATTCGATGAAAAACGGGCTGATCCCGGGAATTCGTCTCCTCAAGTGGCGATTGAGTTCGGTGAAGCGGCAAGATTCGCCGACCGAGACTTCTTGCGTGCCGCATGACGTGATGTCGAGTCAGGCACATCAGCGAGCGGGGCTGCGTCAGCCCCCTGGCTCTTGTGCCAGACAGAGTGGCTTCGGTGAGTCGCCTTCTCCTGAGAAATGGAAGCACAGATTTGCGTCTTGGAAGGTCCTCGCAATAGCTTTGAGTAGACTCCTACGAGGACCATCCGGCTCACGCCGGACGCTCGCCAGGCTGGTTATTCCGGCCCAAGTACGAGTCGCTGAGCAGCATCGTCTACGGCTGAGCCCGCTTCACCAGTAAGGCGAGCAGCACCTGCGCATACAGCCGATGCCCATAATCATTGGGGTGGTTCAGCCCGTTTCCGGTCAGGTCGAGATCGTGCTTGTTCTGCAATAGTTCACTCCACACGGAGGAGAGATCAGCCAGCACAATTCCAGGGCCGCACAGAGACTGCAGCTCGTCCCGATAGCTGAAGAACATTTCTCGCGGGGTATGAATCCACTCGACATGCCCCAGCATCGGCGTCACGAGGATCATCTCGATGTTCGGATCGGTGGCTCGGACCTTCTGGATATACTGCTCGGCCTGCCCCTTGAACCACGCGGGGTCGCGGCGACCGACATCGTTCATGCCGTAGGCCATGATGATCAGCTGGGGCTTTTCGGCGAGCAGGGCATCGAGGTCGGCGTTTCCATTGGCAATGCTCCAGCCGCCGATCGCGCGGTTCTTGAGAGTGACTTCGCTCTTGTAGCTGGCCCGGAGTTGTTGCGTGACGAGTTCCGGAAACGCGGGCATGTGCGGGGCGACTGCGTTCAGTCCCGACGCATCGCCACCCGCCGCGATGCTGTCTCCGCTGACTCCAATGGTCAGTGGTTCACCGGCTTGCAGAGTCGCAATGGTGCGAGGCAGATTGTCGATCGCGAACTTCGGTTGAGCCCCCTTCCAGGTGAACTCTTTTCGGCGGTACGTGACCTCTACTTGATGGTCATGGAACCACCGACCCGGGCCGTAGAGCAGTGACTGTTCGGGATGCCCCACTCGATGTTTGTAGCTCATCGGCGAATCGGTCGGCTTGAAGAGTTCTGACATGGTGACGAAGGGAGCCTGCGTGTCAGGGGACAGTTCGATCGTGCCATTCGCATGGAGTTTCACTTGATTGGTCACATCGTACGCGCGTTCGCGGTTCGAGTTGCGGATCGAGAGAATCTCTGCCACTGGAAAGGCCAGCCGGCCAATCAGGGGGCCACCGTCCGACTCTTGCAGCAGCACGGTGCTCTCGTCGTGAACCACATCGCCTTCCCAGACGGGTTGAAGCAGATGCAGGTCGGCCAGCGCGGGCGGCTGTGCTGGCTCTTCAGCGCGCAACGAAGTGACTGGTCCCATAAGAAGTGCAGCCAGTAAACAGATGCAGCGAATACCAGACATGAGCCAGTTCCTCAATCGGAGATCGTCAGTGAATCGTGAGCGACAGTCGACGAGTGTCTCGGGGCGTCTGCCACATATCAAGCGTCCAGCCCGCTGCGCCAGCAAGGTTTTGTCGATAAGTTCCACTGGCTGACCCGGCGCGATCCTGTTGTGAATTCAGGGCAATTGGGCGGGCGCTGTGCCGCTCAAATCGCGGTTGTAATCATCATCAGTGCGGTGAGCAGGGCATCAATATCGGCCTCGGTCGTAAACGGGCCGATGCTCGCGCGCACGGTGCCTCCCGATTCGAGAGTGCCCAAGCTGCGATGTACGAGTGGAGCACAGTGCAGCCCTGCACGGACTTCGATTCCGAAATGAGCATCAAGCAACGTGGCGGTGATACGCGGGTCGATCCCATCGACGACGAAGCTGATGACACCCGCGTTCTCGGCCAGTGACGGCGACGGGGAAACGACGCGCACGCTTGGGTTGGAGGCAAGCCCGTCAAATAGCAGACTCACCAGTTGAGTCGATCTCGCCTCCAGTTTGTTGATCCCCAGGCTGTGAATCCAGTCCAGCCCTGCCGCCAGCCCCACGATTCCGGCGGCATTGGGATTACCGGACTCGTATTTGTCGGGAGCGGTTGCGGGCTGGTCGAGTGATTCGCTTTGTGAACCCGTCCCCCCTTGGCGTAAGGAGCGTACCTCAGCCACGCGCGTCGCTCGGATGTAGACGACTCCCGTACCCAGCGGGCCGAGCAAACCTTTGTGCCCTGAGCAGCAGAGCAGATCAATCCGCGACCGCTGCACATCAATCGGAACATGACCAGCGGTCTGCGCTGCGTCGACGAGAAACAGAACATCGGGCCGCCGTCGCAATTGGTCGCCGACCGCGCTGATCGGCTGGACGACTCCCGTCACGTTTGAAGCATGTGTCAACGCCACGAGACGGGTGTTCGGTTGCAGGGCATCGCGAATCTGATCGGGACTGATTCGTCCATCCTCCCCCGGAGGAATGACAGTCAGCGTGACGTCATGTTCGGACTCCCACATCCGCAGCGGGCGCAACACCGAGTTATGCTCCAGTTCGGTCGTTACGACGTGGTCGCCCGGTCGCAGGCATCCGTGAATTGCGAGATTCAAACTGTCGGTTCCATTGAACGTGAACGCGATCTCGCGGGGCGACTCCGCATTCCAGAGCCGCGCAAGCGTCGCCCGGCAAGAGGCGATGCGGCCATCGAGTTCCGTCGCGCGGCGCGAACTGCCTCGGCCTGCCGCGACACCACACTGAGTCAGATAGTCCGTGACGGCCTGTACGACCGGCTCCGGCTTGGGAAAGCTGGTGGCGGCATTGTCGAGGTAAATGCGAGCAGGGGATTCCACAGAGCGGACTCATGTCGAGGAGCAAAGGTTGGGTGTTTGATGATACGGCGTGCTGACAGGCAAGTCACTGTCCTGGGATAAAGTTCCCATCCAGAGGGTCTGGGCTCGATCCCTTTTCGCAAAAAACGAAAGTGTGTTATGAGCAGCGACGGTCCAGGAGTCTTCTGCCTGCTTTCGACATCACATTTCGATCATCCAGAAGGCTCACGCAGAGGCGCGGAGGAGAGGAACTGGCCTTCGAGTATCTCTGCCACCTTCCGCGCCTCTGAGTGACACCTGTGCCACGAATGGCTGATCTCCAACAAACACCAGAGCGCGAGTGAGCGAGCGTAGTGCTGAACGCTTCCGACTGTTGCTCGCATGAAGATGCCCAGACTCACCGTGATGCGTGTTCACACTTCACTCACTCTCACTTTGTCCTGATTCGGCAGCATGTCGCCCGCGTGCAACATAGGGTGAAGGTGAGGGGGGATTTCCCTCCAACAGTATCACCAGTGTGCGGAGCCCAACATGGAAATGATTCCCGAAGATGTCCCCGTTGTCCGGCTGTTTCCGATGCTCGAACTTGATGATGGTCGTACCATCGGAGTCAAGATTCGTCAGGCTGGTCCGGAGGAGGTACGGCTCGATGCCTCGACTCGGCTCGAAACGGGAGCGATCTCGGTCCTGCGGATCGAAGACGAACACGGCGAGAGCTGGTTCCGCAGCGCTGCAGAGGTCCACTGGGCACATCCCATTCCCGGTGGCACCAGCGTCGGCATGTACTTAAGCCAGCCACTGTCCGAGCAATTACTCGCCTGGCCCGAGTGGGACCGCCGCGAATCACTCCGCTACCCGCTCAACCTGGCAGCTCGATTGTGGTGGCAAGGCTCCCGCACCAGCATTCCCGCTCAGCTGGCCAATTACTCGGCGAACGGTATCGGAGTGGTTTGCCCCGAACTCGTCACACTCGGTCGCCAAGCCATCATTGCAGCTGGGGATACACTCAGCGAGATTGTTTGCGTAACAGCTGTGCCGTGCTGGCAAGTGCAAACGGCCGAAGGTGTGATGATCGGTTTTGAACTCGAGAACAACGAGGGAAAACGTTTCGGCGGGCAGGGGCACCAGAGACTGCTCTCCAAGCCGGTGGATCAAATGACCACTCCGCTGAGGTTGGAGGAGTAGCGTGCGTTCTCTCGCCCACGCAACACTAAAAAAAGCCCAGCGGTGTCGACCGCTGGGCTTTGGCATTCACTCTTCCTTGATTGTCAATTCCACCGTCTCAGCAGTCCCCTCGGGTGAGACTATGAGTGGCAACTGGTATTTCACTTTTCCAAACCGGCAGACGCCGCCCGTTCCGTCGCGGCAGAACGAATACGAGATCGTGACCTCGTAGACCCCCGAGCCCGCACCAACGAGAGCGACCGGGATGTTGACCTCAACCCCTGCGGCGGTGAATTTCTGCCGACTCGTGAGCAGGGCTGGATCGATGACCGCATCTCCGCTGATCGCCTTCCATTGCACCGCCACCGGAGCGAGCTTGTTGAGCTTGAACTCGGAGGGCAGTTCGAACACGACATGTACGGTGAACTTCTCACCCGCTTTGACGGTTTGTGCAGGCAGCTCGGTCACGGGCGTCCGATCCTCGACGATCGACTGGCGGGGAACCGGTGGTGTGAGCCCTTCAATCACCAGCTCGCGAGTGGCTTTTGTTTTGAGATCGACCGCCAGCAGCCGGTGGTTGTTAGTGTCGGCAATGATCAGTTCGTTCCCGACCACTGTCAATCCGGCTGGCTCTGACAGCTGGACAGTCGTGCTGTCGATGTCCGTGCCACGCTTCCCAGTCCCTAGCCAGGTCACGGTGTCACGAGTCTTCAAATCCACCTGTTTGATCTTGTGATTATATGTGTCCGCGACGAATAGCTGGCTTTGATGATAGAGAACTTCCAGTGGGTGCTGCAGGCGGGATTTGTCGGCAGGTCCATCGATGTCGCCGAACTCGAATAACGCTCGCCCGCGAGCGAGATCGTGTGGACCCACGACCGTGGTCACTTCACCTTTGGCCCCGGTCGTCACGCTGCGGACTGCCGAACCTTCACTATCGACGAGGTACATCGTCCTCCCATCGGTCGTGATCCCGGATGGCTGGGCGAGAGCTGAACTCTCCAGTGAATCATCGATAATGTCTTCACGCCCCGTGCCCGCAAAGACCTGCACCGTGTCCGTTCCCGGCGTGTGAGACCACAGCTGATGCGGCCCGGCCATGCAGATATAGAGCATGCCGTCGAGGTACTGGAGTGCCCACGGGCTGTTGAGTGGCGTGGTTGCAGCGGGCTGCGGTCCATCGGCCACTGTCAACCGGCCCTGCGACTGTTCGCCGGTTCCCGCGACAGTGGTGACAGTTTTTGTCTGAAGATCGACCGCGCGCAAGAGATGGTTCTCCGTATCGGCGACGTACAGTGTGTTGCCCACCAAGGCCATCCCCTGTGGGTGGTCGAATTCGGCTTCGATGTAACTACCATCTTTCCCTCCAATGGCCCCATTGCCGATCGTTTCGATCAGCTTCCCATCCAGCGTTGCAATCACCAGTCGATTATGGTTGCTGTCAGAAATGAACAATCGCTGACCGGCCTCATCGGCCAGGACTTTGCCCGGATAACGCAGTGGAGTCGGGGCCAGCTTCTCGCGCTCCAGGTGGAATGACACGGGCTTCTCGTCCAGTGTTCCCTTGGCTCGGTGGTAGGTAATCATTTTGGCGATGACCTGATCGAATAGCTCGCGGTTCCCTTCGCCCGGCTGTTGCCCGACAAAGTTCCCCTCGGGGTCGATAATCATCAGCGTCGGCCAACTGCTGAAATTAAACTTGCGCCCGATGACTCCATCGCTATCGTTCACAACCGGATGCTCGATCTCGTAACGGACGATTGCATCGCGGATATTATTGCTGTCTTTTTCATTGTCGAATTTCGGGTGATGGACTCCGATGACGACGAGTTCATTCGGGTACTTCTGCTCGAGAAATTTCAGATCTGGAAGAATGTGCATGCAGTTGATGCAGCAGTAGGTCCAGAAATCGAGGATGACGACTTTGCCACGCAGTTCCTTGAGCGAGATCTCCCCGGTGGTGTTCATCCACTCGGTGCCGCCTTCGAGGCTGGGAGCTGGGAACCGCCCAGGGAATGGATTTTCGCCGGCGTCCATCGGCGGCTTCTCTTTCTTCGTTCCCGTCTGCGCGAAAACGTGCGATGGAGCGCACAGAGCAATCCCTCCCAACAGGCAGGCGACAACAACCAGGCGACACTTCCACGTGTTTGTTATGGGGAAACTCATGGACGGCGCTCTCCGGTAAACCAATGTCGCCCCGCTCGACCCGTCCGATCCATCACGGGGGCCCGCTGGGCAGAACCGATCATAGAGTTCTGATGATTGGACGCCAACCGGAAGGGGGGATCAAGAGTGTGCAGAGACGCTCGACGACAATACCCCCCCCATCTTCTTTGTCGCGAGAGAGGTTAGGTGGCGGGGTCAGGAGGCTTCCGGATGGCCCCGACTGGAGTAGACGTGCAAGTTCGAAGCTGAGGCGAGAGTCCAACGCGAGGGGCGAAACTGCAACAGACTGGAGACGATTCCCCAAGCCGGGGCCATGCGCAAAGCCTCCTGACCCCGCCACCCGCCGCCGCATTCCAATCGGCGATCAACCCGGGCGATGCTTGATTGGCATTCGGTCCAGCCCGCTGCGCCAGCAAGGGCCGCGTGCCGGTAATCCCTGGCTGACGCGGTCTGCTACTGTGGCGTATCATATGACTCACTCCCTCCTCAGAGGCCCGCATGCCCACACTTGGAATCTTCGCGAAGCGCCCGGTCCCAGGAGCCGTCAAGACGCGGCTGGCAGCTGCGGTCGGGGCGGAAGCCGCAGCGAGGTTTTACGAGGTGAGCCTACGAACGCTGCTGGCTCGCTTGTCCAAGGTCTCGATGCGACGAGTGATTGGAGTTGCTCGAACCAGTGATGTCGACCTGCCATGGTTCCATCAATTCGCAAACTACGAACTCTGGCCCCAGCCAGCTGGCGATCTCGGGCTGAAGCTCGCCGCGTGGTTCGAGTTCGCTTGCTCCACGGATGATCGAGTTCTCATCATCGGCTCCGACAGCCCGACTCTCCCTCTCGAGTTCATCACGCAAGCTGTCACCGCTCTGGAAGCCTGCGAGTGCGTCATCGGCCCCGCGCTCGACGGCGGGTATTACCTGATCGGTCTCCGATGTCCCGTACCTCAACTCTTTCGCGGCATCGAGTGGAGCACCCCACGCGTTCTAGAACAGACGCTCACCCGCGCAGCTAAGCAAGGCCTGAGCGTCACGCTGTTACCACAGTGGAACGATGTCGACGAAATGGCTGATCTGGCGGTGTTGCGGGACCAACTCAATGAACTGTGTGCCGACCCGATCTGGGATCAGCTGCAGCGAGAGTTGGAATTACTGGTGAGCCCGACCTGACAGCGATCCTCCTTGCGGAGTTTGCTTCAGCGGAGTTGAATGAACTCCAGGCATTCGATGATTGGCGATTAAGGCTTACCACTTCTCACATTCAAAACCGTCTTGAATTCGCCCAGCCCGGTGCGGTAAACCTCATGCACACCAACACTCAGGAAATGGCTCAGCACATGCGTTTCCCATTCACAAGGTCCGATCGTGACTCACGGTTCACAGGGAGAACATGTTGTTCAAGCACAGCTGGGCACTGAAGCCAGGGCGCAGAGATTCTATGATCGCCAGATGCAGAGCCATCTGAGCGACCGCATGGTCCAGCTGATTGGCGAGCAGGAGATGGTCTTCGTCGCGACGGCGGATGCGAACGGGAACTGCGACTGCTCGCCGCGATTCGGCCTGCCAGGATTCGTGCGAGTGCTCGATTCCGGGACGCTGGCCTATCCCGAGTACCGGGGCAACGGGGTCTTCGCCAGCCTGGGGAACATGCACGAAAATCCGCACGCCGGCTTGGTCTTTCTCGACTTCTTTCGGACAACCGTTGGCCTGCATGTGAACGGCACTGCCAGGATTTATCTGCCGGTCGAACTCCCGGCGGCGTGGGAGGAGGCACTGTCGGCAACGTTCAAACCCGGTGGACCCGAGATCCATTGCTGGGTCGTCATCTCGGTCGAAGAAGCATACATCCACTGCTCGAAGCATGTCCCCAAACTGGAGAAACAGTCGAAGCCCATCAGCTGGGGCACCGATGACCCAGTGGCCAAGTCAGACTGTTTTTTCATAGAGTAGCGCATGCGGATGGAAATGACCTCCTCGCCACTGGGGCTTGTCCCCGTGGTTCCCGCGCTTGTGCGCTACTGTAGCGGACAAGCGCGGGAACCACGGGGACGAGCGGGGTGGCGGAGAGACGATTTTCGTCCGTCTGCCTCACCGCAGCAGTGCCGCTCAAAGAACCCACGACACCTAGGCCCCTTGCATGTCCCAGCGAATTCAGACCGCCGTCACGATCAGCCTTGTCCCTCAAGCCAAGGGCGGGCCGTTCGTCTTTTGGGACGACCTGGGGCAGGGGATCGCCCAGGCAGCGGCACTGGGTTTTGACGCCGTCGAGCTGTTCGCTCCGGGGCCAGATGCGGTCGCTCCCGCCGCGTTGCGAAAACAGATCGCCGACCACTCGTTGAAACTCGCATCTGTCGGCACCGGAGCCGGGTGGGTGATTCACAAGCTGTCGCTGACTGATCCGGATGCCAAGGTTCGAGCGAAGGCGGCTGACTTCATTCGCTCGATGATCGATTTCGGCGGAGCGAATCAGGCACCGGCGATCATTGGCTCGATGCAAGGACGCTGGGGCGGCAGTGTCGACAAGGCGGCCGCGCGAGGTTGGCTCGGTGAAGCTCTTGTGGATCTCGGGGAGCATGCCAGCCAGTACAACGTCCCTCTGCTGTACGAACCACTGAACCGCTACGAAACCAATCTGTGCAACACGCAAGGGGACGGCGTGCGGCTGCTGGAAGAATACGGAGCCACCAACACGCGGCTCCTCGCTGACCTGTTCCATATGAATATCGAAGAGGTCGACATCGCAGCTGCTCTAAGGCAATCAGGCCGCTGGCTCGGACATGTCCACTGCGTCGACACCACCCGCTGCGCCGCCGGAGTCGGCCACATGCACTGGCCCCCGATTGTGCAGGCCCTGCGCGAGATCAACTACACCGGCTACGCTTCCGCCGAGTGCCTCCCCTGGCCCAACTCCGAAGCCGCCGCCGAACAGACGATCCGGAAGTATCGGGAACTGTTCGCGTAGCAGAACTACGTAGGGCCTCACTCGCCAGAGACCCTGGAAGGGGTTGCTGAAACCAGCTGCATGGAAGATTTCAGACGGCATTAACGGCGGTCTGTATTTGATCGGGAGATGAGTCAAACCTGAGCAGAGGATGAGATCAGGTCGCGTGTGCAATCCTCTAATAAAAAGCACGGTTCAGAACCGGCTACCCCAGCGGATGATGATCGCATCGTTCGGCTGTTGGTTGCCGACCTGGCTATGGAATTGCAACTGGCGATCAAAGACGTAGCCGATCTCAATGATCGAGCGGTTCCCGTCACGTTGCCGAGTCTCCCAACCGATGACCACACGGTAATCGCGATAGCCGAGCTTGTCGTTATCACCGGTTGAGTGGTCGATCGCCCACTGGTTTCCGCCGAGTTGCCCGGCGAAGTAGAGCCAATGACTCTCAATCTCTTTGTCTTTGTATCGCCATGATAGACGGGGGTTCGGGAACAAGGCGTCGACCTCTAGCCAGGGAGTGGGGTGCCAGCGCACTCCACCGAGCGGCAGGATCGGCAGGTCGAACCGCGACAGAGCCAGGGCCCCACCGATCAGGGTGATTTCGTCATTCACATGCGCGGCCAGCATGCCGCCGCCGATCAAGCGGAATGCGTCGCTCGATTTGTTATTCCAGTCGGTCACAAACGCCGGGGCCAATTGCAGGTGAACAGTCCACACATCGTTGATCGGTTGAGCGATGTTCATCTCCAACCGCAAATCGAACAGCTGGGCGGGAACATCCGGTGTGGATGGCCCCGAGGCAAAGGTCCAGCCAAATCGCGGCACGACCCACACACCGGGAGCGTTCTCGGACTTCCAGACGGAATTGAATCCGAGTGTGGTCAGGCCGAACCCCTGACTACTGTTGGGAATGATCTCCAGCACCTCAGACGACTCTCGCCAGAGGGCAGAGTTCTCGTCAATCACATCATTGAGCCAGCTGGGCTCCGGTGCATCTTCCAACGCCTTGACAACCTCGTCAGAGGATGGACCGGGTTGTCGCAGATCGACGATTCCACTGTGAGGTTCGGAAGCTGGCGTCGGGCTCAGAGGATCCTCGGCGGGTGGGACACGACTGGGCTCCATTGGCGGGATGGAGAGCGGGGCGACACCGGGAAGCGTTTCCGCTTGCACCAAAATCGGAGCTGCAGGAGCAAAGTAGACCGGAGACCTCGCGATCGTTCGGTCCTGGTATGGCAACGTTTCGGCTGCAATCAGGCCACCGGCCAGACCCAATAGGCTGAGCACGAGCCAGTACAGTGCGCGCAGTTGAAGGTGGACCATCATCGACCCTCAACAGGGAGGCGGAATTCGAGCGGGGTCTTAATCGAATATGCGTCAATCGGTCAATGGGAATCCGCTGGATGTCGGCTCAGGGTATGCGAGACGCACTTTGCATTCCGTCGAGTGCCCCATCAAAACGCAGCTCGACCTCCCAACTGCGGGAAGACTCTCGAACTTGGAAGACTGTGAAGTGGACTTCTCTACGATTCGTGGGGAAGTCCACTTCTACGCGACCCAGGCACTGTGTGCTCGACGACTCGTCGAGGCCGGTGTCCGATTCGTCGAGATCACCTGTCCCAGCTTCGACGGCAACAACTCGCCCTGGGACCAGCACACGCATCTCAAAACCAACCATGAGAAGAACGCCCGCGTGACCGAGCAGTCCGTGGCCGCCCTGATCGCTGACCTGCATCAGCGTGGGCTGCTCGATGAAACCATCGTGCTCTGGGCTGGCGAGATGGGCCGTACGCCGGCCGTCGGAGCCATCAATGACGCGACTGGTCGTGACCACCATGTCAGCGGCTATACCATTTTCATGGCCGGTGGCGGCTTCAAAGGGGGCATGACCTACGGCGAGACCGACGAGTTCGGCACCAACGCCATTCTCAATCCATTGACCGTCCACGACCTGCACGCCACGATCCTGCATCAACTCGGCCTCGACCACGAACGCCTCACCTTCCGCTACGGCGGCCGCGACCACCGACTGACCGACGTGCATGGGCATGTGGTTAAGGAGATCCTGTCATGAATCCATTCAGACTGCCGTTGCTCTTCTGCCTGGTCTGCATGGCGTTCAACACGCCCGCTTGCCCCTCAGAGTTTGTCATTTCGCTCATTGACTCCGCGACTCGACAGCCGGTGGCGGCTCGGGTTTATGTGGAGAATGTGGAGACCGGCAAGCGGCACTTTGTTCGCGCACACAGCACGAGTGATGGAGTGATCTACGAGCGGCAGAACTGGGCGAACAAGAACTCGATCGAGCATCACACCAGCGTTCCGGCTGCTCCGTTCGTGGCCGAGAACTTGCCAGCGGGGACGTACCTGTTGACCATCGAGCGTGGCAAAGAGTATTTCACCGAGACACGCCGCATCGTTTTAGCCGAAGGAGAGTCGCGTCCGACCGAGACCGTCGAACTCCGGCGTTGGGTCAACATGGCCGAGCGGGGATGGTACAGCGGCGAGACGCACTTGCATCGTCCGCTCAACGAGTTACCAGTTGTCGTGCAGGCAGAAGACTTGAACGTCGCCATGCCGCTGACGTACTGGGTGACGAAAGCCTTCACCGCTCCATCCCAAGGGAACAAGAACCAGAGCGGCGAGATCCCGGACCAGCTCATCATGGTCGATTCCTCGCATGCCATCTGGCCACGCAACACCGAGTACGAAATCTTCACGGTCAACGAGCATCAGCACACGCTCGGAGCGCTGTTCGTGTTGAACCATCGCAGCGTGCTGGACCTGGGCGCACCGGACTGGAAGCCGATCGCCGACCGCGCCAGGGCCGAGGGCGCGCTGCTGGACATGGACAAGCTGGACTGGCCCTTCGCCATGACTCTGCCGCACACGACCGGGGCGACGTTGTATGAACTCGCCAACAACCACATGTGGCGGACCGAGTTTGGACTGACGAAATGGAACACCGAGGCTCCAGCGTTCTTACAGCCGCCGAACGGTGGCACGGGTGGCGATGAACGCGATTGGCTCGCGTACACGCTCGGTCAATACTACACGCTGCTCAACGCTGGGTTCCCGCTGGTCCCCACCGCAGGCACGGCCAGCGGGGTCCATCCCGTCCCGGCCGGTTTCAGTCGGGTCTATGTGCCGCTCGAAGGGCGGTTTGCTTACGAGGACTGGCTGATCGGACTCCGCGACGGGCGCAGCTTTGTCACCACTGGACCGATGCTGTTTGCCAAAGTCAACGATCAACACCCCGGCGCGACACTGTCCGGTGACAAGGCTCAACTCAGCGCTCAGATATTGAGCGAGTTCCCTCTGAAGACCCTCGAAGTCGTACAGAGCGGACGGATCATTGCTTTGGAGCACAAGGCTCCCATCCGCACATCCGCTGGAGCCTACCAGACCGAAGTGGCCGCCGAGATTACATCGGAGACCAGTGGTTGGGTCTGCATCCGCTGCACCGAGGATCGACCCGATGGACGGCTGCGGTTCGCGCACTCGGCCCCATGGCGGATCGAGATCCCGGACAAGCCTCTGCGTCTCACGCAGTTAGAAAAGGACTACTTGGTCAGGCGGGTACAACAAGAGATCGTGCGCAGCACGGGCATCTTGCCGGACTCCGCAATCGCGGAGTACCAAGCCGCCTTGCACCATTTTGAGTCGCTGCCTGTGGCAGACGCACGAATCGATGACCCGGTCGCTGCTCAGGTCGAGACGATCACTCCAGAGTTCACAGCTATCGTAGCGAAGGACGCCGGGTTGTGGCCGCAGATTCAAGTGACCTCGGACGGCACGTTGCTCGCGTTGGGCTACAACGCGGCGGCTCATACGACTCTGCCAGGGGATGTCGAGTGTTGGGGTAGTTCGGACGGGGGCCAGACCTGGAGCCAGCGGGGCATCGCCGCCCCACGCCCGACTGCGGACGCCAACTACTGCCACTGGGCCTCCGGCTTCACGGAGAAGAACGAACTGCTGGTCATCGCCAGCGGCATGGACGATGCCGCGAATGCGAACGGGCAGCGTGCTTCGAATGATGTGCGAGTGTTTCGTTCGACCGACTTCGGCAAGTCATGGACGCCAGGTGGTGAGTTCCCGAAGCGGCTGCCCGGTGATCTCAAGCCGTACCCGTTCGGCAGCATCGTGCGTGGTCACGATGAGAGTCTTCACACCATCGTCTACACCGTCGATGAAGCCCACGGCAACACCGAATCGGCGTGGTCGATGATAAGTCGCGACGCTGGCCTCACCTGGGCCGAGCCGCTCAAGATTGCCGAGGGCATCAACGAAAGCGTGCTACTGCCGCTCGCGGGGCAAGATTGGCTCTGCGTCGCGCGAACCTCGAATCGCCCCGCCCCTGAACTCGGACAAGAGCTGCGCCAGTTCCGCTCTACCGACGATGGCCGGACGTGGACCGATGAAGGGCTCATCGCAGGCTACCACAAGCACCCGCCGCATCTGCTGCGGTTGCAAGACAATCGCCTCTTGCTGACCTACGGCAATCGCCAAGACGGCAGCATCGAAGCACGACTCAGCGCGAACAATGGCCGGTCCTGGGACACACCTCACAAACTCTACACCACCGGACCCGGCGACATGGGCTACCCCAGCACGGCGCAGTTGTCCGATGGCAAACTGGTCACCGTGTTCTATGCCGCACAATCACCACTACACGCAGCCTATCACATGGGTGCGATCGTCTGGTCGGTACCGATCGCCGCAGTCGTTCAAGCCACTCGTCGATTCGATCCGCCGAAGTTTGTGAACTACCGACAACCGGAGCGTGACTTCAGTGAACGCACTGCGGGAGGCTGGACGTTTCAACTGGAACGCGAACTTGTGTTGCAATCCCCGGAGGCCGCTGAACGTGTCGTTCAGCGACTGGAAACCAATCTCACGGAGATGCTCGCGAGTTTTCCGGAGCACACTCGTGAGTCGCTCCGTCAGGTGACGATCTTCGTCATGCTGGGCGAGCAGGCGACTGGGGGTGGGCGAGCAAATGGCGGTGAATACTTTCGCCGCATCGACCCCGACTTTCATCCGCACCTGGATACCCGCTGGAGAAATGCCGTGGTGATCTACAGCGCCGCTAACTATCTCCAGCAGAACGACCACTGGGCGAAGCAGGTGCTCGTCCACGAGTTCGCGCATGCCTGGCATCTCGACCAGTGGCCAGAGCAGCAACCGGAGATCTACGATGCCTGGCAGAGTGCGACTCAGGCGAAGTTGTACCGGAATGTGAAAGACACGAACGGGACAGTCCTCGATCAGGCGTATGCGGCTCACAATCAAATGGAGTATTTCGCCGAGTTGACGTGCGCGTACTTTCATCGGGGCGAGTACGAGCCGTTTGACCGCGCGGCATTGCAGGCGTATGACCCGACAGGATTCGCTATGATTGAGACGATGTGGGGCATTCATCTCGCTCCGCCACCACGCTCCGAACGTGCAGGCAGATAACGCATGACCCACCGCACAGCCCTCCTATCGCTGCATGCGGCGGTGCTTCTGTTTGGACTTTCGGGTTTGATCGGAAAGTCGGTGAGCAGTCCCGCTGTGGTGGTGACGTGCCTGCGGTCGCTCATTGGTGCCGCTGCGTTGGGAGTGTTCCTGTGCCTCTTGTCTCGCGGTCACGAGTTACTGTGGGGGATGCGCGGCCGAGTCACGGCGCTGCTGGTCGGCGGAGCCTTACTCGCGGTCCATTGGTGGACGTTCTTCATGGCGATCCAATGGGGATCGGTCGCGCTTGGACTCCTGACCTATGCCAGCTATCCGCTGTTCGTCACCTGTCTGAACTGGCTGCTCCAGCGGAATTCTGTCGGTCGCCGAGATTGGTGGGCCGCGGGAGCTGTACTTATCGGTCTCGGACTGGTCGTCTCCGACTGGAGCTTCGGCTCACAGGCTGGGTGGGCATCGCTGCTGGGGCTGACCTCTGGTCTGACGTTCGCCCTGCTCACGCTCCTCAACCGTCGATTGACGATCCATGTGCCGCCGCTGTCACTGGTCACGGTGCAGATGGCCACAGCTGGACTCCTCTTGCTGCCGCTGGCTGTTCCACAGATCCCGCAAGTCACTGCGAATGACTGGCTCTGGCTCTCAGTGCTGGGCGTGGTCTTCACTGGCTTTGCTCACGCCAGTTTTACATCGAGCCTGAAAGTAGTTCGAGTCACCGCCGTGAGCGTTGCCGCAGCACTGGAGCCCGTTTACGGAATGTTCGCCGCGTGGCTGGTCCTGGGCGAATCGCCGACACTGACCATGTTGATCGGAGCAGCCTTGATCATCGGTGCCAGCTTTCTGAGCCTGCTGCCCGATTCCCCGGTGGCCACTTATTTGCATTAGATTCGATGAATCACCAGAGTCATTCACGAATCGCTGATCTCATTCTAGGAGCCTCCATGAATCATGTCATTCATTTCAGAAGTTCCCGACCTCAACACAGCTCGTTTTGCGTGGGCATTCTAATCCTGCTGATGCTGTTCGGGAGAGTATGCCCAGCTGCAGAACCGGCGACGCTGCCGCAGGTCGAGCGTGTCGATGTTCAACCGCTGCTGCTGCTGACTCAGCGAGTACTTGAAGCGCTCGACACCAACGGGGCTCCGCTGTCGAAGGAAACAAAAGAAGCGCTCTCGCTCCTGAAAGACGAACCCGATGACGCCCGAGTGACGGAGACCGTGCAGCGACTGCTCGACCCGTTGTGCATTGCCTCCTTAGAGATTGCACCGGACGGAACAATCGAAGCCGTTGCGGGTCGAGAAGTCGAGGTCGAAGAGAACGGCTGGCGGACACTGCTGGTCAAGGTCTTGAATCGAGCTGGAGTCCAATCTCGTCTGCGCGTCGATAGCCCGCAAGCACGGCCAATTCCGCACGGACCGCTCGAGGATGTGCCGAACCGCTGGCTGTCTCTCAATGCCTTCGATGGTCGCCCGCTCGATGCAACGTTAAGTGGACTGGAACTGGAGTATCGGCTCGTACAGATTTCCTCGACTCGCACCGGAGAGCGACCAGCGCGGCTAGAGTTCAACGCGGGAGTCGCCGGAGCGAAGAACTCGCAGACGATCCAGCAATGGAAGTTCGACCAGGACGCCGACGGTTGGGGGCAGCTGAATGATCTCAAGCTCGAAGTCCGAGACAAGGCACTGCATCTGACGGCGACCGGCAATGACCCGTACTTCTCCGCCCCCGTTGAGGCACGCGGTGGCAAAATGGTGCTGCGGTTCTGGGGACAGACCGATTCGTCCGACATCGGCCAGATGTTTTGGTGGACTGAGCAACTGCCGCAACCGGATGGCCAGCGGCAGATGAACTTCCAACTCAACGCGGGCCGAGATCAAGAGTACGCGATCGAGTTCCCGGTCGAAGGTGACTTGCGCGGCGTGCGCCTCGATCCGCTTCAGGGGCAGGGAAATTTTCGCATCGAGTGGATCAGTCTCGAATACGCGGCGGGAGAAAACGGGACGTGGAGCGGCACGGAGATCACCGTTCGCACGCTGCCATCGACGCCAGTGACGTTTCAGGTTGCCGATGCCGATGGTTCGCCGTGCATGGGCTGCTTTGAAATCCGCGATACTCAGGGCCGCGTCTACCCCGCGCAGCCCAAACGACAGGCTCCAGACTTCTTCTTCCAAACGCAGATCTATCGCGAGTCCGGTGAAGCGATTCATCTGCCGCCCGGTGACTACAAGATCGTCTGTTCGCACGGACCAGAAAGCGTGCCGGAGACAAAGTCGATCACGATTGGTCGCGAACCGCTTACCGTGGACTATCGCGTGCAGCGCTGGATCGACACGGCGAAGCTGGGCTATTGGAGCGGTGATCACCATATTCACGCGGCCGGTTGCTTGCACTACGAGAACCCGACGCAGGGCGTCCATCCGCCCGACATGCTGCGGCACATCATGGGCGAAGATGTGAAGGTCGGCTGCTGTCTGACGTGGGGGCCGTGCTTCGATTACCAGAAGCAGTTCTTTCGCGGGCAGCCTGACGATGTCAGCCGCTACCCCTATCTGCTGCGGTACGACATCGAAGTCAGCGGCTTCGGCTCGCATCAGTCGGGGCATCTCAACCTGCTCAAGCTGAGCGAGCAGATTCCGGCAGGCGGCGATTCCAAAACGCACTGGCCCACACTGGGACTCAACACGCTGCGCTGGGCGAAGAAACAGGGCGCGGTGACTGGCACAGCTCACAGCGGCGCTGGGCTCGAACGAGCTGTAGGACGAGTCCCCGGCGTCGATGGACCACACAAGCTGCCGAGTTATGATATCCCAGCCTTTGATGGTATCGGCGCGAACGAGTTCATCATGCAGGTGACGCATCAGGTTCCCGGCGTTGATGGTAATCCAGTCCCCGCACTCGACTTCATCGCGACGATGAACACGCCGCGCGAGGCCGAATGGAACATTTGGTATCACGTGTTGAACTGCGGCATCCCCGTCGTCGCTAGTGGTGAGACCGACTTCCCGTGTCTGACGGGCGAACGTGTCGGCATCGGCCGCGTCTATGTGAAACTTGACGGCCAGCTCGACTACAACGACTGGGCCGAAGCCTTGAGACGCGGTGAGAGCTATGTCAGCAATGGCACCAGTCACTTGCTCAACTTCAACAGGCAACCCGATGGCAGCTTTACGGTCGAGGCCGCTGCACACCTACCGGGGGCACCCGAGGTGAAAGTCGAACTCATCTCCAACGGTTTTCCGATTGCTGTTCAGAAGCTGCAAGCAGATGGCCAGCGGCGAACACTCAGCTTTGCCGACCCGAAGTTCACGAGCAGCACGTGGGTCGCTGCACGGATATTTCCCTCAGCCCACACCAATCCGATCTGGATTCAGGTTGATGCCAAACCGGTCCGCGTGAAATCGAGCGCAGTCTGGTGCCTGGCTTCACTGGAGCAATGCTGGAAAGAGAAACAGCGAACCTACGCAGCTGAAGAATTGGAGCAGGCCAAGTCCGACTATGAGCATGCCCGACAGACCTATCGGAGGATGATCGATGAATCTGCGCCGTAACGCTGTCGCGGTCCTCGCAGTGACGACCGCCGTCGCTGGGGCGATCTCCGCTGCGATCATTTTGCCACCGCCGATGACCACTCCCATCGTGAATGAGTCCGCGCTCGATTCAACAGCTGAGCCAGCGGATCAGCAACCGCCTACAACAGAAAAGCCGCCCGTCCCCGTACTGATCAAAGTCGCCATCTCACCAGAGGCTCGCGTGAAGGCCACCGCCACTGCGGGCCAGCGTGATCTCCAACAAGGCGAATGGTCCGAGTTCACCATCAAGATCGACAACGCAGCTGGCATCACAGCCCCGCTGGTCGTCGAATCAGAACAGCTGATGACCACCGAACACGACACCGCCCGCGATCACTGGCTGCGGCTCACTATCGAACCCACCGGACCGCTGTCCGGCGAACCCACCGAGAACCGCACTCTCAGACTCCAAAGTCGCGACCCCGGCATCCGTACCGCCGTCCTCAACATCAACGCCGGCCAAGGAACTCAAGACCTTGGCTTTCGCAGCGATGTGACCGTGAGTTTTCATATTTCTCCGACTCGGACCTCCACGAAAACAGAGGGGTTACCTCGGTAAAACTTGTCGGCCATCAGTGTCCTTTTCCGTGCCAGCTGCTCTCGTCGACTGGCGCTCAACCTCGGTGGAGATTCGTGACTAGCAGCGAGCCACGATTCCAGCGTCTCTAGAATGTCGAGCAGCCGATCAGAGTCTCGTGACAGATCATTCCACGGAGTTTCTCATCGGGCTGATATGGGCTGCCGCACGATACTTGCGCCCGTTGAGCAGCGCGCCGAGCCATGTGTAGCGCACGCAGATCTCGTAGACCAGTAAGAGCACTGCGGTTACTGCCACGACGATCATGATCCATTTGATACCGGGGGGAACGTTCCAGGCTCGGACCAAATGCTGAGCAGCGATCACCAGCGGCAAGTGTGCCAAGTACAGCCAATACGAAGCATCAGATAAGTACCGTACAACGGGACGAGGCTGAGTGATGGAGTGCCGGAACAGCCCTAGGCATCCCCAGATCATGAGCCATGTGAAGCTGACCTGCAGCAAGGCGGTCAGTACGGGCTGTCCCATCGTGATGAGTGCTATCGGAAAGCAGACCGAAAGTGCGATGGACAGCGTCATTATCCATCGCTGCCCGACCCGGCCAGTGACGTCATCCGCCTCATGATACATCGCACCGTATCCAAAAAAGACAGCGTAGTAGATCAAGACGTGAGGCTGCGGCAAGAACCCAGCGGACGTGTCGGGGCCAAATGACGGGGTGTATGTCCCCATCAGAAGCTGAGGCAGCATCGTCAACGGGAATAGCCAGACCATCCGCAGGGGTGATAAGATCGCACTCTTCCAACGGGCACTCTGCGGAATACGTGTCAGCAGAGGGATCATGAGCACGAAGACCCCCACCAACGAGCAAAGGAACCAGAGAAACCACAGGTGTGCAAAACTGTCCCCCAGAAACAAATGAACTGGCGAATCGCTCCGTCGCCAACTGACCATCCAGCGGTCGGACATCAGCCAGTCGGCATAAGCGGAGCGGAGATGCCCGACCGGCTTCTCCACCATTGGGATGAGAACCGGAAAATCCGCTGGCAAGCTGGATGCGGGAAGTAGATCCCGGCACTGCTGGCGTCCCTTCGTGATGTCGTCAAAGTCACGGATGGTCAGACCAATGGCTCGACAGATCGATTCCGTCGTCGCTCGGTCCGCGACGAGAACGTCTGACGGCTGTCGCCCCTCGCGATCCGTAGCGGTCAGATTGGCTCCCCGTTCTTTCAGGAGCTTGAGATGCTCGGGATACCCTACAAAGACTGCCACATGTGCCGGTGTGGAGGTATCAGTATTAGCGGCATTGATCTCGGCACCCCGATCAAGCAAGCCTCGAGTGGTGTCCAAGTCTCCGGTGAGAATGGTCCATGAGAGCATTGTGATTCCAAAAGAATCGCGTGCATTGACGTCGAACTTCTCGGCCATCGCCGCCTGGATTCGCGACCGGTCTTGGCGTTTCAGGGCATACACCATCCGCGTCGCTGGAGTCTCAGGGACTGCATTCGATGTGACTGCTGCTGAATCAGAACTCTTCAGCACCCAGTCGGAAACCCAGTGCATCGCTGGGATGACTGTGATCAATCCGAGCAAGCAGGGGGCCAGCACCCGCAGCGCCCGATGCCGCAGCAGGGCAGATGTGCCGTAGCGTCGCCAAAGCATGGCCGTGAAGAAGCCGCTGACGACAAAGAACAGCGGCATGCGGAACCCATGCACGATCAAAAACAAGAGTATGAAAGGCTCAGACTGTCGGGAATCCTGCACGGGCCACGGAAATGGCAGGAACGACAGAACCGCGTGCAGCCCAATGCCCAGTAGCATGGCAAACCCGCGTAGTGCATCGAGGTCATGACGACGAACGGGACTGGTTGGACACGCCTGAATTTCCGTGTTCATCGAGAGTGTGGTTCCCGGAAGAGAGGTGAACGGTCAGCCAACTTGCCAAAGTCTGACCAATTCAGCTGGCTCTTGGTTTGAGTGGTTGGTTTTGAGGGTTGGTCGCTCAGGCAGGCAACGTGAGGAGCGACAGAGCAGATCATTTGAATTTCGTGGATTCCAGATTATCTCCAGAATCGCATTTGCGGGGTTCCCGGGCTGGTTCGGCGGGCGACTGATGTGAAGTTCAGTGTTTTTAGAAGTGAGGCACGTATCCCATGTGTGTCTAATGTCAACGACCTTCTCTCAATTCAAGGCTTCCAGTCGGGCGGCAGCTGTAGTGACCAGACTTCATTCGAGAGTGGTCGAGCGTGGCCGCCAGCGAGCCAGAGTTTGTCTTGGAATACGTAGGCCGAGTGCTCGTGACGCGACTTCCAAGTCGTCTTGGTCTCCAGCTGGGTCCATGTCTTTCCATCGGAAGAGTGCCAGATATCGCCAAAGTTATCGTGCTCTTTCGACCACCCGCCGAGGACCCAGATGCGGTCGCGATAGGTGACTGCCGAGAACCACAACCGGGGTTTCCAGGCAGCTCCGTTCGTTTCGCAGGTCCAGTGGACGCCATCACTCGACGACCAGACATCATTTTTCGAGTGATACTCCGGCGTATAGTTGCCGCCGCCCATGACGTAGATTTTATCGTTCAGCACCACTGCCTGATGATACGCACGAGGCGACCATTCGGCGTTCGCTGTTTCGAGTTTCCAGTTTTTTCCATCCACTGAGGACCACACGTCGTTCTTCAGGCTTTTCTCATCGCCGAAGTAGTAGTTCTCGGTCCCGCCGAGCAGCCATATCCGACCGTGAAATTCCACAAGTCCCGCAGCGATCCGTGGTGACCAGGCCGCTGCCGATGTGGCTTGTTCCCAGTCCTCGCCGGTGGAGGTTGACCAGACCTGATTGCTGGCCGAGTGGCCGGGCAGGCGACCGTTGTACCAGCCGCCGAGCATCCACATTTTGTCTTGAAAGGTGATGCTCATGGCGAGGTCGCTATGCAGCCACGGAGCGGACTGCTTCACGAGCTCCCATTGCTGACCATCCGGAGACGACCACACATCGCGCGGGGGTGCCTCAAACGAATCGAACCAACCGCCCATGACCCACAGCTGATCTCGAAACACGCACTCCGCTTGGGAGTCCCGAGCCTGCCACGCAGCAGAGCCTACCAACTTCCAGTCGGGTGCTGGTGCGTTTGACGCAGGCTCGTCGGCGGAGTGCGATGTTGCTCCAGGCAGCAACATGAAGACGACAAGAGTCAGGTGGGAGAGCTTCATGAATGACTTGCCTGTGAGGTGGTGAGTCAGCACGCGAATTTCATGGAAGGTCGTCGAACGAAGTTCATTCGCGAACCTGCTTCACCAGCTTCTGAACGGAAGCGGCGATGCGGTCTTCGATGTCACCGGCCCAGCGGAAGGCGGGTCGACCGTATTCATACAGATTAGCGCCGCCTTCGTACCCGCCCTCGTCCCACACACGGCGCGACGGGATATATGAGATCATGTCGTCGGTGTAGCCGCAGACCCAGGTGCCGGGGCCGAATTCCTGCTTGAACCGCAGGGCATAATCCACAACCGTTTCCGCCCCTTGACCGATGAGTAGCATTTCCTGGCCCAGCTGCCACGCGTGGACCGGATAAGGATAGGCCGACTCGAAGACATGTCCGGCGTCGAGTTTCTGCAAGAGCCTGGCGGACCAGCGCGCCTTGACCCCGTTGCTGTCCTGGAGCAGTGCGATCAACTCCTCACGAGTGACGGTCTTGAGGTAGGGTAACTCGATCATTTCGAACGCGACACGCATGCCGGACGAGATCGGTTTCAGCGGTTGCTGTAATGCCTCTTCGACGCCGACCGCCAGCATGTGACCATACTTCTGACACAGTTCGACCGTCCGCCGAGGCAGCGGGTTCTGATCCCCTCCGCAGGTGTTCACGAACATCGCTGTCGCACCCGGATGGTTCTGCTCCAGTTCCAGTTGGGCGAATCCCGGGTAATCGCCGCACCATGTCATGAAGCTCAGCGTGGTGGGATGGCAAGCGTATCCGAACAGGATCGCTTCCAGCGTTCCGTCGGGCCGGGTCACGGTCATGACCGGAACAGACTGATCGACGGGGCCGACCAGTGGTGTGCCCGCCTCTAACAGCGAAGCGACATCGGCCTCGCGATTGTTGCGGCGGTTCACGGCGAACGTGGCTTGGCCCAGTCCCATCTGCAATTGTGCGGGTGCCAGTTTCGAGAGCGCTTCGCCGACCAGAGTCACCGCTTTCGTGACCATTCGCGCGGTGTACTCGTTGACCAGTTCGACCTGCTCGGCATCGACCGGGTAGTAATCAATGAGGTCGTCACCCAGTCGCGGGCCGCAATGATTGTGGGAGAAGGTGAACATGACCTGCTCGCGCTTTAAGCCGAACTCTTTCTGGAGTTGCTCAAAGACCTGATCGCTCATCGCTTTCGGGACACCCTGGAAATCACTGGTGATCAACACCGCACGGTGACCAGCTGCGTCTTCGAGTGCCAGGGCTTTCATCCACAGATCGTGCAGCTTTCCATCGGGGGCGCGCTTCGATCCATAGCCCGCCAGCCAGACGGACTTTTCGGGTGTGATCACTGTCTTGGCGACGCCCGCTTTCCAATCCACCGTTTGCTCGGTGGCCTGAATCATCGCTCCACTCGGGGAGAGCACCGCAGCCCCTGCGATGCACGCGGCGGAGTGCTTTAAGAACTGTCGACGGGATCGACTGAGGTTCATTGCGGTCTCCATGACGGGGCGGGGGTCTGCATGATCAGGCCGACTGAATAACCAAGGTTTAGCAAGTGGGGTCAACTCCTGGGAATAGTGTGTCCGACGATCCATTGAAAGGTCAATGGTCGAGTGGATCAGCCCTGGAAATAGACAAATGCCAGTCGTTGGCAGTGTTCGACTCGCCATCCGGGCTCGCCCCGGTAGTTCCCGCGCTGGTGCAATACTGAAGCTGCCTGTAACGCACCAGCGCTGGGATCACCACGACAAGCGAGGTGGCGGGGCGTCTCAGATCAACGGTTGTGTCTGATCGTGGGGAGCGTTGACCCACGATCACTCAGCTCGCCAGCGGCTGAGGACGGAATGAACCATCGACCGCAGGCGTCCCTCGGCCTGGGACACCGCTGCGACGACGTGGGCTCCATCGGTTGGTTCCAAGGCATCGGGATTGCATTCGTTGCTGACCACAGACAGCGCGAGGACGCGGATGCCGAGGCTGCGTGCCGCGAGTACTTCGGGAATCGTTGACATCCCGACCAGGTCACCGAGTTGTCGAAGCCAGCGGTACTCGGCGCGTGTTTCGTAGTTGGGCCCTGTCATGCCAATGTAGACACCACGTTGGGAATTGGTGCCCGCCTCGCGAGCGGCGGCGATTGCCCATGCGGCGAGTTCCGGGTCGTACAACGAGGGGGAGTGGGATGCGCCATCCAAGCGATGAGAGCCCTCGCTCGTCGGTCCTAACTCGCGGCTCAGCGGGAGCTTCGCCCTCCCGACGAAGGAGAGCACTGTTGGTCCGGTCCACATCAAGTTGACATGGTCTTCGACAACGACCACATCCCCGACCCGCAGGCCCGGACTCAGCCCACCTGCGGCGTTGGTCACAATCAGCAACTCGATTCCGAGTGCTTGGAGGAGTTGAATAGGCCGTATGACTTGTTCGGCGGTGTAGCCTTCATACAGATGAAAACGCCCCTCCAGCACGGCCACGGGTAAGCCCGCAAATTGGCCCAACGTCAGCTGGCCTTTGTGACCAATCGCGGTCGACACTGGAAAACCGGGAATCTGCGAATAGGGCAGGGTGGTCTCCGCTTCGACCTCGGCGGCGAATCCCCCCAGCCCGCTGCCGAGGATGATGCCGACGCGCGCTGGCCCCGCTCCCTGATGTTGCAAGTGGGCGAGGGCGGGAGTCAACCAGTCGATTTCAGAAGTCGGCATGCAAAGCCACAGTTTGATTCAGGAGGAGTTTGTTGCGAGGTCGCTGAACTCGCCAGAGTGCGGGCTCCATGCGTACTGGAGAATGGGGCGTGATGTCAGAACTCAGGTTTTGGGTTCGGGCTTTCGCGTGCGGCGGAGCAGCCTAAAGGCTGGACTCCAACGTCGCAATCAAGCGTTGTCAACGCTGGCCCCACTGTGAATGTTGATTGGCGGTGCCCCGCTGCCTCCGTTGACCTGCCAGCACCGTCTCCAGGATCTCCAGACGCGGCGAGTCACCGGTCTGGTGCCAGAAGAACACCAGGTCCGCGCGGCTGCCCGCACTCAGGCTGATACGTTCGCGTCTCAAGATTCGAGCAGGGTTGTCGCCCGCCATGTCGCAGGCGGCACCGAGACTGACTCCGGCCAGCTGAATACAAGTTGCCACGCACTGCTCGGTGGTTTGGGCCGAGCCTGCCAGCAGGTTCCGCTGTCCGGCCACAACGATCTTGCCGTTGGAGAGAACTTCGAACACCTGTCCATGTGATTCGTAGGACCCCGGTGGGCAACCCGCCAGTCCCGAGGCATCGCAGGTGATGATGCACTCTCGCAGCCCCTTCGCTCGAATGACCGATCGTACGAAGCTGGCGGGGATGTGGTGGCCATCCGTAATCAAACTCGCCGCGAGTCGGCTTTCGCCGAGTTGATCCCACAGTAAATTCGGATGCCGGGGCAGCATCAAGCTGGCTCCGTTCCCCAGATGCGTGCTGAGTCTCGCTCCCGCGCGGACTGCCGCTGAGATTTGTTCCGTATTGGCTGCCGAATGACCAAGAGCAATTGTGATTCCCGACAGAGTGGCGCAGCGAATGAACTCTTCCGCTCCGTGGGCCTCAGCTGCCAGTGTGACCAAGCAGACGCGTCCTCCGGACGCGGCCTGCCAGGTTTCGAATTCACTCCAGTCACAGGGGCGGACATGCTCGCGAGGATGGGCACCGCGTGGGCCGTCTTCCGCCGAGATGAAGGGGCCTTCGACATGGCACCCCGGCACCATCAGCTGCGCCCATGGCTCACGTTCGCAGGCTCTGCGAATCGCCGATAATCCAGCGCACAGGGCCTCACGCGAGTTGGTGATCAGGGTCGGACATAAGCGTGTCACGCCATGTGACAGATAGTGTTGCAAGACTGCCAGCACGTCGTCTGCGGTCAGCTGCGGGTCGTCGAACCAGACTCCGCCATACCCATTGATCTGCAGATCGAAGAAACCAGGAGCGACGAAAGGCAGGTCGTCTTCTCGCGAGGCCGCAAATGCAGGGGTGACACTCGCAATGCGGTCACCTGCGATCTCGATTCGCACCGGCTGACCGGTGTCGTAGCGTTTGGCGATCAGCGACATTCCGGCACTCCCGAGAACGTCCTTCGGGAGGCGGGATGTGGGTCCCACAATCACGGCCCCTAACGAATCGTAAACCCGATCGTCTGAGTCGCGAACCGCCCGTTGAGCTTGTCCTCTACCGTTAATCGTAACTGATACGAACCGGGTGTCAGGTGTGCCGGGATATCAATCCGGTAGCTGTTATAGAAATCGGACCGCAGCCCTCGGCACTGGTCTTCCGTCACTCCGAGATCATTTCGTTCCAGCACGGCGTCCTCCTGGCCAGTTTTCACGATCTCGATCGTCGAACTGACTAGCGTGCGGTACATGCCCGCAGCTGTCGCTTCCGTGCTGAAGTTCCGGATTTCTCCATACAGCAAGACAGCCTGACCCGGTTGGAACTCGTCATGGTCGAATCGATCGTACAGGCCCCAGCCGTCAATCTGTTGGCAGAAGCTGACGTTTCGCAATTCGAGATCCGCGACCGATTGCAGCTGCCGAGCAGCCGAGTTCAGCTGAGCGATGGTCTGAGCGGCGCGGGTGCCGGGGTCTCCGGTTTGCTCATCATCAAAGTAGTTCGACATCCCCCAGAACATCGAAGTCCAGAACTCCTGATCGACGGCCTCGACGCCGATGATCGGCAGCTGGGCTTTCTCGGGCTCTGCGGCCATCAGATAAAGCATGCGGAGATAGACTTGTCGCTGGATGTGGGCTTGCTGCTCGGCGGGGCTGTCGTCGGCAGCGGGACGAGAGGCTTCGGCTTCCATCAGCGAGATCAGCTTTTTGAGTTCATCCTGCCAGTAGTCAGCCTTGGGATCGGGACGGATGGAGTCTTCGATCTGTGCCGTGACGATCGCCTTGTCGACGGGGGCCACGGGCTTGGCTTTGGGTTTGGGTGACTTCTCATCCGGGGTTTGTGGGTCGCGGGACCACGGGGCAGCGAGCGGAGCCAGCCGACCGGCGGACAGGCGATCGGTGATGGAGCGGTCTCCACGTTTGCCCGTTTGCCAAAACTTTGTGCCGTCGGAGGGAGGTTTTTCGGTCAAGAGGGGGGCGACCTCAGCTGGTGTCGCATGAATCGACTGACCGTCTGCTTCGCCGGATTCGTCGAGTCCGATTTGCATAGCGGGGAGGCTATCAGCTGGGATGTCTTTCTGATCGTCACCGGACACGAGTTCAACCTCAGGTTCCGGTGCATTGAGTTCGGGGCTCGATTCAGCGTCGGTGTTTTTTGCGATTTTCTTTGGAGCGGCCATCCGAGTTTCCAGAGGGGACTCGGAATCGGCAATTTCCGCCGCAGCCGCAAGCTCGGGAGGCACAATTCCTTGAGTGCGGTCCTGCAGGATGTTAGGAATTTGAGACTGCTTCACGGAAGACAGATAGGTCCGCCAGCGTTTCCTCTCCCCCGCTGGGAGGTCTTTGAGTTCGGTATCAATCAGGGCCTGAGTGGCTGGATCGAACGGACGGGGCGGCGTGGACGAGTTCTCCGCGATGGCTGGTGGCCGCTCACGAGTGGGAGTCTTCGCCTTGGGCTGAGCAGCCTCGTCGAACGCATGTTCTTCGGCCTTTTCCCGGCTGACGGGCTGGCTTTTCTCAGAGATTACCGGTTCCCGCTCTCCTCCGGCGAGCCGCCTACCAAGAGGCGTCGACGCGCAGCCACTCGCCAGGAATAGACCACTAAGTGTCCAGACCATGAGCAGTTCGGCGGGCCAACGACGGGACGGCATTCTGGCTTCCAGAAGGTGTCGAGGGGGTGAGGTGGAGGGGATCGTCTGCGAATGCAGAGGGGAGGGCTGTTGATTGCGGCACAGTAGGTCGGATTGGGTTTCAGCTGCAAGATGAAGTGGGATGATCACGCCGTTCACCGGCAGTTCTAGGGTTGAGGGCTGGGCGGCCCGCCGGGCAACTGCTGTCTATGAATACCGCCCACCCGCCCCACCGGCGGAAGAGCCTTCGTGATCGTTGGAAATCACGGATTCACCGAAGTTGAACCGCAGCCTGTGCTTTGCTATCCTTCCACGCTTCCTTGAACCGAGGGACGATGAGTGGTAGAGGTTGGCACGGAGTGCTAAGCCGTAACTCATTTCCCGAATGTTGTTTGCGTCGGCAACCCGCCGAGGCCCAGACCACGTTGGAGTGGATGTCGTGAGCATCGATAAAAGCCTGCGGGGCGGTAGCCGCCTGGTTCGTTCTCGAAATGTCCTGTCTCGATACGAGCGTATCGCCAAGATGAAGGAAGCTGAGAAGTTTCCCGAGGGACGTGAGCCCTTTGGGCTGCCGAAGCTGCGCATCGTGAAGTTGCAGACAGGTAAGAAGAAGAAGAAAGCCGCCGAAGAAGGCGACGACAAGGACAAGAAGGATAAGAAGGGCGCTAAGGCGAAGAAGTAGCTTTGGCTCCTTCTCTCGCTGGCACCTCGACAATCGAATTTCAATCCAGTGGCTCTCCTCGGGAGGGCCACTGTGTTTTTTTGGTGTATTGCCCGGCCGAGTTTGGCTTTCCCGTCTCCCCCGCAGGGCTGGGACGATGAACTCTCTCTTGACCCCACTCGGTCCGCCGTGGTCTATTCCACGCTTGATTCGTCATCAGCCAGGGGCAGTTCGTCCCGAGCGTGCCGTCAATCGCAGGGATGCGAGGGACTGGATGTCTTGGCTGTCATGATCGCTCAGGGAATGGATTCTCGTGCGTGAGCTCAAAAGGTTAATCCCGTTCATCTGGCCGCAAAGACGAAAGTTTTTGCTGTCGTGTGTGTTCGGCGTGATTGTCGCTGTCTTGTGGGGCGGCAACCTCACCATCATCTATCCGGTGATGCAAGTGCTTCTGAAAGAGAAGACACTTCAAGTCTATGTCGCCGAGGATATCGCCAAGGTTCGCGAAACCCAGCGCGCTGAACGCGACCTGTTGAGCCAGCTGGAATCGCAGCGGGACGCACTCAAGACGGCACGCGAGCCGGAAGACTCGCAACAATTCAGTGATGTCTTGTTCAAACTTGTGCGTCATCAGGACGAATTGACCGCAGCGACGAAACATGAATGGTGGATGCTGAAGTGCCAGGCGGTCGTGAACGCGGATTGGTTTCCCACCTCAGAATACCGTACTTTTCTGCTCATCATCGCGGTGGTCGTCATCTCGACCTTCATTAAAGGGGCCTTCACCTACGGGCAAGACGTCCTAGTTGGCGATTGTGCAGAGACGGCTATCGCAGGCGTCCGCAAACAGCTCTTTCGCAAGATGCTGCAACTGGACTATCAGACCTTTGCCAAAGAGGGCACAGCCGGGTTGATGTCGCGGTTCACGTATGACACGGAACTCTTGTCCTATGGGATGAGTGTTGTCGGAGGCCGGTTCATCCGGGAGCCGCTGAAGTGCATCTCCTGCGCTGCTCTCGCGTTTTACATCAACTGGCGACTGACCCTCCTGTCGCTACTCGTCGTCCCCTTGATCGGTCTCGTACTCGCCTATATGGGCAAGAAGCTGAAGCGAGCCAGCCGACGGATGATGGAAAGCATGACGCGGATCTATCGGATCCTGGAAGAGTCGTTCGAAGGTATCAAAGTCGTCATCGCGTTCGGCACGGCCCACAAGCATCGCAAGATGTACGAGGACGAGTACCAGAACTACTACAAGAAGACCTTACAGGTCGTCCGCATCGATGCTTTGGCCAAGCCCACGATGGAGATGCTCGGTATCCTGTCGCTGTTCATCGCTCTTTTGCCGGGGGCCTATCTGGTCTTAAGGCACAAGTCCTCCATCTACGGGATCCAACTGGCCTCCGAGCCAATGTCCGTGGAGCAGCTGGGCGTGCTGTACGCCTTGCTGGCCGGGATGCTCGATCCGTGTCGTAAGATGAATTCGTCGATCTCACGGCTCCGGCAATCGATGACTGCGCTGGAACGCATCATCGAGACACTGGATTCTACACCGCTCATTCGCCAGATCCCCGAAGCTGTCCCACTCCCTCGGCATTCGCGTTCGATCGAGTTTCGCAACCTGACGTTCCGGTATGCAACTCGTGGGAAAAATGAACAACGTGGGCCGGTCCTCGATGGCTTCAATTTGAAGATCAAGGCCGGAGAGGTCGTCGCCATCGTCGGGAATAACGGCTGTGGAAAGTCGACTCTGGTGCAATTGTTGCCCCGGTTTTTTGATCCGCAGGCGGGCGACATTCTGATTGACGGAGTTTCGATTCAGAATGCGCGCATCCCCGATCTCCGAGACCAGATTGGACTCGTGACGCAGGAAACGATCCTGTTTGACATGACGCTGCGGGAGAATATTACCTATGGCACTCGCAATGTGGATCAGGCCACACTCGATGCCGCCGCTGCGAAGGCTCACCTGGAACCCATTCTCAAGCAGCTGCCGAACGGATACGACACTCAGCTGGGCGACAAGGGGAAATCACTCTCTGGAGGGCAGCGACAGCGAGTCGCTTTGGCTCGAGCGATTCTCCGCGACCCTGCGATTCTGATCCTGGACGAGGCGACCTCCGCGACCGACGCCGAGAGTGAAACCTTGATTCACCAGACGCTTAAGGAATTTGTGCATGGGCGCACGGTGATGCTCATCACGCACTCGATGTCACAGAGTCTGCTGGACTTCGTGACGCGCATCGTTGTCATGGATCACGGCCAGGTGGTCGCCGACGGAACCCATGCCCAGCTATTGGCAATGAGTCCGCTCTACCAGCGTTTGTTCCAAGCACCGTCACGACGCGAAGCGGCGTAGGTTTAGTAAGGAGACTCTCGTGACAGTGTCGCAATTGAACCAGAGCCGTCTGAGAGCCGTCGCGCGGATGCTGGCGATTTCGATTGCCTGTGGAGTGATGGTCGGCTGCGAACTCGACCGTCCGAACTTTCAAATGAACAGTAACTCACCGACTCCGTTTTTTGGCTTTGATCTTTTGCCGCGTCGCAAGACCACGAGCATCGTCAGTCCACAGGCGGGCCAGCAGGTCGTGTGCGCAGAAACTCATACGGGCACTGTCGAGACGGCAGTGGACGCTCCTTCACGCCGTCGGTTCTGGCAACGAAATGCCAAATCGCTGGATCGCACTCCCCATGGAATCGTATTACCGCTCTTGAAGCCCAACCCAGATCAGCCCATGGATCGCGGGCCGGTCGAGCTGATGCCTTAAAGTGTTGCGGTCATGCGGACCTTTCCATCGCGGATTTCTGGCATCGACGCCTGAGTGTTGAGGTCACCAGTCAGGCGGACGTAAGGACAAACGCCATCCCGCTCGTCGGGGTGGTGGTTCTCGCGCTAGTGCCTTCCCATAGCGCACAATCGCGAAAACCGCGGGGATGAGCTCCAATGGCGGGGAAGTGATTCCGCCCCGCATTCCTGATCCGAAGTATGAGTCAGCACTCGCATGACATCGTACGCACGACTTAAACCCGAGACGGCCCGGTTGAGATCTGAGAAAATGTTCGCTTCGAATACGGCAGGATTCGCCGCTTGATCATGACGAAATCCGATGAACGGCCTGTAGAGCCTCGATCCAGCTCCCGGTCGCGTTCCACGCCTTGACCGATCAACCGAGTTCTGGGAGAAGCCCCCTCCCATCGGCACCGTCCGCCGCGATTCCGCGCTCTCTCGGTGTCACTCTCGTCTCCCTCCGCCTGTTCTGGTTCCTTCTCCGGGGACCATGCCCCCGTCGGCTAGGACGCTCCCATGCTCCGTTCGATTCGCTCTCTCCGGATGCCTTGGATTCTGGTCTGTACGGTTCTATGCCTCAGTTCTGGATGTACCAAGGCTCTGACGCAGCAGGCTGTGAACCGGTTCTCCGAAAGTCTGGACGACAAGGAGTATAACGACCTGAAGCTGGCGGTTTCGGATCGCTTCGAACAGCGTGCCCTCCGCCGCGAAGAGTCGGTGCGGGATATTATGACCCTCAAGATTCCGACTGGAAAAACGAAGATCATTGAGATCGAAGAGGTCTCCAAAAACGAAGTCCGAGCGAAAGTCGAGGTCGGGAAGGACAAATCGACTCGCGAAGTCATCTACACACTGACACGCGATCCCAAGGTTCAGCGCTGGGTGGTAGATGATGTGACCCTGAAGCAAGACAGCGGGCGCGGCGAAGTCACCCGGTCTGCCTTTGAGCAGATGGATCTGGTGATGTCAGTCCGTGACTTCGTCGACGCATGGCATAGCAACGAACCCGAAAAAATCCTCTCAGTCACCAGCCCCGAACTCCGTAAGCAGCTCGAGGGTTTACCTCCGGCGTGGCTCACTCAACTGGCCTCTCATGTCGCCGAGCAGACACCCCAACAGAAATCACTCCATCCCGAAGCCCGACTGAAAGATAACAAGGCAGTCGTCCAAGTTGGCAGTGTGTTGGTCGAGTTCCAATTGCTGGATGGACATTGGTTCGTACGCGATGCCGCCCTCGAAGACCAGGAAGACACCGTCCGCTCGGTTCGCAAGCTGGCCTCCGCTCTGCACCAATCACACCTGTTCCTGCAGGCGTATGCCGCAGGGGACAAGGACGCACTGTCTCAAGTCGCGACAAGCGAGTTTCATCGCAGCTGCCTCGTCGCAGCCGATCTGACTACGGTACCCGTGCCTGTCAGCGAGCTGTTTGAGAAGCCCTATGAAGCGCGGCAACAGAAGGATCATCTCGATCTGGTGCTCAAGTCCGAGCAGGGAGCTGTGCTCGTCTCACTCGTCTTTCTGAGTGCGACCGGGTCCGTCACACCCGAAGCCACAGCTGCTCCTCGCGTTTCCGAGGTGACTTTGGTCGAAAACGGCTCGAAGGAATCCAGGCGAATCTCCGCCGTCTTCTTGGCAGAGACGATGGTCAATCTCTACTCCGAAGCCTTGATTCAACGCGATGTGGGCCGCCTGCAATCGATGTCGACTCGCGACTTTAATGAGCGCGTTTGGAACCGGGTGAAGCCCGATATTCTGAAGGCCCTGCCGATGCCCGAGTTCGAAGCTCAGGTGCCCGAGATTCTGAATGTCTCCTACGCCGGATCGACCACGGAGGTGACGGTCTCACAGGGCACCCGAGCGTTGACGTATGTGCTGCACTCCTCCCCCGGACGGATGGAGGTCGAGGACGTGTTGATGCCGACTGAGAATCGTCCGTCATCGCTCAAGCTGACTGTGGAACATCTCATCCCGGTTTACGAATTCATTGCAGGAGTCGCCGGCAATAATGTGGGTCGCGTTCGTCAGTGTTCTGCGGAGAGCTTTAACTCGATGATCTGGCAACAGCTCAGCGAAGTCCCAGAAATGGCCGTTGATCCTGTGAGTTTGCTGACCCAGCCGTTGACAGCCATGCATACAGACTCCACGCTCGCTCGCTTGCGATTCGGCGATGCGACATTGGGGGCCGAGGTGCAGATCTCTCGCGAAAATGGTGAGGTCCGGATTCAAGACATGACACTCGTCACCGGTCCCACACCGCGCGATCGGATCGAATTGCTGGCCACGATGCGTCGCATGATCTCCGGAGGAATCAGCTCGGATGGGAAGATTCTGCAAGTGAAGGCAGCGACATCTGACTCCTCGCAACCGAATGCCTCTCAACGTATCCAGCAGGCGATTCAAGTCGAGTAGGTCCACCTATTTCCAAATCGGTCAGTCGGCAGATGAATTGCAGAGCCCTCGAATATCCAAGGGACAAGTGTTCGTTTTTCGCAACGATTGCAGCCATCACCGGAGAGGGAAATACTGGGACCCTCGAATGACTCCCGATCCAGAGGCTCTGGGTAACAAGACCTCGGTCGTGTGATCTGGCCCCCAGACAACATCGACTTTGATGGGGCCCACCTCGCTCGATGGCGGAATCACGATGACCACACGCGAGTCGCCTGCGCACAGGTAGCTCCCGCCGTTGATGACCTGCTCGACAATCAGTCGATCGCCGACCTGGCAGCGGACAACAGTGCCGACTGCGTCGCGGTTCAGACGATCGCCAATCAATTGCAATTGCAATACGCTGGGATTCGTGGGGCGAGAACTGTCGTTTCGCAGGATGATCGGGGCCAAATCTTGCTGGCCGCAGATGACATCCCAGTCGAGGTCATTGTCGAGATCGGCCACAGCTAACGCCCGGCCCGGATGGCGTTGTTCAAAAAAAGGGCTGTTCTGGGGCGTGGTCTGAACAAAGACTCCTCGGTTGTTACGCCAGAACAATGGAGGTTGGGTATAGTCTCCTTCTCGTCCCGTTTCGTGCACGTTGTTGTCAGTATGTCCATTGATGACGATCACATCGGGCCAGCCATCCAGGTCGAAATCGGACATGGAGGTCCCCCATCCGATCCAGGGAATACTCGCGGCTGCCAAGCCTCGCAAGTGGCTCACTTCGTTAAAAAAACCGGTGCGTTCCTGCTCATAATAGGCATTGTGTTCACCTTCAAAGTTCGTCACAATCAGTTCGAACAGACCGTCTCGGTTCGCATCGGCGGACGCCACGCCCATGCCTGCTTGTGCAACACCGTTGTAGTCGTAAGCCACACCCAGGGAATTCGCCTGATCCAGGAATTGGCCGTTCCCTTGATTGACCAGCAATGTATTGGGATTCAGGTCATTGGTAATATACAGATCGGTGAGTGCATCGTTCGTCAAGTCGAGCGCCAGAACACCCTGAGTGCGGCCGGTAACGGCCAAGATGCCCGACGCCTGAGACACATCGGTAAAGGTTCCATCGCCTGAGTTGTGGTACAGCACATTGGACTCAGGGGAGACTGATTTGGGACTGCAATACATGCGGATGTGCTTCTTCTGATCCCCACAAAATGCATTCTCTTCCGGCGTCCACTTGGCGTAATTCCCGGCATACAAGTCCAGCAGGCCATCGTGATCGATGTCTAAAAATGCGGCGCTGGTCCCCCACCGACGATCATGGGTTCCGGAGCTGTGGGACACATTCTGAAAGGTTCCATCTCCGCAGTTCTCGAAGAGCTGGTTCTCTCCATAACAGTTTAAGTAGGCATCGGAGAATCCGTCGCTGTTGAAGTCGGCGATGGCGACTCCTGCCGAGAATCCGACGAAACCCAGACCACAGAATTGAGTCACATCCGTGAACTTCCATCCGCCCTGATTTCGGTAACAGCCGTTGGACTGGGTGGCTCCACCGTCCTCGAACAGGTTGTTGGTCAGGAATAATAAATCACGCAATCCGTCGCGATCGAAATCGAGAACTCCGATCCCGCTTCCATTGGCTGCGGGAAAGTGTTTCAGTGGGCTATCACCGGATTCATGACGAAAGTCGATTCCCGTCTCGGCCAGAATGGAAGTGAACTGGAACTCATCGCCGATGGGGACCGCGGCAGTGATCGAGGGCACACTTTTTGGGAACTGCTCGACGGGCGTCGATGGCACTGGCGATGCCGGAGGAGCGACGCTCGGTCCGCACCCGACAATGACCAAAAAACACAGCGCGGCAATACCGAACGCACGTGTACGCCAATGAGGAACGTTGAATCGCTCGGGGTCCGCAGCAGTCAAGTCATTGCCTCGACATTCAAATGATCACGGGGAATTGGATTTCCATTTTTGCTCGATGGCGTCACTGACATCCGGCCAGATTCCAATTTGATGGTCCCGCAGCAGCGGCATCACCGATTCATGGGCCCCTTGCGACGCGACATCCAGATCGCGGCGCGAGGGCATGTGGCATTCGACACACCGCGTTGCCAGCTTCTCAGCATACTGACCCGAAAGTCCACAATCCTCGACTTGGTGACAGCTTTGACAGCGTTTTGAGAACTTTTCGGCCTGGCCTCGCTCCTGCTGGTGCAGGTTATGACAGTCCATACAAGTCAGCGTCCCACTTTCCTGGTAACAACGACTCCGCATCAGTCTTCCAAGTTGGTTCGCACTATGCGGGTCGTCATTGCTGGTGTCACTGGCATCCAGATTGATGCTCATCCAGTGCTCCAGAGGTTCGCCAGGTTGGTACGTGAACGCAGGCCTCTTGGGGGCTCCACCCCCTGAATGGCATTGGGCGCACACCTCATTCGACCGCTCACGCGAGAGTCGCCTGGGGTTCACGATGTTTTGAGCCACGTCATCCTCTGGGTAACGACGATGATACTGGATGTGCTCGCGGGCTGCTCCGTGGCAACGCACGCATGTCACTCCCAGAATCCCAGTCTGCTTGTCATAGCGATTGACCGAACCGGGAGCGTGTGCAAACCAAGTGTTGTGACAATCCAGACAACGCGGTGTTGCCGGGCGAGAAAAATCAGCTGTCCCATCGATGTAAATGCCGGGGGAATTCCCCCAACGATTCGCATCTGTCATGTAGCTCACCGGGGTCTGGCAAAGCATGTCGCCATACCAAGCCAGAAAACTTTGCCCGTGGTTTCCACTGCCCACGGCATACGCCACGGGTGTTTCCAGCGATTGCTTGACCCCCGCATGCTGGTAAGTCAGTTGGTGAAACACGCCCACGTCACGCGAGAACGTTTCAAATGCAAAGTCCTTGACGCGAGTCTGGAACTTGTTGTCGGGCGGAGTCAGTACTCCCAGGACTGTCTCAGGCGTGGCCACGCGCATAGTGCGTGCATGTGCTGTTTCTTGAAATCCACTCACATGCCCCGCATGGCACTCAGTGCATTCGTCCGGCTTCAACAGTCCCAGGGCGGTGGTATCGACCGGGCTGTGATACAGGTCTTCTGAGGAGGGATTCGGGAGCGCCACCCAACCCAGTGTCGTTTGTGCTCTCTGCCCGACGAAATCATTCCACTGTTCGGGGGGCACGCGAACAATCCCAGAGTCTGCATCAGTGGTATCGTCCTCGGTTTTCGTGGACTTGATCTCGCTGGTACGATCCTCGTCAGGCGGAGCAGGGCTCCGACCACAGCCCGCAAGAATGAGGGCCATCACAAACAGCGAACACCGCGTGATCAGTCGAGTCATGAAATGCAGCTTCAGTCTGTTTTGCAAGCTCTGTGTCACTCCGGAGGACTCACCCCAGTGGGTGTATCCATGGGCCAATCGCAATTAGCGGTTGCGAATCGGCAAGCCTTGGAGGGAAGGGAGTTCGCCGCGCGTCTTCACTGCAGCGCACAGGTCTCGAATGAATGGCTGAGTTTGGGCTTCCTGACTCAGCGAATTGAGGAGCATTTCCGCCTCACTCCAGTTTTCCAGACGAGCAAATTTATAGGCCCGGATGACATCCGCCCAATCAGAATCCGGGGTGTCACGCAACAGCTGGTCGGCTGCTGATTTGACGTTCTCATCGATCCGCAGCTCGTCCGCCTTCTCACGCCACTTCTTGGCGGTGGCTTCATCTCCCAGACGGACATACCCTCTTTGAAGAAGAAATGCGATTTCACTGGTCAGTGCGTTCGAGTTCTCCAGCGGAGACAGCAGTTCGATCACTCTCGCAGCCTGTCCCTCCGCCAGCGCGAGCGTGGCGAGCCCTTTTCTCGCAGCGATTAAGTTCGGATCGCCATCCAGAGCAGTCTCGAAGCATTGGCGTGCCTCGGTCGCCTTTCCCAATTGAAACTGGGCCTCACCGAGTGAGACCGATGCCGAGGGGTTGGGCTCCAATTTCAAACTGCGGGAGATTAGACCTTCCGCGAGTAAGGGCTCACCCAGGGAAAGTAACACTCGGCCATGTTCCAGAAAGAATTCAGCGGGGGGAAGCTGCAAATCCAGAGCATCCGGTGATAACTTCAAGACCGCGTCCCACGCAGCTGCGGTCAATCTCAGGTTCCCACGTTCGTGATGAATGGTTCCCTTGAGCAATTCACCGCGGGCCGCAAAACCCGGTAGCTTGGAGAATTCCTCAGCGGCCACGAGGGCCTTGTCAAAGCTTCCCACTTTGACACAGCAGGCGGCAATCTCATGGAGAACGTCGGCGTGGTCGACGCCACTCTTCTGGACATATTCCAGCAGTGGTAACGCCATCGTCCATTGCTCCTGCTGCAGGAGTGCCTTGGCCCACGCATGCAGATCCTGAGGTTCAGAAGCCCCGACCCGTTCGAAAAGGGTAATCGCCTGTTGGGACTGCCCCTCTTCCACCAGGATCCTCGCCTTGAGAGCGAGAGCCCGTTCGTGCGAGGGTTGCTCCCGTAGAAACTGATCGACCTCCCGCCACGCCCCCGCCAAGTCTCCCTGTTTCAGGAGTGCCGCCCCCGTCCGGAGTGGACGTTCCTGCCACCACAACGTGGCCCAGATTCCTCCTCCGACAAACAACACAACCGCCATGCCCTGCGTCAGAACTCGCCCCATTCCACTCGGCGAGCTGTCTGAAGAGGGGGGCTTGGACGGGCTTGTTTTCGCAATGGATGTCATGTCGAGTTCCGTTCCCCTCCCCAGAAAGAACACTCGTCGATAACCCCCTGGTTGTCTCGAAGTCCTGAGAATTCATCCTACCAAATGGCACCCAGAGCGAACAGCATTTGTCACATGCGTGATTTCGTGACATCTCTGAACGGACTCAGAACAAGAGCGAGCGACCAATGTCAGTCAATTTGTAGCAGTGGGCTGGGCGGCACGGTCTGAGACTTGGCGAAGGCCGTGGTCGTCACGCCGCTCGCCACGCCCTTCCTCAAAGTCGTCAGGGGCGTGCCAGCTAACACCGTTTGCGATTTGCAATACTTGATGAGTGGCCTCCCCTTCTTGAGTTGCTCTGGAGGCAGGGAGTTCAGGCGGGCCGGGCCCCCCAGCCTCAGTGGAACTGACGGAACTACTTGTCATCAACAGTGAGCTCCGCCCATTTCCACAGATTGTCGTGACCAACCTCGACTCGGCCCGATTGTGGCGTCCAAACGGCGTAGGCCGGTTTGAATTACGCCTCGCAACGTGACCAATCCAGCGACCGAGAGATACAACCGAGTCGACGGACTTGGCGACTGGAGATCACTTGCCGCGACGCGATGGCTATCAGGTTCTATGAATTGGAGAGCACCTAGGCCAGGCCGATGCAATAGAGTTGAAAGTCATCCAGTTCGTCATATTCACAATCATCAAATGATTTGCAATTCTCAACGATCGAATGTCGACGGTTCACAGCGTTGATCTCTGTGGCGGCAACAAGTCAGTCCACAACCTCGCCATCGTAGGGCACGGCCCAAAGATGTTCATTTCCGCTACTGAGACCACGATCAAAATCCGGCATCGTGGCGGACATCGGTGTTACAGCCGATAGACTTACGGTCGAATCACTGATTCGTGTGTGAGCAAATCGCAACTACAGGGCACGAAGAAACCATCAGCGTCTCAGCGAACTCCAGTCGCTTGCCAATTCTCAATCTCATCAGAGAACGCCACTCTCGCACCTTCGGCCAACTCAATGGACTTCCCCAGGAAATCTGTGGACACACTTCATTGATGGTGATGTGCGCCACGGCTGACCCTCGACAATGACCAAGAGTGTCTCGCTTTCTGGCGACTAAGGGACCTAGGCAATAACGAAAGTATGATGTCTCGCAGAGGCGCTGAGGTGAGGAATTACTCAGCGTCCGCTGGTAACCATTCACACCCCGGCTGCATGACCGCTTGAAACTGGTCTTTCCGAGAATCTCGAAATCGGCGACATCTGGTGCATGTCACTGGATCAGATC
>JAYWHX010000141.1:0-34624 GCA_043777375.1 Planctomycetota bacterium | reverse complement strand
GAAGAAACTGCCATGATGGCGATCCAATCCGCATTGACCGGACATCTCGTGTTCTCGACCCTCCATACGAACGACGCCGCCAGCGCCGTCACTCGCCTCATGGACCTCGGCATCGAACCGTATCTCGTGGCCAGCTCCCTCCTCGGCGTCCTCGCTCAACGCCTCGTCCGCAAAAACTGCCTCGACTGCACATCCAAATACACTCCCTCCCCCGAGGAACTCCGTTCCGTCGGCCTCCCCGACTCCACGAAAGGCCATTTCGCCAAAGGCTCTGGCTGTGACCACTGCCGTCACATCGGGTTCCGAGGCCGCTTCGCAATCTCCGAACTCCTCGTTGCCAACGAAGCCATCCGCGACCAAATCCACGCTCGCTCCAACGTCTCCCAAATCCTCCGCACCGCCACCCAACACGGCCTGCGACTCATGCGCACTGACGGCCTCGAAAAAGCCACCCAAGGACTCACCACCCTCCCCGAAGTCGCCCGCGTCACCGTCAGCATCGGGTAGCCAGATGCACAAAGTTCAAATGGTCATCGAGGTTGAGTGTCGCCACGCCCCGTCCGAGAATGTCCGTAAATCTATGGTAATCCATTGAATTCTATGTAAACTATGGACGCTCACGCGATCTGAATTCGCTTAGACCGCATGCTGTAACCTGTTCTCGGACGGGTGGTTGTGAAGTCTTGCCCGGTATGATTCGCATCGAGTACGAATGGCCTCTTGTTCCTGCGTCACCCAGACATCCAAAGCGATGTCTGGGCCATCCCGCCAAGTCACGCAACGAGGTGGCTCAGACGCTGCTTTGAGCGTCTGAGTTGTGGCACAACAAGAGGTTACGGAGGAGACGCTCCCCTTTCAAACCCTCTTGTTCCTACGTCACCCAGACATCCAAAGCGATGTCCGGGCCACCCCGCCGAGAATGATAAACCTTGTCCAGGAAATGCAGTTCTGCCAGATGCAAAGGTGACCCCATGATTAGAGAACTGTCATGCATTGCTGTTGCAGTGACGATTGTTGTTTGTGGATGCCTCAGTGATGCTTTTTCGCAGGATAGCACTAATCCTGAAGAAAAGTGCATACACATTGCCACAGTGATTGGCGAACTTGAATCAATCTCGGATGCAATCGATGATGTCAGCATCAAAGATGCAATCGAAGCGGGACTAAACGTATCTCTACCGAAGAAGATTCGAGTTCGCATGCTGACCCGAGCATCTGCAATGAATGCAGTCGCGGAGGTTGGAACAGGCGTGCTTTTAGAGATCGCTTATTCAAAGGACGTTGACATAGAGATTCGAACAGCCGCTGTGGTAGTAGTCTGGGCAGGACTTGTCGACAAGTCAACAAGACTAGTTGCCACTTTGGCGTTATTCAAGATTGCAGACGATTGTTCGATTGACCCTGATATCCGGCAGTCGGCTATAGTTGGAATTCTACTATCCGGCCTTTCTCGTAATGCGGTAAGGCGAAGGCTTGATACTCTTCTTGAGGGGGAAGAAGCTGAGGCTCAAATTGCAATCAATTCGATATCATACGCAGTTTTCGATAATGCAATTTCCGGGGACGATGTTGTGCAGATGGTCCTCAGTGTGATCCCTCGACTTCGAAGCGAAATAGTTCGTGCAAAAGCGTTAGAGTTGATACATCATTGCCAGTCCCTTCAGAATCATGGACTCGATTCTCTTAAGGCTCCGCAGTCGTTTTGCCCCCAAACGGGCGTTGATATTGACGAGTATTGCAAGTCAATGATAATCAATCGACAGCTCCCAACGATAAGGAGAAGTGAAATATTTGCAATCTGCGACCCGACACATATGAGTACGGATCCAGATGTTGTGAAATCTGCCAAGTTGATCCTCGTGGATCCTCAAGAATGCAAGTACGCTAAAAAACTCGCTGAATATATCTTAGACGCGGGTCGGGTGGCACGCCCGAGTGAGGCAAACCCCGCTGAACACAAGTGACAAGAGAAAGAAAGGGGTCAGAAAGAAAGGGGTTGGCCTGCCCCCCTTTTTCTGATCCATGTGGTATGAGAGTCTATCTCTGTTGGCCAGCAGGGTGGCACGGGTTGGCTCGCTTTGGAGCCTACCCGTGTGCCTTGGCACAGGAGGTTCACGGGGAGAATTCTCTCGTGGGAGAACCTCTTCCGGCTGCGCCGCTCCAGTAGGGTCCAAAGCGACCCAACCAGTGCTACCCCGATCATACTCCTGCTCCTTCAGACGCTTCGCCTCTTCCGACTTCATCCCTCCCTATTGAGCAAGCCAACGATGGTACGTCGCTTCACTGACCTCCAAGGCCTGCGCCACTGCCGTCATGTCCTTCCCGGCATTCAACATCGCCGCCGCATCCCGCAGCTTGACCACGACCTGCTCCGGCGAATGTCGCTTGCTCCGCTTGGCCTTCGCCTTCGTCGCGGTGCCTTTCGTCGAAGTGGCTGCCAAAGGCGGAACCGTCCCGCCCGATCCATTCGTTGTCATCGCCATCTTCAGAGCCTTTCCAAGGCCCGCTTCTTGGGCCAACAGAGATAGACTCTCATACCACATGGATCAGAAAAATGGGGGCAGGCCAATACATTTTTCTTGAGTGGTTGAGACCAGACTCAGCGCAGCGACTGAATTCAGTGAGTCTGAATCTTAAGGCTTTCAATTCAGCGAGCAGGCATTGATGACATGGTCCAAAACAACGTCCCGGTTTTTCTCAAGGAGTTTGAACAGAAGAAAACGAAGGTAACGAAGGTTGAGTTCGAAAGGTTCTTCGTTTCCATTGTGGCCCTCTATTCAAAATCAATTCGGGGATTTGTTTCGGACCAATTCCTAAATCATCAATCCTTCGATCATCCAAAGCGATGACTGGCAATAAAAAAGCCCCTCGGGGATTTCCGAGGGGCTTTCGCAGGTTTCCAATTGGACGCCACGCATGCCAGGCCGAGTTAGTAGGCTCCGACAGCTTCAGTGTCCTCTTCCGGCAGTTCGGCTGGAACTTCGGGGAGAACAGCATCCTGACCCGGGAAGATCGACTCGACGAAGCCCTTGAGATGCTCGGCACGAGTCTGGTGCTGGAGCTTACGCAGGGCCTTCGATTCGATCTGCCGGATGCGTTCGCGGGTCACCTTGAAGATGCGTCCGGTCTCTTCGAGGGTGTAGCTGTACCCATCGCCGAGGCCGTAGCGGAGCTTGATGATTTCGCGTTCACGGTAGGTCAGACTCTTGAGGACGTGGTTGATTTTGTCGCGGAGCATCTGGTGCATCGCGGAATCAGCTGGGGTGCTTTCGCTGTCGTCCTGCAGGAAGTCGCCATAGCTGGAATCTTCGCTTTCGCCGACGGGAGTGTCGAGCGAAATCGGGTGCTTCCAGGTCTTCATGATCCGTTCGGTTTCCTCGACCGAGAGGTTGACCGCTTCGGCCAGCTCTTCGATCGTGGGCTCGCGCCCAGTTTCCTGGCGGATCTGCTCGCTCTTGGCTTTCAGAGTCGAGATGCTCTGGAACATATGAACTGGGATGCGGATCGTGCGAGCGTGGTCAGCCACAGCTCGGGTGATTGCCTGCCGAATCCACCATGTGGCATAGGTCGAGAACTTATACCCTCGGCGGTACTCGTACTTTTCGACACCACGCATTAGACCGGCGTTCCCTTCCTGGATCAGGTCCAGGAACGACAGACCACGGTTGCGGTACTTCTTGGCGATCGATACCACCAAGCGGAGGTTACCGCCGGAGAGTTGTTGCTTGGCATCGGTCCAGAGGTCGAAGCGGTGGCGTGTTTCGTCGAGCCGGGCCTTGAACTCGGTGGGAGTCTCCTGGACCTGGTCGACGTACTCTTCTAACTCACGAGTCATCGAAGCCACTTCGCGAGCGGCTGCGGTGCGATGCTTGAGAGCGTTGATATCCCGCTCCAGCTGGACCATGCGGGTGGCCATCAGTTCCATCTTCTTAAAGACGGGCTGCAGGCGATGGGTCCGGACGCTGAGCTCCTCGGAAAGCGTGCAAAGCTTGCGGCGGCGGATCACCATTTGATCGCGAGCGTGCTGCTTTTCCTTCTTAGTCGCTGTCTCAGACTGGATGATCATCCAGTCTTCCCGGTTCTTTTGAACCAAGTGGCGCAGAGTGGGGAGGTTGATCGGCATGCGCCCAAGGATCTGATCCTTTTGCGTGTTCTCGGTGTCCGAGGTGCGTAGAGTCCGCTCAAAGGGCAGCTCGCCCGAATGGACCTTTTCCAGGATGTCGAGAGCGATGTTGATCGCGTAGCACGATTCCATCATCTTGCGACGGAATCGCTTACGAGTGATTTCGATCTGCTTGGCGAGGAAGATTTCATCTTCGCGGGACAGTAGGGGAATGTTGCCCATCTGGCTCAGGTACATCCGGATCGGGTCCCGAGACGACATCGGGCTCTCGGGCTCGATCAGCACTTTGGCCAACTCGTGGGTCGGTGTGACAGGCCGGTCGGCTTTTTCTTTGGCCTGCTGCTCCATGCGAGTTTTGTCGGCGACAGAACGGGGAGCCTTCGGATCGTTGATGAGGGGCAGGCCGGTCTCTTCGAGGGCCAGAATGATCTGCTCGACCATCGTCGATTCCCCGCCTTCATCAGGCAGGTACTCGTCGACCATCTGATAGGTCAGAAACGACCGTTCCAGGGCCGTTTCAATCAACGTCTTCAGTCCCGAATCGTGACGATGCACTGTGCAGACTCCTCAAATGACTTCAGTAAGAACCTTCCTTCTCTGGTGGTACTCCATTCCACCCGAGCGGAAGTCCTGTGGCAGGCAAGCTGCCGAAATTCAGTCCCTGCGGCAGACAGATTGCCCAGAAACATGATGACTGGTTGTGACTCGTGCCGGGAAAAGATCATCTGACGAGGATCACATTCCCGGAGTATCGAATCCATTCAATCACTGATGCCTTCTCCATGAATCTCGTGTGGTGAGGTCGTCTGTGAGGATCGACAGCCAATCACAAGTCTCAGAGAGAAGACACAGAAAATGTCTCCTCCGTGCGGGACACCGACTGCTGTGGGAGAAGATTGAGCTTGGAATCTGGTCAACCACAGTGGCTTTCCAGGGGATCCAACGGTCATTCCCATCCTCGGAGAGTGATTTTGGTGAACCCTCGAATTCGAGAGCGAACCTAGAACCACTCACAATCGCAAATCCCTTGTTGGACACAAGATGCGTCGCGCGGAAAAATGCAAAACGACCCACGTCCCCCGTGAGTCGGGCGGCCATCCTATCACAGGCCCTCCACTCGTCCACGCAATTTTTTCACAGACGTTCAAAAACGTCGGAAAATCCTCAAGTCCCCCTTTCCACAACTATTCCTACTCGCGCCAAGTCAGAGAGTCAACGAATGTTGCATTGCTTTACCGAGTGTCGATTCAACCTTTGGCAACTTCAACTGATCCATGCATGCTGACGCGTTGGGGAGTTTTGGCGACATCGGGGGAATCGCCCCAGTTTTGACACCAAATCCACGGTGAAGTTCAGCTATTTGGGACCGCCACGCATCGCGAGCCAGCCAATCCCTGCAACCGATAACAGTAGCGAAGCATACTGCTGTGGAGTCAGATGATTCCACGTGCGAACTGCCGTTGTCTGGTAGACAGAAAGATATGTACACACGGTGTCATAGAGTCCGGACATCACAACGTCTCCTCGAGAATTCTCGTCCGCAGACCACTGCGTCTTGAACCTTCGGTAAGCTTAGGCCGGTTGCTGGCCTGACGCGTTCACAAGACGCATCGCTCCGCGAATTGACGATCCGGTCGTGACGATCTTGAGGCCCCCAAGACCAAAGCCCGCTGGATTGAATCCCAGAGGGCTTTGCGAAGCGGGCGAAATGTGACAGCCAGTGACCGCGATCAGCGTTACCCGACGAGAATCTGACGCTCCAGCGTTTCCACCAGTTCCTCGACCGCCCAATCGTGGGCCCCAATCCGGACTCGAGACTGCGTGGCCAGCAAGTCTTTGATACGCCGTTCAGCCGAAACTACGGTGCTGTGGTTGCGGCCCCCAAAAAACTGACCAATTTCCGCGTAAGCAGTTCCGGTCAATCGCCTGGTTAAGTACATGGCGAGCATTCGCGGTTGTGTGGCTGTCCGCGTCCGCTTGTCGGATCGCAAGTCGTCGGTCGTCATTCCAAACGTCTGGCAGATCGCATGCTCGACATCGGTCATCCGGACGATTCGCATGCAATCCCGCTCTAGTCGTATGAGCGATTCCCTCGCAGCTGCCGGAGTCACTCGCTTTCCTGAGGCGAGCGCCCAGTTTTGAAGAGTGTTCATGGCCCCCTCCAATTCTCGGACGTTTTCCTTAAACCGCGAGGCGACGAATTCGACCACTTCATCTGTCATATCGATTTCGAGCGACAACCGCAGGCTTTCCACAATCAAACGGCGGGTGGCAAAGTCGGGTGATTCCATTCGGCAGACGAGACCCGATGTCAGTCGCGACAGGATCTCCGCACTGGTCCGCGTCAAGAGATTCGGGTGCCGATCACCAGCGACGATCAGCTGTCCATTGCGGGACTCCAGGCGGCGGAGGGTATTCAAGAACTCTTCCTGTATCCCCTTCTTGCCGTCGAGGAAATCGATGTCATCCATGACGAGGACATCGACGTTCCGGAATCTCTGACGAAAACTGGCGATCGTGCGGGAATCGAGAGCCTGGGTGAAGTAATTCGAGAACGCTTCTGCGGAGAGCGTCAGAACTTGCTTGCGTGAATCGTCGCGGCGAATCTGCTGTGAGACGGCGTCGAGCAAATGGGATTTGCCGTTCCCGACACTACAATACAGATAGAGCGAATGCCCGTGGCCACGCAGGATCTGTTGAATCCCGCTCCAGGCCAGTATGTTGCACGATCCCTGCACAAAGCTCGACAGATCGCGTCCCTTCCGCCCGGTGGACGATTTTGACACCGGCGGGATGTCATGAGATGTCCGCGCGACGGACCGCACACTCGGCGCAGCGGCTGGTCCAGCGGGCGGCACGAGGACGATTTGTTCGTCGTGGGTCCAGGTGACGGAGCACTGTGCTCCGAGAAGTTCATCGACGACTCGACGAACGACAGCGCGGTACTGCTTCTGGAGCCATCCGGCGAGGTAGGAGCTGCCGCAAACGATGGACAGTTCGTCTGCCGACAGGCTTACGCGAGTCTTCTGCGCAAACCAGCTCTGATATTTGTGCGTGCCGAGTTCGGCTTCCAGTCGTTCCAAGAATTGCTGTAGACGTTCAAGTTCACCACCATGATTCTCGGGCTGCATCTTGCGACCCTCGGTGCACACCCTCCGGGAGACCGGAACCCTAATGGTCCCGACTGGCTGGTTGTACTCACAGGACAAAACACCACCCACATCCAGCCGGTGCGACGCGCTGGAATGGTGTCAGTTGTGTAAGAACAAACCGGTCAGCAACCCGCTACATGGCCTTCGAACAAGGTCAGGGGCGGGAAATCCGGTGTGCAGAGATTGTTGGACGGACAGAGGACATCGCCGGGGAAGGCGTGTCGCGAAAGCACTCACTCAGTGAGGCTGATGCTACCGAGCCCAGACCAGTCGTCAAACGTAAACGGGAAATGAATTTTCAGAGAGGGAAAACCTCATGTCCACGCGAGTCAGGCGTGCGATCTGGTGGGATACCACCCGGCACGCGGAGTTTGCCTGATGTGGAAAATCTGTCGACGGAGTAGGGGCTACGATGGCATTCTCGAATGGCGGCCTGGAGGAACTCTGCCGTAAACAATATTCCGGTAACGCGTTGCGTGAAAATGGAGGCGAGCCGGTCATCCAGGGACGCGGGTCAAGTCTAATCATAACCCAACCGATCCTGTTGTTCGACACGACCCCCACAACCCGAAAAGTCTGCTGAATCGCTTCGTTGGCAGGGCACCGGGGTAATTCCTGCCGATTGCTGGCAGTGTCGCTGGGGACTCGCGGGCCAGTGGCCGAAAAGTTTAGTAGGTGGACCCACCACACACTGTCGTAGCGAGTGGGAGCCGAAACGAGGAAGTCACTGACGACTCGACCTCAGCGGTTTCTCACCTCGTAACCCCGGGAACTTTGGAGATTTCAAGATGAAGTGGACGACTCTGACTGCTGCTCTGTTGGTTGTTGCTGGTTCGAGCATTGCTAACGCAGGCTTGTTCAAGCTGCACCGGCACTCCTGTTGTGACTCGGCTCCTTCCTGTGCAGCACCTTGCGGTGATGCATGCGGAGCTGCTGGTCCTAGCTGTGCTGCTCCTGCCGGATGCGGCGACGCATGCGGTAACGGCTGCAATGCCGCTCCAACCTGTGCCGCTCCAGCCGGATGCGGAACCGGTTGCGGTGCTGCTGCTCCTAGCTGCTGTGCTCCAGCCGCTTCGTGCTATGCTCCAGCTCCTTCCGATTGCTGCGCTCCAACGAGCTGCTGCAAGGCGAAGAAGTGCCACAGCTTCGGCAGCCTGCTGAAGAAGTGCCGCCTGCCCAAGATGCGCTGCCACAAGAGCAGCTGCTGCGGTGCTCCTTCGAACTGCTGTGCACCAACCTGTGCAGCTCCAGCTGGATGCGGCAACGGCTGCGGTAACACCGCTCCAACCTGTGCTGCTCCTTGCGGACCAACTTGTGCCGCTCCTTGCGGTGCTTGCAACTAGTTCACCGGTCACTTCGGTGACCAGTGAATGAGTGACAATACGATGCCGGCTGATCTCTTGCGGATCAGCCGGTTTTTTCGTTTTGAAAGTGAGATTTCTTTCACGGCGTTCCGACCAATGTCGCGACCATCAATCACTACGGAGGACGGCAATCGACCGGGCACCGTAGAAACGTACTTTCGATAGAAGGGCAGGGCCCGAACACTTCGAATCTCTTCGCGGCTCGCCGGAATGGCACAACCTCTCCGATCATGCCGAAAGAGGCAATCATGCCGGTCAGGTAAGCCCGGCAAGGAACGCCCCGCATGTCTCGTAAAGCGATCGTACTCGACCGGGGAATCGATCATCCCCAGCCGATTGAGCCGACGATATCTCGTGCAGCGGTAGCACGGAATGCGCCGCACAACGGGAGAGTCCGCTCATGCGGAAAAGACACTGGATTCAGTCGAAGCTTTACACCGCCGCTGCCCTGGCCGCCTTGCTGTCGGGAGGTTGCCGTAACACACACAAGGAGGCCAGCTTCCTGGGGGACGCGGACCAGGACCACTACCGCACCCACGCCACGGAGGTTTCGTACTCGGATATTGTGACCGAGACGCCCGAGGCGGTCCGCGATAGTCTGCCACCGCGGACGCTCGACGCGAAAGAGCGTTGCGAGATTCGTGACATTCAATTGAGTGAGGCCGTTCACATCGGCATGGCCAATAGTGCCATCGTGAAATCGGGTGGACAGTTCCTCTCGGCGGGCAACTCCATCCTCAACTCAGCGGATCGCACTGTCTCGTCGTATGACTCCGCGATTCAAGAATCTGGAGTGCTGTTCGGGGGCCGTGGCATCGAGGCGGCACTTGCCGATTTTGATGCACAGCTGAATGCCTCGATGCTGTGGGGGCGAAACGAGCAGCCCTTGAATAGTGCGACCAATCCGTTCAACGTGTCAGACACCGGGGCGTTCTCTTCGTCACTGACGAAGACCTTTGCCGACGGGGGCCGAGCTTCGCTGTCTCACGATGTGGACTATCTCTCCACCAATCAACCGGGTTTGTACCCGTCATCTTACTCCGGGAATTTGAAGTTCGGATACCAGCTGCCGTTGCTCGCAGGTTCTGGGACTGAGTACACACGTGTCGCCGGGCCCGTGGCCAGCAGTTTTGGAGGGATCTCCGGGGTGTCGCAAGGGGTGGTCATCGCTCGCATCAATAACGATCTCGTGCTGTGCGACTACGAGAACGCACTTCGCAATTTGACGAAGGATATTGAGGACGCCTACTGGAACCTCTACCTCTCCTACCGGCTCTTCGACACAGCGACTCAGGCATATGAGGGGTCTCTTGCCACTTGGCGGATCGCGGATACGCAGCTGCGAGAGGGAGCCCTCTCCCGCGCTGATGCTGCCCAGGCCAAGGACCAGCTGTTCGCAGCGAAAGCGGCCGTCGAGAATTCTCGGTCCGGAATCTACACGTCGGAAACAGCACTGCGTCGCCTGATCGGATTGCCGGTCAATGATGGAGCCGTGCTGCGTCCTGCGGAAGAGCCCACGACGGCACAGTTCGTTCCTGACTGGCACTACTCGTTGGGTGAAGCACTGACACAACGTGTGGAACTCCGCAAGCAAAAATGGACGATTCGCAGCCTCGATTTGCAATTGAATGCAGCCCGCAGTTTGACACGTCCCCGTGTCGATGCGGTGACGTGTTACCAGATGAACTCTTTGGGTGACGACCTGCTCGCCTACGGGGGCAGCGGGAACTCATTCTATCAGGGACTCTCCGGGAATCAGGCAGACGGCTTTACAGCGGGCGTCGTGATGAACATGCCCGTCGGTCTGCGTTCCGCGCGGGCTCAGGCTCAGAATTACGAACTGCGACTCACCAAGGCCCGCAAGGCTCTGGAGGTCTCTGAAGAAGAAGTCGCCCAAGAAATGGCCGTCGCGTTTCAGGAACTCTCGCGAGCCTATAGCCTGGCCAAGACGAATCTGAATCGGTATCTCTCCGCTGAAGAGAACGTCAAGTTTCTGGAGCCCAGCTTCCGCGAACGAGACATCCTGCTGGATGTGTATTTACGGGCTCAAGTCCGCCGAGCTGAGGCTCAACAGGCGTACTATCAAAGCCTGACGGAATACAATAAAGCCATTACGAATTTGTATTACCGCAAGGGAACCCTGCTGGCCTACAACAATATTCAACTGGCCGAAGGAGGCTGGTCACCAGAGGCGTACCAAGACGCCGAGCGACTCCATGGCCGCCGGTCACACGGGCATGATGTGGACGTCGAGACGGTGCCGACCGAACTTGTGTCACCGGTTTCGCCCGGACGAGTCGACTTTACGACGTTCCCGACGGAACCAGCAGGCCCAGTGCCGACAGCAGTCGACCCAGCAGTCGACAGACTGCCCACAGAAGAAGGAGCCGTGGCCCCCGAGTAGCCGACTCCGCACGCCCGCTTTTGCGTGCGGAGTTCATTGGGTCCGGCGGAATGCTATAGGGAGGTCCGCCGGAGTGAATCAGGACTGGACAGCCTTGGCCGCGCTCACCGCGACTCCGGCTGCTTCCCGTTTAATGGCTTCGAAAACCTCTTCGCGGTGGACCGGAACGTTGGTCGGGGCCTGAATCCCGAGACGGACCTTATCACCTCGGATGTCGACAATCGTAATCACGATATTGTCGCCGATCATGATGCTTTCGTCGCGATGGCGTGAGAGAACGAGCATGGTGGGCACTCCCTTGTCTGTTTTGAAATGGTATCGTGGTCAGACCACCGGACGGCGTCGCGGAGGAGAGGTCTGATTGTGACCTGTTGTTTCAGTCAGCGGCTGCGAGTTGAAGCAGGTCCGCCCCCTTAACTTCGACGACTTGGCAGACTTTTCCGTCTGCGAAGACTTGGGATTCACCGAAAGATGGATGAGTGAAGGCGACCCGAATGGTCGTACCGCTTGTAGGGAGGGAACGATCGGTTTATGTTGCAAGCGAACTGATATCAATGCCACCTTGGCTTCTCTCCGACCCCTTCAAAACCGCCCCATGCAAATCACCGTCAAGCTGTTCGCCCGTGCCAAAGACCTCGCCGGAGTGGGGAGTTTTCCATTCGAGCTGCCAGCAGGGTGTCCAGTCGGGCAAGCCAAAACGGCCCTGATGACTCGGTGCCCGGATCTGTCCCCACTGATGCCGATCCTGCTGATCGCAGTCGATGGAAACTATGCGACCGATTCAACGGTACTTACAGAGTCCTGCGAACTCGCCTGTTTTCCACCGGTCAGCGGGGGATAGCACAGCTGCGGGTGGCTCGTCGTCATGTGTGAGGTGGCTACAATGTCTCATCCCCATTCGTCACGAATTCAGAGCTGAGACTCTTATGCGGCATGTGTTTTCAATCTTCCTCGTTGGAATTCTCGGACTGGCTCTCGCCGATCAAACCATCGCAGTCGCCGAACCAGTCCCACTGCCCCAAGCTGCGACTCCCGCAGACAATCCACTTAAGGGGCTCGTGCCCTACGCCGATGCTGACATCGAACGGTTTCCCCACAGCCTCGAATTCGATTACGTGAAGTTGAGCGACCTGATGACGGGACGCGACACGTTCGACTGGCAGCCATTGGAGAAACGGCTGGACAAGATTTCCTCCCGCGGTTGCCAAGCTGTGTTGCGGATCTGGATTGAGTACCCCGGCCAGAAGTCCGGGTTGCCTCAGTTCCTGCGTGACGAAGGCGTCAAAGTCACCGGGTGGACCAACACGGAGGAGAAGCCTCCGAAGAAGAATTTCACTCCCGACTATGAGGACCAACGGCTGGTCGCGGCGCTCGAAGCCTTTCTCGCTGAGTTCGGCAAAAGGTACGACGGCGACCCGCGTCTCGGTTATCTCACTGCTGGCTTACTCGGCGAATGGGGCGAGTGGCATAACTGGCCTCGCGAAGAATTGTTTGCCTCCAAGGCGACTCAGCAGAAAGTCCTGGATGCCTATTCGAAGGCATTCACCAAGACCCCCGTGCTACTGCGCTACCCCGCTGGGGCGGACCACGATGCCCACACAGCAAACAGCGACCGCCCCTTCGGCTACCACGATGACTCATTCGCGTGGGGCACTCTCGATACCGGAAAAAAGGACGACTCCTGGTTCTACATGCCTCTTCTCACAGCTGCGGGAGAAGAGGCTGTGAACAAGTGGAAGACCCAGCCCATCGGCGGGGAAATTCGGCCCGAGGTGTGGGGCCAGATCTTTGACGAAAAACCTAAGCATCAACAGGCTCAGGATTTCGCTGAATGCGTGCGGCAAACTCACGCCACCTGGCTGATGGACTCTGGTCTGTTCGATAAGAAGGCGAACCCCGAACGAATCCAGCGAGCCGCAGCACAGGTCCAACGGATGGGCTACGACTTCCACGTGCAGTCCGCGCAGATTGAACGCCGACAGCCAGATCGGACCGAGGTCACAGTGGCCGTCGTGAACAACGGCGTGGCCCCGTTTTATTACGACTGGGCTTTGGAACTGGCCGCCCTCTCAGAATCCGGGGAAGTGCTCAAGACATACCCGGTCGATTGGAAACTAACGGGGATTCTGCCGTCCGACAAACCCCACGCCTGGGTGGCCACGCTCTCCGTGAAGGAGATCCCAGAGAACGCGACGAAGTTGGCGCTCAGAGCCGTTCACCCGTTGCCCGCTGGGAAGCCTTTAAAGTTCGCCAATGCGGATCAAGATGCCGATGCTGCGGGATGGCTCACGCTCGGTCTCATCAACTAACCCGACGCGTCAGCGAGGGCCTGCCCAGTCCTTCGTAGCGTGGGCTTTAGCCCACGTCTCCCAAGTCGCAACGCTCTCGCGTGGGCTAAAGCCCACGCTACGGGAAGGGCCAGTACCCGACTAGTCCATGAAAATCCGCTTCCACCCCGGGAAGATGCAGTCGAGCAACTCGCGGCCATCATCGGTCGCCACAAACGTCGCGATCCCGTCTTCAGTCCGCACCAGTGTCGCGAGCGCCACGGTGTCGCCGTCTTCGGTGAACAACCAACTAGGCTTGGTGAACCAGGTCACGATGTCGTTCAGGTCTTGGCGAGCGGTCGGCAGATGGCACTGCCCCTCAATGAAGAGCTGGTAGCCATACTCTTCGAGTTTGGCCCACGGCAGCGTCGAGTCGGTCCCCTTCCAGTACGGCAGCAGGATCGATTCCTTGTCCGGGCTGACGTTCGGATTGTGGAGCATGTCGATTGCATTCCACGGGCAGATCGTCAGCGTGTACAGGTCCGAACTATCCGTCGGAGAGCGGTAACACATCTGGCACCCGATACACCGAGAGGTGTCGATCTGGTGGTAGCTCTGGCCGGGAATGTTGCTCGGCACTTCGTAGATGCAATCGACCGGGCAGACGGTCGCACAGGACTGGCAACTGGTGCAGGAGTCCTTGTTGATCACATTGATGTAACGAGTTTCCTTCTTCCGATCGTCCTTACGGGTCTGGAAGTACTCGGTGACTGAGATCGTCATGGCAGGGGAACTCGTTCTCGGGCCAGTCTACGCACGGGCAGGCTGTGCGCACTCCGCGCCAGCTAGCATTGAGGATAGCACCCGCAACTCGCGCCAGCCAGCAGAGATACGCCGGGTCAACTTGGTTTCTCAGCGGCGAGAGACGTTCAGCGACGCGGTGATCTCCGGTGAACCTCGCTGCAAAAACTGATGCGTCGCTTGTCGAGTCGGCCCCCAGCGGTAAGCTGCTACCCATGGGGACGAGTCTGCTAAACCTGTTCGGGAGTGAAACATGCAACGCTGGGGAATGCTCGGAGTGATCATGGCAGCTGTGGCGGGATTGGGGGGCAGTTCCGCCCAGGCGGGTGAAGGCGTATACGAGTTCCGGATTTACACCTGTGAGCCGGGCAAGCTCGAAGCGTGCAATGAGCGGTTCCGCGATCACACGACCAAGCTGTTCGAAAAGCACGGCATGAAGAACATCGCCTACTGGGAGGCCAGCGAGGGCCCGACGGCAGGGAACACTCTGTATTACATTATTCATCACGCCAGCCGAGACGCGGCCAAGGCATCTTGGGCGGCATTTCAGGCCGATCCCGAGTGGCAGGCCGTTCGCAAGGCGAGCGAGGAAAAACACGGCAAGATCCTGGCCAAAGCCCCCGAATCGATCTACATGACTGAAACCGATTACTCTCCGCCGACGGAAAATGCCCTGCCAGACAAGACATACGAACTCCGTATTTATACTGCTGCCGAAGGCAAGCTGGGTGACATGCATGCCCGGTTCCGGGAGCACACGGAGAAGCTGTTTCACAAGCATGGGATGCGTTCGATCGGATATTGGTCTCCGACCGATGAGCCGAAATCGAAGACGCACTTGTATTACGTTTTAGAGCACGCCAGTCGCGATGCCTCGCAGAATTCCTGGAAGGCGTTCGTCAGTGATCCTGAGTGGCAAGCTGTGGCCAAGAAGACTGAAGCGAACGGCAAGATTCTGGCCATTCCGCCCGAGTCGGTCTACTTAAAGACGGTCGATTACTCGCCGAAGCCGTAGTGCGAGGTCTCCTCGAAAGTGGCCCACTGTCGCCGGCTTCTCCGAATCCGGCGGATCACCGTGGCTTGCGGCGAGGTCGTGCTGGGCCCCCAGTGGTTTGCCCGAGTTGAGGTGCTGTTCCGCGAGGCCGGAGTCGATTCACCGGACTCGGAGAGTCCGGCGACATTTTCGACTTTTGTGAGGAGTGTCGTTGTTTTCACCAAATCGTGAGGAACGTTCACCGCAGAGGACGCTGAGATTCGCAGAGGGAAATTCCGGAGATCACTCTGACCTCTGCGGTTCTCTGCGCCTTCTGCGGTGAGCCGGAATCGAAACTTCCGGAAAGTGGTTTCGCACCAGTTCCTCAGAGTGGTGAGCCACTTCAAACGCAGAAAGCCCGGCGGTTGTCACCGCTGGGCTTTTTTGTGCTCGACGAATTTCGCGGTCTCGACGTTCAGACAAACCGGACGCAGTTGCGTCCCGCCGCTTTCGCCAGATACATCTGTTCGTCGGCTCGGGCAATCAAATCCTGTTCAGACTGGAGATCGAGCCCGTTGGTGAAGACACCGCCGATGCTGATGGTCACTCGCAAACCGGGAAGATGAGGTAGCAAGGGAGTGTCGCTGACGAGTGTGCACAGCGAGTCGGCGACCTTGCGAGCATTGTCTCTCGAACTTTCCACGAGCACGATCGAGAACTCTTCGCCCCCGATGCGAGCGACGATTTCGTCGCCCCGAATCCGGGAGCAAACTCGGTTGCAGAGAGACTTCAAGATCTCATCGCCCACGAGGTGCCCGTACTGGTCGTTGACCTGCTTGAACAGATCGATGTCGAAGCTCAGCAGAGCGAGCGAGCGAGCATGTCGCTGCGATCGCAGCACTTCCCGGTGGAAGGCGTCCTCAAAATACCTGCGATTGTAGACCCCGGTCAGGGCGTCTACGGTCATCATCTCGTACACCGCTTCGTGGTACAGCGCCTCGACATGGTCGGCGGAGAGATACTTAAAAATATGGTTGCCGACCCGGATTTGATCGCCAGCTCGCAGCACTTGCGAAGTGATCCGCTGGTCGTTGACGAAAGTTCCGTTCCGGCTGTTGCAGTCCGCCAATCGATATCCATCATCGGTCAGTTCCATCGTCGCGTGGGTCCGCGACATAAAGTCGTCATTGACCTCAACAGTGCAGCCTTGATCCCGCCCGATGGTAATGCGTCGAAAGGACAGTGGAATCAAGCTGCCGCTGACTCCGGCGGGATAAATACGCACGAGGCAGCACTGCCGGTTATCACCGGCCAGTGGGTCGACGCCGATGCACGGCTTGGTCTCAGAGACCTGAAATTGCGGAAGTGTTTTGAGCATGGGCATCGTCACAACGGAGGCAATGACTCCTTGAAGACTGGCAGACCGATCTGCAGACCTCGCATCAACCGTAGCTTTGCAGCCTGCATGACGTTGCCATTCTGAGTCATGGATGTGGGAAGTTCACAACGCAAGGCGCGATTATGCACAATGTGCGGGGACGCAAAGCGTCTGATCCCAGGAATACGGGGCGTCGGACCACCTCGATACGACCCGCAAGTCGTGAACTGATCCTGTTCGAATCAAGTCGGCATTCGATCAATGCCGATTGATCCGTTGGCAGCGGTTAGGTAATGTATTGAGTCACAGAGTCGGCACGGGCCTCCTCAGGGGGCCTGAAAACGAGTCACAGGGACATCCCATGTCGCGTCACCGCACTTCGTCCATGGCCAGTTCAGTCTCCTCCTGTTCCGGGCCGGTCAGTCGTCGCTCTTTCCTCCAGATGGGAGCACTGGGGATTGGCGGGCTGGGTCTGGCCGACATGCTGCGACTCCAGGCACAAGCCGCTAACCCTGTCACTCAAGAAGACACAGCTGTCATTTTCGTGTGGCTGCCGGGTGGTCCGCCGCATCTTGACATGTATGACATGAAGCCCGAGGCTTCGAGCGAATACCGCGGCGATTTCCACCCGATCCGTACAAATGTCGCGGGGGTGGATGTCTGCGAACTGATGCCGCTGCATGCGAGGTGTGCTGACAAGTACTCGGTCATTCGCTCGATCTCGCACACTTTTGCGGACCATGGGGGAGGCCACAAGAAATTCCTGGCAGCTCGCGACCCGAAATCGCCTGTTGATACAGTGAATGACTATCCGGCCTGCGCTTCGGTGGTGGCCAAGTGCCGGGAAGCACGGCAAAACGGACTGCCGAACTACATCTCCATGACCGATCCCGGGCGCGACGGCGTCGATGTGTTTGCCTTCGGTTCGGCGTATCTCGGTCCCTCATACACCCCGTTCAGTATCCCCGGTGACCCGAGTCGCCCAGACTTCAAAGTCAACAACATCGAGCTGGATCAAAAGGTCTCCGAACGTATGGATGACCGTCTGTCGTTGCTCGGCGGGTTCGACACTCTGAGACGCAATGTCGACAGCTCGGGCATCATGCACGCGATGGACGGCTTTAACCGCAAGGCGCTGGACATGCTGACCAGCGCCCGCATGCGGCAGGCAATGGATCTGTCGCAAGAGACCGAGACCCTCCGCGATCGGTACGGGCGGCATGCCTGGGGCCAGCGGGCGTTGCTCGCGCGCCGACTGGTCGAAGCCGGTTGCAGCTATGTCACCCTGGTGATGGAGAATCCCTACCAATCCGGGATCGATCAGCTGAAGCAGGGGTGCTACAACTGGGATTCGCACGCTGTCAACTGCCACATCTTCGACGATGCCCGTGTGCGTTTGCCGATTTATGACCGCGCGGTCACGGCGTTGATTGAGGACATCTACAGTCGAGGTCTCGACAAGCGCGTCCTGCTGGTCGTCACGGGTGAATTCGGTCGTACGCCGCGCGTCGAGAGCAGCATCGGCACCCAAACCGGTGTCAAACAGCCCGGCCGCGACCACTGGCCCAGCTCGATGTCGATGCTGCTGTCTGGCGGTGGCCTGCGTATGGGCCAAGTGATTGGCTCGACGAACAGCAAGGGCGAAGTTCCCAAGGATCGCCCTTTGATTCCCGGAGACCTGTGGGCGACGGTCTATCAGCATCTGGGGATCGATCCGAACCAGTCGTTCCTCGATCTGGCCGGACGCCCGATTCCCATTCTGACCGATGGAACCCCGATCGCGGAATTGATCTGAGTGCCGACAGCACCTGCCTGAAATGCAACAGCCCCGTGGTGAACCACCACGGGGCTGTTGCGTTGAGTCAGCGGGAATCACGACTCCGACAGCGGGGTCGCAAGAGTATGATTTGTGAGACCCCATACTCCCGTTGAGGAACTGGTCTGAAGCAGCTTCCTGAGTTCCAATTGAACAGAAGGTCGCAAAGGAAGCGAAGAAGTATCGAGTTGAACCTTCGTTTCCTTCGTTGGCTTCTGCTGAATTCCCACCGGGAAAACAGGGATGTTGTTTTGGATTGTGTCCTGACTCCCGCTCACTCCGGACTACTTCACTCGCACCAGCTTCATCAGCCGTCCCGAGACGTTCCAGTCTTGAACATATAGGTTGCCCTCCTTATCCCAGTAGGAACCGTGGGTTCCACTGAAGACCCCTTCGACCCACTTGTCTTGCGGGATGCCGTAATTCCCGCCCAAAGCCGGGTCCGCATTGAACCCCAGCACCGACATAATGGTGTTGTTCTTGTCGAGAATCACGACGCGCCCGCTCAAATCCGGGACCGAAACGAAATCGCCCTGGACCGCAGCTGAGGTCGGCATGCCGAGTCCGGTGACGACTTCGTCGATGTAGTTTCCGTCGAGATCGTAGTGGACCAGCCGCCCCTTGGGAGAGTGGTTGCGATCACAGACCAGCAAGCGGTTCGGCTCGTACCGCGTGTCGAGTGTCATCCCGTGGGCGGTGTTAAATTCCTTCAGCCCGTTCCCCTTGACCCCGAAATGCATGAGGTACTTGCCGGTCTTGTCGAACTTGAAGATCACATTGCTGGCATAGCCATCCGACAGAAAGATGTCTCCATTCGAGGCGATGGTGATCGCCGTCGGATTAAATGCCTTCAGGTCCAGCCCCGACTCCTTGGGAAACGGCAACCGCATGACGACATCACCCGACTCCGCCTGGAACTTGATCCCCTCGGCGTTCGCATTGCGGGCTCCGTAGATGTACTCGCCGCCCTCTTCCTCGCGGATCTCCATGTCGTGCAACCGCGTATGATTGTCGGTCAGGAACCGGCGAATCACCTTGCCATCCGGGCTAAAAACATGCACGCCGTTATCCGCGCTGGTGTAGATATTTCCAGCCTTGTCGACCACGACTGCACCATGTGTCGGCCCGATGACTGACTTTCCGTCTTCCCCCAGTCCCCAGCCGGGAACCGTGTCAAACGTCATGATCCCGCTGCCCATCCGCACGGGTTTGACCGGCTCAGCTGCAAACACCGGCAGGGCGAGACCGCATACGACCGCCATCGAAAGCCAATAACTCTTCATCATCAGGATTCCTGAGTGTTGCCTGGTCGCAGATGGTTGACTGGAACTGCGAGGAGAGCCCGCCAACGAGTCGACGCCAAAGCGTTTGTGAGAGACGCATCACCAATCTTTGAAGTATCGGGTGAACTGATCTGCATTTCAACCAACGACCCGAATCACAACAGGGCGATCACCCATTTATGTTGAGTGGGCTTGAGCCGACTCGCACTGAAAAAGGCGAATGCCCGACATGGGCCGGTATATCCCGCTGGTTGAATCCACCGCCCCAGCGCGGTACAAAACTCGCTTCTCCGCTGCGATTTGGACGCAACCCGTCCGCTCGCAGGTCGGTGCCCCTTCACGACAGCAGCAGTCTTCACGTCATGGCTACACACGATATCGGTTTGATTGGTTTGGCCGTCATGGGCCAGAATCTGGTCCTCAACATGGCCAATCATGGCTTCTCTGTGGCGGTCTACAACCGCACCACGGCCACGACGGACGACTTCGTCGGCGGTTTGAAGAGTGAGCCGATCGACAAGGTCTGGGCCGGAACCGCCGACCGGATCCAGGGCTACCACACCCTCGAAACGTTTGTGAAAAGCCTCAAGCGGCCGCGACGCATGATGATCATGGTCAAGGCCGGAGCCCCGGTCGACGCGGTCATCGAGCAGCTCAAGCCGTTGCTCGAACCCGGCGACATCATCATCGACGGCGGGAACAGCTACTTCCCCGATACGAACCGCCGCGACGCCGACCTGCGCAAGGCCGGTCTGCGGTTCATCGGGACTGGAGTCTCCGGCGGCGAAGAGGGAGCTCTCAAAGGCCCCAGTATCATGCCCGGCGGGCACCACGATGCGTGGCCATTCGTCAAGGACATCTTTCAGGCGATCTCCGCCAAGGTTGGCCCGAACAACGACATCCCCTGCTGCGACTGGGTCGGCGATGCCGGGGCCGGGCAGTACGTCAAGATGGTCCACAACGGGATCGAATACGGCGACATGCAGCTGATCTGCGAAGCTTACTTGATCCTCAAGGAGACGCTGGGCCTGACCAACAACGAGCTACACCACGTCTTCAAGGACTGGAACGAGGGGATTCTCGAAAGCTACCTGATTGAGATTACTCGTGACATCTTCACGGTCAAGGACTCGATGGGATCGGGCGACCTGATCGACAAGATTCTCGACACCGCGGGCCAGAAGGGAACCGGCAAGTGGATGAGCCAGCACGCCCTTGACCTCGGCGTGCCGACGACCCTCATCACGGAGGCTGTCTACGCCCGCTGCCTGTCCGCTCAGAAGGATGAACGCGTCCGCGCCGATCAGGTTCTGGCTGGACCCAAGGACGCCAAGTTCACCGGCGATCGCAATCAGTTTATCGAAGACGTGAAGCAGGCTCTCTACGCCAGCAAGCTGTGTAGCTACGCCCAGGGCTATGTCCAGTTGAACGCCGCCGCCAAGGAGTTCGGCTGGAAGCTCAACAACGGGAACATCGCCCTGCTGTGGCGCGGCGGCTGCATCATTCGCAGCCGCTTCCTCGGCGACATCAAAGCGGCGTTCGACAAGAACCCCGGCCTGGAGAACCTGCTGCTGGACGACTTCTTCAAGGCCGCCATCCAGAAGGCCCAACCGAGCTGGCGCCGCGTGATCCAGACCGCCGTACAGCTCGGCCTGCCGACCCCGGTCTTCAGTGCCGCCCTCAACTACTTCGACGGCTACCGCCGAGGCCGCCTGCCCGCGAACCTGCTCCAAGCCCAGCGCGACTACTTCGGGGCGCACACCTACGAGCGGCTCGACAAGCCTCGTGGGGAGATGTTCCACACGGACTGGATTCGCGAACGGACGCTGTAGGCTACGATTTTCCCATTCGATCGTTTGTACAGTCCCTGTCCTGATGGTTTGAATGCCGACGATGCCTGCAAATCCTCACACCGCACAACAGCCGCCCCTACGATTGGGGCGGCTGTTTTTGTTCGCCTGCATCTCTTGGCTGGCTTTGATCGGAACTGTCCTGCTGTTGCGATTTGTGACGCTGCCCATTCTGCAGGGTTTCGATGTGGAGCTGTCCTCACTTCATCTCTTGTTTCTGAATGGGATCTCGTCTCTGTTTCGTTCGGGGACAATTCAGATGTTCAGAACCGTCGGTGTCGTACTTGTTGTGATTGTTTTGCACTTAGGGGCGGTGGTCGCGATTCCATCCTCAATGACGAATGATTCGCAAAAAATGGTGGGCGGCCGATCTCTGGTTTGGCTCTTGGCCGCGCTGCCTGGATTGGTCGCATTGCTGGGGACCATCGCTCTGTTAGTCGACCTCCTTCGATTGGTGAGAGAGTTGTCGTAAGCCCCATGCCGGGTGTGGCTCATGAGGAGCAACTCTGCGAGGAAAACTGAGTCAACAGCTGCGTCGCACGATGGAGACAAACAGGGGGCTGAGTAGTCAGCCCGTAAGACGATGTGAGGCTGGTCCAAGGTCGTTGTTGTGGCTGTTTCATGTTTCTGTCAATTGTTTGTCTGGAACCACGGCTGGCGTGTTTGTGAATCTGCCGGGTCGGGAGGGCGAGGCTCCTGCCGAGCCGCATGCGCGGGAGCAAGGTTTTCTCAAAGTCGCGGCTCAGCAGGAGCTTCGCCCTCCCAACCGCACAAACTTCCCTTTAGGACCTGCTGGCCAGCCGTGGTCTGGAGAACAGCTTCATTGCATGCCTGTTGATTGATGAGTATGTTGAAATACTCTGGACTAGCCTTGTGGTCTCATGATCTTCTCAGTGGCAGACCAGCTGCGGTCTGTGAACATCCAGTGATCCCTTCTCCGCGCCCTCCTGCCAGCGGAATCTGAACATGAAACTCTCTGCTCACCGCCTTGTGCTCCTCTGTGTCATCACGATCTGGGGATTGGAATCAAGTCGCTTAAGTGCGGCTGAGATCGATTTTCCGCATGACATTCAGCCCATTCTGGCGGAGCATTGTTCGCGCTGTCATGGCGTCGATGCAGAGGATCGGCAATCTGGATTGCGGCTCGACCTGCGTGATGGGGCCTTGAAGGGTGGCGAGTCGGGATTGGCGGCCATCGTGCCAGGCAAGCCGGACGAGAGCGAGTTGATTCGCCGCCTGCTGACTCACGACGCCGATCTGGTGATGCCTCCGCCAAGTGAGAAAAAGCCGGTCTCGGAATCGCAAATCCAAACGCTCAAGCAGTGGATTGCCGAGGGGGCAAAGTACGAGGCTCACTGGGCATTCATCCCGCCTGTGAAAGCGGCCTTGCCGAACTCCGGGACAACGCACCCCATTGATGCCTTTGTTCTGGATCGCCTAAAGACCGAACAACTCGTTGCTGCTCCTCCGGCCAGCAGCGCGGCCCTCTGCCGCAGAGTCTACCTCGACCTGATTGGACTGCCGCCGTCTCCCGCCGAGCTGGCTGCATTTGAGCAACAGGGTTTGGAAGCCACGGTGCAGGCCCTGCTCATCAGCCCACGTTTCGGGGAAAAGTGGTCTCGGAACTGGCTTGATCTCGCGCGGTATTCGGACACGAATGGTTATGAGAAAGACATGCAACGCGAGCAGTGGGCGTGGCGAGACTGGGTCATTGAAGCCCTCAACACGGACATGCCTTATGACCAGTTTCTGATCGAGCAGATCGCGGGTGACCTGCTGCCACATCCGACCCAATCTCAGCGGATCGCGACGGGATTTCTCCGCAATAGCATGATCAACGAAGAAGGGGCCATCGTCGCCGAGCAGTTTCGCATGGTCGAGATGTTCGACCGCATCGACTGCATCGGCAAAGCGGTACTGGGACTCTCCACACAGTGTGCCCAGTGCCATACGCACAAGTTTGATCCGCTAACTCACGATGAGTATTACGGAATGTTCGGATTCCTGAACAACTCGTATGAGGCGCAGTCCTGGGTCTACACCCCCGAACAACTCCAGCAAATCAATGACCTGCAAACACAGGTCGCAGCTGCGGAGGATCGCGTTCGATCAGCACATCCACAGTGGCAGGCAGAACTGACGGCCTGGGCTGCGGAGCTGTCCGCGAAGCAAATCGCCTGGCAACCGATCGAGGCGATTGAGCTGGGCACGATCAGCGGTCTCAACCATCCGACGCAAGAAGCCGACAAGTCTCTCCTGATGAGAGGGCACACCAGTAATGATGTGTTTCTGATTGCCACGCCCGCCTTGACGGGCATCACAGGACTCCAGCTGGAGACGCTCACTCATCGTGACTTGCCGCAGAATGGTCCGGGACGCACTCGGAGCGGAACCTGGGTGATACAGGAAATCGAAGTCTTGGTGAAGAAGCCCGACAGTAAGGACTGGGAGAAACAGAAGCTGGTGAATGCCAGTGCCGATTTCTCGGAACCCGAGGTCAAGCAGGCCGATGGCAAGAAGGCCAGTGGACCGGTGGCGCATCTCATCGATGGCTCGGACGAGACGACCTGGAACGCCGATCGCGGTGTCGGTCGTCGCAATCAACCGGGCGTCGCCGTGATGCAGTTCGAGAAGCCACTGGATTTCCCTGCCGGATCGCAGATTAAAGTCGTCTGGCGCATGGGCGACATGCTCGGCTGTGGCCGCTTCAGCCTGACCACGGCCCCCGCCCCAGTGGCGCCGCCTGTGGATCAAGCGGCGATGCTGGCTTTGAAAATACCCGCCGAGCAGCGGATTGCGGAACAGGTGAACGCGATCTTCGCCGCGTGGAGAATGTCTGTGCCAGACTTGAAGGTGATCAACGACGAGATCGATGCACTGATCAAAACGACCCCCGTCGCAGGCACGTCGATCCTGCACATGGCCGAGCGCGAGCCGACCAATCATCGCCAGACGCACCTGCTCAGTCGTGGAAGCTGGGATCAACCGCTGCATGTGGTCGAGCCACACACTCCGGCAGCCTTCCATCCGTTTCCAGCCGATGCCCCACGCAATCGGCTGGGATTCGCCCAGTGGCTGGCGGATAAAAAGTCCCCTCTCACCGCAAGAGTCGCGGTGAACCAAGCGTGGCAAGCGATCTTTGGAGCCGGGTTGGTCGAAACTGCGGATGACTTTGGCACGCGCGCCCCGCTTCCGGAATACGGCGATCTGCTCGATTGGCTGGCCGTCGATTTCATGGAACACGGCTGGAGTCGCAAGCATCTGATTCGGACGATCGTCACGAGCGCGACGTACCAGCAGGCTTCGACGGCGACACCGGAACTGCTCGAACGAGACCCGTACAATCGCCTGCTCGCTCGTGGTCCTCGGTTCCGGGCGGATGCCGAGATCGTCCGGGACATCGCCATCACCGCAGCTGGATTGATGACGCACAAGATGGGTGGCCCCGGAGTCATTCCACCCGTGCCGCAAAACGTGCTGGACTACAACTACGTGTACCCGACGTACTGGACTGCGGCGACTGGTCCGGAACGGTATCGCCGGACTGTTTACGGTTTCCGAAAACGATCGATGCCCGACCCGGTGATGTCGAACTTTGACGGCCCCAACGGAGATTTGCCGTGCGCCAGACGCACGCGGTCGAACACGCCACTGGCCGCTCTGACGGGGTTGAACGAGATTCTGTTTGTGGAAGCTGCGCGGGCACTGGCATTGCGTGTCTTGCGAGAGGGCGGTGCAGACGACGCGCAGCGAGCCGACTACGCGATGCTGCTCTGTACGTCGCGACATCCCAGCGAAGCGGAGCGTGACGAGGTCCTGGCTCTACTGAAGTCACGTCGCCAGCGTGTCGCCGAGGGATGGCTGAATCCACGCGACATCACCACAGGCGATCCCATGACCCTTCCGGAACTGCTGCCCGGAACGACTCCGCAAGATGCAGCAGCCTGGACACTGGTCGCCCGCGTTTTGCTGAACCTCGACGAAACCATCTCCAAGAACTGAATCGATCGTCTTCTCTTTTCTAAACGCCTCACCATCTATGCAAGGGCGAACGTCCTTGAAATCTTGTATCGCGGTGCATGGCAACTCGAGACTGAATCTGAATCCACAAGTGAATACATCAGACAATCCAAGAACAGGACAACGCCCAATGAAGCATCACATCACCGCTGTGCTCTCCTGCTTGTTTCTCGCAATGGGAACGATTGCGGTCGCAGAAGAGTCATCAGATGACCCGATCAATACCAAGCTGGTTCAGGCTCGAAATACTTACCTCAAGGATATCAAGAAATTCAGTGAGGAATTCGAGAAAGCCATCGAGAGCAAGATCGCGGATGCCAGAAAAATGGGGAAGCAAGAATTTGTGGATGGACTGAAGGCGGAGTTGGATGCTTTCCATCGCGAAGGAGCGATTCCATCGAAGACCCCAGTCGCTCTTCGACGAAAGCGGACGATCATTCGTGGAAAAATGGAGGAGGCGTATGAGACTGCCATCAAAGGCTACACGAAGTCTGGAAATGATGTGAGGCGTAAGGAGCTGGAAGAAGCGTTGAAGATGTTCCAGCTTCCAGAGAAGATAGCAGCAATCAAGACGGAACTTGTGGGGACATGGAAATTGAAATCCGGTGACTGGAGCACTGATGTAATCTTCCTTGAGAATGGAATGGCAAAAGGTACCACTCACCAGATCGTTGGGAAGTACGTTATTGACATTGAAGCAGAGACGGTGACTATCACATGGGAAAAGGATTGGGGCCGATGGGTTCACAAACTGCCCATCGACCCGAAGGGAACAGCCACGTCCACTTCGAGAGGCGAGGAGTTGGTCATCATCAAACAGAAGTAAGCTGGCGACGTTGTTTCCTGTGTGGGAACTATGGAAGTGTCTATTTATGTGGCCAATTGATACGACAACCGAGACAGATCGATCGTTCTTCGAGGAGACCCACTTGAACACTCAACTCCAATTCTCCCGTACCCAGTCACTCAGCCGCCGCTGGTTCCTCCAAGACTGTGGTGTCGGGCTGGGCGCAATTGCGGCAGGCTCGCTGCTGTCGGCTGACACGTCACCGGCGAGGGCAGCCGACGGCGCCAATCCGCTCGCTCCTCGGCAACCGCACTTCCCCGGGAAAGCCAAGCGGGTGATCTACATCTTCCAGGCCGGTGCCCCCAGCCACCTGGAGCTATTCGACAACAAGCCCGAGTTGACGAAGCGCGATGGGCAGCTGCCTCCAGCGGAACTCTTGAAGGGGTATCGAGCAGCATTCATCAACCCGAATTCGGCGCTTCTGGGGCCGAAGTTTAAGTATGCGAAGCATGGCCAGTGCGGGATGGAACTGAGCGAAGTACTGCCGCACACCGCGCAGATCGCGGATGAGCTGTGCTTGATCCGCACGATGCAGACCGAAGCGGTGAACCACGCGCCCGCACAGATCATGATGAACACGGGCACGCAGCAATTCGGACGGCCCAGCTTCGGTTCGTGGACGTTGTACGGACTCGGCAGCGAGTCGACCGATCTGCCTGGCTTCGTGGTCTTGACCAGTGCCAAGGGCACCAGCGGCGGGGCCAGCAACTACAACAGCGGCTTTCTGCCATCCATGTATGGGGGAGTTCCGTTTCGCAGTGCGGGCGATCCGGTGTTGTACCTCTCAAACCCAAAGGGAGTGGATGCCGAGACGCAGCGTGCCTCGCTCGATTCCCTCAATCGTTTGAATCAGCTGTCACTCAACAACATCGGCGATCCCGAAATCGCAGCTCGCATCCAGAGCTACGAGATGGCCTATCGCTTGCAGACCAGCGCGCCCGAGCTGATGGATCTGGGGAGCGAGACGAAAGAGACACTGACCAGCTATGGCATCAAGGACCCGAAAGAGGCCAGCTTTGCCCGCAACTGTCTGCAAGCCAGACGGCTGGTCGAGCGCGGCGTCCGCTTTGTCCAACTCTTCCACGAAGCGTGGGACCAACACGGCAACCTCACGGGTGGGGTGAAGCAGAACGCGCTCGACACGGATCAAGCCAGCGCCGCACTGGTGAAGGATCTGAAAGAACGCGGGCTGCTCCAGGACACGATCGTGATCTGGGGCGGCGAGTTCGGGCGCACTCCCATGGTCCAGGGCGGCAACGATGGACGCGACCACCACAATCGCTGCTTCAGCCTGTGGCTGGCAGGCGGTGGGATCAAATCCGGTCTGACCTACGGCCAGACCGATGAACTGGGCTTCAATGTGGCGACCGATCCCGTGCCCGTTCACGACCTGCAAGCCACATTGCTACACCTGCTGGGCTTCGATCACACCCGGTTGACCTTTCGGTCCCAAGGCCGCGACTATCGCCTGACCGATGTGCATGGCAATGTGGTTCAGGGGATCTTGTCGTAAGGTCGGTGCCTCACGACCCCAGCAAGAGAGCCGCTTCACATCGCGGGCAGGGAGGGGGATACTCGTGGGGCCGGAAATCGCAGAGGTTGAGAGTGGGCGGAAGCCTAAGAGGGAATGCCATGGAAGACACATTTGGTGAACACGAACGTCGCGCTGCCGCAGTGCTGATCGAGATGGCGCTGGTTGAGGATTTGCGAGGAGCCTGCGATCTGACCTCCGTGGCACTTGTTCCTGAGGACCAGGAGGGGGTCGTGCAGATTGTGGCGAGGCAGCGCGGAGTGGTGTCGGGGCTGCCCATCATCGAGCAGGTGTTTTCACGAATCGACCGTGCAGTCTCGATCGACCTGCTGTGCCGGGATGGCGAGAGCGTGACTCCCGGACGAGTGCTGGCCAATGTGCAGGGGCCGGTACGTTCCCTGCTGACCGGGGAACGCACGGTGCTGAACTTCCTTACCGCGCTGGGTGGTGTGGCCACGTTGACTCGCAAGTTCGTTGATGCGGCCGAGGGCACACGGGCTAAGATTCTCGACACGCGTAAGACGTGGCCCGGCTGGCGTCTGCTTCAAAAGTATGCGGTCCGCTGCGGAGGAGGCACAAACCACCGGATCGGGCTCTACGATGGAGTGCTGATCAAGGACAACCATTTAGCCGCTTGGCGAACTCAAAGCCCCGATGGTTCCGTGGCAGCTGCCATTCGCGAATGCCGCCAGCGCTGGCCCGGCCAGCTGATCGAGGTCGAGGTCGATACGCTGGCCCAGCTGAACGATGCACTGCACGAGAAGCCCGAGATCGTCCTGCTCGACAATATGAAGCCCGCTCAGCTGCGGGAAGCGGTTTTGATCCGCGACCGGTTTGCTGCGGCCGTATTGTTAGAGGCTTCAGGGGGTGTGAATCTGGAGACGATTCGCGAGATCGCAGCGACAGGGGTTGATCGGATCAGTATTGGGGCGCTGACCCACTCCGCACCAGCGATGGATGTGGCGTTTGACTGGGGGCGCTGAGGTTTCCGACTCGGGGCGAGGAATTGCTTGGGCGACATGCGATGGATGTGCGCGGGCTTCCCCCGGTGGCTGGCCCCGCGTAATCTTCATGTTGAAGAGAGCGATTTCTGAATCATGGTGACGACAACAGAGCCCCCACCCACGACTCGGATTCAACGCTGGAAATCGTTCCGGTTCCGTGATCGGGTTCGGACGCTCATTTCTCCCGGTGATTCCGCGCATCAGCTGGCGTGCGGGGCATCGGTGGGGGTGTTCGTGGCGTTTACTCCCTTGCTGGGGCTGCATTTCGCAATCATTGTCGTACTGGCTTTCGTCTTACAGCGGGTCGTTCGGTTCAATCAGGCACTGGCGGTTGCGGCCAGCTATATCAGTAACCCCCTGACGTTTGCTCCGATTCTGTGGGCCAGTTACGAGGTCGGAGCGGGAGTGGTGCCTGCGGGGGCTGGAGGGTTCAATCTGCAGGAGATGTCTCGCGCATTTGACTGGCGAGGCGGAATCCAGTCGATCCCCGGGCAATTGTTGGGGCTGGGGACGCCGATGCTGGTGGGCAGTCTGATTCTTGGCGGAAGCCTGGCCGTCGCGACGTACCCCATGGCATTGGCGATCGTCACGTGGTACAGAAGCGGTCAGCCGCCTCAAATTCCGGCATTCGAAGCGGGGCAGACCGAGCCTGCGGAAGGATTGGAAATCCAATCAGCGGGCCGAGTTGAATCGCAAGTTGGGAACAGGTGACATGACTCCCCCAAAACTCCTGTTTCGACCCTGCCAACGGATGCACACTCCGCCGGAGTACGAGTCCGTCTTTGCCCAGAAGCATTCCGCAGGCGATGCAGTGCTGCTGGTGTTTGTGTCACTGCGAGACAGTGGACCGACCCGCCTGGGGACCAGTGTCGGAAAACGCTGTGGGAATTCGGTGGTCCGCCATGCCTGGAAGCGAGCGATTCGCGAGGCGTTTCGGCTGCGCCAGCACGAATTACCCTCCGGCATCGAGATCGTCGTCGTGCCTCGGCCGGGCGCGAAACCTTCGACGGCTCAGGTTTTAGAGTCGCTTCCTAAACTGATCGAACGAGCCGTCAAGAAAGCTCGTCGACCGCGACCGGAAAGTCCTGCACAGGCCGCACCAGAGCCGACAGCTCCCATCCTGCCGGAGGCAGGCTGAATGTTGAGTCCGTTTCTTGAGGCAGCCTACACAAGAGATTGACCATCTCTCCGTAGCGGCATAGAGTGAAGGGTCAGGAATCGAGGTCCCTTGCCAAAGGGCTCGCCTCCCCTTGCTCACGTTGCCTCTGGAGTATGCATGGCCAGTCCCGAAAATCCCACTCCCCGCGAGCCCAAGCGTCAGCCAGAGCGGCAACCGAGCATGGGGTTTTGGTACATGGGCATGGCCGGCGTGCTGATTGCATTTTCCTGGTACTGGCTGGCGACACAGCGGATGGGTCAGGAGATCAGCTTCGGAGATTTTCGGACCGGATTGGAAAAGGGCGAGTACACGTCCAAGAACGTTCACGAGCTGCAATTCGGGCACTCGCTGATCACCTTTCAAGACCAGCCTGAACCCGAATCCTCAGGAACAGGTCCCTGGCCATTTCGCTCGACCACAGCGCACGACAAAACCCGCGAATCAATCGTTCGGTCGCATGTCAGCATCGGAGCTCTGCCCGAACAGACACTCGATAAGCTGACTGACCTGCTGCATACCACCGGGATTACTGTCCATGGCCAAAAGCCAGTCACGGAGTGGTCCTCCGTTGTCACACTGCTGATGATGGCGATGACATTGGGAGCGTTAATCTTCTTCTTCCGCCGGATGACTGGGCCGGGGACAGCGATGTCTTTTGGCCGCAGCCGGGGGAAGCTGTTTGAGGGGGAAGAGACCCGCATCACCTTCGATCAGGTGGCCGGGATCGATGAGGCGGTCGAGGAGCTGCGCGAGGTCGTGGAGTTCCTGAAGACTCCGGCCAAGTACCAGGCGCTGGGCGGGCGGATTCCTCGCGGAGTCTTGCTGGTGGGCCCACCGGGTACGGGCAAGACGCTGCTGGCCAAGGCGGTTGCGGGCGAGGCGGGGGTGCCGTTCTTCAGTCTGTCGGGTTCGGACTTCGTCGAGATGTTCGTCGGGGTCGGCGCGGCGCGTGTCCGCGATATGTTTGCCCAGGCGATCGAAAAGGCCCCGAGCATCATCTTCATCGACGAACTCGACGCCATTGGCAAGGTGCGCGGCAGTGGAATGCCGGGCGGGCACGATGAACGCGACCAGACGCTCAACGCCATGCTGGTCGAGATGGATGGGTTTGCCTCCGATCAGAGCGTGATCGTCATGGGGGCAACCAACCGGCCCGAGACTCTCGACCCCGCTTTGATGCGACCGGGCCGTTTCGACCGTCACGTCCTCGTCGACCGCCCTGACTACAAAGGCCGCGAAGCCATCCTCAAGGTCCACTCGACGCGGGTTAAGATGGCGGATGATGTGAAACTGACCAATCTGGCTAAGATCACGCCTGGCTTCGTCGGAGCCGATCTGGAGAACCTCGTCAACGAGGCGGCACTGCTGGCAGCCCGCAAGAACAAATCCGCTGTCACGATGGTTGAACTCGAAGAGGCTGTCGAGCGCGTCAGCATCGGACTCGAGAAGACGAGCCGCATCATCAAGGATGACGAGAAGCTGCGGCTCGCCTGCCACGAATCGGGCCACGCCCTGGTGGCCAGCAGCCTGCCGAACACCGATCCGGTGCATAAGATCTCGATCATCCCGCGCGGATTCGGGGCACTCGGCTACATGCTCCAGCGTCCAGAAGACGACAAGCACATGATTACCCAGTCGGAACTGGTCAGCCAGATCTGCGTCATGCTCGGCGGCATCGCAGCTGAGGAAGCGACCTTCCAGGAAGTCGGGACCGGAGCCAGAAACGACCTCGAACGAGCCACCGACACTGCCCGCCGCATGGTCACCGAGTACGGCATGAGCCCCAAGATGGGCCGGGTGAACTACAGCGACTCGCGGCGCTCGCCGTTTCAGTACGGATCAACACAAGCTGTCGAGAGCACCCACTCCCAACAGACCATGCGGGAGATCGACCTCGAAGTCAAACGCATCGTCGACGAGTGCATGGAAACCACCCGCGAGATCATGCTGAGCCGCCGCGCAGTCCTCGATCAGATCACGAAAGAACTGATCGAGGTCGAGGTCATGGACTCCGAGCGTCTTCAAAAGATCCTCGACGCCCACCGCACCGGCCCGCAACTGAAACCGGGAACGTTTGTCGAGAAGCCAGTGCGGGAAGAGACCTTGATCGAGCGGAGCGATACCCCGCCCTTGGCAGAGGGGTCTGCCTAGATCAAACAATTCAGCACTGTGCCCAAGCATCAGATCGATATTCAGTGAGGCAGGCTGTGCCTGATGGGGATGAGTAGCAATAATGCACGCTTGGCGTATGGCACTTCGGGGGCTGACGCCAGTGGCACTCACTTGACCAACCCGACGCGTCAGCGAGGGGGGAGCGAAGGCGACTTTTCCCTCTGTTTGCCCCGCTAACGCGTCGGGTTGGTAAACTCATGTCAGTCTCATTTGGCTGACTCCGCCCGGCTCGCCGGATTTTGACGCTCACTCATTCAAGGAACACGGCGGGCTGCCGCCTGTCGCTCGCTCAACTTCTCATGTCCAAAGACCTCATCCAGCCTCGCACCCTCAAGGGGTTCCGTGATTACCTGCCCGACGTGATGATCGTCCGGGAACAGCTGATGGAGACCGCCCGGAGGGTCTACCGCAGTTATGGCTTCAGCCCGATTGATACACCGGCGCTGGAGTATGCCGAGATTCTGGTCGGCAAGGGGGGCGACGAGTCCGACAAGCAGCTGTTTAGGTTTATCGATCATGGGGACCGCGATGTCGCGCTGCGGTTCGATTTGACGGTGCCGTTTGCGAGGTTCGCGGCGGAACACCTGAACGAGATCGGAACGCCGTTCAAGCGGTATCACATCGCCCCAGTGTGGCGCGGGGAGAACACTCAGCGTGGGCGTTACCGCGAGTTCATCCAGTGCGACTTCGACACGATTGGCACCGACTCGAATGTCAGCGACATCGAGACACTGATGGTGATTCACGATCTGATGGTCGCGATCGGCTTCGAGGGATTTACGATCCGCATCAATCACCGGATGCTGCTGAACGGGGTGCTGGAAAACCTCGGCGTGGCGGACAAGTCGGTCGGCATTCTGCGAGCCCTCGACAAGGTCCTCAAGATCGGACGTGAAGCGGTGATCGCCGAGATGGTCGATAAGGTCGGCGTGACAGCCGAGCAGGCGGCGGGCGTGCTCGATTTCGCCTCGCTCAAGGGCTCGAACATCGAGATCCTTGATGCCGCCGAGAAGCTGGTCGGGACCAACGAACGCGGGCTCGAAGGAGCTGCGCGGCTGCGGCAGCTGCTGAATGCCTGCGAGATGGCGGGGCTGAAATCGGAGCGGATCGCTCTCGATCTGTCGATCGCGCGGGGACTCGACTACTACACCGGGACGATCTACGAGACGTTCCTGACTGATCTGCCCGGCATCGGCAGCGTCTGCTCGGGCGGGCGGTATGACAACCTGGCTGGGCTATTCACGAAGACGCCGCTGCCGGGGGTTGGAGCCAGCCTGGGCCTCGATCGGCTGCTGGCAGCGATGGAAGAGCTGAAGCTGGTGTCGAAGGTCTCGACTCCGGCTCCCGTCATCATCATTCACTTCGACAAGGACCGGTCGGCGGAGTACCTGCGGATGGGCCGCGTGCTTCGGTCTGCCGGGATCGGCACCGAGGTTTACGCCTTACCAAAGCCCATGAAGAAGCAGATGCAATACGCCGACGCCAAGGGGTTCCGGTTCGCCCTCATCGCGGGCAGTAATGAGTTCGACAAGGGCTGCTGGATGCTGAAGGATTTGGCCAAGCAGGAACAGATTGAAGTCAGTGACGCGGAGTTGGTCGAGACGCTCAAGAAGCGACTCGGGTAGTGTTCCGCATGCCGGAGTACTCGGCGTACTTTCCTTCGTGCATGGAGTGTGATCTTGTCCGAACTGTATCTAATGCGGACCCCCAAATCCTCAATGAGTTCAGTCACCTCAATCACTTGAGGAGATGAAACCGGTTCAGCACCTCGCCGTTGATGGGGTCGAGTTCCTCGATCTCGGTCAGCCGCCACTCGCCCGCTTCGATCCGCCACTTTCCGTTAAAGCGAAATGGTTTGTGCCCGAGGTTTCCCTGTGTCGGCATCCGGAGCGTGGCATTCACGCGGAAGTGACTCGTCGCTGCGGTATTGTTGGCGAGTGTTTTGATCTGAACATCGGTGATGCGATAGCCCTCGTCGAGATCGACGAGTTTCAGGCCCATCTGAGCCAGGGTCATTAGGCTCTTGCTGGCCGGGGAGATGAACTTCAACGTGCCGGGCTCATCGTTCTTTTGAAAGGCGTCAATCATCGCGAGCAAGTTCCCCTCGACCTGTTCGCCGGGAGTGACGATCGCCGCCTCGATGAACCAAACCGCGATCGCCAGAACCACGCACAGACCGGCAGCGATCAGCCATTTGCCACGCTGCGTTTGCAGAGCGGCGAAGAGAAGCACGAATCCGACGAGACCCAGAATCGCAATCGGTGGCCAGGGTGTTTCGGTGAACCACATGGGAATCTCCTCGTGTTGGTGAATCGCGGGTGGGGCAATCAGAGATACGGCAGCTGCGGCGTAAGTGTTGAGGGAAACTCGGTTCTGAGTGCGTTTGGCGATCAAAGATCTCCCCGCCACCCTGCTTGCCGGGGTGGTTCCCGCGCTAGTTCGCGAGTGGTCACTCTGTAGCGCACCAGCGCGGGAACCAC
>JAYWHX010000140.1:0-34934 GCA_043777375.1 Planctomycetota bacterium | reverse complement strand
GACATGTGTCAAACATCCATCGTGCTTGACCACGTGACCAAAGTCACGCAAAGTTCCCGGCTCGACCTCCACTGTTCTTCATAGGTTCACCCCGCCTTCGGAAAGCCTCAGACCGTGCCACCCGCCCGCCCCACGGAAATCCTTCGCCTGGCATGACGACGCCATTTAGTCGGATTTAAAGTTCAGGTTGTTTTGAACGAGAAGTCTTGGCCATCGGTTTGATGATCTCTCAAAGACATCCTCAGATATGCTCGACCAGTACGGTTTGAAGTCTGAAACAAGCTTGCTCCACTGGTCAATCTCCCATGACAGTACTTCTTTGAAGCACTCGTCTAGCGTAACCGACAGTTGCTCAGCATCTCGTGCAATTACGCGAAGAACTCCATCCCGCAAGCTGCGAGTGAATTGCTTGTAGTTGTCAATCCACCAAAACGATTGCAATTGAATGGTATCATCATCGTTACATGTGATGTCTAGCTTCGCTTGCCCTCCGTTTGGATGACCAAATCCAAGTGTCCAAGTTGGAGACTCATGGTAGTACCTTTCGACAACAAGTCCTCGCTCTTTTGCAAAGGCAAGAATGGTTGCTGCCAATGGGTGAAACAATTGTTCTGGAGTATGCATGACGCGCCAGCAGTAGCCATTAGAGCGGAGGGGCGGGTCGGGTGGCACGCCCGATGAGTCCCGGCAGTCTGAAGAAAAGTAATTTGGGTGGCACGTCCCTGAAGGCTTTGCGAAAGGGCGTGGGAGCTGCTCACAGGGTGATTTTACGATCCGGGGCTGTTCGCCACACCCTTCGAAGACTCGGGGACGCAGGGTGGCAGGGTGGCTCGCTCTGGAGCCTACCGGTGTGGCGAAGCCAGAAGAGGTTTTGTTGTCGAGAGTCGCATCATTTCGCACCTCTTGTGCCAAGGCACACAGATAGCCCAAAGCGACAACCTGTGCCACCACGCGGCCAGTCGTCTCGCCATGAATGGGGACGTGACACCGACCAGGGTTGTTCAGCATGAGTTGAAGCTGACTGCCTCACCGCTCGCCAGCTCTCCCGCGCTGCTGGTCGATTCCCACGGCGATGAGGATCACGAGTCCGAGCACGACTTTTTGCAGGTAGCTCTCTACACGCAGCAGGTTCATGCCGTTCTGGATGACGGCGATGATGAAGGCCCCCGTCAGAGTCCCCAGCATTGTCCCGCGCCCCCCGGTCAGGCTGGTCCCTCCGACCACGACAGCTGCGATGACGTACAACTCGTACATCTGGCCAAACATGGGCGAGCCGCTTTGCAGTTGAGAGGCCATGATGACTCCGCCGAAACCGGCCAGCAGGGCTGAGCAAATGTAGGCAGCAAGCAAGACTCGTTCCGTTCGGATTCCGGAGAGCCGCGAGGCCTCTCGATTGCCTCCGACAGCATAGAGGTAACGTCCCGACGTGGTCCGAGTCATCACAAAATGAGCAGTTGTGTACAGGACGACCAGCAGCACAACCGAATTCGGAATCCCCCCGACCGTCCCCCGCCCCAGCCAAGTAAAGGCAGGCGGAATCTGGTAAGCCGACTCACCGCCGGTCAGCATATAGGCCACTCCGCTGACAGCCAGCATCGTGGAGAGCGTGACGATAAACGGCGGCATGCGCAGCTGGGTAATCAGCAGCCCATTCAGCACTCCCAGCAGGGCGGCAACTGCGATTCCGGCGAGTGAGCAGGCGATCATGACGCCGGTGCTGGCCGCGACTCCGCCGCCGTAGTCCTGGATAAGCAGGCAGCAGGTCACTGCGGCGAGTGCGATGAGACTTCCGACGGATAAATCGATCCCACCGGTCACGATCACGAGCGTCATACCGATGGCGACCACGGCGATGACCGCGATCTGATCGGCAATGTTGATGAGGTTGCGAGCCTTGAGGAAGTCTGGCCAGCGATAGGCTTCGGGAGCCATCACGCGGGGCGTGCCCAGGGCTGGAAAGTCAACGGGTAAGTCTTCAAACAGTAGCCACTGAGCGGCTTCGTGCGTCGTCAGGATCGCCCCGAGAGGTTGTCCAGTGGCGTTAAGTGCGTCGAGGACTTTGCGAACATCTCGAGCGTCGCCACGGGCCTCGTGGACTGCGATCTTCCGGCCGGTGAGTTCGGCTCGGGCGGCAGCCACAAACGGTTCGAATTCACTCGCGCTGGTCGTCGAAGAACCGGAAGCTCTATGACTCACTCCCGAAGGGGCAGCCGCCACGGGGATGACGATCAGCACTTCGCGTGGATCATTTTCGGAAGCCCGAGTGGCCAAGCGACGTCCAGCGGACGCGTCAGCGTCGTGCTGCTCGCGCAGCGTCATCACACTGAGCACGACACACAACAAGAGAAGTCCGCAGAGACGGACGAATTCTGTTCCAAATAGACCGCCAAGCCGTTGTTGAATACGGAATCGCATGCGATGAAGTCCGTCGAAAATAGGGGAGTTTGGAGAAGGAAATTGCCGGACAGTCAAGGAGTCTCAATGAAGACTCTCGCACTTCGAGAGGTCGAATGACGAAGGGGACAGTCTTGCTGAATACTCCGAATCTCGCCAGTGTATCGGTCATGCACGCTCTCGGCAGAGCGAGCAAGCGACGGACAACGCCTGCACCGCGCTCGGTTCGGAGGAGACCGGTCGAAGCCCGAAAACCGCAATTCTTCGCTTGCGAGCATCTTTGAATTGATACAAGATTCCGTGAAGGTTCGAATGGCGTTCGGCTGGGACCATGCTCATAATCCAATCACACATGAACTTCGACCGATGGGTCTCATGGGATTGAGATTATGACAACGTCTGCCTCCGGCACCAAAAGAGTCGTCTCCACCAATTTCTCAGAAACCGTCGTCCCGGGAGCATCCGCTTCTGGGGGCATGGATAGGACCCAGGTCATGGGGCAGCCCGGCACACCCGAACCGAAGCCATCTTCCACAAAGTCGGACGGCGAGGGGAAGGAAAGCAAGGAGCAGATCCTCGGTGACTTCAAGGTCGTCAGGAAGCTCGGCCAGGGAGGCATGGGCACCGTCTATCTGGCACAACAGATTAGCCTTGATCGTCCCTGCGCGCTGAAGGTCATGATGAAGGAGCTGGCGAAAAAGCCAGGCTTCATGGACCGCTTCATCCGCGAGGCCCGCGCGATGGCCAAGATCAACCATCCCAACGTCGTACAGTGCTACGGGGTATTTGAGGAGAAGGGGCTGAACTTCGTGGCCATGGAGCTGATGGATGGCCAGAGCATGCAGGACTGGGTCGACGATCTCGGGAAGTTGCCGGTCGCGGATGCGGTGTTGGTCACCGTGGTCGTGGCAGAAGCGCTGCAGCACGCGCACGACTTGAACATGGTGCACCGCGATATCAAACCGGACAACATCCTCGTCACGAAAAAGGGGATCATCAAGGTCGCCGACCTCGGCTTGGCCAAATCAACTGACGAAGACATGTCAATGACCCAGAGTGGAACTGGGCTGGGGACGCCGCACTACATGCCGCCCGAGCAAGCCCGGAATGCCAAGCACGTCGACAACCGCTGCGACATCTATGCCCTGGGGGTGACGCTGTACCACTACCTCACTGGGAAAGTCCCGTTCGCAGGCGAGTCCATCGTCGAACTGATTACCAATAAGGAAAAGGGGGCATTCCAGCCAGCTCATCGTGTCAATCCGCAAGTGCCGGAACGCCTGAGCTTGATCTGTGACAAGGCCATCGCCAAGGATCCGAAGCACCGCTATCAGCACATGCGAGACTTTGTGAAGGATCTGGAGTCGCTTGGCCTCGCGGGCGAGACGCTCTCCTTTATCAACGATCCGAATCGCCAAGTCATCCGCCGTGGCAACTCGGCCCCCACGGTCACCAACATGCGGAATACGATGGCGAACTCGGCACCCGCAGCACGGGGCCTGGCGTCGACGCAGGCTACCCCAGCCGATGCCAGCAAGACAATGACTGGCAGCGATGGCACGTGGTTCGTCAAACATACGGATGCCGCAGGAAAGCCGAACATCGGCAAAATGTCGACCACGCAAGTCTTGCAGTGCATCCGCAATGATCGGTTTAACGAACGGACGCAGGTGTCCTCCAATGCCAAAGGTCCATTTCTGCCGCTGACGCAGGTCCCCTCTTTCGACGATGATATCCGCAAGATGCTGGTCCGGCAGCAAAGCGCCAACAAGTCTCGATCGCTTGCCGACGAATACAAGAAGATCGAGAAGCAATACAACCGCCAGAAATGGTGGAATTTGCTGACTCGTTTCCGAGAAGGAACGCTGGGCTTGTTGGGGCTGGTGCTGTACCTCGGAGCGATCGCCGGTGTCATCTTTGCTGCTTGGTACTTCTGGCCCGTGGTCAGAGACCTGATCCAGGCAAGAACCGGCGGCGGTTGAACTCTTTATCCTGAATCACGGGGGCACGACTGCCCCCGTCTTGCATTCTCCTGGGCTTGCGAAATCATGGAGCTGACGGATGCTGCACCTGACCCGAGGACAAGAGTCGCAGCCGAACCCGCTGTCCGGTGGACGGCGACCGTTTCTGCAAGCAGCCGGAGCTGGCTTGTTTGGACTCACCGTTCCGCAGCTGCTGCAAGCCGAGGAACACGCTCGGCCCGCCAAGGCCAAGTCTGTCATTTTTGTTCTCTTATTTGGTGGCCCGAGCCAGCTGGAATCAGTCGATCTGAAGCCGAATGCTCCCGAGAAGATTCGTGGACCATTTCGTCCCATTAGCTGCCGGACCCCCGGTCTGCTGATCAGTGAACATCTCCCTCATTTAGCAGAGGTGTCCGACAAATTCACGGTTGTGCGAACGATGTCGCATACGTTCAACGATCACAGCGGCGGTGCGCATTACATCCAGACGGGTAAGAAGTGGCACATCCCCATTGGTGGCGGATTTAATGCGACGCCCCAGGATTGGCCTGCGATGGGAGCAGTGGCTGACCGGCGGCTCCGCTCGTCGGGAGCTGCGGATGACTTGCCGGGATATTTCGTGATTCCGAATTCCCTCGGGCGACTGGAAGAGTATTCCTCTCGGCTGCTACGCCCCGGGGAATATGGAGGCTGGCTGGGACGCGGGGCAGACCCGCTGACCACAGCCATCGACAAGAAGGATTCAAAAGACAATCCGTACTGGAGAAATTGCTCGGATGACGAGTTGACGTTTGCCATTGAGGGATTGGTTCGGCCACGGGATTTGACCATCGACCGGCTGAGTGATCGGGAGACATTACTCCGCCAGTTCGATGATCTTCGACGTGACGTGGATCGGTCGGAGACCTTGCAAGCGTATGACCGGTTTCAATCGCGAGCCTTATCACTAGTCGCCTCGGAAAAAACTCGTGACGCCCTCGATATCACTCGCGAGCCAGCTGCCTTGCGCGATCGCTATGGGCGGAACTTGTTTGGCCAATCGGCGCTGATGGCCCGGCGTCTCGTCGAGGCCGGAACACGGTATGTCACGGTTCATTATGAGACACTGGATGGGTATGGATGGGACTCCCATCTAAACAGCAAGGATGTCAAGGACCACCTGATGCCGACTTTTGACCAGGGTTTGGCGGCCTTACTCACCGATCTGGACGAGCGCGGTATGCTGGACAGCACACTGGTGGTGGCACTGGGGGAAATGGGCCGCACTCCACTCGGGAACGAGAACTGGGGCCGCAATCATTGGAGTACTCTGTTCTCAGCTGTTCTTGCAGGCGGCGGGATTCGTCGCGGCGGACTGTATGGGGAGAGCGATAAGCATGCGGAGTACGCGCTCACCTTGCCAGTGGGGCCCGAAGACCTGGCTGCGACGATCTACGATGCGCTGGGAATTGATCCTGATCTGCGTTTGCCCGATATTCAAGGGCGACCCGTGGCGATCAATGAAGGGGGCCGCATCCTTCACGAACTTTTCGCCTGAATTCGGTGTGTTCACATTCGGCGCGATGTGTGTCAGAATCCCGGCATGCCCACCTACATCGAACGCCTGAATCTCGCGATCCGCACCAAGCAGACCCCCGCCTTGGTGGGACTCGACCCGCGTATGGACCAGCTGCCTGCGGAGATCCTGGAACGGGCCCGACAGGCATCGCCGGATAAACGGCTGCAGATGGCCACCGCTTACGAAGAGTTCTGCGTGCGTGTGATTGACGTGGTTGCACCGCTGGTGCCCGCCGTCAAACCGCAGGTCGCCTTCTTTGAGGAGTGCGGACCGGACGGGATGGAAGCCCTGAACACGGTCATGCGGCATGCGCGGAAGCGGGGGCTGATTGTCATTGCCGATGCCAAGCGCGGCGATATCGGCTCAACCGCTGAGGGATACGCTGCGGCGTGGCTCGCGGGAGAAGATCCGGACGCAGCTGCGTGGCCGTCCGACTGCTTGACGATCAATCCATTTCTGGGACGAGATACCCTTGACCCGTTCGTCAAGGCGGCCGTTGATCGCAACGCCGGTCTGTACATCCTCGTGAAGACCAGCAACCCCGGATCTGGACTGTTGCAAGACCGTTTGACCGATGGAAAGTCAGTCAGCGAGTGCCTCGCCGATGTTGTCGAGCAGCTGGCCCTGGCCTCTGCATCCCCCACCGAACACGATGGCAGCATCGGTGCTGTTGTCGGAGCGACTCATCCCGAACAGCTCGCCCAGTTGCGGACGCTGATGCCGCATGTGCCGCTGCTGATTCCCGGGTATGGAAGCCAGGGGGGAACCTCGGCAGATGTGGCGAGTGCGTTCCACGCAGACGGGACTGGAGCGCTCATCAATAGCTCGCGTGGAATTATTTTTGCCGCCAGTCGAAAAGAGTATCGGGACCGCTTTGCAGCGAAGGATTGGGAGAAGGCCGTCGAGCAAGCGACCCTCGATATGATCGCTGATCTTGCTGAACACACGCCCGCAGGGGCGCTACGATTGAGGTCGGTGTAGGAGTGCCTGTCCAGTTTTTATGACACCGAGATAAAACGCCCGACGCGTCGTTAACATGTCCTGCCAGGCCCCGATCTCAGCGGTCACCACTGTCTAGCCCTTGCTGGCGAAGCGGGCTAGACGTGAGGCGTTCTTCTCAGTGCCAGAATATCTGGCCGCACACGGAGTCAGAGAGCGAGCGAACATGGATTTACCGCCACCCTGCTCGTCGGGACGGGCCCCAAGTGGCGACAAGGTCGCCCACGCTCACTGGCTTGAATGGGTAGGCCAGACGTTCCCGAACTGTGTCGAAGAACTCACCAGAATGTCGACTGAATTCTGATGAATTCTGCTACGCCGCGCAGCCCAGCCATCGAGCCTGACTGATGCCATCTGCCCTCGGATGCGAAGCGATTGCTCATGCGGTAGCATTCGGTTTCCCCTCTCAGTCTGCTTCCCTGAATCTGGTTTGGCCATGTCTACTGATGATGAACTTCTCAAGCAGCTGGAGCTCGCGCGGCGCGATCTGCTGGAGCTGTCGACGCAGAACCGTCTGTTGGATACCAAGCGGGATCAAGACTCAGGCCTCAGTTTGGAGATTGAAGACGAGCAGGCAGACCAGGTCTTCCGCCTGCTGGTCACCGACGCCAAGCCGATGAGGTTTGAGCAGGGAGAACTCGCCCCTGTCGAGGCATCGGAACAGGAGGCACTCGTTGAGGAGGAGCCGCTGACAGAAATCCCGGATGCGAGTCCAGAGGAGACTCCCAAGAAGCGGACGGTGAATAAAGCGACCGCGACGAAGCCACCGGCCAAACGGGTTACGAAGAAGTCATTGGCTACAGCTGCGGCCTCGACTCCCGCCAAACTCCTGTCTGTGGACGAACGCCACAGCGATGCGGTCCTGCATACGGTCCTTGAACCGAATGAACTCGATCGGCGGCTGCTGGGGCTCTACACCGACGGGACGACTTCATTTCAGGAGCAAGGGGTCAATGTCCTGTATCTGGCTCTCGGATTCTTGAAGTGGTTCGAGGCAGACGATCCGGCCAGCCCCAGACATGCACCGCTTCTGATTATTCCTGTCCGGCTGGATCGCACCAGCGCCGGAACGCGGTTTAGCCTGGCTTACTCAGGCGATGAGATCGAATCAAATCTGACGCTGCGCACGCGGCTGAAGATGGACTTCGGAATCAACCTGCCGACTCCTCCTGAAGAGGTCGACGACCTCGTGCCATCGGTTTATTTGAAGCAGGTCGCTGAAGCGGTTCAGGACCAGAAGACGTGGGAGGTCTTGCCCGATGACATGGTGCTGTGGTTCTTCTCATTCACTAAGTTGTTGATGTACCGCGATCTCGATCCGGCTCACTGGCCCGAGGGAAACAAGCTGACCGATCGCCCACTGATTCGGGCCTTGCTGGGCCAGGGATTTGCAGCGGCGCCGCCTCTCGTCGACGAGGGGCAGCGGTACGACCACTTGCTTTCCCCCGCATCCACCAGCCACATCGTCGACAGCGACAGCTCGCAATCACTGGTCGTCGCGGAAGCGGTCATGGGCCGGAATCTCGTGATTCAGGGACCGCCCGGAACTGGAAAATCGCAGACGATCACCAACTTGATTGCAGCTGCAGTGAAGAGCGGGAAGACGATCCTGTTCGTCGCCGAGAAGATGGCAGCTTTGGAGGTCGTCAAGCGGCGGTTAGAGAAAGTCGGCCTCGGCGAGATGTGCCTCGAACTTCATAGTGACAAGGCGAACAAGAAAGTTGTACTCACCCAGATTGAGAAAGTCTTGAAACTCGGTCGACCGACAGTCTCTGCGGAACTGGCCGAGACAGTGGCTCAATTGACTGAAGTCCGTGATACCCTGAACCAGCATGTCGATCGGATGCATACGGTCCTGGCACCGTCCGGTCTGACACCCTACGAAATCTTGACGGAGCTGATCCGTCTGCGAGCCGATGGGGCTCCGATGCCGGAGTTCGAATTGGCTGGGGCCGAGAATTGGAAGCCCGAGGAGATGCAGGCTGCGTGTCGCCGACTCGACGGCTACGCTCTGCTCATCAGCGAGATGGGGAACCCGTCGCTACATGCATGGCGGGGGTCGAAGCTCGAAGCACTTCAGCCGCTCGATTTGCAGCGCGCAGTGGCTGCGGCACCTGCGGTGTCCTCGAAGCTGGTCGAGCTCTTCGATGCGGCTCGGGCTCTGGCCGCGCGTCTGAATGATGATGTCCCTCTGACGCTGGATGCCGTTCAGCGGTTGCTGCGGACCGTGAAGTCACTGCTGTCAGTTCCGCGGGGCGATATCGCCGCTCTCGCCAACCCCGCCTGGATCGATCACCGAGATGCGGTCGCGAAACTCGGCGATGCAGCCCGCGCGATCGTTTCCGCTGAGCAGAAGCTGAAGGGAGTGGTCGTCGAGTCTGCCTGGGATGTCGATGTCGCCACAGCTCGCGATCATTATGCGAAGCACGGGCAAGGCTTTTTTAGAATGTTCCGGGGAGCCTATCGCGCGGCACGCAAGACCCTGAAGAGTGTCCTCACGGGTCCGCAGCCCAAGGACTTCGCGTCCCGGTTGGAGATCCTGAATTTACTGGCGGAACGCCACAAAGGGACCAAGGCGCTGGCCGAGGCCGGTGACCTGGGGACCAAAGCCTTCGGAAGGTTTTGGGCGGGAAAGCAGACGGACTGGAATCTGGTCGGCGCGTTCGAGAAGTGGGATGCCGATTGCGCCGCTGCGGCTCTTTCTCCCCGCTATCGCGCGATGTTGCCGCGAGTTGATGAACCTGCGGGCATCAAGGCCCTCGCCAGTCAGCTGGAGCAAAAGCTGACGGAAGGGGTGCGGGACCTGCTTGGGCTGTGTGCGTCATTGAAGCTGGAAGTTCAGCAAGCCTTTAGCGCGGCCACGAATCCACTCCCCGACCCGGCCAAGACTGGTTTCGGAAAAACTCCGCTAACCGACGGATTGAGCCAACTCGGGGGAGCGGCTCTGACTCCAATCGATGACCTCGTGAAGCGGATGGCATCGTGGCATTCTCAACCCGAAGGACTCTTGCAGTGGAAGCAGTACACCCAGCTGCGCGAGCAGGTCGGCAAGGTGGCTGATGGAGCATTGCTGCAACGGGTCGACGCCGGTCGGATTGCTCCCACCGGAGCCGCCCAGGCACTGTCCTTTGCACGACTCGAAGCACTGTTCCGGCATCTGCTGAAGCAGACCCCGGAACTGGCGCAGTTCGATGGAGGACAGTTCGAGCGCACGATTGCGGAGTTCCGCCAACTCGACGAACAGCGAATTTCGTTGTCCCGCGAAGAGATCGCCTCCAGCCACTTTGATGCACTGACTCGGCCTCGTGATTTGGGGTTCTATGAAGAGGTCAACGTGCTGCGGCACGAAATGCAAAAGCAGCGTCGGCAGATCCCGCTCCGGCAGCTGCTCAGCAAAGCTGGTCACGCGATCCAGGCGGTCAAACCGGTGTTCATGATGAGCCCGCTGTCGGTCTCGCAGTTTCTCGATCCGGGGGCGCTCGACTTCGACATGTTGTTGATTGACGAGGCCAGTCAGGTCCGCCCGGTCGAGGCACTCGGCGCTGCCGCCCGCTGTCGCCAGATGGTTTGCGTTGGTGACGACAAGCAGATGCCGCCGACACAGTTCTTCGGAACAGTTCTGGGCGAAGTCGACACTCGCAACACCGAGGAACCCGACATGCAGGCGGGCGATGTCGAGAGCATTCTCGGGCTCTGTATCGCCAGTAATATGCCACAGCGAATGCTCCGCTGGCACTACCGCAGCAAGCATCAATCCTTGATCGCCGTTTCCAATCGCGAGTTCTACAACAACAATCTGTACATCATTCCCAGCCCCGAACGCACGAGTGAACTCGGTCTCAAGATTCGGTTCATCGAGAACGGACGATTCGTCGATCGAGTTAATCTCATCGAGGCCCAGGCCGTCGCACAGGCGGTGATTGACCATGCGAAGTCCCATCCGAAGTGGACGCTGGGCGTGGGTGCGTTCTCCGTGACGCAGCGCGACGCGGTTTTGAACGCTGTCGAGACGCTCCGTAAGGAGCATCTCGGTCTCGAAGCTTTCTTCGACCCCAGCAGCCCCGATCCATTCTTCGTCAAAAACCTGGAGAACATCCAGGGGGACGAACGCGACGCGATCTTTGTTTCGGTCGGGTATGGCCCTGATGAGAACGGCAAGGTCTCGCTGAATTTCGGCCCCGTGTCCGGGCAGGGCGGTGAGCGTCGATTGAATGTGCTGATGACCCGCGCGAAACGTCGCTGCGAGATTTTCTCGTCGATGAAGGCCGAGGACATCGACCTCACTCGAGCGACCGGACGTGGGCCAGCTGTCTTCCGGGCGTTTCTCGATTACGCTCAAAAGGGGGCCCCGACCACAGCTGCGAAGGGAGCCGTGGCGGATGACAAATTCCCGGAAGTGGTCCTCGCTGAACTGAAAAAGAAAGGTTACGAATGCCAGACACACGTAGGTGTGGCGGGCGTGTTCATTGACCTCGCGGTTGTCGCCCCCACCGAGCCGGGACGTTTTCTGCTCGGTGTCGTCTGCGACGGAAATGCCTACAAGTCGTCGCGCACTGCTCGCGACCGTGATCGCCTGCGCGATCAAGTCCTGACTGCTCAGGGTTGGTCATTACACCATCTCTGGTGCTGGGACTGGTTCCAACGCCCAGCCGAGCAGCTGCAGAAGTTGGTCGATGCGATTGAGTCGGCGAAGCGATCGAAGGGGAAGTCTCCGGGTGCGAGCGCCACGGGCTTAGAAGTATTCACGATCAACCGCTACGAAGCACAAGGGGAACTGCTGACTCCCCCCACAGGTGGCATCCTGCCGTCCGATGCTCCAGGTGGAAACGCCCACACCGGTGGACTGCTCGATGCCGCCATACGTGTGGCCGCAGCCGGGATCAAGGGGGGCAAGGACCAGGCTCTTGATGCGGCATTGGGGGAAGTCGGGCATATCCTCAAAAAGTAGTGTCTGTGGCTGACTGTGGCGAAGCACATCAGCAGCTCATTTCACACGACCAGCGTCGCTGATTCAACTTCCCCTTCTCGCATCAGCCGATTTTGCCGATACTCCCGTTTGATTGAAACTCGCCCCGGAATGCATTGACGCAGACCGGCAGACTTTGGGACTCACGGATGAGCAGTTCGCGGCCAGGATGGCCCGCTACCGATGATCTTCACACCGGCTTCGACGCCATCGCGGTCGGTGGCGCTGCAGTTCGTCGTCTCTACTGCGTCGGCATGGCGGGGACCGGCATGAAGGCCATTGCCGAGTGGTTCGCAGCTGCCGGTTGGCAGGTCAGCGGATCAGATCGCTCGGCAACAGCGGAAGTGATCGCGAAATTTCAGCTGCGCGGGATTCGTTTGTTTCCTGAGCACTCCGCAGAACACATTCCGCCGCTGGTCGATCTGCTGATCTACAGCCCGGCAGTGCCCGAGACGAACCCTGAACGCCAGGCAGCACTCGCGCGCGGTGTCCCTCAGTGGTCCTACCCTCAAGCTCTCGGCCAGCTGATGCGAGACCGCGATGGGATCTCGATTGCGGGGACGCACGGCAAGAGTACGACGACCGCGCTGGTCGGGCATCTGCTGCAGCATGCGGGTTTGGCTCCGTCGATCCTGTGTGGAGCGGAGATGCTCGGCACGGGGCTGAATGGAGTTCTCGGTGAGGAAGAATTGACTGCTTCCGCGAGGAGTGAGCCGACAGCATCCACGCGACAGTGGCTCGTCGCGGAGAGTTGCGAATATCGCGGGCACTTCCTGGAACTCTCTCCGCGTATCGTCGGTCTATTAGGAATCGAGCCAGACCACTTTGACTGCTTCCCGACATTTGACCGGGCTTTGGCGACCTATCGCACGTTCATTGAACGCCTGCCCGCGACGGGTTTACTCGTCGCCAACCTCGATTGCGAGGCCACCTGCTCGATCATTCCGAACTGCTCCGCGCACAAGGTATTCGTCTCGACCACCGACCCGCGTGCCGACTACTTCGTCGAGCGAGTCGATACTACCGCAGCGGGATTACGCCTAGCGGTTCGCCTGCCCGACCGATCGACTCTCGAGCTTGAGTGCCCACTGTGGGGCAATCATCACGCGATCAATCTCGTTACTGCGCTGGCGATCGCGATGCATCTCGGAGTGGACAGGGAAACCTGCCAGTCCGGGTTCACCAGCTTCGCCGGAATCGGTCGCCGCTTCGAATCCCGGGGCGGTTGGGGCGGGCTGAAGTGGATCGACGACTACGCCCACCACCCCACAGCTGTGAAGGCCGTGATCGACGCAGCGAGAGACCGGTATCCTGATCGTCGGATCTGGTGTGTCTTTCAGCCGCATCAGATTTCCCGGACTCGCGAATTGGCCGACGGCTTTGTGGCCTCATTACAACGAGCAGATGGGGTTCTCGTTCTGCCAGTGTTTGGAGCGAGAGAATCTCTTGGAACCGAACGAATCGACCTGTCGCGTCAACTGGTCGACGGCATCCACCACGCGGGCGTTCCTGCTCATTTTGTGTTCGCCCTTGACCGGCTGGGGGTGACAATAGAGACTCACGCACGGCCTGGCGACGTCGTGTTGACGGTCGGGGCTGGAGACATTGATCGCATCTACCATGAGCTCACTGGACGACTTCAAACACATCACGCTTCCTGACGAGCCGCTGGCTCCGCTGACCTGGCTGAAGGTCGGTGGACCGGCGCAGCGCCTGATGGAGCCGCGCTCGGTTGACGAACTGATCGCAGTGGTCCGCACCTGCCACGAAAACGGCGTCACGGTGCGGATGCTGGGCGGCGGTTCGAACCTGCTGGTCCGGGACGAGGGGGTCAGCGGGGTCGTGATCCGGCTCGCCGATCCGGCTTTCTCAAGCGTCATGATCGAGGGCACTCGATTGCGGACGGGCGGCGGAGCTGTGTTGTCGCATGTGATTTCGGAATCGGTCAAAGCCGGGCTGGCGGGACTCGACACGCTTGTCGGAATTCCCGGCACAATCGCCGGGGCGCTGAAAGGCAATGCAGGAGGACGCAGCGGCGAGGTCGGCGACCACCTGCACTCCGTCACTGTCATCACTGCGCAGGGCGAGAGGTTCGTTCGCCAGGGGGACGAACTGGTCTTCGAATATCGCCACAGCAGCCTGAACGAGTTGTGCATTGTCGAGGCCGAGTTCGAGTTGACCACTGACAATCCGGACGACATCGCCGAGCGCATCCGCAAGCTGTGGGTCATGAAGAAATCGACCCAGCCGCTCTCGCATCAATCCGCTGGCTGCGTGTTCAAGAACCCTCGCGGGCTGAGCGCAGGCGCGTTGATTGAACAAGCCGGTCTGAAGGGGATGAAGATTGGCCAGTGCGAAGTGAGCGACCGCCACGGGAACTTCATCGTCACCACCCCGGGGGCAAAATCCGCCGACGTGTTGAAGCTCATTGACCTCATGAAAACCAAAGTCGCCGAAGCCCACGGCGTCGACTTGGAGTTAGAGATTCAGGTCTGGTGAGGGCATCGTTCAAAAGAACTTCCCGTTTTTCTCCATCAGAGTTGAACAGAAGCAAACGAAGGCCAAGAAGGTTGAGGTCGAAGTTCCTTTGTTGTCTTCTGTTAAAAATCAAATCGGGAAGTTTGTTTGGAGCCACATCATTAGGGTGGGAGATATGGCCGCAACGTTGGATTTATTCCAAGTGTCCGTGATCGCTTCATAATTCACGTGAGGCTTAAGCCCTCGCGCAGAATGGGAACGAGGATCAAAAGCAGACGGCCAGGAGGGTAAAGAGGACGGCAAGAATTCCGAGGAGTCCGCCGAGTTTCCACCACAAAGGGCGTCCCTGCCAGGCAGTCAGTGTGCGATCACCGACCTGATACTCGCCGCACAGGGGGCAGCGGGAGGCGTCGTCGTAGATCTCACACCCGCATTTCAGGCATTCCGTGGTGGTGAACTCGCCTTCGGGCTCGAAGTCTTCATCGTCCCAGTCGTCAGCATCAGACTCCGAGTCCGACCAATGTGCATCTCGTGGCATGAATGAAATCCACCGCAGTTCGAGGTCGGGTAGGGCTCGGCATTTCAAAATCGAAGATTACATGAGGATTTCCACCCGATTGCCTTTCGGTTCGGCAACGGTTGGGCATGATTCTGCGATTTCAGGTTCGCTTGGCACAGAATCCGCCCAGATACAGAGTAGACATTTCCTCCGTTCTGAAAACAATAGAGGGGTGTCGCGTCTGGGTCGCAGTGATCAGGCCGTTTGAACTGGAGACGTTTCCGGGACAGGCGTATGGCACTTGGTACGTTGTTATCTCCTTCAGGAACCAACCCAATGACTAGCTCTCCACGTCGATCGGGATTCTGGCTCGCCTGTTTGGTGGCCGGTGTTGGGGTCGGTGCTGTCGCGGCCCGCTGGACGCAGGCCGATCTTCCGGCTCCCAACACGATCATTAAATCACCGCAGGATCTTTCCTCCGCGTTCCGAACAGTCTCTGAGACGGCCATCCCCGCAATTGTGGCGATTGAAACAAAGACCAACGGGAGAATACTGGAAGAAGCGGCCGGAGATGGCGACGAACAAGCGGACCCGTTCGAGAATTCTCCGTTTGGAGATGACCCGATCATGAAGGAGTTTTTCGGCCAGAATCGTGGCCGTGGACTTCGTCGGCGGATGCAGATCCCACCGCAGCGGGGAGCTGGTTCTGGATTTGTGATCGACCCCAGCGGCGTAATCGTGACCAACGCCCACGTGATCGCCGGGGCGGATGAAGTTGTCGTCCGCTTTGCAGATGGCACCGAAGTGAAGGCAGAGAGTTGGAAGGGCGATTCCGTCACTGATGTCGCAATCGTCCAATTGAAGCCAGATAATCCACTGACAGCTGTGAACTTTGGCGACAGCGATGCCATGCAGATTGGAGACTGGGTCCTGGCACTGGGGAACCCCTTTGATCTGGGAACGACCGTGACGGCGGGGATCATCTCCGCCACTGACCGCAAAGGTCTCGACATTAATGGCCGAGAGCACTTCTTGCAGACGGATGCGGCGATCAACCCCGGAAACAGCGGCGGCGCCCTCGTCAATATGAACGGCGAAGTGGTCGGCATTAACACCGCGATCTCCAGCCGGAGCGGCGGCTATGACGGCGTCGGTTTTGCCATCCCCTCGAACCAAGCCAGCAAGATCGTCGAAAAACTTCGCAAGGACGGGACAGTTCACCGGGCATTTATTGGAGTGAATCTGGGAGACTTGAAACCGGCCGTCAAGAAGGCACTGGGGATCACTTCCGGTGTGTCGGTGACGGAAGTTCTGCCGGATGCACCTGCTTCCAAGGCGGGGATCGAGCCGGGCGACGTCATTGTGCAGTTCGCTGGCAAGCCAGTCAAAGATCGCCCCAGCTTGCAGGAGTTTGTCGAACAACTCGAGCCGGGTCAGAACTATCCGATTGAGATCCTGCGTGATGGCCAGACGATCACACTCGACATCACTCTCGAGCAACGCACTTCTGATTCCTACGCCATGGGGGACCCCAAGCTCGTATCTCCCGACAAGCAGAAGGAAATCAGCAAACTTGGATTCTCGGCGAAAACACTCACTCCCGAAATCTCGGAGCAGCTGGGACTGAGTGATCTGAAGGGAGTCGTGATTGTCGCTGTGATCCCCGGATCAATTACTTCGCAGGCGGGGTTACAGCCGGGTGATGTGATTACAAAGGTCGGAAATACCAAGGTCGAGACCTTGGAGGCCTTCCAGAAGTTGGTCAGCGAGACGAAACTGGACGATGGCATTCTCTTACAGGTGAAGAGCGGGGCATCGACTCGGATTGTCCTCCTGAAGAGTGAATGACCGCAACAATGCCACGTCCTCTGCACAGAGTTTGATCTCATGATTCCTCCCGCAGCTGAACCGACTCCTCCTGCTTCGGTTCGGCTGCGAGGGAGGACGAAGATTGAGCCGGATGATTTTGTCGTCGAGGAGTTGCCTGCATACCTTCCAACAGGCGAGGGCGAGCATCTTTACCTGTGGGTGGAAAAGCGGGACGTCTCGGCTGACTATCTGACGGGGCAGCTGAGTCGAGCGCTGGGCATCTCGCGAGATGCCATCGGCATGGCGGGGCAGAAGGACCGCAGGGCGGTGACACGACAGTGGATTTCGATTCCGGCGGAAGCGGAGAGCCGCTTATCCGCGCTGGATGATTTGGCGGCCCAAGGTCTGGTGCGTGTCCTCTCATCGAGCCGCCATCGGAACAAGCTGCGGACAGGGCACCTGACCGGGAATCGTTTTGATGTCCGTGTCAGAACGGATGATACGGATGCATTGGGGATGGCCTGTCGGATTGCGGACCGCGTGCGGCAGGTCGGAGTGCCGAATCGATATGGAGATCAGCGATTCGGCATCGGCGATTCGACGCTTCAATGGGGGCGGGATTTGCTGTCGGGAGCGAGGAGTGCGCGCGAGATTGAACCCCATCGCCGCCGTTCGTTCTTACGCCTGGCCTTGTCGTCGGTACAGTCGGATCTCTTCAATGCCGTGATTCAGGCCCGCGAAGTCCGCGACCTGCTCCATCGAGTCGTTGAAGGAGACGTACTGCAAGTCATCGCTTCTGGTGGCTGCTTCACGACGGAAGATCCGGCCGTGGATCAACTGCGTGTCGACGCGCGCGAGGTGATCCCGACCGGCCCCATGTTTGGAGTCAAAATGAAATCGCCCTTGGGGGAGGCTCTGCGTCTGGAGCAGGAGATCCTCGAAGCCTCGGGCTTGCAAATCAAACAGTTCGAGCCCTTCAGCCAATTGATGCAGGGGGCCCGTCGAGCGCTCGTAGTTTATCCCACGGACATCGAAGTGAACCCTGATCCGCTGGGGGTCCGTATCGCCTTTTCGCTGCCACCGGGGGCGTATGCGACCACGGTCTTGGCCGAGTTTCTGGATGAACCAGAGGGGGATTCCGAGGGGCGTGAGGCTGATGCAGACGGCGAGTAAGTCGCGAATCCGCCATTGGAATCAGCATTCCGCGGGAATCCCATGGCCCCTGGATCTTACTCGTCGATGGCCAGTTCCGCTTCGACTGACGCCGGAAAATCCGGCTTGGCGGCATCGTTAAGCTTCAGGTCTTGAATCAGTCGCCTGGCAAGTTGTCGATGGCCTTGTTCTCCCGGGGTCTGAGTCTCGGCATCGATCCAGGCCTCTGTCTGGCCAACCTTGGCAGTCGCCCACTCCCAGTGTTCCCAATGATCGACCAGCGGGGTCGAATGCTCGGCGGCGATCCCTCGAATCGACTCGATCAAGATCAGCCGTCGAGTCAGTTCGGCATCATTCTTAGACGGCAGGCACGGCGGGGTTTGCAACACCAACTGGCAATCGAATTTCTTGAACCAGCGGATCAAACGCACGAGCATCTTTTCAAAGCGGTCAACCGATTTGGCATCCGCCTCTGCGATGCTCAGGCTGAGAAAACAGATGTCAGGTTCGAACTTGGCAATGCGGCGTTCGAAATCAAACAGCACTTCGGATAAGCGAGCCGTTGGAAATGTCGCGTCGATGAAGACATCTTTAGGCCGCTGAAAATGAGCTCGCACAGCCCCTGCGAACAGATTCGTATAGCCCCGCCAGGGACGCGGCTCGGTGACGTTCTTCGGAGTCAAGCTGTCACCAACGAACAGCCAGCTGACCGGGACAGCGCTGCTGACCAGGCCAGGAATCGTGCGAGGGACTTCCAGCTCTTCGGCGGAAAAAGATCGGTCGATCGACGTGTCACGCGATTCGATCACGGGGCGCAGGGCCTCGGAAAGTATGACCTTTGGAAGAGGCTCAGCTGCGACGCGCCTCAGAGCAACGACCTCATCCTGTGGAGAGGAATAGGCCGCGACCAGCCGTAACCGCCTGCGACGTGAATTCGATGGAGACTGAAACCGAGATGCCATAGCCTGCCTGCATTCGCGTACTGTGGGCCACATCGTGTGGCACATCGAGTGAGTCAGCCCGCATCGTGCGATGCTCAGGCTGATCTCACGATACCAATCCACAGGGAGCCAGAGCAACCTTTTCCGGGCTGGGGCATCAAATCGTGAGTGCGTTCATAATCCGTTCGAAATACACCCCGGAGACAAGGAGGGGCAGAGCAAGAGGAGGTTTACGGGCTGTGAGATCAGAGCACTCAGCAGGCTGGTGGCCGAGCTGCACTACGCTCAGGTTCGGATTCTCGAACTTTTAGACTCGACGGACATCTTTGATGTCACAGGCAAGTCGGTAGAATGCAGGCGAGTTCTTCGAACAGAAGTTAAAACAGACCGCACGACTCTCTGAAATCTCATGATCCGAGTTCACGGATCTTGCGTTGTACCGGGAGACAGAACTCACCATTCCCCCTCACAAAAGGCTGATTGATGAACGCCCCCGACCGAGACGAAGAACAAGGCAGCATGGAACTATTGCTGGTGATATTCGTGACGATGTGCTTTCCGCCGATCCTCCTGTTCGGCTTTTTTATTCTCAATCCGCGAGAAGAGATTGTCGTCCTGCGGTTCGGGAAATTCGTCACGACTCTGAAGACACAGGGGATTCGCTGGATTCACCCCGTTGGGCGGACACTCCACCGCATCTCAACTCGTGATGCGACGCTCGAAATCCCCAAGACGACGGTCGTCGAAAAGAACGGGAATCCCATCGAAATCAGCGCGATCGTGTTGTACCGCGTCGAGGACACCTATAAGGCTGCTTTGCAAGTGGAAGACTACCACCGTTTTCTGAGCAATCAGGCTGGGGCGGTGGTCAAACGAGTCAGTTCGAACTTCCCGTATGAATCGGGAGATGAGGCGACGGAGTGCTTGAAGAAGGAAAGCGACGTCGTGACTCAGGCGTTCATTAGCGAGTTGCAGGACGCCATCGACGCAGCTGGAGTCAAAGTCCTGGGGTTCCGGCTCAACGATCTGACGTACGCTCCGGAGATCGCACAATCCATGCTGATGCGGCAGCAGGCGATGGCCCTAATTGATGCCCGCAAGACGATCGTCGACGGAGCAGTGCTCATCGTCCGTGATGCCGTCGGGCAATTGCAAGCAGAAGGGTTCGAACTGGGAGCGGCTGAACGCGATCAGCTGGTCTCGAATCTGCTGGTCGTATTGTGCAGTGGAGAGCGCGCTCAGCCGGTGTTGCAGGTTCAGTCCGGGAAGCGCGTGTAGCGCCTCGTCAAAGTGAAATAAAGGGTTTCGTCTAAGTGGGAGGGCGAGGCTCCTGCCGAGCCGTGCGTGAGAGAAAACGTCGTTCCTGGCTCGCAGCTCAGCAGGAGCTTCGCCCTCCCGACTCAGCCTCGCTCAACTCCCAGTCTGAGCGTTAACCCGGCAAGATTCGTTGCGAAGGCGCCCGAATCAGTTCATAAAAAAGCCCAGTGGTGCTACCACTGGGCTTTTTCGTTTGCGGTCGATTCCGAGATCAATCGTTCTCAGGCAGCCACAGCTTTTGACCGACATCGGAACTCGCTGGAGCATCTGGCGACCACAGCGTGCTCGAGTCACTGGTAGCTGTCACGATCCCATTCTCCCAGGGGCGCTCGATCCCCAGTTCGTCGACGATCCCGCTGAGGATCTGTCGCAGGCGCGGCAACTTCGAGCCGTAGACATCCCACAGCTCACGGAAAATGCCGTTGACCTTGTCTTTGTCACCAAGTTGCAACTGGAGTTCCCGGAGCTTCCATTCAACAACTCGCTCGAACGCGTTGGGTAACGTGTCGATGATCTTCCTCGCCTTGGCATTCCAGGCGAGCGCTTCACCGTCGTGCAGTGACCGAGAGGTCAAATCGGCGAGGCTCGCCAGAATCATCAGGCGTTCGTCATTGTCCTTGAACGAACCATCACGACTCTCGACCCAATTCTTCAGCACGCGGTGTGTCAGGCGTCCCATCCGAGCCAGCGACGCGCGCTGTGCGACCATTCGGAATTGCTCGTCAGTCAACGAAGCCAAATCCACTCGCCGCAGCTGCGACAAGCTGAGCGACTGCAAATGGTTGTTGTCGGTGATCGTGATCGGAGTCGGAGCGGGCAGGCCAAACTCGAGGCGGATCTCATCGATCGGAGCCAGTGAACTCATGTCGTCCGCAACGGCTTCCAGGCAGTCCACCGCGGCAGCCAGCTTGAGCTGGTTCGCAGAACCGGAACCCACTTGCTTTGGGGATTTCCCTCCGAAGGCCCGCAGCGGATGCTTTTTCCAACCGTCGCCCCAACAGTGGTCGAGGAACGCTTTTCGCAGACGTCGGCGATCACTGGCTGCAATCGCCTTGGGCATGTAGTAGTCAAACGTCATCGGCTCATCATCGGGACGCTCTACGCCGATCGCCTGACCGTCTTCAGGTTGATCTGACGCGCGACGCACCAGATCACCTGCCACAGATTCGAGAGTCGCCTGCGTCTGCTTCAGCTTAGGGCCTTCGAGGGCCGTGGTCAGGGCACGTGGCGGAAGTGCCTTCTCAGGGTTTGAATCCAGCAGAGTGATACGTCCGATGATCCGAGAGAGATCATCCAATTGAGCGTCGGATGGGACTTCCGCGGGGGCCCGGTCGAGGACCGCATAGATCGCCGAGATCAGTTGCTCGTCACCCTCTTGCGGAGGCTGAGGCGGAATCTTCACCAGCAGCGGAGAGTCATCCAGCTTCGTCAACACACGCGATAATGCGTCCGTGTCGTATAACGTGGTCCGCAGCTTGACACAATTGTCTGGCACGTTGCGATCCAGCTCTTGAGCCAGAGCTTCCATTTCGACGGCCGATTCGTAGTTCGCGGAGTCCAGTTCAGCGGCCTTGTGCAGGGCAGTTGCGGCCGCAGCTTCCTCGCCGTCCCACGCTCGAAACAGACCGGTGAGCCGCCACAGTGCGCTGGACTGGGTGTCCACATTTTCCGCCACATCGGTCAGCTGGACTGCGGCATCGCCCCAGCAGCCGACAGAGGCCAGACGCTGTGCGCGATTGACCTTTTCTGCGGCAGCCTCGGGTGGAGTATACGGGGGAATTGTCTGTCCACCGCGGAAGACAAACGGAACGCTCGGGTCGGCATCAAATTCCATCAGGAGGTTTAAAACCTCACGTCGCTGGTTCTCGTTGCCCAGTTGCAGCGCCATCACCATATGCTGGCGAGCCGCCATAAACTGCTCGAGTTGCCAGTGGTGCTCTGCCAGGTACTGGGCCAGCCCAGCCACGATGACGGGTTCCGCAGCGATCGAGAAGCGGAACGCCCGGCGAATCGCTTTGCGAGCTTCGGGCAACCCGTCCGATTGCAGCATGGCCATCGCGTAGAGGGCATTCGCGCTGGGATGGTCCGAACGATGCCGCAGAAACATCAGCAGCGCGGTCTTCGCATCCCCCGCCCGATCGTCAGACATCAGCGAAGCGGCTTGCCGGGTGATGACCCACGGGTTCTGTTCGTGGGTCTTGGCCAGCTTGTCCAGAATCTGCAACGCCATACGGGGCTGATGGTTATCGATCAGCTTCTCGACCTTTTCCATCTCGATGGAAATTGGCTGGCAGCAGAATTTGAGTTTCTTGCCGCTGCCGCAAGGGCAAATGGCATAAGCGTCCATGGGCATGAGAGCATCCTTCACCGCCAAATGGCGTTCTCTGTTCGGCCAGAGTCCAGTCGAGACCGTGACTCTGGTATGGGGAAGCTGCGAAATTTAGCTGATCGGACGTGAAGGGGACAGCGTAGACCCGGTCGAGCGAGGGGATTGAAAATGAGGTTCCCGGATCTCGCTCCGACGTTTTCAGGGGGCAGGATGGTTCAAGAGTCGAAATGACAGTCTTGCAAGTCACGTTGATTTTCAGGGCCTGGTACCACAGTCCATCACACCCGAGTGATGCGAAATCGCCTCATCTCGTCAACATTGGGATTTCTGCGAGGGGAAGAGCCACTCTCATCTCGAACCACACGATTGCTGACCGCGCATTATGAAACCGATGGCAAGCTTCAAAGTCGCCCACAAATGTCGACGAGAATCGACGCGACGACCCAGGACATGAGGCATGGCTCAAACAACACCGCTCGAATACCCGCGAGTCCAGCGATCGCTTTCACGCGGACCGTGGCCCTGTTCCATTCTCGGGACCGGCGTCGCTCTGCCGCATCACGTGGTCGACAATCAGACACTCATTCGCGATTTCCAGCTGGACACCACCGCCGAGTGGATTTCCGCCCGCACGGGGATTGAAGAGCGTCGATTTCTGCGGACTGGGGAAGAACTGTTGACTTTGGCCACCGAGGCCGCACTCAGCGCGTTAGAGTCCTCGAACACCTCTCCCGATGAGATTGAACTCATCATTGTGGCGACTTCGACCAACCCGAATTTGATGCCTTCGATGGCCTCGCTCGTGCAAACTTCACTGCTGGCCGACCACGCGATGGCACTGGATATCAATGTCGCGTGTTCTGGTTTCGTGCATGCCTTCGAGATGGCCTTTCGCTGGCAGCAAACCACGGGTGGCAAGGCTCTCGTCATCGGTGCGGATCAGGGGTCGCGTTTGTTCAGCCAGACAGATCGCTCCACAGCTGTCTTCTTTGGAGATGCCGCAGGAGCGATGGTCATTGGAGCGGATGGTCCGGGCCAGGTGCTGGCATCCGAGCTGCATTCACGGGGGAACGCCACGCCATTGATCGTTCCCGCCACTGGCCACATGACGATGGACGGCAAAGCGATTTGGAATTTTGCCACGGATGTCCTCCCCCGCACGGTGCGTTCACTCTGTGCTCGGGCGGGAGTTTCCGTCGATCAAGTCCAACTCCTGGTCCCGCATCAAGCGAACCTCAACATTCTTAAAGCCTCTGCGGAGGAACTCGGACTTCCGATGGATCGGGTCGCTGTGACCGTTAACCGCCTGGGCAACACCGTCGCCGCTAGCATTCCGACGGCACTGCACGCCGCATTGTCGAACGGACAAGCGGGAGCGGGCGACTTAATCGCGATCGTCGGCTTCGGAGCCGGGCTCGCCTGGGGCGGGCAACTCATTCGTTTGTAAAGAACCACTTGATGAACAATCCCCTTCAGATCCTGAACACGACACGCCAGCTATTCGGTTGGTCCGCTGCCGGACGGCTCCTTCTGGATCGCGTGGGATCGCGGTTGCTGAACCGGCATGTCATGGAGGTCGTGTGGCTCGATCTCCAGCAGGCGAAGTCGTGTCAACCCGTATCAGGATTTGAATTCCGCTTCCTGACGGCCAATGAAGTCTGGCGTTTTAGTACTGACTCCAGTCTCGATCTGGACCCCAGTCTGGTGCCCGAGATCGAACGCGGAGAGAGCCTCTGTTTCGCCGCGATGGAGAACGATCGACTGGCGGCCTATGGCTGGTATGCCATTCAACGAGCCGCCCCACCGCATTGCTTCGGTGTTGGAATCCTCCTGCCCGCGAATGTCTCGTATATGTTCAAAGGGTTCACACACCCGGACTATCGCGGCCGCCGCCTGCATGCAGCAGTCATGGGACTCGCACTTGCAGCACTCTCAGAGCGTGGAATCCAGTCCTTGATCTCGACGGTGGAATGGACCAACGAGGCGTCGCTTCGCAGTTGCGATCGACTCGGTTATCGACGCCTGGGACGGATCTCGCAGTCCGGAGCGGAGAGCGGTCGACACGTTTCGATTCCGTCGTCGATCCAATTGCGGACCGGAGTGGAGTTCGTCCCGGAGAAAAACTGGCGAGTTCCAGATCCGAGCATCGCGCTGGTGACCGGACAGAAAGCCGAGTCTCGCTGACTCCCAAGGGGCCATTGCCCATCAAAAACACCCGCGACGAAATCGCGGGTGTTTTGTATTGGCGGCTCGCTCAGCGTGGTTTAGTCGTCTTCGCCGTCGCCCATGCCCATGTCAGACAGGTCGAAGTCACGATCACTGACATCGTCGCTGTATTCTTCGACTGGGGCTTCTTCCCGGTCGTCTTTCGCCGTCTGGCGACGACGCAACTTTGCGGGTGGCAGCTCTTCATCATCTTCCAGGAACGGACGCGGTGAGGCCGACCCGTCAGTGATCAATTCCTTGATCGGCTGGATGAAATACAGCTTCTTGCTCTTCGCCCGCAGCTGTTCAAGCTTCTCTTCCGCCTGAGCTTTTTCGTTGTAGGGAAACCGTGCTTCTTCTCGCAGGGTTCCGCTAAAAACGCCCCAGATCAGCCGCTTACGCTCAGCCTGCTTGGTCTTGCGGCGAGTGGTCTTGGCCTTGGTGGTCCCCTTCTTGGCGGCAACCTTCTTGCCACCGACCGAGCTCTTTTCCTGAGCTTCCACCGCATCGTTTTCGAGACGCTTTGCCATACGGCTGGGGGGTTTACGTGATGCCATGAGACGTGTGGTCCTTGGTCGTCTGGACGGTGAACAGAGCCAGAGTCGCCCGATCCTGCACCATCCATCGCGTGGATCGGCGATTCTGGCCATCAGTTTAAGGAATCCGCAGCCAAGTCGCAAGAACGCGAGAAATCGATGTCGCTCACACACGAACGAGCGGTTTTTCTGGCGTCAACTTGTGGGTTCAGGTTCCTTCGACTCTGAATTCGGCAGATGGCTGGAAATCACTTCCCCAAGACTGAGGCTCGGCGGCTCGGCGGGCAGTCTGGCATCGACCGACGGACTTACTCCCTGCCAACTGCGGCGGCACTCCCCCGAACAGGGACCAGTCCCGCTTGTTTGGCCAGTGAGGTGGGATCTTCGTACGGCAGACACTTCATATACTCGACGAGATCGGCGATCTGGTCAGCGGTCAGGTGCCGCGTCTTCCCGTGCTGGTCGTTGGGGTTGAGCGTGGTGAGCACCTCGGCGAGAGTCTTCGCCTTTCCATTATGCAGGTACGGTCCGGACCGATAGACCCCCAGCAGCGTCGGAGTATCGTACTTCGGCTCCATCTTTTCGGTGGGGTCTGCCAAACCAGTCCCGACATCGTGCATTTTTCGGTCGGCCCCTGGCTGGGAGTCCGTGAACAGCGGGCCGCTGTGGCACTGGGCACACCCGACTTGCTCCGAGAAGAACAGCGACTTGCCTCGCTGGGCCGACTCGCTGAGTCCTGACTTGGCGTGTGGGCTCAACGCAAAGGTATGCGAGTTTGTATAGACCGCCAGCGCATCGAGATCCGCCGACAGCCCCTGATTCGGCTTGTCGAGTGACTCGTGAATCGGTCCTCGTGCGAGACCCCGTCCCTGCATCAATGGGCCTCGGATCGTATGTTCAAAATCCTGGACCTCATCGCGATCCGCAGACCAGTGGAGCGGGTGCGTCCAAGTCAGTCCGTACAGCGGCTGGGTGTCGCGAAGCCCTTCGGGTTGCTGCCAGACTCGACCATCCGAATCCCCATCCGGATGACAGCTGGAGCAGGAGATCCAGCGGCGCCCCACCATCGGTTGTTCAGCGGAATAGAACAGCTTCTTTCCAAGGAGCGTTTCGGCGTCGAGCGGAGACTGACACACCGGGATCGTGGCCATCGGCTGCAAGCTGCCCGCATCGTACTGTACAACGTTGAAATCGAGTGCGTTGTAGATGTAGAACGATTCGCCATCGGGCGAAACTCGGACCGCGCGGGGATTGGCCCCTAACTGGACGGTGCGTTCATGCCGAATCTCGCGGTAATTGTCGTCAAGGACTTCGCACACAAACAGATCATCAGTGCCGCTGAAGACGACGTACAACGTCCGGGCATCGGGCGAGAGGGCCACTTCCCACGGATTGGCCACAACATAGGTGCCGTTGAAGGAGTCCATCTGCATCCGCTTGCGGCGAGTTTCCGCCTGCGAATCCGAATCAATGATCGACACATACGGAAAGATCGAACCCGCCCCTTGGGCGACCGTGGTTCGCGAACGCTGATGCGGGATGTACGCTTTCGGGCGGGTCGGGTGGATGACAATCTGGCGGGCGAGATTGTCTTGCTCAGAACCAACCCATTCTTCGAGTGGCTTTCCGGTCTCGCGATCAAATGAGCGGGCGATGCCGGTGTAGTACTCGGTGACATACAGCCTTGAATCATCCGGGGAGAGGGCCACCCCACGCGTGGATTTTCCGGCGTCCCAACTGCGAGTGATCTCGTGTGAGTGCGTGTCGATCTCGATCACTTGACCAGGATAGTCCAGCGTTACGTACACCTTTGCCCCATCACGAGTTGACACCACCCCGTATGGCTCATCGAAGACCACCGTCCGCCCCAGCTCTTTCCCAGAATTCCCATCGAGAAAGAGGACCAGATCATCTCGATAAACCGCAACGGCTAGCGAGTGGCTCGTCCCTAAAAAGCTGATGCCTTCGGGGTCATGACCAACCGGAATCTCTCGTACGGTTTTATGAGTGGCCAGATTGACGATCGACACCGATCCGCTGTCGCGATTCGAGCAGGCCAAGAGTCGACCGTCCGCCGAAATATCCATCAAACTGTTGGACGATCCCGCCTGAGCGGAACTGGCCGCCACACAGCTGAAAATCAACCAGACGAAACCGATCCGCTGCCACGTGACCTCTTGTCGCATCCGAAAAACTCCTGATCGGGCTCCGAGACAGAGTCGCTGCTCTCGGCCCGGTTTCGCTGGGGTGGCGTGTGAGTACAAACTCACCATAACTCAGTTTTACGCCAGCCTGGAGTGTCTCGCAAGGAGTCGTGGTGTCTGGTGCGCATCTTGAGTGTCGGTGAATGAGCCTCACTGGGGTCGCAGGTAGGCTTGGGATCCAGTGCCCCTTGGTCCACCGCTCTGAGCAGTTCGCGTGATCAGAGGTCGTGTGAGATTCTCGATGGGACGGTATCATCCACTCCGGCATGTCGTGTCTCCCCCCGCATTGATTGAACTGGGCGGAGCTGCTTTTGCAAATTTCGGAGTCCCCGTCGATGGTGCTGCCCTGGCTGTCCTCACTGCTGATCGGCCTCGCGGCGGCAACGGCGGGATGGGGATTGCTGACTTCGGATGGAGGCTGGCTGGACGATCTCGAACGCAGCTGGGGTGACCAGTTGCGACGCATTCGCATCTCGACACTGCGTCTGCGGATGTACTTGATCTGCTGGCTGGGGATCACCGGGGCGATCGGTGTCTTGCTGTGGGTGGGATTTGGGACGCCGCTCTTTGCGGTCTGTGTCATTGGATTGTTGCTGACGATTCCGTGGCTGATCTTGCGTCGCTTGGCAGCCAGTCGCCGAGAGAAGATCGAAGACCAATTGGCGGACGCCATGGTGTCGCTCTCGAGCGCGATCCGGGCGGGGTTGTCGCTTCCGCAGGCGCTGGACGTACTCGCCACACAATGCCCCCGCCCAATTCGCGAGGAATTCCAGCAGATTCACGGAGAATACCAGCTGGGGAAGACGCTGGATGTCTGCCTGAAAGAGGCACGTGACCGGCTGAAGAGTGAAAATTTCGCCTTATTCGCAGCCGCCATGGAGGCGAGCCGTCAAAGCGGGGGGCGTCTGAACGAGGTGGTCGAACGGATTGCCGTCTCTGTCCGCGAACTGCACCGCCTCGAACGGAAGATTCTCACAGAAACGGCCCAATCTCGCAGTTCCGCTCTGTATATGTCGCTGGCCCCCGCTGCGATTTTGGCCATGTATTGGGCTTTTCTTGACCCCAGCAGCGTGGAACGGCTGTTTATGGAGCCTACTGGTCAGCTGGTTCTCGTGGCGGCGGCCCTGCTGAATCTGGTGGCGTACCTGTGGGCACAGAGGATTCTCGACCCCGATTTGTAGCAATCCTCGCTGGAATGCCACCGAAACCCGAACTCGCCGCAACTTCTCGCTGTCCTCGATTGCAACAACTCCAGCCCCTTACTACGATTCCATTCGCAGGCCAGATAGCTCAGCTGGTAGAGCACAGGACTGAAAATCCTGGTGTCGCCGGTTCGATCCCGGCTCTGGCCACTCCTGCACAACCCCGCATGTCGCCGTAACTCACGGCAGCCTGCGGGGTTTTGCATTTCCGTGTGCGCAATCCGCACTCATTTTTCAACCGCGAATTGCCACGGTCAGATCCAGTAAACACAGACCAAGAATGCGTCGTGATCTGTCTTCCGTGCTGGACTCCTACCGTATTTCTAGTGCGATCCGCCAACCGACAGCTCTACGCCAAAACTTCCGGGATCACTTCGACGTTCTCCGGCAGCAGCGTATGCTCGTGGCCATTCGCAGCTGTGATCATGCCGTGTGGGTCGATGCCCAGCAGGTGGTACATGGTGGCTTGAACAGACTTCGGCGAGATCGGACGTTCGGTCACTTCGCTCGAGATCGAATCGGTCGCGCCGACAACTTGCCCCCGCTTGACCCCGCCCCCGACCAGCAGCGAACTATAGGCCCGTGACCAGTGATCGCGGCCTCCGCCTTCTACGCTCGTTTGAATCTTCGGCGTGCGACCATGCTCGCTCATCAACACGACCAGCGTGTCGTCGAGCATGCCGCGATCTTCCAAATCCAGAATCAGCCCCGACAGCGCCCGATCGAGCCCCGGCAACAGCTGATCGGTCATGCGTGGGAAGTGGCCGTAATGCGTGTCCCAGGCATCACCTGCCAGCCCGTACTCATCCCAGAAGACTGACACGAGCCGCGTCCCCGCCTCGACCATGCGACGAGCTGCCAAGCACGATTGCCCGAACAGCGTTCGCCCGTAACGGTCGCGGAGGTTGTTGTCTTCACCACGAATATCCAAAGCCTCACGCACCTTGGGCGAGGCGACGACGTTGTACGCCATCTCTTGATACTGCGTGTAATTCGAACCCAGATTCGTGGCCTCCAAATCTCGCCGCGAGCCATCGAACTGGTCCATCAGCGACCGGCGACGGTTCATGCGGTCAATCGCCAGATCAGGCAGCGAGTCCATCGCCGCCAACCGAAAATGCGAGTCCGGCGTGCAGCCTAAATACGGGTCCCTGCCCACATACTCGAACCCTGGGCGGGCCTTGCGGACATTCTTGGTCCCTTCACCCACAAACTCGGTCCACACGGGACCAGCTGCGGAACCGAGGAAGGCACCGTACGGCCCCGCGCGGAATGGTTGATCGGAACGCTTGCTGCTGAACGGAAAGGGCAGGGCCACGTTTTGCAGAAAATCGGCCCCCTTGCCGCCGCGAGCGATGCGGTCGTAATACTCCACGCACGATCCGAACCACGGATGGTGCCGCTCTTCGCGGGGATTCAACTCCATCGGCGCGTCGATCGCCGACACGCCGGTCATGGCATACGCCACCCCATGCAGCGGGTACGGATGAGTCATCGAGCGGATCACTGTGGTGCGGTCCATCACCTGTGCCAAATTCGGCAGGTGCTCGCACACATCCAAACCCGGTAACGACGACGGAATCGCCTGCATCGACCCGCGAACTTCCAGCGGGGCATTCGGCTTCATGTCGAACGTTTCCAGCTGGCTGGGCGAGCCATACAGAAACAGCACGATGCAGTTCTTGGCCTTGCCAAAACTGCTGGCCAGCCCGGTCCGGTTAGGAGCCGGTGCCGCGTGCGCCTCGGACTGCAACAATCCCGCCAGCCCGAGCCCCCCCACCGTGGAGCCCCCGACCTGCAGCAGATCGCGCCGCGTGAGTCCATCACACAGCTGCCTCGTCGAACCTAGTACACGCAGCATCATCCGCACTCCCAAGAGCATCAATACCAGCTTATTCGACAAACGCGGCAGCCGCAATCAGAAAACCGGGAAAGATGCTGGATGCGAGCAGACGTTTAGCGTCCCCAGCCCCAAGCTGCTCACTTCCCAGCCCGCTCCAGGTTCAGCTTCAGCAGAGCGGCCAGCAGTGCGTCATCACTCATGCCCGCGTCCCAGCCGTAGGCGGCGAAGACAGCGGCGTCGAGTTTCTTGTGGGCCAAGTCGAGCCAGGTTGGACGTTCGTTGTAGAGGTTGGTCAGCGTGCGTTTCTTGAGCTTGGCCGCACTGGAGTCGTCCTTCGGAACCACGCGAGGATATCGCACCGTTCCGATCCTCTTGCTCCCCTCTCCCTCTGGGAGAGGGGCTGGGGGTGAGGGTGCCCCGTCCGTGGCACGATCGATATACCGATCCCAAGGCCCACCGATCGTCCCGGGAAATTCGAGATACTCCGTCTTCGTCCACTCAGCAGGATTCAACCAGTTGCACCGCAGCTGGTCTAACTCTTGGGCAGCCTTGGCAATTTCCTCTCTCAGTGGTTGAGTCTCCGCTAGAGGTGTACACTGGCACAGTTGCGATGGTAATCGTGAGATCACGAACTGATCGACGGAGCGAGAGTGTGACGAAGCCATACACATTGATCGACCTGTTTGCTGGAGCTGGCGGCATGACGCTCGGCTTCAAACGAGCGGGATTTGTCCCCATCCTCGCTGTGGAGAAGGAGCCGGATTTCGCAGCGACATATCGTGAAAACTTTGGTGACCATGTTCATGCGGAAGACATCGCCGACCTAATCGAACGAGGCGGGATTCAAACGAAAGCGGATGTTGTGATCGGTGGTCCTCCTTGTCAGGGATTTTCTAACCTGACGGGCAATCGTGCGAGCGATCCTCGGCGTGCGATGTGGCGATATTATATGGATGTCGTGGAGTCGTCCGGCTGTCAGGCATTCGTGGTCGAGAACGTCCAGAACTTACTCAAGTCCGCTGAAGGCGATGCGATTATTGCACGTGGGAAAGAGCTTGGGTTCCATGTCACATCCGGCGTTCTCCTGGCGAGCAACTTTGGAGTTCCGCAGAACCGGAGGCGGGCGATCATTATCGGGTCTCGTAAAGGCCCCATCGAGCTTCCGAATCCAACGGTGCATCGCATGACGGTTCGCGAGGCGTTCCAGGGAATCCCATTAAAGCCCACCTTGACCGAGCTAGCAGTACAACCTGCGACGGGCCCCGACTTGCACATCGCTAGAAATCCAACAGAGATCTCTCGACAGCGGTATCGACTCATCCCCCCTGGTGGCAATCGATTTGACTTGCAGCGATTGGCTCCTGAGTTGACTCCGGCATGTTGGATTCGGAAGACCAAAGGGGGGACAGACCTCTTCGGGCGATTGGATTGGGATGTTCCTGCTCGATGTACAATCCGTTGCGAGTTCTACAAACCCGAGAAGGGGCGTTTCCTACATCCCTCTGAACATCGCCCCATCACACACTGGGAGGCGGCGAGACTCCAGACGTTTCCAGATGATTTCCGGTGGTGCGGAACGAAGATTCGCATCGCAGTACAGATAGGAAATGCAGTTCCTCCCGTTTTCGCACACTGTGTAGCCAAACACTTGATGCAGCATCTGGATGCCCCCCCATCGACTCCGACTCCACTCCCTAGCGTGAAACGACAACGACAGCTGAAACTCGCAGACGTTTGAGAGGCAATGACAAGATGGCACGACGTATACGAGTGGCCTCCGTGGATTCACTGATCTCGGAGATTGACCGCAAACTCAATCAGCTGAAGGTTGATCTGACTGGGTATACGCTTAGGCAAAAAGTGTTGCAGCTTGTGGAGCTGCACTACGAATCACGTTGTCTGGGAGTCAGTGTGGTGGTGGCGGATGGCTTGAGCCCAACAGCTGCGATGGACCGGATTCAAGGCTATCTTCAGCGTTACGTGGGTGAGGTCATTGATGGTGCCGAACTCGACGTTGTTTCAGGCATCTCCGAGTACGCGAGGCGAGTGAGAGAACTCCGAGTCGAGCGAGGTTTTCGGATTCTGACGGGCGCGTCGCCGGACGAAGAGTCCGGTGTCCGATTGAAGTCCGACCAGTACATGCTCACCTCCAACAAGGTCGATTCAGACTTGGCGCGACGCTGGCATGTCGCCAATCGAATCCGAAAAGGGGCAGGGGGGGCGAAGGCCAAGATTCTCCAGTTCCTCAAAGAGAACGTCGGTCATGTCGTCACTACGGAGGAACTGGCCTACGTCTCCGGAGATAAGAGCGAATTCGGACGCCGGACTCATGAGCTACGCACGGAAGAGGGCTACGCGGTTGCCACGCGATTTACGGGGCGACCAGACCTCAATGCAGGTGAGTATGTTCTAATGTCATTGGAACGGGTTGCGGAAGCTCATGATCGACACATCTCATCAGATGTCCAACGTGAAGTCTACGAACGTGACAACAGCACCTGCCAGCAATGTGGATGGAACATGTCGAAATGGACGACAGCTGACGCGAGAATTCTTGAGTTACACCACTTGACAAGTCATGCCGCTCGCGGCTCCAACAGTGCTGAGAATCTGCTCGTGCTTTGTAGTTATTGTCATGATGAAGTTCATGCGGGACGAATTGATCTTCCAAAGATCGTACGAAGAATCTGAATGGACTCTGTCGGAGAGAGATGACAATAAAAGCCTGTCAAAGGCATAAACAGTCTTGATCGTGCCGGTGAAGTTTGTATGAATCTCAAACCGGTCCATGTCGAAGACGACCAGCAGGGGAGGATTCTCCAAGTCTTCCCGGTACATCAGCAACTGGTCATAGGCCGCCTTCAGATCACGGCGTTTCTTCTTGTACTCCCAGCCGAAGTGGCCTTTCTTCCAGACATCCGCCCAGCCATGACCCCCATCGGATTTGTTCACGCCGCGCTCGAAGGTGTACCACGCTCCCTCGGGATCGGCATCAACGGGCTTGGGCTGGTTCAGGAGTTCGCAGAGGGCCAGAAAGTGGCTATGGCAGGCTGAACGCTCAGAGAGCGAGGCCTTCTTCCAGGTGTCAACAAATTGTTGGGGAGTCATGCGAGTTGGCCCAGGAGGGAGTTGGTCGACGGCAGCTTATGTGCTGGCACGCATGGAGTCGACCGTGCTTCACATACGCATAACACCTTTCTACCGAGGGGCATTTGATGGACCAGTAGTCGCGTAGATCGCCCACGCTACCGCACGATCTCCGTGCCAATCCCGGTATCCGAATAGATCTCCAGCAGCAGCGAGTGCGGCATGCGGGCGTCGATGATGTGGACTTTGCGGACACCGGCCTCGAGAGCTTCCAGCGACGCCTCGACCTTGGGCACCATGCCAGCGTTAATCACTCCAGATTCAATCAACTCTCGCACGCGCTTCGAATTCAGGTTCGACTGCAATGTTTTGGGGTCGTGCTTATCGAGGAAGATCCCCTGCACATCGCTTAGAAACACCAGTTTTTCGGCTCGTAACAACCGCGCGACAGCGGCGGCAGCTGTGTCAGCATTGACATTCAGGCGGCCCCCATCGGCGTCGAGAGCAACCGACGGAATGACCGGGATCGCCCCCGCGCGGCAGGTGGCTGTTAAGACATCGCGGTTGATATTGGTGACATGCCCCACCCGGCCCAAATCGACATCGGTCCCGGCATCGTCCTTCATCGTCAGGCGTTCGCCAATTAAAACATTCTGCGACAGATAATTCATCGCGACCGCCCGCCCGCCTAGGTTGCGGATCTCGTCGACCAGCCCCTCGCACAGCTCCTCGGCCAGGACACGCGAGACAATATCGAGCGTCGCATCGTCAGTGTAGCGGCGTCCGTTGACCCATTTGGGAACAATCCCGGCCGAGTCCATCGCCTTGTTAATCGCCTTGCCCCCGCCATGAATCACGATCGGACGCATCCCGACCGCTTCCATGAACAGCACGTCGCTGAGGCAGCGCCGCACCGATTCCGTATCCTCCAAAGCCGATCCCCCCAGCTTGATGACCACGTATCGGTCGCGAAACTGCCGAATCCAACCCAGGGCTTCGACCAGAACTTGAGCCTTGCGAATCGCTTCATCCACGGTGGGGAACTTCCAGCTTGAGAGGTGTCTTGATTCCGAGGCAGCTGTCGCTGTCACACGGAGGTGGGATCTGCGTTAAAGAATCGGTTTGAAGAGACTCAGTGAGCCTCGTCAGATCGTTCCAGATCCGGTGGATTGTCGAATGCCAAAGAGAGTGTGTCAACGGGCGACTCTCATGGGGATGCTGCCAGATTTTATGGCGCCGTGGAACTCCCCACGTCCAGCCCTCTGCGCCAGCAAGGGCTAAGCATCGGCCAATGGTGGGTCGCCGAGACAGCTGTCACCGCCAGCTTCGCGATGAAGCTGATGGGCACGCGGACTGCTCCGCAAAGCCAGTGGGGCGAACTGGTGATCGGCGATTTCAACCGCGACGGCCGCGCCGACCTCGCCACTCGCAACACCGTCACGAACACCGTGTGG
>JAYWHX010000139.1:0-34939 GCA_043777375.1 Planctomycetota bacterium | reverse complement strand
GACGAAGCTGGCTTCATTGTTTCGGCCGAACTCATCCTGGTTTCGACCATCGCCGTCCTCGGTTTGGTCGTCGGTTTGAGCGAAGTTTCCTTGAACATTAATAACGAACTCGAAGACGTCGGCTCGGCCTTCAGCTGCGTGCAGCAGAGCTACGACGTGCACGGCACCTGCGGCCATAAGGGCCACGCCAGCGGCAGCGGATTCAGCGACACAGCTGACTTCTGCGACGGGCAGGACGACGTGCGGTAGTGAGCGGTCAGCGATCAGCTGTCAGCCAGAAGTTTTTAGTCGTCAGCGAGCGGCAGACGTGAGTCTGCCGAGTCCGCGACACGCCCGGATGCCCGAGCGACTTTCTCTCACACACGTGCTCGTGTTCAGAAGAGACCTCTCTCTCGTGAGCTCTCTCTAAATCGTCCTCTCGATTCCCAACTCTCTCGCTGCCGATTCCCGCGACTCTCACTCGCGATCTCTCACACGTCTTCGCCAGTCACCCACAGTCTCTGACTGCTGACTGACGACTGACCACTCCCTCGAAGCAACTCGGTGGGGACTGTTTTGCTCCAAGCCCGCGCGGGATTCCCACGCGGGCTTGTTTTCGTTTTGATGGGAGCAGCGGATTGCCGCAACTCACGCGACGGTTTCGCAACTCACTCTTACTCAGGACACTCGAAAGTCGAACCAGTCCACTCTGCCATGATGCCGATATCGCGATTGTTCTCGCCAATCTGAGATGTCCGACTAGACTACGTCTGGCGAGCGAGTTGAATCGCCGTGACGCTGACGACCCAGTCATCCAAAGATCGACCGCATGAACGACCGCCCCAAGACGCTGCGTGACCTCAAGTCCAGTGGCTACCGCTCCCGCCCGGTGAAGCAGGAGCTGCGAGAGAATCTGATTGCCCGGTTGCGTGAGGGCCAGCTGCTCTTCCCCGGCATCCTCGGATACGAAGAGACGGTGATTCCGCAAATCATCAACGCGGTGCTATCGCAGCACGACATGCTGTTTCTCGGTCTGCGGGGACAGGGGAAGACTCGTATGCTGCGGATGCTACCCGCTCTTCTGGATGAGTGGATGCCGATCGTAGCTGGGTCGGAGATCCACGATGACCCGCTGGCCCCGCTGTCGAAGATGGCTCGCGATCTCGTGGCTGCGAAGGGCGACGACACGCCCATCGAATGGGTCGGTCGCGATGACCGCTACCACGAAAAACTGGCCACGCCCGACGTGACGATTGCGGACTTGATCGGCGAGATCGACCTCATCAAGCATGCGGGCGGTAAAGAACTCTCCAACGAGGACGTCATGCACTTCGGGCTGATCCCCCGCAGCCATCGCGGTATCTTCTGTATTAATGAGTTACCCGACCTCGCCCCGAAGATTCAGGTCGGGTTGTTCAATGTGCTCGAAGAACGCGACATCCAGATTCGCGGGTTTAGCGTGCGGCTGCCGCTCGATCTGTGTCTGGTCTTCTCGGCGAATCCTGAGGACTACACGAACCGGGGTCGAATTGTGACCCCACTGAAAGATCGCATCGGATCGGTGATCCGCACGCACTATCCGGCCAGCCGAGAACTCGGTGTGCAGATCATGGAGGAGAACGCCGTTGCCGACCGCCCCGCCGGCGTCCGCGTCCACTCGCCGCGCTTCATGAAGGAGATCGTCGAGGAAGTGAGCCGCTTGGCCCGAGTCAGCCCGCATGTGAACCAAGCGTCTGGCGTCAGCGTCCGCATGTCGGTGGCCAACTACGAGAACGTTCTCTCCAATGCCGAACGTCGCGGCATCCTGCTGGGACAGTCCGATGTCGTCGCTCGTCCCGTCGACCTCACGGCCCTCGCCGCTGGGTCTCGCGGTAAGGTGGAGTTGGCCCTAACCGACGAGTCCGGTGAGGAGGATCTATTTCTGACTCGTCTGGTCGAAGAGGCCATCAAGAACATCTTCGATCTGCGGCTCGCCCCCAAGACCTTTGCTTCAGTCATCGAGGTCTTCAACTCCGGCAAGAAGATGGAGATCGGCGACGGAGTGCAGACCGATGCGTTCCTTAAAGAAGTCGACTCGATCAAGAACTTCCGCAAGCAGATCGAAGCCCTGGCTCAAGAATGGGAACCCGAAATCGCCCGCAGCTCCGCCGGTGCCGAGCTGCAAGCTGCCATCGCCGAGCTAATCCTTGAAGGGCTGTACTCGCACAACAAAGTCAACAAGAAACGCAAAGGCGGGACTTCGGCATTTGGGTCGTAGAACAGAATACACTCCGTTCTCGCGCATGAGCTATTGTTGAGTCGGGCAAGGTCGCGTCTGGGCCGGCTCTGTGACTTCGCAAATGGTCGCTCCCTGATTCAGGCATTTGACCACGTCGACTCTCCAGCGTTCTGGTGCAACACGGTTCGCGAATTCACTGCACAGATCAGCGGCTGCCGCCTCAGAGGGTGTAAACACCACAACGCACGGTCCCCAAGAGGTTTGGACCAGCCGGGCACCGAGTTCTGGCCAAGAGTGGTCCAGTTCCCGTACGCTGAGATTCGCGAAGATTCCGCCCTGCACCGGCGCAAAGTAGTGGCCGATCGCTCGGCCATACTCCGCCAGTGCGGAGCCAAACGCGATGCAGTCGCCTGATTGCAGTGCGGGGAGAATCTCCATCAACGTGAGCCGACAGAGCTGGTCGGTCAATGCAGGTGCCATCGGCGGAAGTGATGCAAAAGCGGCCAGTTCGCGTGGTCCGTGGAGCCCTGGCTCCGAGTCTCTCGGGCGCAAGATCACGATCCGCCACGATTCCGGAACAGGCAGGCGGACAGCGAGTTCCCCGAGTTGCCCCTGCCCTGTCTGGCCGGCATCGATAAGGAATCCTCCCTGGGCGAAACCATGTAGTCCGATCGCGGAGCGGCGTCCCCGTCCGCAGCGCTGGGCGATCTCGGTCACGCTGGGCGCTGAGGTCGATTCTCGTCTGGCCAGGACCGCTGCCACTGCGAGGCTCAGCTGGGTGCCGGTGCCGAACCCGGCATGCTCGATGGGCGGCGAGGTGAACTCCCAGGAGAGCGGCTGGCCGGACGCACCAGCGGAACTCCACGCCTCGCGCAGCTTTCGAATCCGCTCGCTCGTCTCAGGCGAGCAGCCGACGTATCGCTCCGTGTGATGTTCCACCGCGCGAAATTCGATCGCGGGAGCAGCGACCATCATCCCAATTCCGCCGAAGCAGCGGCCCGCTTCAGCACCGCTGGCCAGTGGGCCAAAGTGCAAACGAGCACCCGTTCGAACCTCAAACACGCGAGTCATTCCGGTGACTTCTCCAACGGAACGGCAACGGGCGGTGGAGGAGGCGTTTTCGGTTCAGCGGGCAGCGGCTTCGCCTGCCGGAGATGTTGCCCCAACTCCAGTTTCTGGCGTGCTGAACCAAGCCGGATTGTGATCCCATCCGAGTCGATAGAATCGATCACGAACTCCAACTCCGAAGCCTTGACGGTGTCGCCGACATGGACTTCAGTCTTCGCATTCGCCAACCGATCAAACAGCCACGCGATCCGGCTGTCTCCCTTGTCGACGCTGGCGACCAAGAACGTGAGCTGGGCGTGGTCGTCGTCGAGCTGGCCTTTGATCTCCTGTGTCGCGACCAACGCCGGCGATCCGTTGTCGGTGGCCGTCACCTGGAATGCCAGAGGAGCGGCTTCGACGGTCTCGGCGGGCGTCCAGCTGATGAGGCCGGAGTTGGCATCGATGGCCATACCGGCGGGGATCGTTCCGGCCAACGCGAAGGTCAACTTCGAACCGGGATCTTCGTCCTTCGCCATGACAGGAAACGCGACAGGACGCCCCACGAACGCTTGCAGCTTGGTCAAGGGATCAAACTTCGGCGCACGATTGGGGTCGCGCAGAGTCAGCTGGATTTCGGATTCGACCTTCGCGACCTCTCCCGCCCGCGCGATGACTTTGACTTTGAAGTCACCCGCAGCGGTCTCAGCGGGGACATCCCACTCCAACTTGCCTTCGGGAGTGATTTTGAGGCCGGAGGGCGGCGTCACGAATTCATAAACGGGGGCAGGCCACGCGGGATTCCAGCCTTCGATCTTGAGTTCCGCAGCCCACGCCTCACCGCGCACTCGCGGGGGCAGACTCGCTGAGGCCAGCTTCGGCTTGAACTCGATCAACGGAGCGGGCTTTACAAACCCCGAGCGACTGAGCAGTTGCTGATAACTGGCGATACCGGTTTCGCGTCCTGGTTCTGGCGCGCGGAACGGTGCGGACTCGACACTGCTGTTTCCGGCATGAGCGACGGGTTTCGTGTCATCGACACCGCGCGTCACTGTCCAGTTCTTGCCAGCGATCGCAGTCACAGTGGCGAACTCGCCCCCGATGCGGATGCGAAACGGCGGCTTCGCAGGAAACGCAGCACTGTCGGCCACTGGAATCGTGGTCGTCTTTTCGTCGATCGCGGACGCGAGTTCCGTTTCCGGAAACAACCGCTTGCGAGGAGTCGCAGCTGCGAGCGAGACCCCCTCTAAAGCGATAACCACGTTGAACTCGGGATCTCCATCGGAAGACGGACTGGTCAGCTGGAGTGAGGCGACCCGTTGCAGGAGATCGGTCCGCTCAAAGTGCCACAGGAACGTGGCCACATCGCGCATGCGGGCTTTCGCGACCAACGTCACGGGAACCTTTACGCCGATCTTGCCCAGCAGCGGGCGGGAGTCGATCCCCTTGGGAGTGATCTCTTTCCAGTGACTCAGCTCAGCGAGTTCCTGAGCCCACTTCAAGTAGACGCGTTGGGCATCCTGACCATCGGGCGGCAGGCTATCGCTGACCGAATCCCGCACTAGTTTTTGCGATTTGATGAGAGCCTTCTTCTCATCAAAGCTCTTGCGGGAGTCTTGCTGAGCCTGCAACAGCTCGGAGTCTTTCTCCTTAAGAGGAATTGCGATCTGACGGTCATACAAAGTGAGACCGACCCACAAGCAGAAGGCAGCCCCCAGCCCGCTGGCCAGGAGTTTTTCGCGACGATCCATGCGATCTCTCCGGTTCAGGTCGGGGTGGCAACGGGTGCGGATTTGGCTTCAGTGGGCGGCTCTTCAACGGGTCGAGGCAAATCGGCCTCCACGGTGAACTGCCAAGGGTAGTCAGGGTCTTTCTTCGAATTGATCGGCGAGATCGGCTTCACCTGCCAGCCTGCATCGGCCAGCTTCTGAAGCAAGTCGTCGACATCATCCGGATCACGCGCCCGAGCGGTCCCCGTCACTTTCAACAGTTTGGCCCCCGACAACGGCTGCGATTTCAGTTCGGTGAAGTACAGTCGATCAGTGCCGGGCAACTGCTGGTGAATCTGGTCCCAGACCGCCAGCTGATCCTGATCACCTTCGCTCCAGAACGTGATGGCTTTCGCCGCCGCGAGGTCGTCTTTGCCATTCGTCACATCCGCCTTGTGACCAGCGATCTGGGTATTCAGGTCGTCCAGTTGTGCATTCATGCTCGCCATCTGCGAGCTGAAATTCCACCACGTTCCCCCGAGCAGCAGCGCCGCAGCGGCCCCGCCCGCGATTAGATTTCTGCGTGTATTGTCAGGCTTGGCAGCGGGCCGACGAGGATTGGCTAAGTCCACCCGGGGGATGATTCCAGATTCGCCAGCCAGTCCGCGAGCGATCAAAGCGGCATACGACAAGCGATTCTTCGGCGGGATCGGCGACCCGAACAGATTCAGATCGAGGGGATGGACCTTCGCCCCGAACCGTTCATTGAGGGCCTTCACAACGGCAGCGTCCGCCTCCTCGTCCTCCACGAGGTAGACCTGATCGACCTCGACTCCGGGATGTGATTGCCCCAGCGAGATCAGGCATCGATTGATTTCCATTTGCAGCGGCGACACATGCCGAGCTGCGTCTCCAGCAGGCAACCATACGGCATGAGTGGCAATCAGACGGCGGCGATCCAAAATCGATATCTCGACGCGGTCGCCCGACTGCGACACGATCAGCGTCGGCACATCCGGAGTACCGCCCTGCTCCTCAGCGCGGGCGACCAATTCCGCGACCAGGAACGGACTGACCTCCAGCCCGATCAGTTGCAGCTTGGCTCGGGTGATCAAATCTCGCACTCGCTGAACGCGGACGGCATCCAGCGCCACAGCGATTACCGCTTGCCCATCGCCTTGTCCTCCGAGTTGGACAAAATCGACGGCGATGGCTGTCGTCGGAGTGGACGACTTGGTCGCAGCCTGAAAGCTAACCAAGGCGGGTAGCTCTTCCGCTGGCACGCTTGGCAGCTGTAACTGGCGCACGACCACCGTCTCGCGCGGGACAACCACCACGCACGGAGCGTTCAGGCCGAGAGCTGTTGTCTTCTGGGCGAGTTCCGTTGCGATGTCAGCAGCGGCCCGCTCGGGGGTGCGATCGTCAGTGAATGCAATGGAGAACGTCTGAGAGAGCGCGACTCGCCCGCCCTCGATACGGATTGCTGCTCCGACCAATCCTTCGGGAGACCATTCGATCCCCCAGAACTGCCGGAGTTCGGTTTTCGTCGGTTGCCAGAGCTTTCGCCAGTCGAACACTCGTCACTCCCCTGCCCCGCTGTCTCGGAGGCGATGACACCTATCATCCGCGTGAAGTGAAACTTACGTCGCGAGCGGACATGTCACAAGGGGGATACGGGGAAGCGATGCAGATTTCGCCCAGCGAAAGGTAAGCCAAGGGGGATTCCAACGATCCGGAATGCATCAGAGTGCGGTCGTCATGCGAATCGCTCTGAATTGAGTCGCCTGCCGCGTCAGAAAATGAAGGGGGCGAAAGCAACCTTTCGCTGACCTCTCCCTGGCTGACCGGTGGATGACTGAGGGCTCTTCGCCGGTTCCTCTGTATGCGGACGGTCAGTGAAACCAGCGGTCAGCGCCGTGCCGCTCGCTGATTTTCACGACCACTCCACAAACCGTGGTTTCCCCGGCTGGTCGGTCAGCAGAATGACGACTCGTTTCCCGTCGGTATAGTACGGATCGCCGGTTAGATTCCGGCGAGGAACGTCTGCGGTCGCTGGAGTGGTGGCTGTCACGTGCCCCGCCGCTTCGACGCGCTCCGCATCGAGCAGATCGTCCAGCACGTAATCGCGAGACTCGTCGATGTCCGGGTCAATGCGATGTGTGGTCAGGTTCCAGGTCTTGGTGGTCAGTCGCACCCCAATATCGCGGCTCACTTGCCCCACCCACACCGGTTGAGCCTCGAGTCGAAATGGAGATAACCAGAGACGCAAGTGCATCCTCACATTGATCGACTGCCGAATCTGCTGCAAGGCGATGTCCTGGCTACGGCCGAACAGGTACAGCGGGCTGACCGGGGAATAGCGGTATTCTGATCCGAGTAGAAAGGCCTTCGCAGTCTTCCAGCAAGTCGCCAAGGTAATCGCTTCGGTCTCGTCCCAGCGCCCCATGAATGAGACCAGCAGTTTCTCGAAAGAGCCGATAATCACGAGGTTGACCGGGTCACCCGAGCCGCGAGAATTGCGATCCGACACGACGACTGAAACGGACCTGAGACGCTCGATCAGCGTGGTCACGTTGACCTCTTCGAACTCCGCAGTCTTGGACCTCTCGGCCAGTTGCTGGTGTTCGTGGTCGAGTGAGATGTTGGGAACGGCCAGCGAGAAGGTCAGACTGACATCGCTGGCAGAAGACGTGGCGTTGGACACGGACGATTCAGGCTTGTCTTCCGACGTATGGTGCGGTCGCCAGGCATCATGGTGGAATTGGGAAATCGCCATCAAATTGATGCGGACAATCTTGGTGCCCGCATCGAGTGACGTGTACACGAACCCCTCGACCGTCTCGCCGGGAGAGATCGGGCGGCGATGCAATCCCTGCTTCTGAAAATACGCATCCATCCGCCGATTCGCCCAATGAGCTGTGATGAGTTTCAGTGGGATCAGCAATAACAGCGGAGCGAATAACCAGCCAATAATCCCAAACGCCGAGAGCCTTTTGGCGATCGAAAAATGACACCGGGCTGCAGCCTCAAGCGGAGTGAAGTATTGCGGATCGATACTCCGGAACTGTGGACGCAACATCGTCTGCGATCCATTCCTGACCCGAATGAAGACCGGTTGGAGCCCCTTGCTGGCCAGTGGAGTTCCAAACAAACGCTGGCACTCTCGGCTGTCGGGGACCGCGACAGTCACCTCGACTCCCGCTTGAGTCCGCGTTTCCGCCCGAGCCATAAACCTCTGATCATCCGGTTGAGGATGATAGGGAGTCGTCAATAATCGTTCGATCAGGCTGACAAGGGATGACATCGGTTTCGTACTCAGCTCAGATGCCGACAGTGAACAGTTCACGCGAGCTGTGGTCTCGCAGAGAGAACTCTCAGATCAACCACATGGCAGTCTATTCACTCAACTTTCTCTCGACGATCTCCACTCGCTTGCCGACCTTGGTGATCCAGTATTTCTGAACGGCATGGGGAAGTGCGGTGTCGGTCGTTCGCCGCTGTACTTCCATTTGCAAAACGCCAAACGGCACTTGATCGCTGAACCACACATTGCGGGTATAGTGGATGTCCGGCTGACCGAGGGCAGACTTTGTCTGGACATAGGCGTAGGCTTGGTGACTCTTCAAGGCGTCGCGCTGAATGGCTGTCCGCAGGTAGCGAATCGACGAACTCCAGTACTGCGCAGGAGTCGGCAGACCCGTCAGCAGCTGGATCGCTTCGCTCGTGGAGCGTGACGTGTTCGCCGCTTTGACCAAGCACTCCGGCACTGGCTTCCCGGCGAGAAACAGGCCCCGGTTGATGATGATCGTTTCTGATTCCTGACTCGCCCGCCCCGCATTCCAGGTAAATTCGACTCGCCTCAATGGCATGCCCGCTGAACCTGCATGTCCTCCGTCACTGATCCTCAGCGTCTCCCGCCCCGCGGTCGGCGAGTCGGTCGCGAACTCAGCCCAGTAGTTCGGGTCGGCTCCCTCTCCATCAGGCAAAGTATAGATCCAGCTATAAACCGATCGTGGAAGTACCGGGCGCGGATCGGTGTAATCGATCCAGCCCGCCTTCTCCATCAGTGTGAACAGTGACGACTGCTTCCACGGGCCATCGCTGGGGCACCACGCGGAGACGACGGACAAGGCCAGTGTGGTCAGCACTGCCACTCGGCCGAAGCGGTTCTTTCCCAAACCCTCGATCGCGGGCAACATCACCAGCACCCACGCCGGAGCCAGCCATTGCATCCAGCGCAAAGCGACACTCACGCCCCCGTAGTTGTAGTTCTCTGTCTTCAGCAGATAGAACGCGAACACAATGAATGACACCGCCCCGGTGAGGAACGGCAGGCGTCCGCCGTTGTCCCCAGCGTCGCGGTACTTGGGGATGATCCACGCCACCAGCGCCCACAGAAACGCGGGTGTCAGCGAGAACCAGCCGTGATGCCCCACCGTGCAATGCAGCAGGTAGATCCAGAACCCATCTCGATTGGCGTCGACTCCCTTGGGATCCATCCAGTAGCTGGGGATGCCCTCGTGGGTGAATAGATATTTTTCGGTGCCGTAGAAGAAGTAGAACGGTCGAAGTCCGCCAGTGGCCTGATAATTCGTCCAGAAAAACATGGCAATCGGAACGAGAAAGGCAACCACCAGCATGGCCCACATCGCCCGGGGGACCTGGCTCCAGAGCAGCAGGAACACCAGTCCGACCAGCGCTGCGGAAGGCAGTTCATTACACACCGTGAACCCAAAGGCAACTCCTGCCAGTGCAAATTCCCACTTGCCGTTCACCTTCCGGTGAATGCGGTCGACCGCCCAGAGAGCGATCATGACACTCGCAGCTGCCACCGTGTGGTTGTTGAACACCGCCAGAAAGGGAGACAGCAACGTTCCTCCCGCCAGAAACGTCATCGCGAACAGCTGGGCGAACGGATCAGAGGTCTTTTCGGCAATCATGCCCCGCCATAACGCGAGCGCGATCGTCATCGGCACGATGTTGATTAGAAACAAAAGGATGCGGGTCACCGTGAGCAGATGAGTGTCCAGCGTCCACCCGGTCGACAGCTTCAGCCCGCGATACATCTGGGTCACGATCCAGGGCAGCAGTGGCGGCTTGGTGGAGTAGAAGTGCTCTTCATGCCTCACGAGGTCGATGGTATCCCTGCCGGGCTTCTGGCGGGCCTCATCAATCTGATAGGTCCCCTTTTCTGCCAACGACCAAACCGTACACCACCTCGAGCGATCGTTCGCACTATTCAGCGGCCCCGTCGACAACAGCCGCGACGTCGCCATCGACATCCCGAGCAGGATGATTAGCAACCCGGCCCACCGCACCGCTGCGGAGGACTCATCAAGTTCCGGGGCCGGAGCCGGAGTATTGGGACGCAAATCTTTGGCCAACGCAAACCTCGCGGAAGCGGACGGGACAACAACGTCCGGGAGGATATACGCTGGCTAGCGGTTGAGGGTAGAGCGAGTCAGGAGAATGACGTCAGCCCAGGAGCGGCATGGCGTGAGCCTGCCGAGGCGTGACTCGCTCGTGATGCGTGTCGATCCGCATTCCAAAGCACACGGATTTGGTCCACGTCGAACGCGACTGCTACACTCCACGCCTCGACAGGCTCACGCCATGCCGCTCCCCAATTGACTCTCTGGCTGACCACTAATGGCTGAAAGTTCCCCCACCCCGTTGACCCCGCGCGAGAAGGTCAAAACCTTCCCGGACGCCCCCGGTGTGTACCTGATGAAGGACGCCCAGGGACGCGTCATCTACGTGGGCAAGGCCATCAACCTGCGCAGCCGCGCCGGGAGCTACTTTTCCTCCACAGCTGCGGTCGATCAACGTACGGCGAATCTGGTCCCGGAGATCGCCGATCTCGACTACATTCAGACCCACACCGAGGTCGATGCCCTGCTGCTCGAATCGCGGTTGATCAAGGACATTCAGCCGAAGTACAACCAGGAACTCAAAGACGACAAGACCTTTCCGTACCTGCAAATCACGACGAACGAGGACTTCCCCCGCGTCGAGTTCACGCGCAAACCGGCGAGTAGCGGGGTCAAGCTCTATGGGCCGTTCACGAATGCGAAGAAGCTGCGGGCAACGATTGTGGTGCTGCAGAAGGTCTTCAAGTTCCGCAACTGCGGGCTGGACATCGAGGAGAACGACCAGCGCTGGCGGTGGTTTCGCCCGTGCCTGCTGGCCAGCATTAATCAATGCACTGCTCCGTGCAATTTGCGAATCAGCAAAGAAGACTACAAGCAGGACATCCGCCGGCTGACGCTGTTTCTGGATGGTAAGGGGACCGACCTGTTAGCGGAGTTGCGGGAGGAGATGCTCACTGCCTCGAAGGAGCTGCGATTCGAGCGGGCGGGGAAGCTGCGGGATGCGATCAAGGCCCTCGATAACGTCGATCGGAGCCTGAAGAGTGCCCTCGAAAACAACCTCCAACCGGAGGCGTTCTACGTCGACCCCAAGCGCGGTATGAACGGGCTCAAGCAGGTCTTCGGCCTCGACAAACCTCCGCGACGCATCGAGGGCATGGACATCGCCCATCTGCAAGGCGGCGAAACCGTCGCCAGCCTGGTGCAGTTCATCGACGGTCTGCCGTTTAAGCAAGGTTACAAGCGGTTCCGCATCAAGTCGGTCGAAGGCATTGATGACTACGCGAGCATGCGCGAGATCGTCAGCCGCCGCTTCCGCCGCCTGCAACAGGTCGGCGAACCATTCCCTGACATTCTGCTCATCGACGGCGGCAAGGGACAACTGAACGCCGTCATGGAGACCTTTGCAGCCCTAGAAATCAAGCCGCCGTTCACAATCTCACTGGCCAAGCAACAGGAAGAAGTCTTCCTCCCCGGCGAGTCCGAATCCTACAAACTCAGCCGCCACTCCTTCGGCCTGCGCCTGCTGCAATTCGTCCGCGATGAGGCCCACCGGTTCGCGCAGCACTATCATCATTTGTTGAGACGCAAGTCGCAATTTGAGTGAGCGGCTAGACGCTAGCCGCCGATTCTTCGGCGAGCGGCCAGAGAAGGCTGACAGTAATATAGCGTTGCAGGGTGGGACAAGCTCGCTTCAAGCGCTGGCCCACCATGTGCGACATGGCACCGCCAGATGGTGGGCCAGCGCCCAAAGCGGCTTGTCCCACCCTACGTGACTACGTGACTCTCAAAGCATCACCTCCGCGCCTTCAGTTCGCGGTGGAACTTCCAACCTGGAATGAAGAACGTCAGGGCGCTGATGATGCCGAAGACGGTGATCCCGATGTCAGGGAAGAGGGCCATGGGGATCGCGCACAGGAGCATGACGGTCGCCTGAATGTAGAACTCGCCAGACAGCACGCCCGCTTTGCCGACGAAGACACTGGCAGCGAAAAGAGCCAGCACTGGCGAAAGTTTCAACACTGGCAGGCCGAGGAGGGCCTCGATCAAAAACAGCATCGACGAACTGGCCATGCTCGCGGCCCACAGGTGAGCGATCTGCCGCTCGACGAATGTCACTGGTCCCGCACGATGCCGCATCTGCCAGAACGCCAAGGCCCAGGCTCCCAGGCCAATCGTCCACAGTCCCACATAGGGAAGCCGCGACGTGACCTCTTTCCATTGCATATAATTCGTGGTCAGGCACAAGACCAGCAGCACGAGCGAGTGCCACATCCAGAGCAGCCCCCAGTTCCGCAGGATGCCCGCATGATGGGTCGGGCGGAACGCGCGACTGAGGATGTCGGCGAGGCGTGAAGAGCGGGCCTGCACGGGCTCGTGGTTCAGGAATGACTGCAAGTCATCGGCCAATTCATCAGCTGTCGTATACCGCAGATCAGCGGGTTTCTGGAGAGCCTTCAGCACGATCATTTCCAGATCGACATCGATGAGTGGATTAAGCAGTCGCGGCGGTGGCGGCTCATGCTCCAGAGCCATAATGACCGCATCGGCGGGTGATGCACACTGGAACGGGGGTCGCCCCGTCAGCATGGCAAACAGCACCGCTCCCAGGCTGTAAACGTCAGCCGCCGGGCCGATCTGGCTGGGGTCGCCGATCGCCTGTTCCGGAGCCATGTAACCGGGAGTGCCCAGCACGGCCCCCGTGCGAGTGAGTGATCGCAACACTTCGACCGAGGGGGCCAGCAGTTCTCCAGCTGTGGCACCAGCCAGAGAGCTGCCCTCGATGCGGACGATGCGGGCGAGTCCGAAATCGGAGACGTACGGGTGGTCCTCACGGTCCAGCAGAATATTTGACGGCTTCATGTCCCGGTGCAGCACTCCGCTGCGATGGGCATAGGCGATCGCGCGGCAAACAGGGATCAAAAGAACAGCGGCCTCTCGCGGGGCGAGCAGGTTCTGGCTGATCCGTTCGGCGAGGGTCTCTCCCTCAACCAATTGCATGCTGAAAAACGGGAGTCCGGATTGCTCGCCGACCTCGTACACCGAGACGATATGGGGGTGGGTCAGCTTGGCAGCGGATTCCGCCTCGGTCCGGAATCGACGCAGATCATCGGGCGTGGCGAAGACCCCCCGGACCATCATTTTGAGGGCAACATCGCGGTTCAAGCTCCGCTGATGGGCCTTGAACACGACCCCCATGCCACCGCGACCAATCTCGGTGAGCTGTTCGTAGTCGGCAAAGCCAACCGGTGCCGAGGTCGCCCCCGACCCCGAGTAATCGCCCAGCGAGAGTGCTGGTGGACTCCCCAAAGCGTGGGCGAGCTGAGCGGCTCCCACAAGCTCCCTCAGTTCTCCAACCAATTCTGGATGCTGGGAGCCGATCTCTGACCAAAGAATGGTTCGCCCCTGCTCGACCTGCTCCAGAAGAGTTTGCAGGGCAGCACTCAGCTGTTCTTCACGAAGATTCGGGCTGTTTGTCACGAGGCCTCACGGAGGGGAGAGTGTCGCGATATTGGGAGTATCCGTTAAACGAGTTGTAACCTGTCGCCGTCAGTTTCTGGAATCGTGGCTGTTTCAATCTCGCAACTGGGTTTCTTTTTGACGTCATTCGGAGCGTGACCTAGGTTTCATAACCAAGTCATCTCATTTTGTGCAGCATCGATTTTCCCTCGTGGAAAGCCATTCATCATGAAGAAGAACGAACCGAAACTGATCAGTGCGTCGACGATTCTCATCCTCAGCGGGTTCCTGATTGGGCTTACCGTGGGAAAGATCGTCTCGGAAAGCCTGTCGCCGTACGTTCTGTCCTGTGGCCTGGCGGGATTTCTGGCGTTTATCGCGCTGGAGTTCACGGGGACTCAGCGTGAGGAGCAGAGCGCTCACGAGGAACAGGTCCACGTTCAGGGCCGACTCGACCGACACATTCTTTCGCAAAGCAGCATTAGCTTCATCCTGCCTCCGTCATCCTCGGCCGGACATGAGAAGTCGGTGATGCACCAGTCCAGTTCCGATCTAAGAAAGCTCGACGCACTGTACGACGAATTGATGAGAGTCCAAGACACCTCAGAATCTGTGATCTTAAGTCCCAATAAATCGGTTCAGGCGTGACCCCAGCGTCGCTGGACCTGTAAGATAGTCCTTGGCGTCTGTGCGACTCAATTCGTCGCCGCGATTTCCAGGGAGGGTGGCCATGCGACAATTCGTTGAACTGCATCGAGAGTTGACACGGTGGGGACTGCTCGCGCTGTGGGCCGTTTGTTGTTCCGCTTGTTTTGCGGACTCTCCTGCCACTCGGCTGGCGACCGTCAACGGCCAACCGGTCACGCAGCGAGATGTCGATTTGGAGCAATTGCTGTCCGGCTCTCGGCCTGCCGCTACCGCCGAACACGCAACTGCGCTGGATCGAGTGATCGATCGCACCCTGGTCGCCAAGTTCATCGCCGCCAAGGGAGCAGACCCGCTCGCAGAAGATGTCGAGAACCTGGTCCTGTATGTGCGAACTGGAATCGAAAGTGGGGGTGATACCGTGGAAGCGGTCCTCTCCAAACTTCAGTTGACGGAAGACGATATCCGGCAGTCGGCTCGCATCTCCGTCGGCTGGCAGGCCTACGTCCGGCGAACCATCAAAGAGGAACAAATCCGAGACTACTTTGAGGCACATCGTGAACAGCTCGACGGGACACAAATCCGCATCAGCCAGATTGTCCGTTCGATCGCCGCGCCGGGGACACCGGACGAATGGACACAGGCCGAGAAGCTCTTGACCAATGTGCGTCAGCAAATCACAGCCGGGACGATCGAGTTTACAGCTGCCGCTGTCGCTCACTCCACCAGCCCCACTGCGAAGAGTGGAGGGGACGTCGGCTTCATTCGGTACCAGGGAAGTGTCCCAGCTCCAGTGGCAGCGGCTGCGTTTACGCTGAAGGTCGGAGAGATCAGCGCGCCGATTCGGTCCTCTGTGGGGGTTCACTTAGTCCAGGCGACTGAACGCCTCGAAGGAGAGCTGAGCCTCGAAGATGCCCGCCCCGCGATTCTTCGTGTCCTCGGCGATGAACTCTGGAAAGCAACGGTCAAAACGCTGCGGGCGAAGGCGAAGATCGTGAAGGACTAAAAGACTCGCCTACTGAAAGGAATGTCGTTGGTGTTCGGCGAAGAGGCCAGAGCCCCATTTCCCGGATGAACATGGGGATGTCAATCTCCCAGAGAGTGTCACGCAGAGGCGCGGGGGACGCAGAGAGTCACAACATCGCTGAGCATTTCTCTGCGTCCTCCTCGCCTCTGCGCGATACTTTTTCCTCGGGTGTCTAATCCGTCACTCATCGAAAAGCGAGAATCCGGGGGCGCGAAACTGAGTGCCTTCATGTTTGCAAGCGGTCATCTCCCGAGGTCACAGGGAGCCATTGGGATGCAAGTCGATGCCCGAACACATGTTCGGTAACCACCAATTCGCCCTTTTTCCTTATTACAATCAGCCTGTCGAGCAACAGCTTCCGGGACAAATCCCGTTGACCTTCTCGACGAATCTGACCTAGAACACATGCATCTGTCGGCAACTCCTGCCGATCCCCGCCATCTGGTGCGATGCGTCCGCGTCGTACGTTTCCACACAAAAAACATGGCCTCCATCACATCCACCGGGACTGCGGCTTCTGCTGCGCCCAATGGGGTTTCCTTGCATGGCTGGCCCAGTTGGCCAGCTTACGACAACGAGCAGATTGATGCCGTGGAGCAAGTCTTGCGCTCGGGCCAAGTGAATTACTGGACCGGGAATGTCTGCCGTCAGTTCGAGACGGAATACGCTGCCTCACTCGAAGTCCCCCATGCGATTGCGGTCGCGAATGGAACCAACGCGATTGAACTCGTGCTGGAGGCATTCGATATTGGCCCCGGCGATGAAGTGATCGTCCCCTGTCGCACATTCCTGGCCACAGCCAGCAGTGTCGTGACGCGGGGGGCCAAGCCGATCTTCGCGGATGTCGATCCCGAGAGCCAGAACGTCTCAGCGGCCACGATCGCGCCACTCATTACCTCACGCACGCGGGCCATCATTGTGGTCCATCTGGCCGGATGGCCCTGCGACATGGACCCGATTCTCGACCTCGCCCGTCCTCGCGGCATCCGAGTGATTGAAGACTGTGCTCAAGCGCATGGGGCGTTCGACAAAGGTCGTCCGGTCGGCTCCATCGGCGATGCCGGTTGCTTCTCATTCTGCCAAGATAAGATTATCACCACAGGGGGCGAAGGTGGTCTCGTCACATTCCAGGACGAAGCCCTGTGGAAGAAAGCCTGGAGCTACAAGGACCACGGTAAAGGATGGGATACCGTCTACAAAACCGAGCACACGGGGATCTTCCGCTGGTTGCACGATTCGATCGGCACCAACTGGCGATTGACCGAGATGCAGGCCGCACTCGGACGAATCCAGCTGTCACGACTCCCCGAGTGGATCAATGTCCGCCGGAGGAATGCCGAGATCCTCACGCGATCACTGTTGAACAGCGAACTCGTCCACATCCCACAGCCCGGACCATCCCAGTACCACAGTTACTACAAACACTACGCTTTTGTGCGCCCGGAGAGACTGGCGGACGGCTGGTCTCGGGACCGCATTGTGCGAGAACTTCAATTGCGTGGCGTGCCGTGCGGTGTCGGAAGCTGTTCGGAGATCTACCTCGAGCGAGCCTTCCAGAACTTAGGACTCGCCCCTGCCCAGCCTTGCCTCGTCTCTCGCAGCCTGGGTGAGCGCAGCCTCATGTTCGTCGTACATCCCACATTGGAGCCGCAGCACATGCAGGAGATGAGCCAGAGGATCGCCGAGACCCTCCAGACTGCCACGTCTCCGCGAGCCAGCCAGGCCGCCTGAATATCCCGTTTCACGGAGGCAGTGGGCCTCGTGTACAAAGTTCGCCGGTCCAACACTTGATTTTGTGTGTTCTCTCGACTTTCGAATTCAATCTCATCAAGTCCTCTCCACGACTGAGCGATGCAGAGTGAGTGACCAACGTCCACATTCCGATCGGCCTCTCCCCACGGACATCGAACTCCGTGCAGGGTCGGTTTCGGGTGAGACGCAGGAGTCGACGCTCGTCGATGACAGCGCCTCCTGGCCGCTGGTGCATTCAGGATCGCGATCAATGAAGCACCGCCTGGCTGCCATCCTTCCAGTCCATTTCCTGGTCTTTTGGTTCTGCTACGCAGCATCGACGGCTCTTCGCTTCGATTTCGATGTCCCCCAGCTGTTTCGAGAGGTGTTTTGGACCACCCTGCCCTTGGTCATGCTCGTGAAGTTCGCGGCTTGCTGGGCCACTGCCGAATGGCGACGCACGTTTCGGTATGTCACTGTTTTAGACCTCGTGTTTGTCGGCTTGGGATCCATCGGCGCAGCTGCCGTGCTACTCGCTTGCAACTTGCTACTCCCCGAGGCATCCAGAATCCCGCGATCGATCCTGCTGGTCGATGCATTGCTCTCGTTGCTGTTGCTCACGACTGTCCGATTTGCATACCGCACGTGGATGGAAATTCTCTCTCCGCTGATGAAGCGGAAAGGGCGCAGCCGAACACTGATTTATGGAGTCGACTCTCAGTCGATTGGCATCCTGCAAATGCTAAGTGCAATGCACTCGACTCGGTTACCGTTTCGCGTGGTGGGGTTCGTGTCTGAGACTGCGAGACGACACACCTCCTTGATCGCGGGGGTACGTGTTCATAATCCAAGCCAGGGCTGGGAGGAGATTTGTGAGGAGTCACGAGCTCGCAATCTGCTAATTCCAGGGAGCGTGCCTGGACGTGTCGTGCGATCCATTCTGCGTGACTGCGCGAATGCTGGCGTCAAAGTTCATATCATCCCAACTGTCGATGAAATGGTCGGGGGGCGCTTCAAACTCGCCGCACGCGATGTGACCGTATCTGATCTGCTGAGGCGGGAACCGAATCGCCTCGACATGGACTCGATCAAGGGTTACGTCACCGGTCGCCGCGTGATGGTCACTGGCGGTGCGGGCAGCATCGGCAGCGAGCTGTGTCGTCAGCTGCTGGCGCTGAATCCCGAGATGTTACTGATTTATGATCAATCCGAGTTCGGCGTGTTTACGATGGAGCAGGAATTCGTCAAACGAGAACGCAGCGCGGAACAGATTCGCTACTTCGTGGCCGACATCCTCGATGAAAACACGCTGAACCGAGTCCTCTCCGAGCATCAGCCGCAAATCATCTTCCATGCAGCGGCCTACAAGCATGTCCCATTGATGGAGGACAATCCCCAGGCCGCCATTACCAACAACGTTCTCGGAACGAAAGCTGTGGCTGACGCAGCCCGACGTCATGGCGTCGAACGCTTCGTCCAGATCTCCACTGACAAGGCAGTCCGCCCCAGCAGCGTGATGGGGGCGACCAAGTTAATTGCCGAGAAGTACGTCCAGTCACTGTCCCGACTAGGCGATACCAGCTTCATCACAGTTCGTTTCGGCAACGTGCTGAACTCGATGGGCAGCGTGGTTCCCACGTTCCGTAAGCAGATCGAAATCGGCGGACCCATCTCCGTCACGCATCCCGACATGCAGCGGTTCTTCATGACGATTCCCGAAGCTGTCCAGCTGGTCATTCAAGCGGGCGCTGTCGGCTCCAGCGGCGACGTGCTGATTCTGGATATGGGTGATCCAGTCAAGATTGTCGATCTCGCCAAAGACATGATCATGCTGTCCGGGCTGCGGTACCCCGAAGACATCGATATTGAATTCACCGGCCTGCGTCCCGGCGAAAAGCTGTACGAAGAACTGTTCTACGAGACTGAAACGGGAGCCAAGAAGGTTCATGAGAAGATCTTCTGCGGCAATAGCGAGCACGCCCCCACGATGATCGAAATCATTTCGCGAATCAGCGATTTGGAGGAAGCCTCGACTGAAGATTCTCAATCAGCATTGTCCAAGCTGCGAGAAATTGTAAAGGAGTATTCCGGTACAGAATGGACTCCATCACGGTTGAAGAAGGCTGCGTAACAAGACTCTCTCAGACTGAATTCCCTCTCGCAGAATTTGTCAGAGTTCTGCCGTTACCTACTGACGATTTGAACAGAAGGCAACGAAGAAATCGAAGGTTCAGATTCACTGTTTCTTCGTTTCCTTTGTTGCCTTCTGTTTAAGTCACAGAGGGTAAACTCGGAACGTTGGTTTGGACCACACCAATGTGGGGCACCGTCTGACTTGTCCGATCCTTGGAATCGGCTTCCAACCGGTCATCATCTGCGAAAAGACTGAGGCTGGAAAACGATCCCATTCTGAGTACTCACGGGTCGCTCGCATCCAGTAAACTAGCGAGTGTAGAGCGAGCAGTTCTCATGGGTGACCCGCGGGCTCGGGTTTTTCCGTCTTGGGCGTTTGCACTGCCCACTCCTGGGGGGCGGGCATCCGGGTCCAGAGGTCTTTCTTTTTCTTTTCGTCTTTGGTCTCCAGTAGCATTCGTTCGGGTGTCATTTCAAGAATGACATACTCGCGAGCTTGGCCGAAATCTTTGGTGAGGCTGTCGACGTTCTTCTGTGGTGAACCACTGACGACAGTATGCGACAGAACGCCGTCTGTGACATCCCACTTCAACTCCATCGCCGTCTGCTTGCCATACAACAACGATGCCACAAAATCGAGTTTCAGGAGCATTCGCGAGGTTCCATCAGAGCGGTTCTCGATCCACTGCTCGCCATTTTCAGCGTGAAACCAAACGCCGACAAATTGAGCCTTCAACTCTTCCTTGCGCGTGGCCTCTGCCGCCACGACTACCGGCGAAATCGTCGGGAGAGTAGCGGCTTGCTCAGCTGCAGGTTCCGAAACTGGCGTATCGTGAATCGGCGTCTCCTCAGCGACCGAAGGGGGCACTTCGGCAGACTGCGTTGAGGCAGCCCTTGCTGTTGTTGATCGGGCGTCCTCTGAGCCCAGCCAGAACAAGATTCCCACGACACACAATAACCCCACGCTGGCTGCAAGAATGCGGCCCAGTTGCCAATGGTCGGAGGGAAGTTGATCCATGCCAGAATCTCGAATCCAAGAACGCTGTGCAGTCACCAGGGTTGATACCTCGGAAGCCTTTTGAGAGTGACACACCTCGTGAAAGATTCTCGCATTTCCCCGCTAAAGGACCAAGAGACAATACAACTCATTTGTTGGCAGTAACGCCGTCGCGGCCGAACCGCAGCGCTGGCCCAAACACCATGTTGGGAAACTGCCTGCGAATGGCTCCGATTTTTTGAGAAATTCGCCTATACTTTTCCATCTCGCGAATTGGGTGTGAGGCTGCCAGCAGGTGGTTCGCCAGGTGTTGTCCCCAGTGATGGTGTTGGTTCCATGCAGATTGTGTTGTTTCCCCATCCGGCTTTGCGGTTTCCTTCCGTGGATGTGCTGCGGATCGATGATGCCCTACGAGCGACCATCCGGCGGATGTTTGAGTTGATGTACGAGTCCAAGGGAGTCGGACTGGCCGCCAATCAGGTGGGGCTGCCGTTTCGGTTCTTTATTGTGAATCCCTCGGGCGACCCTGCGAAGACGGATGAAGAGCAGGTCTTCATCAACCCACTGATTACCTCGCGGCGTGGCTCAGATATCCACGAAGAGGGCTGTCTGAGCCTGCCGAAAATCTACAGCGATGTCGAACGCCCTGCCGAAATCACCATCGATGCCTTTGACTTGAACGGCCAAAGCAGCAAACGCAAGATCAAGGGCTTTCTGGCCCGCGTGATTCAGCACGAATACGACCACATCGAAGGCTTCATCTTTACTGACCGCATCGATGAAGATCAGCACGACGAGGTCTACCAGGAAATCCTCGAAGTGGCTGAACAGTTCCGCAAACAACAAGCTGAGGGCGTCCAACCCTCAGATGAAGCGATCCTCGCCAACTGCCACGAGATGGCCAAGGCTGGAAGCGTTCCAGCGGCATTCGCCACGGCATAAATCATCTTGTACACATCATGCACTCTTGGGCTGACCTCACTCGCCACCATTCGAAAACGCTTCCTCCTCCAACTCTGAATCTGTGCCATCTGTGAAATCTGTGGATCACTCCCCTTACGGTTCGAGCAAATGATCCCAAGTGTTTGTTGTCCACTGATTTCACGAACGACACAGGCTTGAAGGAACAGAGTGCTCCGGCCTCTGCCTTTGAGTCTCGGTCTCTGTGCTTCCCCGGAGTTCTCCTCAGTGCTGACCTTTCTCCAAACCGCTCAAGACGCCGCTCGCATCGGCGGGCGAATCCTCCAGCAGTGGCAATCCAAATTCACAGCTCGCGAGAAAAGCCCCGCGAACCTCGTGACCGAAGCCGACCTCGCTTCGCAAGAGGCGATCTTCGACTTCATCCAAACTCGCTATCCCGACCATAAGTTTCTCGGAGAAGAGGGACTCGACAAGCAATGCGGCACCAGCGAGTACCGCTGGGTCATCGACCCACTCGACGGTACCGGCAACTACGTTCACGGCTTCCCGTACTACTGTGTCTCCATCGGGCTGGAGTGTCGCGGGGAACTGATCGTCGGCGTCATCTACGACCCGACTCGCGATGAGATGTTCTCGGCCATGAAAGGCTCGGGAGCGTTTCTCAATGGGCAGCGGCTGCGCTGCTCCGAGGTCAACAAACTGTCCGAGGCCATGTGCATCGCGAGCCTGCCCGTGAAGACGACATCCGAAAGCCCCGCCATCGCCCGGTTTCTCAAGGTGATTACACAGGCTCAATCGGTCCAGCGCACCGGTTCCGCAGCTCTGAATCTCTGCTACGTCACGTGCGGTCGCATCGACGCCTTCTGGTCGACGAACCTGATGCCGTGGGACATGGCCGCCGGGGTCTTGCTCGTGACCGAAGCGGGCGGACGAATCACGACCACCGGCGGCGGTGCATTTAGCATCGAGACCCCCGATCTGCTGGCCTCCAACGGGACTGCTGTTCATGAGCAACTGTCGAAGCTGCTCACGGAGTAAGACTCCGCGACCTGATTAAAGCGATTCTGTATTCACCCTCACAGCTTGCCAGAGATCCATATGAAGATCGCCAGCGTTCAGATGGACATCTCGATCACCGATAACGCCGGCAACGTCGCGCGGATGATTGAGCAGCTGCGAATCACCACGCGCGAGGGTGTCCGGCTGTCGATCTTTCCCGAATGTGCGGTTCCCGGCTACTGCTTTGGGTCGCTCGCTGAGGCCCGCCCATATGCCGAGCCGATCGAAGGCCCATCCGTTCAGGCGATGACAGCGGCCTGTCGCGAACTGAATTGTTATGCGGTCTTTGGCATGCTGGAGGAAGATGGCGAGCGTGTCATTAACGCCGCAGTCCTGACCGGGCCACGGGGCGTCGTCGGAGTCTACCGCAAGGTCCACCTGCCCTATCTGGGCGTCGACATGTTCTCGACTCCGGGCAACAAGCCGTTCGCGATTCACGAGGTCGAGGGCGTCAAGATCGGCATGCTGATCTGCTACGACGCCGCATTCCCCGAAGCGGCCCGCTCGCTGGCCCTCCTCGGAGCCGACCTGATTGTTCTCCCCACCAACTGGCCGCCGGGTGCCGAGACCATGGCCAGCTGCTCCATCCCCTGCCGGGCCATGGAGAACCAGGTCTACTTCGCAGCTGTGAATCGCGTGGGAATGGAACGCGGGTTTCAGTTCATCGGCGAGAGCAGTACCTGTGCCCCCAACGGCCAAGTCCTCACGCGTGCGGCAGGTACCGAGGCCGCCATCCTCTATGCCGATGTCGACCCGCTCCGCTCCCGCCAGAAACGGATTGTCCGCGTCCCCGACAAACACATCATCGACCGCATGGCCGACCGCCGTCCGGAGTTCTACGGACGTCTGACCGAGCCGCACTCATTGAATACACCGCGACAGGACCACTCGAAGTAGGCCGAGTGGGAGGCTTCACACTGGGAGGGCGAGGCTCCTGCCGAGCCGTGCGTGCAATTCAACGTTGATCTTGGTTCGCGGCTCAGCAGGAGCTTCGCCCTCCCGAAACCACTCGCACGGCTCAGCTGCGTGCGAGATCAAAGGAGTTGTTCCATGAGCGACGCTTCGCCCAGTCAACCTCAGCGAAAGCATCCCGCACACGGAGTCCTCTATATTGAGGGGCAACCCACAATCCTCTTCGACACGGTTTGTACCAAGGATCGACAGCCGTGGCTGGCAAACGATGAAACCCACGAACTTCTGAGAGAGGTTTGGAGCGCAGCCTCTGCTTGGCTCGTGGGCCGATACATCATCATGCCCGACCACATCCATTTGTTCGCAGCTGCAACCGCAATTGATATCGAGTTCAAGAGCTGGATGAAGTATTGGAAGTCGCAGTTCACGAAACGCCACAAGGTCGCCGACCATCGCTGGCAAGCGGATGACTGGGACACCCGGTTGCGGTCAGGACGACAGTACGAGGAGAAATGGGAGTACATCCGCCACAACGCGGTGCGTCACGAATTGGTTCAACACCCCGAGGAATGGCGGTACCAGGGAGTCCTGAATGAACTCCGCTGGGACGAGCAATAATCCATCGTTCAGGATGAGATCGACCGAGCGGGCGATGCCGGGAGGGCGAGGCTCCTGCCGAGCCGTGCGTGCAGTTCAACGTCTCTCATGGGTCGCGGCTCAGCAGGAGCTTCGCCCTCCCTAACGGTGGTTCAGTCAGACATTTTCGAAAGATGCGGCAGAGTGGCCCGAATCGTGGCCGTGAGTTCTTTCCCCGCGACATCAGGAGTTATCGCGTCCCACACGATGGTGAGATGGTGATTCGTGTCGAAGTGCGTTTTCTTTTCGTCGAACACACTCTTCTCACAGGTGAAGATCACCGGCTTTCCCAGTCCCTCTGCGTAACCCGCCTCCCAGTAGGCTCCCGGATTACGATGAGTCAGGTCAGCAATCACAAAGTCGGCCGTTTGGATTTCGACACGCATGAGATTGTCAATCAGACCGGCACGACGAGTTTGACCGTCTTTGAAATCGGTTTTGAATCGGAGGCGATGGCCAAGGGCAAGCGTCAACGCACACTTCAAGAGGCATTCCTCACGGCCCTGACCGAAGATTTGAGTGGCCGAGTTCTCGACTTTGATGTCGCAGCCGCCGATGAGGCAGCGTCCATCTCGGCCCGCCTCCGAGCTAAAGGACGCCCCGTCGAGATCCGGGATGTCATGATTGCCGGAATCGTCGCGGCCCGTCGCGGAACTCTAGCCACCCGCAATACGAAGCACTTTCAGGATACGAAAACACGACTGGTCAATCCCTGGGAAGAGGGCGAGTAGGCCACGTTCATGTGCCGCGAAGGCAAGACTCCAGCCGAGCCAAGCTTCAGCAATCTGAGCTAGGAATCGACATACTGGCGTCAGACCACATCTGATTGCGGATAAACAGCTCTGTGCTTCTTCCAACACCATCTAGCCCTGGGAACAGATTGTCTGCTGTAATTCCCATTTCAGTGAGACTCTGCATTGCTTCGTTCCTCCACTCATGACGAAGTCGAATCTTGATAATATAGTCTTGCGGATCACAAGGCCGCTCCGTGAGAGGTGGATGTCCTGGACCAATTTCTGTTTGACCATTCTCGCAATAGAATGATGTCGGTCGAAAAACCCGTCCGTTCGCTTCTGGGTACTTCCCCGGTTCCAACAGATATGAAAGTATTGGCGGGTCGTGCCCCAACACCCCCAAACAGACAAAGCAACCTTCTTGTTTCTTCATCCGATCATCTGGATCAACAATTGGTATCGGGAGCGGCCATATTGACCGTGTTTTAATAATGTGTTGAATAAGGCCGTTTTCGTCCTTCACTCGCTGCTCAAATGCGTCAGTCGATGCCGATCTCACTCCGTCTCCACTACGACACTTCTCGCGAGGAGGAACCCACAACTGTTCGCCTTGAGTCAACCGCCTACCATAAATGCTCCGACAAAAATCAGCATTGAGGAGCCACAAAGCTGAATCAAAACCGAGACCAGCATTGGCATATGCAAACCAACATGCCACATACCGAGACTTTGTCCAATCGATAAGGCGAGTGGGTGCACCATAATGCTGCATCAATGACATCCAACCCAGAGTGTCATCATCCGCAGGAAGTGTCTGTACCATCTCACTTACTTTTAACTTTTTCACTAACCCCTTGAAGTGTTCAACAGCCAACTTCTCTGCAGAAATCCATTGAGACGTCGGCATTCCTTCACGAATCAGTAGTCGTTCGAGCGATGAGCTGGAGTGGAAATCGTAGCGTGCAAGCCCTCGAAAGATCCATCCTCGCAGGGGATCGGAATCTAAACAACGACACAATTCTCGCCATGAGCTGAATGCGTCGTCCGGAAAACAGCCTGTTGAACAATCCGTGCGATTCACGATACACCGATGCTCCAAGTTCCTGGGATGGTCACGGTCGATACACAAACTCACTCGATGCCAGCAGCGCCTGGCACAGGTCGGTGAGGGCGGCTGCGTTGGGGTTCGCATGACTCGCGGCTGTGTACTTCGCGGTTTGTTGATCGAGGAACGCGGACGCGATTTTGAGTTCAGCGTCGTGCGGGGCGCGGCCGTAACAGAGCTGGTACGCTTGAGTGATCTTGGCGGACAACGAATCGGCTGCGAGTCGTCTGGCGAGAGCGCTGGCATAACGGCGATCCTGGTCGCTGTTCAGGAACATCAACGCCTGTGGGGCGACGGTCGTACTGGAACGCTGCCCGATGCTGACCAGATGTTCGGGCCAGTCGAACAGCATCATCATGGGGATCAGCTGGCTGCGCTTGATGAAGAAGTAGACGCTCCGGCGGTTCATGTTCTGGTCGAGCGTGCCGGGACCGAACATCGTCGCATCGAGCTGTCCAGAGACGGCCAGCAAGCTGTCGCGAATCGGCTCCGCTTCCAGGCGTTGCGGAGACTGCCTCCACAGGAGCAGATTCGGTCGATCGATCGTCGCCCGCTCCTCATCGAAGACTGTCGTCTGGCGATAGGTCGCGCTGAGCATGATCTGCCGGTGGAGCCGCTTCATCTTCCAGCCGCCATCAATCAGATCACGGGCCAGAGCATCGAGCAGCTCCGGGTGAGTCGGACGTTCCCCCTGGAAGCCAAAATCGTTCGGGGTCGCCACCAAACCGCGACCGAAGTGGTGCTGCCACAGACGATTGACCATCACGCGCGCGGCCAACTGCCCTGCCCCTTCGACGGGATCGGTGATCCAGTTCGCGAGCGAGGTGCGGCTGTACCGAGTGCGGGTCCAGTCCTGCGGCGGGGCAACTTTCCACTGCTCGGGAGTCGCCGCAGCTGACATCAAGACGCGGAGATAACCGGGAGTGACCGGTTCGACCTTCTGATGAATGTCGCCGCGTTTGAGAAGGAACATCTCGGGGTAGAAGTGCGGGAAGCCGCGATCGTTCGCATGATGCGGCAGCAGTGGCAGCCCCTCGCTGGTGACCATCACCTTTGTCAGCTGCGCCCCCGGACCGGCGGCAACGTGCTTATCGAGAGCGGTCATGAGGGCCAGGTACTCGGTCGAAGCGATGAGCTTGTACCACTCCAAAGCGGTCTTGTAAGCGTCGCTGGTGGGTGTCGCTCCGGCCTTCGCAGCGGCGAGTGCCTCGCGAATCTTGGCATCCGGGCCGGTCCCCCCGACCGAGGGGGCCTGGTTCTCCCGATCAGTGATCGAGAGTCGGAACCGTCCCAGGAGATGCTGAGGATTCCCATTCTGGAAGGACATCGTGATCGTCAACGTGATTTCATCGCCGGTCCCGACTGGTTCCGCAAAGTCGACGACAGCAGCTTGATCCTTCCCAATTCCGCCGGCATCGACCGCCCAGCCATTGGACGGCTCAGCGTCGATTGAAGCGGCGATCGAGAGGCTGTCGGTGTTCTGTTGATGCGTGGCACGAGGATTCGAGAGCCTCAGCTCGCGTGACCCCGCTGCATCGGCCATGGAGACCTTCAGATTGCCCAGCACGAAGTTCCCATTCCCAGCGCGTCCTGGCCCCTTGGCGGGAAGCGAGTCGTGGGCCAGTGCCTCGATGCGCAGGCTGCGGATTGCTCGACGCGTGGTCTTCGCAGTCAGGACAAGATTCTCTTGCGGTGGAGCGGTCCCGGTGGCGAGCGACGAGCCGTCGGGCTGTTTTGCATATGTTGTGCCGGCGTCGCCCTGCACTGTGCCGAGGTCCAGCAACTCCCACGGGTCGAATGAGGTCTGTGGATCGAACGATTTCAGCCACTGCTGGAAGTGTCCAGGTAACGCTCCCTGTTCAAGGTCTGCCATTTTCTTCATCAAGTCCGCTTGCGTGGCGGCAAACACCTCGCGGCGTTTCTGGTTCTCTTCGGGAGTTAGATCGAGTTCGACTTCCCCTCGGATCGCCGACGAGAAACAAGCTGCCATGCGGTAGTAGTCTCTCGCGGGGATGGGATCAAACTTGTGGTCATGGCATCGCGCACATCCCACGGAGAGCCCCAGGAAGGCCACTCCGGTCGTGGCGGTCATGTCATCGAGTTCGTCGTACCGCGCCCGCTCGAACTCATCTTCCGTCAGCTGAGTCGGGAACGCCCCAGCTCCCAGGAACCCGGTGGCCATCAAAGCGTCGGGAGTGGTGGGAGCCAGTTCATCACCGGCCAGCTGCCACTTCACAAACTGGTCATACGGCATGTCCGCGTTCAGGGCCCGAATCAGGAAATCGCGGTAGTGATACGCATTCGGTCGATCGTAATCCTGCTCATACCCATGGGACTCGGCGAACCGCGCGACATCCATCCAGTGCCGCGCCCAGCGCTCCCCGAATCGAGGCGACTCCAACAGCCGATCAACCAGCTTCTCATACGCCTGCGGGTCGGGGTCATGGATAAAGGTCTCGACCTCTTCCGGAGTCGGCGGAATCCCCAGCAGGTCGAGCGACGCCCGGCGGATCAGCGTCAGGCGATCAGCTGCGGGATTGGGATGCAGCCCCTTGGCTTCCTGAGCCGCGAGGATATACCGGTCGATGTTGTTCTGTGGCCAATCTTCGTCATGAACGGCGGGCAACAACGCGGCCCCCAGCGGCTTGAACGACCAGAACTGTCGATCGTTGTCGGTGACCTCGCGCTCTTTGGTCGGGTCTTTCTGCTCCACCAATGGGGCGTCATAGACGAAGCCGAGATCGAGCCAGTTCTTGAGATGGCCGATCTCTTCATCGGAGAGCTTCGGCAACTTGAACGGCATCGTCGGCTCTTCGGCATGGGTCACGACTGCAAACAACTGGCTCGCCTCCGCAGTCTTCTCCACGTATCCGCTGGCGAGGAGTTTTTCCCGCGTCGAGAGATCGAAGTCGGCCTTGATGGCCTTTCCCCCGTGGCAGTCGAGACAATGCTGCACAAGGATCGGCTTGACGTGCTCTTTAAAGACAGCCAACGACTCCGCAGCCTTCTTGGCATGCTCGGGATCGAGTGGCTCGGCAGCCTGCTGTTCGGGTGCGGCGGGAGGCTTCGGTTCCTCAGCGGGCGCGAGACCGGCGATGGCCGCCAGTACAAAGACGGTCCACAGAATGGCGATCGAGTTGCAGCGCAGCATGGGTTGTGTCAGGCAGGAGGCAACGGGGCGAGAGAGGGAGCGGAGAGTTCATTCGAACCGAGATTCGAGGGTAACTCATCAGCCTTCACTGATTCTAGTACATCAGGTCGGAGCGGGAAACAACGCGAGACCTAACGCTCACGCTTGAGTGTGCATCTCAAGTGTCGGTGACTGAGACTGCAGAGAGGCTCGGGATCACGGGAGATGCGTGGAGTGCCAGAATTCCTACGCGAAGGCGCGGAGACGACTCCTGGTTCCCCAGACACAGCTCAACGATCTGCTCCAATGTGCGAGGAGGAAAATTGAATCATCTCCGTCGAAAGAGTCGAGGCGCGTCCGTACTTCTCAAATAGGCAATCCCCCCTCTCAACCGGCAGAGTCACATCACGGGGGGAGTGCCGCTGTCTCTCTTCAATCCATTCTGGATCATGAATCCGATTCGACTGGCTCGTTTGGCCAGCGTTAAGGTTGTCGCGCGGGATTACTGCCCCTTGCTCAAGGAAGATCTGCTCATGTCGCATGTCACTTCACATAGTCCACCAGTGTCACTATTGGCACGCAGCGTGTTTGGGCTGAGTCTCTGCCTGTTGGGCACGGGATTCGGCTACGGACAGGAAGCTGCACCAGTCACCGAATCCACCCCGACTGCCGAAATCGCCGTCGCCGAAATCGCAGTGACTGACACCACAGTGGTTCAAGCCGATGCTGCAGCTGTTGCTCCTGTTATCAAGGTCAAGGCCATCGAGGGGGCGGATGCGACCCCGCCTGCTGCCGATACTAAGCCAGCTGAGGCGAAGCCTGCAGATACGAAAGACAGCCAGCCAACCCACGCCGGTCGCCCGCATCGCGGACGCGGACCGATGGGGCCACGAGAAGTTGGACCAAATCATAAATCTGGCCGTCACTCGTTCAGTGGGATGAGCCAGCACGCTGGCATGCAATTCGGCCGTGGTGGATTTGGTGGGATGAGTCGCTCCAGTGGAGGCCCATCGGGGCGTGGTTTCGGCCCTCGCCCAGAAGGTCGCGATCGCTCTGAGCATTCGCGTTATGGAATGGGCTACGGGTCACGCGGTTCCTCGCCTCACTTTGGTCAGCACATGTCGCATGGTCGCCACCTTAGCGGATTCGGACCAAGCGAATTCGGTGGGCAACGAGGAGGCTTCAGTCCGCACGGCCGAGGACGCTCTGGCCAGTTCGCCAAGTTCTCGCAACGTGCTCCTCATCGCGGGCACAGTCACTTGGCTAGCATGGGTGGATCACGCCGCTCCGGATTCCACAGCTTCGGCAGTGGATTCGGCCACGGACCTTCCAGCTGGGGTGAACGTTCCTTGCCGCACCACTCGATGAGCCATTTCTCCGGTGGACCGGGCCGCCACACCACTGACCGACAGTCCGATCGATCGCACGGCCCCGGGCACGGGTTTGGATTGATGGCTGCTCACCACAGAGGTCCACATTCTTCATTCGGACAGGGACACGATCGAGGCCCCCGCTTCGGTATGGAACGACACTCAGGGGACCACGGCCCTCGGATGCACTCCACCGAGCGGCAGGGTCGACCTCCTGTCGAAAGCCACCACGAAGACCATCGCAGCAGCGACCGACACGAGGGCTCAGACCACCACAGACACGGCGATCACGGCCCTGGTGATGTCCATCGTGGCAGCGAATCACACGGTCAGTAGTCTGACGCGAGACTGAGTCTACGCTTCAAGAGTCGCTTCTGCTTTCGAGCGGTCGCGACTCTTTTTTTTGAATGCTCACAGCGCTCCGGGAAGAATACTCGAATCATCGAAGTGGACATCGAACCCTCGTCGTACCGCAGGCTCTCCGGTACGATGGTCCTGCCCTTCGCTGTCCAAACTCGCATGACAGGGTTTCTCGATGCTGAATCTGATCAGACCGGTTCTCTTCGGCTGTCTGCTCCTCGTCTTCACCCGCGCGGGCCTCGCTGCCGGGGATCGACCGAATTTCTTGTGGATCACCAGTGAAGACAACGGGCCACAGTTGGGCTGTTATGGCGATCTGGATGGCAAGACGCCGAACTTGGATGCTCTGGCCCAAAGATCGGTGCTGTACCGCAACTGCTGGTCGAATGCGCCGGTCTGTGCCCCAGCTCGGACGACGATTATTACGGGGATGTTCTGCCCGAGTACCGGCTCTGAGCATATGCGCAGTGAAGTACCGCTACCCACCGGGATGCAGATGTTTCCCCAGTATCTGCGAGAGGCGGGGTACTACTGCACCAACAATTCCAAAGAGGACTACAACATCACCAAGCCTGGAAAGGTCTGGGATGATTCGAGCAGCAAGGCCCACTGGCGAAAGAGACCCAGTGGGCAGCCGTTCTTTGCCGTTTTCAATCTGACAACGACGCACGAAAGCCAGGTCCGCAAGCGACCGCACACATTTGTTCACAGTCCCGGTTCCATTCATGTTCCCGGTTACCATCCCGACCTGCCCGAGGTCCGCGAGGCGTGGGCCCAGTACCACGACCAGATGACGCAGATGGATGTCCAAGTGGGGCAGAAACTAGCCGAACTGCAAGCGGATGGACTCTCCGACAACACCATTATCGTCTACTTCGGCGATCATGGACCGGGGTTGCCACGTTGCAAACGGTCTGCGTGCAACAGCGGGTTGCATGTTCCGTTGATCGTGCATGTGCCTGAGAAATTCAAGAGCCTCGCTCCCGAGGGGTACGTGGCGGGCGGCTCCCTCGATCGACCGGTTTCGTTCGTCGATCTGGCCCCGACGATGCTCAGCTGGATTGGTGTCGAGCCCCCTTCGTTTCTACAGGGGCGGGCCTTCGCCGGACCGCATGCTCAGGCCCCCCGCGAGTATCAGTTCGGCTACCGTTCGCGGATGGACGAGCGGCTCGATCTGACCCGCTCAGTCCGCTGGCAGAACTGGGTCTACGTCCGGAACTTCATGCCGCATAAAACGGCGGGACAGTACCAAGCCTACATGTATGAAACACCGATGATGCAGGCGTGGAAGAGAGCCTTTGATGCGGGAACACTCGCTCCCGAACATGCCCGGTTCTTCGAGCCGGACGCACCTGAAGAGTTGTATGACCTCATCAGTGACCCGGCCGAGGTCCACAACTTGGCAGGCAACCCGCAGCAGGCCGACAGGCTCCGTCAGATGCGGTTGGGACTGCATCAGCTCCAGCTGGAAATCGGCGACGTTGATCTGCTGCCCGAGGCAGACATGCATCGGCGGTTCGTCGGGAGCTCGCCGTACGAACTGGGGCACAATCCGCCTCAGCTCAGGATTGACCATGTCCTGGCAGCTGCCGAGTTGGCGAGCGATCTGCACCAACCGAGCTGGAACCAATTCCCGCAGCTGCTCCAGCACAGTGAAGCGGGCGTGCGCTACTGGGCTGCGATGGGACTGATGCTCCGAGGACGTGACGCGGTCGCTGGGAATGTGCCCGCACTGGTCGCCCGGCTCGATGATGAATCCGCAGCAGTCAGGGTGATGGCAGCTGAGACACTGCTCCGAAGCGGGTGTCATGATCAGACGCAGGCGATCGCGGTTCTCGCCATGAGTTGTGCTGATGGTCCCGAACCGCCAGCACTGGCGATCCAGGCTCTTAACGCGGTGGACGATCTCGGCGAGTCGAAGCCCGATGTGATGGAGAGCCTTCCGAAGTTCGATGCCGACCAGCCCGAGAAATCCCGTAATCATGGGGACTATCGAAAGAGGTTGATGGAGCGGATTCGCCCCACAACGCCGAGTCCATGAACGAGTCGCTGATCACATGGATGGCGATCTGACATCACTGTTCAGTGGCGGACGCCCTCGCTGGACTCGCCGCGTCTTAAGGAGAGTTTCGAATGACTTCCATCGCGCACAGCAGACGATGTGTATGATGAAAACACGACCACGCATCCTGCGGTGGACATTCCTGTGGAGATAATTCGATGTTGCTGGCTCAAATGGTTCAATTCACGCCCAATAACGCGGCCCAGTCTGGCATTACTCTCGGCTCGGCGATTGCTGTTGTCTGTTCCTGGCAGCGAAACCGCTCGATCCTGTGGGCCATCATTGCGGGGCTGCTGTCCTGGTTTTATGTGTTTTACTTCGCACTGACCCGCACGCCGGATGAGGTCAGGTGAGGTGACCTTCCCCACTTCGACCGCAAGTGTCAGCGGTTGATTATCAGGTTGATGTATTGGTGGCAGTGCCGAATGTTCACATCGCCACAGGGGCTCGTCCCCGTGGTTCCCGCGCATGTGTGCTACGGTAGCGGACAAATGCAGGAACCATCCCGATGAGCTGGGTGGCAGAAAAACTCATTTCGTGTCACTGGCCTTAACGAATGACATAAGTCGTGAGAACCGTGCGACCGGCCAAGCACGGGCACGTAGGCAACGTGCCCCTCGGGGAGGGTCTGGATTCCTGCCACCGACCTCTCACCTTAATACCAAACAGTTGCCAGTTTGCGGCGATAGACCGTAGTCGTGGCGGTGTCGTTGATTGTACTGAGGATCAGGAGCATCACCTCCTTAGTCTTATCACGGACGGGACCGGCACTGTCCTCGATGACAGCCAGACACAGATCGAGCGCCTCGGTGTTCTTTCCGACGCCTGCCAATGATTCGGCCAGCAGGAGTTTGGCAGCCAGATCGCTCGGGTTCGCAGCCACAGCTCGGCGGGCTTCCTCGACGGAGCCTGATTCTTCCGCAGCGGCATGCAATTCGATCTTGGCTTTCAGAGCTTCCGCCTCGGGTTCGAGATATCCCCGCTTCCCCAGCTCTTCGAGAATCGTATGTGCCTCTTCGTACTTCTCCAACAGGCACAAGACGCGGGCCAGGCCAATCTGGGCCACCTCGTTGGTCGGCGTCAGCAGCAGTGCTTCGCGGTACTTCACTTCGGCCTCCTTGGCTGAGGCCCCTTCCAAAGCCACGGCGGCTGCGATCAGCTGTTCTGTTGGCGAGGGCATCTGCTTTTGGATCCAAGCTCGCACTTCGGCCTCGGATTTCACTCCCTGAAACCCGTCGGCGATCTGTCCATCCTTCACGATCACCACCAGCGGGATCGATTGCACACCGAATGCAGCTGCTAAGTCGGGCTGCTTGTCGGTGTCGATCTTGGCGAGGATAAACTTCCCGGCGAACTCGGCAGCCAGTTTGTCGAGAATCGGTGCCAGCTGCAGACAGGGGGCACACCACGTGGCCCAAAAATCGACGACGACCGGTGTGGTCATCGAGCGGGCGATGACCTCGGTTTCGAAGTTTTCCGAAGTCGGGACAATGGTCCAAGGGCTGTCAGCCATGGGAGGTCTTTCTGCGGGGGCGGGCGGCGTGTACTGTGGGACAGAGCAGTATACGTTCGGAGAGAGCGTGATGTCAGCCGGAGAGCGAGAAGAGTGCATGAGAGTGTGTACGTCTCAAACGTCGGTGGCCTCGTTGTCTTTCCCCCTCTCCCCACAATCGATCTGAGTTTCTGAAGAATCGTGGCTGTGGGGAGAGGGCCGGGGTGAGGGGACGAGATTTCCCCCTCACCCCAGCCCTCTCCCCCGCGACACAGACTTTCACTGCGAATTCACGCCCTCTGCGGGGGCGAGGGAGCAGAACTCCTCGATTCACCGACGTTTGAGATGCACACACAGCATGAGACACTCGGCAGAAATTCACCACGGAGGCACGGAGAGGGAGGGGAATACGGTGGAACTGAGCGAGGAGTTTGCGTTGCGCCCCGGCCAAGCGAGGTCATAAAAGGATGGTCGAGATACTCGCGGTGATGGTCTCAAAAGAGCATACTCTTGCATGATGCTAAGACATGCTCCTCGAAACCAACTTGGCCACTCTCATTATGCGGGAACTGCTTCAACGCCTGCTCTCCACTCACTCCGCGGGCCAGCCAGTCGCCATGACACTGCTCGTGGAGACACGCGGGTCGACGCCGCAAAAGGCGGGGGCGGCGATGCTGGTCTTTCCGGACGGAAGCCAGGCGGGCACCCTCGGCGGCGGATGCGTCGAGGCGGAGGTCAAACGCCGGGCGCTGGCGCTGTTACTCGATGGTCCGCCCGAGTTGATGACGTTTCAGCTCGACAGCGACTATGGCTGGGATGACGGCCTCATCTGCGGAGGTCGGATGCG
>JAYWHX010000138.1:0-9468 GCA_043777375.1 Planctomycetota bacterium | reverse complement strand
TGCGGGAAGTTGTCAAACATCCATCGTGCTTGACCACGTGACCAAAGTCACGAACGTTTCCCGGCTCGACCTCCACTGTTCTTCATAGGTTCACCCTGCCGCAGGATCGGCTGAGAGCTCCATTGCCCTGAGTGTGATAGAGACCTGACTTTGCGGACATGTTACGGTCACTTAAAGAACTGCCATCACGATGGTTCCACTTGGTGTTCGAACTCAACTTATCTGCCGCAATACTCACGCCAAGATCTGCTCAATCGGTCGACCTCGGCTGATGGCGTACGGGCGACCGAGGGTGTCGTGAAATTCGGTTTCGGGAGTGAAGCCGAGGCAGTGGAATATCGTCGCGGTCAGGTCTTCGGGCTTCACGACGCCCTGCTTGGGGTAGGCTCCAATCTCGTCGCTCGCTCCGTGGACGACCCCGCCTTTGATGCCGCCACCGGCTAGGGCGACGGAGAATACCGGCCCCCAGTGATCGCGACCGGCACTGCCATTCATGCGGGGGGATCGCCCAAATTCCGACATGCACACCACCAGTGTCTCGTCGAGTCTCCCGCGATCTGACAGGTCATCCAGCAGGGCCGAAAACGCATTGTCGGTCGGCGGAACCAACACGTTTCTGAGCCGATCCGACTCGTTCACATGCGAGTCCCAACAGGGAGCATTCGAGGGCTCGTCCGGTCCGCGGAACCAATTCACTTGCACGAGTCGCACATCGGCCTCGATTAACCGCCGTGCCAACAAGCAACTCTGCCCGAACTGTGTATTCCCATACCGTGCTCGCGTCTCGGGGGTCTCCAGCGACAGATCAAATGCCCCGCGAGAGGCTGACGAAGCCAGCAACCCATATGCTCGCTCCTGCTGGGTCGCGAAGCTGCCGACCTTGGTCTCCGAACGAGCAGCTGCCAGCGACTGGTCGAGTGACCGCACTAAATCTCTTCGTGAGGCCAGCCGGTCGAGGGAGATGTTTTCCGGCAGTTGGAACTCGCTAATTCGGTAGTCGGGTGATGCCGGCTGGCATCGAAACAGCCACGGGTCGATACTGCGGCCCAGCATGCCGCCATCCTGACCCGGCCAGACGGAACCATCGGTGTTGAAGATTTGATTTGGCAGCCGCACTGCGCCTGGCAGATGGCCGCGTGGCTCGGTCAGTCGCTGGACGACTGAACCCCAATTGGGCCAATCGTTCGGAGCCCCGGGATTGACGTTCTCCGCATTCATCGGGGCATGTGGACGCCCGGTCAGCATGTAGTAGCCGCTCGATGAATGGGCGTTGTCAAACGTTGACATGGCTCGCAACACCGCCAGCTTGTCCGCTCGCTGGGCCAGCTTCGGCATCAGTTCGCCGAACTGGACACCAGGGATCGCGGTCGAGATGGGGGCGATCTCACCTCGCACGTTGTCGGGAGCCAGCGGCTTGGGATCCCACGTTGAATGCTGTGGCGGTCCACCCATCAAAAACAGCACAATGCACGACTTGGCTCGCCCCCCGCTGGCGGTCGATGTCGCTGCCTGAGCCGAACTTGATGCCAACAGCTGGGGCAGCGACAGTCCACAAATCCCCAGCCCACCCGCGCGAAGTACCTCTCGGCGGACGACCTGATCACAGAGTTTCGCCCCAGGGGCTTGCAGGCTGAACATCAATCGGGATCCCAGCCGAATGGAGTTGAAAGCCAGTCACATCACTACTTACTTATATCTGATCGACTGAGCAGACGCCAGTTCTGATTGATTCTCCGCGTCAAGTCGCTCATCCGTCGGAGAATTCGCCTGAAAAACGCTGTGTGTCGTCTCAATCCAGAGGTCAGCATTCCTGAAAATTCTGCTACCCTTGTCTAGAGTCCCGACGAACTCCAGAGACACTGATCCGAGTCCGACCGGGAAACACTCTTTTCTGCAAAGGTCCGCGATGAGCGCGACTCCGTCGAAACATGTTCGATCTGTGACAGTCCCCGACTTCGTGAATGCGAAAGCGGCTGGGCAGAAGCTCAGCGTACTGACCGCATACGACGCTTTATGGGCCCGCATCTTCGACGAATCGGATGTCGACGCCCTGCTCGTGGGAGACTCGCTGGGCATGGTGGTGCAGGGGCATCAGACCACTCTGCCGGTCACGCTCGATGAGATGATCTACCACGCGAAGATGGTCACGCGAGCCACGCAGAGAGCAATGGTCATCGTCGACCTGCCGTTCATGACATATCAGGTCAGCCCGCGTCAGGCGGTCCGCAACGCGGGACGCGTCCTGAAGGAGACCGGGGCCAGCGCGGTGAAGCTCGAAGGCGGCGAAGCCCAGGCCGAAACCATTGCCGCACTCCAGCGCGCCGAGATCCCCGTCATGGCCCACGTCGGCATGCGACCGCAATCGATTCGCAAGTTTGGACGGCACTCCGCCGTGCAGCGCGATGCCGAACAGCTGATGAAAGATGCCCAAGCCGCAGAGCAGGCGGGCGCGTTCTCCATCGTTCTGGAATTGATCCCCCGTCAAATCGCTGCGGACATTACCAAGCAGTTATCGATCCCCACCATCGGGATCGGAGCCGGTCCCGATTGCGACGGACAAGTGCTGGTCACGCCCGACATGCTCGGCCTGAGCGGGTTCCGCCCCAAGTTTGTCAAGCAATTCGCCCAGCTGCGAGAGACCGTGCAGAACGCCGTTCGCGAATACACCAGCGAGGTTCGCAGCGGAGCCTTTCCGGACGATTCACACAGCCACCACTGAGTGCCGTGGGCGAGGCTTTCAATGTCTCTCACTTCTTCCATTCCGATGACGCAACCTCCTCTCACCGCTGCACTCAAACAGCGGGCGCTGGAGATTGGCTTTGAGCTGGTCGGCGTTGCACCGGCGGTGCGGGCGGGGACGTGGGAGAAGCTGGACGAGTGGCTGGCACGGGGATTCGCCGGTGAGATGAAATACATCGAGCGGCGAGAGCTCGCTTACCAGCACCCCGAGCATGTCCTGCCGCAGGTTCGTAGCGTCGTCATGCTCGGACTGGTGTATGGGAGTGGGGGGGCGAACACTGACTCGGAGGCATCGCCGCGAGTGGCTCGCTATGCGCAGGGCACGCGCGACTACCACGATGTGATTCGCGAGAAGTTGAAGCAACTGGCTGACGCGCTGCATGTGCTGCAACCCGGCTGCAAAACGCGAGGCGTCGTTGACACAGCTCCGCTGCTGGAGCGGGACTTTGCCCGATTGGCGGGACTCGGCTGGTTTGGCAAGAACACGTTGCTGATTCACAAACGATTGGGAAGCGAACTCTTCCTGGCTGCGATGCTGACCGATTGCGAACTGGAACCCAATCAGCCGCACGAGACGCAGCACTGTGGAACGTGTACCCGCTGCTTGGATGTCTGTCCGACGGGGGCGTTTCCCGAACCGTATGTGCTCGATGCCACGAAGTGTATTTCGTATCTGACGATCGAGCTGCGCAATGCCCCGATTCCCGAATCGCTGCGTCCCGGAATGGGGGACTGGCTGTTCGGATGTGATGAGTGCCAGACAGTTTGCCCATGGAATCACAAGGCTCCGGCAACACGTGTGCCGGAGTTTCAGCCTGATCCCGGTGTGGCGGGGCGCTCGTTGGCCGAGTGGCTGGCCATGACTCCGGAGAGGTTTGCCCAGGAACTGGGAGCAACTCCGCTGTCGCGTCCCGGATGGCAGGGGATTGTGCGGAATGCGTGCGTTGCAGCGGGGAATTCGGGGGACACGTCACATCTGCCCGCGCTGAGATCGCTGTTGACGAATACGGATATCATTGTGAGTGAGGCTGCGCAATGGGCCGTCGATCGGCTCGTCAGTGCCGCGTGAATCAATCCAGCCCGCTGCGCCAGCAAGGGCCGCGTGCCGAAAACCCCTTGCTGGCGCAGCGGGCTGATGAACCGATTCTCAGTAGATTACTGACGAATTTTGCTACGCGAGCACTGCTTCGATGACATGCCCATGCACATCGGTCAGTCGAAAATCCCGACCGGCATATCGGAACGTCAGTCGTTCATGATTCAGCCCGAGCAGGTGCAATATGGTGGCGTGAAAGTCGTGCATGGTGCAGACGTTTTCAACAGCGTTGATCCCCAACTCATCAGTCGCCCCGTAGACCACGCCACCTTTGACGCCTCCTCCAGCCAGGAAGACCGAAAACCCTTCTGGATGATGATCCCGCCCGTCTCGACCCGCAGAGTGTGGAGTCCGTCCGAACTCGCCCGCCCACACGATCAACGTCTCTTCGAAGAGACCACGTTGCTGGAGATCACGAATCAATCCCGCGATCGCCTGATCGGTGTCGAGGGCATTTTTCTCATGCCCATTTTTCAGATCCCCATGCTGGTCCCATGTCCCGTTGGACGCACCCGGAGGACAAGTGATCTCTACAAATCGAACACCGGACTCAATCAGTCTTCTCGCCCGCAAACATTGAATCCCATACAGCTTCTGTGATGGCACCGTGGAGTTCAGCCCGTACATCGTTTGCGTCGCTTGCGTCTCTTGCGACAAGTTCAGTAAGTCCGGAACAAGGGACTGCATCCGATACGCCATCTCGTAATTCTGAATCGCCGACTCCACAGCATCGCCCGCCCCTGAGCGGGCCGCAAAGGCGGTATCGCGCTCTTTCAAAAGTGACAGCTTCAGTTGTTGGATACGGCTGTTGGAGTCTCCCGGCTTGATGTTGTCGATGGGAGTTCCATCCGCAGCGAACAAGGTCGCCTGATGGCTGGCTGGCAGGAATCCCGCTGAGTAATTCTCCATCCCGCCGCAGGGCACCACTCCAAAGCTCAGCACGACAAACCCCGGCAAGTTGTGGCTCTCGGCACCCAATCCATAGTTGACCCATGAACCAATACTGGGCCGCCCCGCCTGATTCGATCCCGTGTGCAAGTACAGCACTCCCGTCGAATGAATTGGCAGCGCAGCTGTCATCGACCGGATCACGGCGATGTCATCCGCACACGCGGCGATATGCGGAAAGAGGCTGCTGACTGGCATGCCACTTTGACCGTGCTGCCGGAATGTCCAAGGGCTCTTGAGCCATTGGCGATTTCCATTGGCAGTCGGGTTCTTGGATTCGGTGAATGGTTTCCCGTCGAGTTCGTTCAGCTTGGGCTTGGGATCAAAGGAATCAACATGAGACACACCTCCATCCATGAAGCAGAAGATGACATTCTTGGCTCGCGGTCGGTGATGCGTTCGCGACAAATCTCGCAAGCCCGGTTGATCCGCACAGAGGCCCTGCTCAGCCAGCATCCCGGCCAGGGCAATCGCGCCGAACCCATTCGCCGAAGCCAGCAAAGCTTCGCGTCGAGTCGGGGGCAGCCAGCGACGCCCCGTGCAGAGTGTGTGCGACATGAAAGACTTCCTGTACGATGGATCCATTTCGTGTGGGACAAGCGGTTCCGCTATGGCACGTAGATGAACTCTTGCAAGTTAAACACCGCATGGGCGATGTCTTTCCAGACTGCATGATTGAGCAAGATGTCGCTGGGCGGCACTTGATGCAGTTCAGCCAACTGCACAGCCAGCGTTTGGAAGGCCGACATTTCTTCGGGAGTGGCCGGTCGGTTGAGTGCAGACGTGATCACGAGGTCGATCCGAGTCGAAAGATCATCTTGAGTTCGTTGAACCAAGCGCGAGGCCCAGACATCTGCTTGTTGCAGAACGAACGGATCATTCAGAAGAGCCAGGGCCTGAGCGGGGACATTCGTGAGATCGCGTCGGCCTTGTGTCACCTTGCCGCCGGGAAAATTGAACGCCTCCAAGAACTTTGGCCCCTCCATCAGGTTGTTCTTGATGTACACACTTCTCCGGCCATCTCCATCGAGCGGGCCGGGGAACAAACGGCGGTCGGCATATTCCTTCTCGCGAAATGGCTGGACGCTCTGCCCAAACAGTCGCGGGTCGAGTCGCCCCGAGTGGAAGAGTATGACATCACGTATCGCCTCGGCTTCCAACCGGCGGGATGGGTAATAGCTCAGCAGACGGTTCAACGGATCGATCTCACGGACTGAAACTCCTGCCGGTTGACTCGATCGCTGAAACGCTTGTGTCAAAACGATACGGCGGATGAGGCGTTTCACAGACCAGTGGTCGGCCATGAATTCAATTGCCAGATGATCGAGCAATTCCGGGTGCGACGGCAGTTCCCCGACATGCCCGAAATCATCCACCGATTTGACGAGTCCAGTCCCATACAAGTGGTGCCAGACCCGGTTCACCATGACCCGAGCGGTGAGTGGGTTTGCTGGACTGGCCAACTGCTCCGCGAGCGCGAGGCGACCACTCCCCGGGGGAAGAGTTGCGAGTTCCGGAGAGTTCCAAGCTGCGAGCGATGGAAGGAACTTGCGCGGTGCGACCGGACCGGGGATCTCGCAATCTCCCCGAAGAAAAACCACCTGATCGAACACCGCGTCCACATCTGCCACACCCGGGATGACGCGGGGTGAGGCCAGCGTGCCTTCGATCGATCGGAACTTTTCGGTGAGAGCTGTCAGTTCCGCGGAAGCCGTCGGTCTGTTGCTCAAAAGTCCATGCCGCAGCAAAGTGTTCAGCCACACGACATCGTCGTCGGTCGACTGGTGATCAATCCATCGCTGCACGGAGTCGCGCAGAGTCTGGTCGTAACGCCGGGCCAACTCAGGCAGCGAAATCACGACTCCGGCCGACAAGAGGGGACGTATATGCCCCAGCTCCGGCTTCGGCGATTCCGCGCAGTCATGCAACACAACATGAGTGATACCAAAGTACGACCTGGGGTTCTCTGCCGCCTTGTCCCACGGGATCTTGTAATTCCCTGGATCTCCTCCCAAGGCTGCCAGCTGGTCCGGGAATTTCGGATTGTCGAACATGGTCACCAACTCGGCATACGTTCTCAACTGCTCTCGATCTGCGGGAAGTGTGAAAGTCACCCAGTGCATGAGCGGGTTGGTCAGGGCTCGATAGTTCTGGTAGTTGAGTTGGCAATTGTTGGAGATCAGTCGCACCGCGCTGCTGCGATCTCCGAGTAGGCCAAAGCTGATTCTCTGTTTGCCGTTGGGGATCACACGCGATCGTAGGGTGCCATTCAGTCGATCCGAGATTGCATGCGTGAAGCATCCCGCAGGCAGCACAGATTTCACGACTGCGTCGCCGGTGCCATGGAAGGCGATCTCGCCTGTGGAAGTGGTCGTCTCCCGCAGGCCATGACCTCCAGAATTCCAGCCTTCGGGGATCCCCGTGCGAAAGTCAGCATACGTCTCGAACTGGGACTGGTTGAACTCGGAGCGAGATTTGTCCTCAGCGGAGTACTGATCGAGAGCCAGCTGCCACGCCTCAGCCAGTGGCTTTGGCGGAGTGACGGGCGGAGTGGTGCCATCGGCTGCGGGCGCGGGAGTGGGAGGATGTGCCGCTCGCAGTATCATCCGCAGCATTTCAAAGCCCTCCTCGAGCGGCTGCTTCTCGGCAGCAAGTGCCGCGGACCACCGGCCGCGGCAAGCGGGGTCAAGCCCTTGAGCCAGCGAGTCGGCGGCAGGTGAGGCAGTCTGCTTCGCGATCGCAGCTTGCAAATATCGCGAGAAGTCCTGGGACTCCGCCTGCCAGAGCGACGCTATTTCACTTCGCAGCTGAGTTTTGAGTTGCTTCAATTCCTGAATCGGGACGGCATTAACCGCCGGAGAGTCGATCGTGTGAGCGACCAATCGCGAGCTGCGGAGCATCCCCAAGATGGCGTAATAGTCTTTCGCTGAAATGGCGTCGAATTTGTGATCGTGGCAACGAGCACAGGCGACGGTCATCCCTTGGAAGGCTTTGGACAACGTGTCGATCTGGTTATCAGCGATGTCGTAACCGATCTGGCGCAGGGCGATGCAGTCGTCATGGTTCACCTCTCCAAAGCGGTAGAAGCTGGTGCCGATCAGCGATTCATTGATCTGCTCGGCATCGTTCAATCGCGGCTGCGGCAACAGGTCTCCGGCGATGTGTTCTCGCACGAATTGGTCGTACGGGACATCGGCGTTGAATGCTCGAATCAAGTAGTCGCGATACCGCCACGCATGATGCACTTCGTAATTCCACTCATTGCCATGCGTTTCCGTGAACCGCACCACATCCATCCAGTGACGGGCCCAACGCTCACCAAAGTGCGGAGAGGCCAGCAGTGAATCGACGTAGCGCTCAACAGCTGCGGGCTGCGAGGATTGCTCGATGTCTTTCCGGAAGGCCGCGATTTGCTCCGTCGTTGGAGGCAGTCCCGTCAGAACAAGACTCAGTCGGCGAGCCAATATATGGGGATCAGCCAGTCCGCTGGGCGGGAGATGCTGCTCTTCGAGTTTTGCCAGCAGGAACAGATCGATCGGATCATTCGCCGCACTGGTCTGCTTCAAAGTCTGAACGGGAGGGGAGAGCACTGGCTGGAGGCTCCACCAGGCAGATCTCTCACGAAACTGCTCGTCCCACGAAGCCGTTGGGGGGCGAGTGACCGGCTGGTCGCGGGGATCGGGGGCACCACGTCGGACCCACTCATCTAGATCAGCAATCGACTGATCCGGGAGCTTGCCCGACGGCGGCATGTTGCTGGCCTCGTCCTGGTAGCGGACCGCTAGAAGCAGCAAACTCGCTTCGAGTTTCTCTAAATCAACAGCGGGGCCCGAGTCCCCGCCTGTTCGGATTCCCTCGCGACTGTCGAGGAGCAAGTTCCCACCCAGCTTCTTCGCGTCCACGGCATGACACGAGTAGCAGTGCGTGACCAGTAGCGGACGAATCTTCTGCTCGAAGAATTGGATGTCGTCATTTGCCCTGGCAGCGCAGACTCCAGCGAACTGAATCCCCATCAGCACTGCGATTCGCAGGATGCGGTCGATTAACGCGATTCGAGCGATCGAGTGGGCGCTGCACATCGGGTGGAGTTCCTCAGAGCGGACTGGGCACTGCTTCGCAGAGAGATTCTCCGCCACGCAACACATCAAGAGTCGCCGACGCAATCGTAGTTCTTGATGCGAAGATTGGATACAGCGATGGCCAGACACGCTTGCCAGAAACTGGGGCAGACGTCACGAGGGAGACTTGGTACGAAACGTGAGGATCACGACCGAACTGACATTGAGGCTCCAAGATGTTTTGTCGAACTGCTGTCTTCATGGCCATCGGACTATTGGCTGTCGCTGGCTGTTCCCGAACGGTTAACACTCCAACAGTGCTTCGTCAGCAGACCGTCGAAGTCTCGGCGGATGCTCCAATTGTGGACTTGGGCGGCCAGAAGATTGGCGTGGATGGAATTTCTCCCGGTGAGACGAAGACCTTGCGAATGACGCACGTTTTGAATGCGGACGGAAGCGTGAGAGTGGATGTCGAAAGTGCACTTGTCGAGTCGCGATGACCCGGAGCCAGAATCTCGAAGGTGAGCTGGTAGGTTCGCTGGCAATCCACATCGGATTTGTCTCCTTTCTCACTGGTCTCAATCGCAGCGGATACGAACTCGGCTCCCTCAGTGACTCGAATTCCTG
>JAYWHX010000137.1:0-35253 GCA_043777375.1 Planctomycetota bacterium | reverse complement strand
CCTGACCACCGCCCTCGAAGCCCAAAACCACCACACACCAAGCCCCTCACTGCTGCCCGCCAAGTGACCCGTCACACGGTCGGGGTGTGAATGGTTACTACACACACACATTACGTCAACCCGTAAGACTACGAATACGTTGAGGGGCGATGCATGATAAACGAGTCACTGGATGCTGAGCGTTCAGAAAGTCACATTCCGACAGATAGTGGAGGATGGGTATGCCTCTCAATCCCGTCAGTGAGTGCGACCCGCAATCCAATCTCACGCACTCCCTGATAATCTCAGCCGAGCCACGTCTGGCCTTGCCAACTAGCTTTTACTTGCCTCGATGACTGCGGAATGCCACTCGCAATCATTTGCCCGGTCGACTCCGTCGTTGCTCTGAAGTCGGAGGGGGACCGAAGCCTGGCGGCCCGGCTCCGGGTGGGGGGCCGAATTCGGCGTTGAATCCGGCGACGAGCTCCTCCTGGTTGAGGGACTCGTCCTGGCCTGTGTCCCAGGATTTGAACCATGTTTCGAAGAGCGAGATCCACTCTGCCTGGGAAGCTTGGCCATCCTGGTCAGCATCGGCGAGTTTCAGGAATGGAGCTGCCAGAAATGTCCCGGGGCCGAATCCCGTGGGCGGTTTGAATCCCCCGGGTGTAGCTCCTGGTGGTGGACTGAAGGCGGTGTTTAGCCCCTGTGTGAATTCATCCAGATTGAGCGACTGGCTCTTGTCTTGGTCCCACTCGCTGAGCCATTTCTGATTGAGTACTGTGAATTCCCCTCGTGACAGCGTCTTGTCTTGGCTCGCATCAGCTGCGGCCAGGATCTGCGGTCCATGAAAACTCCCTGGACCAAACCCACCACCAGGACCACCGGGACCACCGCCGGGAGGGCCGAAGCTCATGCCTGGTTCTTTTCCTTGTGATGTGCCGGCCAGCTGAGCCGTGATGGATGCGAGTCGTTGATCCATGAACGCCTCCAGCGGAGGTTGCCCGCCGAACATCCCCGGACCGGGACCAAATCCTGGGCCAAATCCCCCCGGCCCCCAGGCCGCTTGTGCCGCAGCTGTGCGTTTTTGATCCTGGTCGACAAGCTCTTGGATCGCAGCTCGGACGACCGGCAGGCTGAGTCGAGTGACACCGTGTTCTCCGAACTGGGACTCTGCCAGCTCCTTCAAATGCTTTCGATAGACCTGATTGAACTCATCCCATGCGAGGAGCCGCTCAATCAGTTTGTTCTGTCCCACATGCGGATGGCTGATACTCAGGTCTTGCAACAACTCCGCTGACCCCGCCATCGGGAACGCCCCCAGCGAGAGATCCATGTCCCATGGCAGGAATTCAAATTTCTGCGACTGCGGCGGAAGATAAACATAGTAGTTGTGAACCTGAGTGAGAAAACTATCCATATTTGACAGCAGTGTGTTCACGGCCAGGAAGCGGGCGAACTGATCCGTGTCGAGTAGAGCCCCGATGTTCTGGCGAAACTGCTGGTCGTCTGCTTTCTCGATCAGTCGCGTGATCTCGATTAATCGTTGGGCTTCTTCCTCAGTCGGTTTGGACTTGGGAGTGAACCATTCATACGCTTGGAAGTCATCCCCCTTGTGCTCCAATCCTTGTGTTCCCTCGGGTTTCAGAAGCATTCCCTTGCTTGTTCGGTAATGCCGCTTGAGGAACGCTTTATCGATCTCCTCAACCAGGGTGTAGAGCCCCAGCGGTTCGTGATCGCACTCGCCATCGATTGTGAGAGAGACATCCGCAAACGCTGTGCGCGGCGATGGAATACCAGCAGATTGAAACACAGGGTACGACAACGCCTGCCGCACATGAGTCGGATCCATGACGTTGTTATGCAGGTTCAGCTGTTGCATGCCGTGAAATCGCTGGCCGTCTTGGAATCGATTGAAGTCGACCTTGAGCGGACGCTTGCGAGAACTCTGTGACAGCATGTAGCTGCCGTTTCCCTTGAACCGCAGGCCGATCTCTGCCAACGATTCGCCATCGAGTTCAATGTCTGCTTTGACATACTCAAACTCGAATCCGAAGCTGCCGGGACGCATGCCTCCCCGACCGCCAGGTCCTGGGGGAAGACCGCCTCCCGCTGGAGGCTGCATCGCCTTCCAGTTTTCGGCAGTCACATGCACATGAATCTTCCAGATGCGGGTGAGCCCGAATACATGGTCGGAATCATCGGATGGGGGGCCCCCAGTCCGCTCGTCTGCGCTGACCCACGAACACAATACGATGATCAAGAGCAGGCCAGTAATCAGTTTTCGGCGCATTCGAAATGGGCTTATTTGAGCGATGCTCAGATTTCAGACATCCGCAATGTCTGAATCGAACGGGAGGGGATGTGAAAAAGAGTATCCCCAGGATGGCATCGCCGCAAGATGAGGCTCACCTCGCCCACTCGTTTTCATTTCGTGTCCCAATTCCGGCCTTCACTCAACTTCAACATTCTTCCTCCCCCCTCAACTTGCCGTGCCAACTAGCTGTCACCCCTGCATTGATGATTGCGGAGGAGGAGATTTCGTACTGAAGTGTCATCGCGGGCTGCGAGGAACGCTGGGTTCGAGACTCAATGGGTCGGAATCACATTGTGATCGGGTGACAGATGCGAATCGTCAAAGGGTACTGGTTGTGTCTGTGTGCATTGATTTTGTGGATGGAGAGCCCGGCGTGTGCGGCGTTGGTGACGGGGGATGTGGCGTTTGTCGGATTCAGTGCAGACGGCAGTGACGGGTTCGCGTTTGTGGCGCTCAACAATATCGATGCGAACAGTGCGATCTTCTTTCGCGATGACGAATGGTCGGGAACAGCTTTTAACACCGGCGAAAACGTGATCACGTGGCAATCCGGGCTGGTTGAAGTGACCGCCGGATCGATTGTCCAAGTCTCCAACGTCGCGTCGGGGGGAATCAGTACGACCGTGGGGGCGATTTCACTGTCCGGTCTGGGAGGATTCGGAACCTCCAATGAGGGGTTGTTTGCCTACACGGGGCCCAATGCAAATGCCCCGTCCACTTTTCTCACTGCCCTCTTTAATGGGACGGTGATCGGCAGTGGTTCGACACTCGCTGGGACGGGTCTGATCAGTGGAACGAACGCCATCGAGTTCGGTGGCAATCAGGATGTCTTTGAGTATACGGGCCCCCGAAACACCGAGTCTTCTTTTTCGGGATATCAGCCACTGGTCAATAATACCTCGAACTGGCTCAGTGAGGATGGGGCGGGCGACCAGAGTGTCAACGGACTGGCTCCTGATGTGCCTTTTAGCAATCAGGCGTTCTCGACGACATTCTCCACAACAGCCTCTGCCCCGGAGCCTTCGGCGTGGCTACTTTCGATCACGAGTGGACTCGCGCTGCTGTTCTGGCATTGGCGGACTCAGCGACAAGCGGCGAGCCAGATTCCGGCGAGCTAAGCCAACCGTCATATTTTACCCAGATTTCTCGACCCGGATGTCGAGTGCGTTCCGTACTGTTTACCGATCTGCCGGGGGATTGGTCGGAAGGTGAGGGTGAGTTCGAATCGCCTGAAGGAACTACTCGTTCCGTTTCGATCAGACTGAGGTGTCTCACCCTCAGGAGTGATCGTTCGTGTACGAAGCGTTCTTTGGTCTCCGGAGCCGACCGTTCTCGCCTTTACCGCGAGTCGATACGTTTATTCCCTTGGCCCCATTGCGGGAGCCACAAGATTCTCTTGTTCGGTGTATTGCACAAGAACAAGGAATCGGAGTTCTGACGGCGCCGCAAGGGGCTGGGAAATCTCTGGTTTGCCGTCTGCTGCAGCATCACTTCAGAGAGTTGCGGCGAACGGTCCTATTGACGACAGCCAGATTCCCGACTCGCCGGTCATTGCTGCAAGCCATACTTTTCGAGTTGAAGCACCCTTACATCGGATTGTCAGAGCAGGAAGCACGCCTCCGGGTTCTGGATCTGCTGCAAGCCTCGCCCGCTCCCTTGAATCGCATGCTGCTGATTGTGGATGAGGCACATCTGCTCAGCCCACGGGGACTCGAAGAATTACGCACTCTCACTGACTACGAAACTGACGGGACCCCTTGTGTTTCGTTGATTCTCTCGGGGCAATTAGAACTCGAAGAGCTGCTGACTGAGCCGACCATGAATGCCTTGAATCAGCGGGTGGGGTGCCATGTTTGCATCGAACCGCTGACCTTCGAAGAATCGGCTCAGTACATTCGCGAACGGTTGCGACTCGCCGGAAACGACGGGCTGACGCTCTTCACCCCGGAAGCGATCCAGCTGGTCTGCTCGGCCAGCGAGGGCAATCCACGACGGCTGAATCAGCTGTGCGATCACAGTTTGTTGCTGGCGTTTGCTGAGGAAGAACGCCCCATCGATGTTCTGACAGTCCGGGCCGCCCTGCTGGACCTGCGCGAGTTGCCACTGCACTGGAATGCTCCGCTCGATTTGGCGGAGGTCTCGGATCGGAATCCGCTCGAGGCCTTCGTGGAATCTCACGAGGCAGAAATGGAGGTCTTGCAAGAGGAGCCATTCGCTGAATGCGAGACCGAAATTGATGAGGAGGAGGACTCTGCATTCGAGATGGACTCCAACGACAACATCCGTGGTGAGGGCGCATCGGTCTTCGAGGTGGGCTCAACGCTCGAACAGTCCCCCTTTGAGCAGCTGTTTCAGGTGACCAAGTTTGTTGTTCCGGGCAACTCACGCGATGCTGACGAGACCACGCCACCAACGCCTCACGCAGAATTGAGCCAGCCGTTGGAATCACACGCCTTCGAGACTGCTCCTCCCGAAGCTCAGACAGAGGATGCGACGATGTTTGAGACAGAACTTCCGGGACGAGGTTTCGAATTCGGCGGAGAGCTGGTGCTGGCCGACTCTCCACACACTTTGGCGAACTCTGCCACTCGCCGTCAGCCCGCGTTCGAAGAATCAGCCGTCGACGACGTATATGCCCTGATCGACCGCCTGCGAGAAGCGAGCAATCAGACTGTCATTCGGAGAACTCCTCGCAATGTCGTTCCTCTTTCGATCGAAGAAATATCGGTCAATCAGGCAACAGACGGTCGTGTCAAGGTGGATGAGTCGTTCGAAGATATTGACGACACACTGTTCGACGACGTTCTGGCACAGAGCAAGGGCGAGATCCCGGTGTCGTTCGATCCGCCAGCGCATGAACTGGATCTAGTCTTGCAAGAGCGCCAGCTCCTAGATTTTATCAACGAGATTAGCCTGGATGTTCGTCAGTTTCGTGACGAACTCCACACGCATCATGTGGAACCCGGTGAAGAGACGACGGGCTCGACAATTACGGATGACGAGAACGCTCAACTCCCGCGGGTTCAATCTTTACGCCAGACCCTGAACTGGCAGTTCGATGTCGTTGAGCCGGAGTTGGGGCAGTCCGAAATGGAGTCCTTGCAGGCCGTCTGCGAGCCACCGACTCCCAGCCTGTCCCCCGAGGCATCTCAACAGGCATCTCCGGTGGACACTCCAGTTGCCAATGCAGAGTCGCTGATCGAGAATCGCCGCTACGCCCAGCTCTTCACCCGTCTCCAGCGCCAACGTCGACGAGTCGAGGCTGTCATGAATCGTGAACGTCGTAACGGGGTAGAGGTTCGCTAGGGTGAGTGCCTCGTCAAGACTCAGGTCTCGCATTGGGGCACAGGCATTCGCGTGTTCTGGAGCAGCCTCAAGGCTGGACTCCAACTCTGACGCACCTCTCTCGGAGGGAGAGAGAGGCTAAACCATTCGTGCCTATGCCAGCCGATGTTTCGCCATCAGACGAGCCCGCTGCGTTTTCGAATGTACCACTCCACGGTCAGCACGGTGGCAAAGACCAGCAGCAGTGGCCAGTTGTCCCACAGATTGACCATACGGTTGCGGGTCAGTTCCGTACTGATACCCGATTTCAGCAGATCATCCAGGAACGCCCCCAGTTTCTCCGGGGGCACGACGCTGGCTCCGGTCAGTGTGGCGATCTCCGCCATCAGGTCTGGATCCGCAGCGGGATTGTCGAGTTCCGGGTCTCGGGCCCCGACGATAAACCGCGTGGTAGTCGGCAGCCCGGTTGACTTGCCGTCGACTTTGGCATGGACCGAGACCCAGTAGTCGCCCGGCGCTTCGGTTCCGAGGAACTCAGCTGACGCCCCCTCCGATTGCTTCTGCGGTGCCACCTTGGTGCTGGTGCCGTCAGGACCGAGGACATCGATTTGGAACTCGGCGTTCTCAATGGGTCTCTTCTGGAGATCACGCAGGCCCATTTGAATGGGCACCTTGCCGCCGGGAGCGAACAGTCGCGGTTCGACAAGCACCCACAACAGCTCATCACCGTTTTGATCTTTATGGGCCAGCCACAGCAGCATCTGCTGCCAGAATCTCTGATGGGCATCCGCTCGTCCGTTGAGGTGCCAGACATAGGTTTGATCAATGGCCAGCGCGGCGACTCGCGCGCGGCCGATATCGGTCGCGACAAGCAGTGGGTCGCCGTCTGCGGATTCGGCGAGGATGCTCGCGCTGGCTTTGGGGACCAGCTTGCTCGCTCCTTCGAGAGCAGGTAGCGCTCGCCAGGCCCGCTCGTTATCCGTCGGATTAAGCACCATCAGGAAGTGGCTCTCTCCATCCTGAGTTGGCAGCATCTGAATCGGTTTCTTCAGCTGTTGCGTGGGATCGATCTGTCCCATCGGAGAGGGACTGAGTGCCAGCTTGACGGGGAAGAGTTCGCCCAACGGAGTCGCCCCGTAACCCCCGGTGCTGTAGTTGTATTCTCCACCCTGGAGGCACAAACCGGATCCCGCGATCACTCGTGCCGCGAATTTGTCGAGCTGGCTGATCCCCCGGACGCGAAAGGCGGACGCCGGCAGGTCGCCCAAAATGAACACGTCATAGCGCCCCGGCTCGAAGATATTTTCGATGTCGGGGATCAGTCCTGCGGTGTTGGGGCGGATAAAGTCGAGCTGGATGCGATCGGATTCGTTGATACGGCGGATGAACTTTTGCTCGAATCTCGCTGTGTCGAAATAGGCGACTCGCAAGCCTCCCTTGGTCACGGTGATAAGTGTCTCTAACCGGTTGTTGGTGGTCTTCACTTCCCCGGGAAGCGGGTCCACGACGAGGGCGATCTTGTACTCGCCGGGGAAGGCCGCGATGAATGAAAGAGAGACCGGCAGGACGGTGGCGTTCTCGTTGGTTTCCAGATCGATGGACGTCTTCGTCTCGGTCGAGAAGGGCATGTCCTTCCAGACTCCGGTCTTCCCCATCGCCATTCCGGCCCGATCCTCGATCATCAGGTGGACCCGCACTTTTCGTCCGGCCGCCCCGACCAGACGAATCTTGGCCTTCACCACTTCGATCTTCCGCTCGTAGGTCGTGGTGTTGACCAGTAAATCCTCAGCGGCCAGATCCATACCGGCTGTCGAAATCTCCGAGGTGCCAAAGGTGACTGTGTGAATCGGTACCGACTTCTGCGTGGCGAAGCGGCGGGCCGCTGCGCGGGGATCGATGTTCGCCTCCCCGGTCGCACGCTGAGCCCCGTCGCTCGCCAGGAAGACTCCGGCCAGGCGCTTTGACTGGTCCTCTTTGCGCAGCTCGTCCAGTGCCAGTCCGATCGCGGTGTAGCGCCCCTCGCTGGCAGGCTCGAGCGCTTCGACGGCCTTCGACGTTTCGGCAAACTCAATAAAGCGGATGTCGACCTTCTCCCCCAGTGCCTTCAGCGACGGGGCGATCTCTTCCAGTGTCTTCAGGAGCTGCTGCCGACGGGTTGAGCCCCCCGGGCCATCGGGGGTCTGCATGCTGCGGCTTTGGTCGGTCAGGAACACCAGCTGAGCGCCGCGTTCGTCGATCTCGCTAAATTCCAAACCGGGACGCAACATCGCAAACAGTAGTATCGTGGCCCCCAGCAGCCGCAGGCCCAACAGCAACCGCCGCTTACCAGGTGCGAACGCCCGGATGCGTGGGGGGTAGGTCCACAGCACCAGCCCGTACAGCAACCCAGCGGCCAACACCACCAGCGGCCATGACCAGACAGGACTGAAGACCAGATGGACATCCATGAGACACAAGTTTGAGAGGGAGCGACTGTCGCCGGGATGAAGGGAGCCTGCACTCGCGTGAAGGTCGGACAAGAAACAGGATCACTTCGGAGTCGGAGTCGGGCCAGGTTGCAGCTGGATTTGTTCACCAGCGAGAATCAGCTTCCACCGTCGCCGGAGCGGATCATAGTGGCACCCGGAAGCCCCCATGCCAAACGTCGGCGTATGAATCTCGTGGATGACCTGTCCAGTGACCTTGTCCAGAAGCGTGAGATGCACGCGCTGGCAGGCCAAGCCTGCGACCTCCAGATCCTCCAGACGGAGTATTGGTAAGAAGGGGGAAAAGTCGAATGAATGTAATAACAGAATCCCGTTCGTAGACGCACTCCACAATCGCACCGACTGCTCTCGGGAGTGAGCCGAGAGTGTCCCGGCAGCTGGAAGCGCCGGTCCATCAATGCTGGTCGGCTGATCCTTTAAGCTTGAGAGGACCAGCAGATGGGATCTTTCCCAGTACACGAAGACTTCCCATTTGGGGTCATCGAATGGGGACTCGGCATTGCCCCCAAGGTCGGCGATTCCCAACGACTTTGTGTGTCCATTCGACCAGTCAATGAGCTGAACTTTCCCGTCCTGTTCAAGCCAGACGCCATGCCCCGGCGGTCCGGGTCCCAGCAGGCAGTTTGCAGCGACAGATTGAGTCCAGACGGTTTCGAGCCTCACCAGATCCTGCTCGTCCCAGCGCTCCTTGTCTGCCAATGTACGTCCTGTGATCGGCTCCGCTCGAAAGCGGAGGCCCTCGATTTGCCAGGTCAATCCATCGCCGGGTCGTTCCTGAATGGCCGTGATCCCGATCTCGTTGAGCGAAGTCATTTGCTCCTGGAACTCGGACAGATCTGGTGCCACGATGGGGCGTCCCGAGCGGATGGAGGAGACCTGCGCCTCATTCCCCGTCAGTCGACAGATGCGATCTTCGTCACAGCGCACAGTGGTGATGGGACACCGGGGCTGCGACCATAGGACCAACCCGGTCATCGCATCGAGAACTTCAATCCCGCGCCGCGAACGGGTCACCACTTGCCGAGAGCTGGCCACTTCAAACACCATGACACCACTGCCCGCGCTCGCCTCGGAATGATTCTGGATCTGTGAGTGCAGGGTCTTCAGACAGTTTCGATCCGCCTCGTCTCTCGGGTTCAAACGCGGGTCGTAGCCTGTCTCATTGTCGGTATTTCGCCGCCATAAAAGACGCTTCTCTGGAACGGAAAACGCATGGATCGCGCCCATATGCACCAGATAGAGATTCAGCCCGGCACCGTAGAGTACCGGAGGCGACTCTTCGAGGGGGTTCTCATCATTCGAAGCCAGTAGTAACTCCCCGTACCGCGAGCCATCCACTCGTTTCATGGAGACGAACTGCATGGTTTGGTCGTAGAAGTAGCGAAAGTTCTTGAGAGCTTCACACGGCTCCCCAATCCACACCACTGGCAGCTCCTGCTCCAAATCGGCTCCGTTCTGCGTTTGCCTTTGCATCTCCAGCGGCACACCGACCCAGCTGGGGGCAGGCACCTGATGTGTGTCGGGAATTCCGATGAGTTTCTGTTCCACAGCTGCGCGTGCGGCGAGGAGATCTGGGGGCCATTCCGCAGCGGGGGGCAGAGCCGAAAACCTGCGGCGGGCTTCACCGACCCAGTCGGGAACTGCGAGTCGTTCGATGAGTTGCAGCGAGGCTCGTTTCGCCGTGGTCAGATCGCGCGAGTGCGCCAGAGCCTGTAACTTTGTGAGCTCTAGTGGGTCTTGCCCCCCTTTCAGCGAGTCGATCTCGGCCGCATCCGCGAAGGGTGTTTCTGAGAACAGCCGCAAGAGTCGCTCGCGCGATACGGGAACAGCCAATGCGGCTGCCCAGAACGACTGGAATTCGGATTGAATCGCCGCGCGCTGCGTGTCTCCTCGGGCGCGATCAGGAATCTGCGCGAGTCGAAGGATTCGATCCGCGAGCCAGGCATCAGGACCGACAATCCGATCATCGATCTCGACTGGCAAGAGCAGTGGCGTCTCGATGGCTTCACGAATGAGTGACCACGCGGCGTCCCAGTCTTGGGAGTGCAGAGCCAGATCCATCGCCAGCCGCCGGACCTCTTCCCGATCCCGTGGTGTGCTGGCGAGTCGCCGGAGTTCCTCCAAGCGGCTATTGAGGCTTTCGCGATCCACAGGGTTCGCCGGGATTAGTCCACTGAGTTCCGCTTGAAGTTGCAAAAACAGAACCGCCGAAAAGGTCTGCTGGTGTCGCGCAGCGAGCTGCGGGTCGGCCATCGCGAGCGGAGCTGACTGGCGCAATGTCTGAACAGCCTCCGTGAACTGACCACGCAGTGCCTGCGATTGAGCCCAGCGAAGCGAGGACGCGGCATCTGTGAGTGCCGCAGCTTGCCAGCGGGCTTCGTCGGCCTGCCACTCAAACGCGATCATCTCCAAGGAAGACACAGAGACAATTCGCCCTCCCAGAGAGATCAGATTGCCGAGTGTCAGCTCTTCCGGCTGTGCAGGATTGAGCAGGCGAGCCCGCATCGGCATCGGCATTGGGATGACGTCCGCAGGTTGGTCGTCGATCAACTCGCCGCTGTCGAGAGACACGCGGACCATTGTCCCGGCCAGCGTCGGAACAACGACCCCGGACTGAGTCAGCAAAGGACGACCGGCGACCGAATCATCGATGGAACAGGTCCAAATCGTCGCCCCAGTGCTCGTACTCACGGCACAAATCGAGAAGCGGTTGAAGAGGTACACCAGCTCCTCTGACGCCCCAATCACGCCCACGTATTGATCTTTGGGCAGTTCCCAGAGCTGTTGACCCGAGTTCAAATCCAGGCAGAACAACCGCGGCTGAGTGCTGCCGACCTCGTCGGGAAATTCGACCGGGGCGACAATCACGCGATCACGCAACAGGATGGGTTGCAGTGGTGGCCAGCGTTCATCGACGCCGCCATCGCGATTGGAATTGTCAAACGCCAGTTCAGACTCATTGGTCTCAGGATCATTGGGCCCTCTGGGCACCAGACGGACTGACCACACAAACTTTCGCGACACACGATCGATCGCGACCAACCAGCCAGTCGTCGTGGGGCAGACGACCAGTGAACCGCGAACTGCTACTGGGGCTGTCCAAGACCGCCGAACCGGATCACCGTCCAATCGACGTCCTGCTGCGGCCAGCAGCTGTTCCCAGCGGACGAAGCCCGTCTCCGCTTCCAGGCAAAAGAGCAGGATGTCCCCGTTCCGCTCTCCTACCACAAACAGTTCATCGCCGTCGGGAGTCGGGGGGCCGAAGAAGAACGTCCCGTCCGCAGGCAATCCCGGTGGCTCCTCCACTCGAGGCCCCCCCGCTCGCCAGACAATCCGCCCAGTGTTCAAATCGCGGGCATACAGGTATGTCGCCCCGCCTGCTGACTCCTCGAACGACGGCTGAATCACGCTCTTCCACGGCGGATCCTCCAACCCGAATGATGCCAGAGCGTAAACTCTTTGAGTGTCGGTGCTTAACATCCCCAAACTCCCATTCGAGGTCAGCCGCTGGCGAAGGCGGTAGGCCAGTGGGTTTTCGGATGTGGAATCCAGCTGATTTTCGAGCTGGAGTTCGACTTCCCCAGACTCTGTCGGCAGGAGGGGCGGGAGGCCCCATTCGCGGGACTGCCACAAGATCTGCCCGGTCTGGGCGTTCACAGCTGTCAAATCGGAAAGCGTACGAGTGACGACTACGTCGCCGGACCCGACTACGGAGAGGACAGAGAGGCCGAGGACTCCCTCGTCTCGAAATGCCAGAGCTTGTTCATGCAACAGTCGCCGAACCCAGGGGTGGGAGACGATCGCCTGTCGCCAGCGGGGCAGCAGACTCGACTCTTGCACCATCGAAATCTTCTGGCCCGTCGCCGCTCCCGACAGAGTGAGCCAATCGGGTGAAGCAGTCGCCGCCACACCGAAGTGGTTGATCGTCCACGGACTTGTCGAGGCATTTAGTGGTGGGGAAACAGTGTGTTTCAGGGCCAAGTCTGCCACTAGGCTGGCTTGCCCGGACTCACGCAGTATCTCCAGCACGACGCTCAGCCACACTCCGTCACGCAACTGAGGTGAGTCGACTCGCAGCAGGTTTCGAACCTGCTGCGCAATCGCGTCAGCATTTCCCTGATCGATCGCCGCATCGATCAAATCGCGACAGGCCAGTTGGCCTGCCGTCGTGAGGAGGTATCGCTGACTGACCCGTATCAAACCCACCAAATCGCGGCTCTGTCGAGCCTGATTCAGATCACGCTCGGCCAGAGTCAGGTATCGGGCTTCATAGGCTCGCCGGGCATCGTCTGGAAACTGCCGGATGAGTTCCGTGGCGATCTCGGTGATCGGTCGCCAGCGACGATCCTGTTCAAAGACCAGCGAGTCCTGCCCCTCTTCGAACAAAGATTGCAGTTGGAGTGCCCCTTCATCCCAGCGCTGCCGCTCAAAGGACTTGCGAACCAGAGCCAACCTCTCCGACCGCCCGGCATCTTCCGCCGCTCGCAAGTCATAACGATCGAAGCCCTTGCGATGCGGCTTGGTTTCGGCCGAGTGATCCGCCGGTGTGGGGGGCGCTTGGGCGCTCAAGGTCTGCGTTCCCGCCCAGACGAGCCCCAGCACGAGCAAACACAGGCGTCGATTCAATGAACGAGTTCTCGGGAAGTCGGCGAGCGCCGGATGATGCGTCACGAAGTGTTGTCTCCTCACCACTGGATCAATGCTCATTGTGGGGGCGGAGATCAAGGAACATCAAGTCTGTACGCATGTTGCGTCATATTAGGCGTGCGGCCGACATTCAGGCGACCCTGGATTTGACGATGTGGTCCGATGCACGACGTGTCAGCCAAGGGTCTGTCGTCAGGCACAACGCGGCCCATGAAGAGGGGGATTGTCCTGAGATTTTATGGATTCCACAGACTCGGAAGGGTGGCCAATACTCTTCAATCAAGCTTCAGCCGCTCATACGCCTCAGTTGTGAATCCGGACAACTCTCCCCTTGCAAAAAGACGCTTGAGATAGAGACGCCCGACACATCCATTCAGAGGAGATCTCTCCCTCTCCCCCCCTTCGCGTCCTTCGCTTCCTTGGTGTTGAATCCTCCTCCCTTTCCCATCACGCCGAGTCGAAATTGAACACAAAGGTCGCGAAGGACGCGAAGGGGGCAGGAGGATCACGGGGAATGTACTTTCGGGCCCTTGGGGGTGGTGACTCTGGGACGCACTGAGGAGTCGGACCAGGTTCTCAGAGCTCACTCGGCGGAGTTCCAAGTGCGTCTCGCAGTCCTTGCTGGCCGTTTCCAGAATCCGCTCTTCTCAGAACTGTGACAGATACGGTAACGTCTCGCAGCGCGTCGGAATGGATTCTGACTGAAGTGGACACAGGGCGGTGACATGCGTCGATTCGCAACCAATTTACTCGCAGTTCTGCTAGTCGGTGTCCTGTTTGGGGATGCGGGCTCAAACGCATGGTCGCAATCCTCGCGTACTGCGCCGCTGCCCTTAAAATCCGTGGCTCGCACGCGGCTGTTTCAAAAGCAACAGAAGGATGAGCCTCAGACTCAGACTCCATCCACCATCCCAGCGGACCCCTCGATCCCGCCGACACCGCCGGGTCAACTGCAGGCTCCGGCCAATCCACAGGCTGCAAATCCCCAGGATAAAGTCCTGATCCAAGTCAAGAACGCGATCGAGATCAACAAGCGTCGCTACCTGAACCCCACGATCGGACACTCCCCCTGGATGATCATGCACGGAGCGCTCGCTCTGCGGCAGGATTACCAGTTGATGGTCGGCAACAAGCCGGTCAATGCGATCGAATACATCAGCCAGCAAAACCCCAAGTACGCCAATGAGCCGTGGTTCGAAGCGACTGCGTATGGGGGGCGAGCCCATCCTTACTTGAAGCCCTATTACTTCGAAGGGCACGTCAACCAGTTTCTCGCCATTCTCAGCATGTCGGATCTGCCGCTGACCCAGCAGTTCAAGGTTCGTGATCCGCAAATGCCGAATGGGGAGAAGATGATCACCATGGCGGACATGGTGCGTCACGCACAAATGCACGTCAACGACCGCGAAGAGGTCTCCTGGACGATTTGGTTCCTCACCAATTACATCGAGCCTGATGCGACTTGGGTCAACAAAGACGGACAAGCCTGGAGCATGGAAAAGCTGGTCACGATCCAGACCAATGCCCAGCTGTTCAACGCAACGAATCAGCTGGCCCCCTGCGGTGGAACCCATGGACTGTTCGCGTTGGCGTGTGCCTGCAACTCGTACCAGCAGAAGCATGGGAAATTGCAGGGCGCATGGATCGCTGCTCGGCAGAAATTGGACAATCACATAGCTCTGGCTCAGCGGGGACAGAACCGCGATGGATCATTCTCGACCGAGTTCTTTAAGACGAACGGGTACTCCCCGGAAATGGGGAAACGCTTCAAGTCCTCGGGGCACATGCTCGAGTGGTTGATGATGGCACTGCCCCCTGAACGCCTGGAAGAACAGTGGGTGAAGTCCGCTGTGATGAACGTGGCCAACGACCTGGTTCGCTGGGGCAACGTGGGGCTCGGCACAGCGGATACCGGAGCGATGTATCACGCACTGCATTCGTTGGTGCTGTATCGCAATCGCATGGAGCCCTCTGGAAACGCGATTCCCCCAGTACCAGCGACCGTTCTCCAACCAGAAAAAGTCGCCCAGCTGCCGCCGGAGATGAAAAACCCCGTGCCCGGCTCGCCGATGCCCACAACTCCCGCACCACTGGACAAGGACAAGGCGACCGATCCCAAGGCCATACCCGCCCCGACTGAACCCGAGGCGACGATCCGGCTGTTGAATCCGGCAACCAACAAGCTGTCACCGTTGGGGAATGCCCGACCGCTGTTGCGACCGATCACAAACTCGACGAAGCCGGAAGCTCCGCCGAAGCCAGGTGACACGCCGGCTCCGCCCCCGATAGCAGAAAAAATTGAAGAGCCGACCCGTTTGCCGCTGTCGATGCCAGCGAAACCCGTACTGGAAAAGCCTGCACCGAGCGAAAAGCCGACTCCCGCGCCGAGTGAGCCGAAGTCCGAGCCAGCGACCGTCAAGCCATTGGCCAAGGATGAGGGCGGGACATCGCCTGTTCCACTATTCGGCGAAGAACCCGGTGAAATGCCTGCCAAGCCCGCAGCTCCGGACGCCCCGGCGGTTCCATCTGTCGAAGGGGCCAAAGCTCCCCCCGTCGCGCCCGCTGTCGAGAAGCCGCCGGTCGAAGTGAAGCCGACAGATGCAAAGACTCCCGCACCAGGGTCCGCTCCCCCTTCGCTCGTGCCGACTCTCCCCGAGCCAACTCCTGCCAAAAGTCCGAGCAGTTCAGATTGAGTCAGAGCTTGGCTGACACTCGACGGGACTCTGAGCGGTGAAGCGGTGTGAGCAATGTTGCTTCACCGGGCTAAGGGAAATGACGAGCCCACTGAGGGATCTTGCCCATAAAAAAGGGCACTCCGCATCGGATTAACGAAACTTTTGGGATTCGGCAACGGCCAGAACGTCGCAGCGTTCGTTCTCGGGATGACCCGAATGGCCTTTGACCACGGTGAACCGCACAGCGTGTTTCTGGAGCAGTTCGTCCAGTGATTGCCAGAGTTCGACGTTTTTTACGGGCTTGAATTGTTTGCCCTCGCGGCGTCGCCAGCCGTTACTTTTCCAGCTGGGCATCCACTCCGTAGAGCCCTGGGCCACATATTTGCTATCGGTGATCACTTCGACTTGAGAGCGAGATTTCAGCGCTCGCAGCCCCTCGATGACAGCCATCATTTCCATTTGATTGTTGGTGGTTTCCGCTTGCCCTCCGGAACCCTCCCGCTCTTTTCCAGATGCGGGATGTCGCAGGATGAACCCCCACCCGCCTGGGCCCGGATTCCCACTGCAAGCTCCATCCGTATACAACTGTACGAAAGGTAAAGCGGTCGGTGATTCCGGGGAGGTCGTCATGACTCAACTCAAGGGATCAGGTGGCCCATCGGTCGCGACCATCACCAGAAGACAGCTGAACGCTCTCGGAATTGGCGGATGAGGGCCGGCTCAATTGCTCAGTGACGCCCCGATTCTCTGCATTCTGGCGAACGCAGCAACGGTCACTCTCTTATCTCTCGCGAAACGTGATCCGACCCCGGGTCAGGTCGTATGGTGAAACTTCAACCTTCACGCGGTCGCCGGGGACGATACGAATGAAATTCTTCCGCATCCGGCCCGAAACGTGTGCCAAGACCATGTGGCCATTATCAAGTTTCACTCGAAATGTCGTGTTAGCGAGCGCCTCGACGACGCTGCCCTCCATTTCGATTCCTTCTTCCTTCTCTTTCGCCATACGGCATCCGACTCCGACAAACAGGGTGAGGTGTTGAAGATGTGGACTATACCTGATGGGAATGCTGCGGGCAAATCGGAGGCTTTAGCACTGTGGCAATACTCGAATGGCAATACCCGCCTCGTCAGCGAAACTGATTCATTTGCGTCCGCTTCCAACAGGGATTATGATAGAGTGCCAAGTCACACACGTGCATCTGCCACTCTGAACCATCGGGGCGAGCAGATCACCATTTGAAGGTGAGTCATGAAAGAAGGCATCCATCCCGATTACCATCCGGTCATCTTCCACGATGTCGGTTCGGGTATCAAGTTCCTGACTCGCTCCACCATGACCAGCAAAGACAAGGTCAAGTGGGAAGACGGAAACGAATATCCACAGATCTCTGTCGACATCAGCTCCGCCAGCCACCCATTCTTCACCGGCAAGATGAAGTTCATCGATGCTGCGGGTCGTGTTGAAAAGTTCCAGAAGAAGTACGGCATCACCCCGAAAGCCGAAGAAGGCAACTAGCGTTCGCATCACTGAATTTCGATCGACCCGCCGGGACATTGGTTCCGCGCGGGTTGTTCGTTTGGTGGGGCTGTCTCTCGTCGAGGGTGTCCCGTTGCCTACGAGGGGGGACTCAGCAAAATGAGTCCCCTGAACATTGGCCCCACATCCCCACTGAGAACTGATCACTGAGAACTAACCACTCGTGCTTCGGATTTTGAGTTTCTCTTTCTGGTCTCTCCCATGTATCCCAGCCTGCAACTCAAACTCGACCGGTTCGAAGAACTCGAACAACAGCTGCAAGACCCGTCGGTCTTGGCGAATCCGACGAAATCCGTCGAAATCCAGCGCGAGTACGGCGGACTGCGCAAGATCGCCGAGTCAGTCCGCAACTTCATCAAGCTGGAAGCCGACCTGGCCGCAGCGACCGAGTTCGTGAACGAAGCGACGGATGACGAGACTCGCGAGTATGCGCAGGCCGAGGTCAACGAACTGACTGCACAGAAAGCAGTTCACCAAACTGAACTCGAAGACATGGTCACCGCTGGTGATTCGATCACACGCGGCGGCCTGATGATGGAAATTCGGGCGGGGACAGGCGGTGACGAGGCGGCATTGTTCGCGGGGAACCTGTTCGACATGTACTCTCGCTACATCGCTGCTCGCGGCTGGTCCATGGAAGTCATGGAAGTCACCGAAGGAGAAATGGGCGGGTACAAGGAAATGGTGATCTCGGTCTCCGGGGAAGGGGCCTTTCACCGGTTGCAGTTCGAGAGCGGCGGGCACCGCGTGCAGCGTGTTCCCGAAACCGAATCCCAAGGCCGCATCCACACCAGCGCCGCCACAGTGGCCGTCCTGCCGGAAGCGACCGAAGTCGAAATCGTGATCCGCGATGAAGACTTGCGGATTGATACCATGCGTGCCGGGGGCCCTGGTGGACAGAAGGTCAACAAGACCGAAAGTGCCGTCCGCATCACGCACATCCCGTCGGGGCTGGTCGTTAAGTGTCAGGACGAAAAGAGCCAGCACAAAAACAAAGCCTCGGCGATGCGCGTGCTTCGTAGCCGCCTGTTCGACGAGACTCGTCGCAAGGAACAGGAGGCCCGCGCCTCGGTCCGCCGTACCCTGATCGGATCGGGCGATCGTAGCGAACGCATTCGCACTTATAACTTTCCCCAAGCCCGCGTGACCGATCATCGCATCGGGTTTACGATCTATAAGCTCGACGCCTTCATGGCGGGCGAGATCGACGAAATGGTCGAAGCCCTGGTCGAGTTCGACCGCCAGGAACGACTGAAGATGGTCAACGAGTAAATAGGGCTGTTGTCTGCTACTCGACAAGAGGCACACACGCGAGGTTCCCTTGAGCGATGAGAAGCCAATTCCTCCGGACTGGATTCACCTGCCTAGCGGAATTGAACCTCGCTGCTTGTGGGATTCGCTGCATGATGGGTATCTTCAATTCTGCGTGTCTGACCTGCAGAATCGGACCATTCAACTGAAGATCGAGGTAGGACATCTCGTCCAAGAGGACTCGAATATCACATTCGAGTTCCTCCTCAGCGAGGTCACTTCGGCCCGCGCCACGATTAACGTGCGATGGCCAAGTGAGTTTGTTCGCCCCCCCGGCATTTCGAGGGAAGAGGAAACAACGTTGGTCAACGCCTATTGGGCCAAGTGGAGAACAGATTCACTGGGTTGGACCGAATTTGAGGCCGCATTTCCAGCGAACTCTCTCGACATTGGCAATGCCTACTTGGCGGTCGGGGCTGTGTCCAGCACTCTTCAATTGCAAGGCATGTTGGATGGCGACACGTTTGACCATCTCTACGCCGAGGTCAACATCGCCTTCAACGGGCTGACCATCAAGACCTCTGCCGGACAAGAACTGACCTTGGACGAATTTGATCAGCTGGGAGTCGATTATTGGGAGGCGTGGAGTCGCCGGAAACTTTAGGGCGGATAGTTTTCCCGACTCCGAATCACTTCGGTGAATTCCTTTCGGTGAAGAGACAATTACACTGGATGGCTGGGGCAAACATTTTCCCAAGAGACAATAAAACCCTCGGACCTTCAACAGAACAGGCCCCGCGATCGAATCGATCGCGGGGCCTGTTTTCATTCCGAGGATCGGCAGAATTCCAACGAATTCTGCGACGGAACGAGTCTCACGCGGTGCATTCTGGGACGACGAACCCCTCGCGATAGGGACGGGTCAGCAGTGCATTCGCCGGCTCGTTGTCTTTGAATCGCTCGGTCGATGGGTCCATTTCAAGCCATGGGCCGACCGAGATCGAAGGCGACTCGACATTTACGCCATTGGCTTTCAGGTGCTCCGCCATGCGGGTCACCGAATCGCTGAATCTCGCGTTGTCCTTCACCGCTTCCGCTGCTTGTGCTCCGGTCATCTTGGTCCCCAGCCGATGCGTGATCGACCCGGTATGGCACAGGGCACTCGACAGATGGCCTTCCAGGATGTCCGCGTTCAGGTCTTCTCGCTTCCGCGAGCGGACACAGTCGAGGAAGTTGACGAAGTGATTGCCGCCGCCCTTCCACGCCTGAATCTCTTTGTTGTCATTGTCGAAGGCGATCGCACTCGAGTAGCTGGGGATGACGACATACCCCAGCTCGCATTGCACGATCACGCCGACTTGCGAACCCCGATAGGAGTCCATGTCGCTGCTACCCCACTTGCCATTCACATTGACGGACTGATCGCGCGGCAGCCCCCGCGTTTCGAAGATCAACGGCGCTGCGGCATAGTCGTGATACACGACCTGCGTATTCGGCGTATCTCCGGCGTCCTCGTATCCCAGGCGACCGCCGATGCTCATCACCTTGGGCGACAGCTGTTGCTCGCCGAGGAACCAGCGGGCGATGTCCATCTGGTGAATCCCCTGATTCCCCATGTCGCCGTTACCGGTGTTGAAGTCCCAGTGCCAGTCATAGGACAGTCGAGGACGGAACAGCTCTCGCTTTTCTGCCGGTCCGCACCACAGGTCGTAATCGATGTTGGCTGGCAGGACGAGCGGTTTGTCGAGCTTGCCGATCGACGGGCGTGGCTTGTAGCACGTGCCGATGGCGTACTGGATCTTGCCGAGCTTCCCAGAGCGGACAAAGGCGACCGCCTCTTTCAAGCTCGGACTCGAACGCGACTGGGTCCCGCATTGGCAAATGCGGTTGAGCTTGGCAGACCACATCGCCGCCTGCCGACCTTCCCACACATTGTGGCTGACGGGCTTCTCGACATACACATCCTTACCTGCCTGCATGCCCCAGATCGAGACCAGCGAGTGCCAGTGATTGGGCGTCGCTGTCGAGATCGCGTGGACCCGCGGATCGTCCAGCGCTCGCCGAAAGTCCTTGACGAACTTCGGGCGATTGCCGGTCTTCTTCTCGACTTCGTCGCAGCGTTTTTCGCCCGCTTGCTCATCCACATCGCATAGATACATCATGTCGATGTCAGACGGGCCCGCGAACTCGTTGATGTGTTCGCCGCCACGTCCTCCGACGCCAATGATCGCAAAGCCGAGCTTCTCGTTCGGGCTGCTGCTCACCGGCTTCTCGTCCGCCTGCAACAGGGCAACTCGCGAGGCGGACAGGGCCGCAGCCCCCAGCGCAGCTCGCCCGAGAAATGATCGACGATTGATCGACATCCGGAAACTCCCAAGACCGAGTAGAGGCGGACCCCATCGAACAACAGGGCCAACCCATGAACAAGATTTGACGTGTTAGTCTACCTGTCGAATCACCCGATGTCACGGTGGCCCGACGCCACACGACGCCCCCCCAGTGCCCCCCAGCAACATTAGCCTTTACTGGCGAGTCGGGAGAGCGTAACGAGGAGAGCCGCCAACAGACGCCCACCTTGTCCGGCCAGATTCTATTGCACTGTGAGCAACGCCCGACGCACTGTCGACATTTTCAAGCCCCGATCACGGCGGTCAACTCTGTCTAGACCGCTGCGCCAGCCAGGGCTGGACGTGGGGAGCATCACGATTAATGACTGCGTGATCAGCCTCCCGCTCCCCCAGCCCCGCGATTCGCTCGGGCGTGGTCGCGTTTGACGAGGTTAATCAACTCATCGAATTTGGCGAGGAACTTCGACACATCCCGCCCCGCCATCGGACGCGGTCCGCCGGTGATGGCTCCCGTTTGACGCAGTCCGTCGAACAGGTCGCGCATGGCAAGCGTTTCGCCGATGTCGGCATCGGTAAAGACCCGCCCCTTGGGGTCCATCACGCGCGCTTGCGTCGCCACACAGCGTGCCGCCAACGGAATGTCGGACGTGATCACGATGTCGCACGGCCCTGCATGTTCCGCGATCCAGTCGTCGACAATGTTCAGCCCGACCTCGCTGCGAACCACCAACTCAATCAGCGGAAGCATTGGCACCCGCATCCAGTTGTTCGCCACCACTTTGACTGGCATCTGGTAACGAATCGCCACGCGATAGATCTCGTCCTTCACGGGGCACGCATCGGCATCAATGTAGATCGTTAACATCCGTTTTCCCTTGTTCTATGAGATGTACAGCTGCTCGCCCGCTGATCGTTTCCACGCGGAGAAGTTCCGCTGCGATCAACTGCACAGCCCGCCACGTCTCGGGTTGAGCCAGCATGTGTTCGACTTTCGAGAGGAGCCGCTTCTGCAACCGCTCGACATGCCGCTCCCCCGCCCGCTGAGTCGCCAGACGCTTCACCACCTGCAAATCTCGTGCAGCTCCCTCCCACGCATACTGCCCCGTATGTCGAGCCTCGGCTGCGAGACCGGCGAGGGAGATCAGAATTTCGCGTTCGAGCCAATCTTCACTGGGTCGCGTCCGCCCCTTTTGAAATTCGCAACGCCCCAGCGTGTCGAGTTTGGGTAAAACGCTGACCCGCTGCACAGCTCGGCCCAGCGCAATCGCAATCACCGCGTGTCCCGCTTCGTGATAGGCCGTCGCTTCGGGAGACTGTGGGGACATTGCGTTCCAATGGGATGTGTGATCGTGTCGACCATCATAGCTGAGTCGTATGCGAAGAGCATGACCGCGCGGGAACCACCGGGAGATCGGTCCTCAAAGCCTAGTCAACGCTAAGGCTTGGGAATGAGACCGACTTACCCGAGAGGGCGGTACCGCACAATGACGACTCAACAGGCCCGGCGGCAGGGCGTTGATTTCGCCCCGCTTGCCGTTAAGCCTCAAACATCGACTCGGACATCTGCCGGATCTCATGGATGATCGGTAAGAATTCCATCCGATCCAAGACATCTCGCTGGAGGTCAATACCGGGGGCGACTTCGATCAGTTCGAGTCCCTCGGGTTGCATTCGGAACACAGCCCGCTCGGTCACAAACAGGATGTCACGGCCAGACGCGCGAGCGATCTCTCCAGAGAAAGACACCTGCTCCACCTGACGAACGAACTTCGCGATCCGCCCCTCGCGAACGATCTTCAAACGCCCGTTCTCAGCAGCCACTTCGAGCCCGTCGGTCGTGAATGCCCCACAAAAAACGAGACGCCTCGCGTTCTGCGAGATGTTGACGAACCCGCCGACACCCGCAAACTTCGTCCCGAAGCGAGAGACATTCACGTTTCCAGACTGATCGACTTGCGCAGCTCCCAGAGCTGCGAAGTCGAGCCCGCCGCCGTCGTAGAAATCGAACTGCGACGGCTGGTCAATGATCGCCTGCGGATGGATCGAGGCTCCGAAACTCATCCCGCCCGCAGGTGCCCCGCCGATCGGTCCACTCTCGAGCGTCAGGGTCACATCGCCGAGGATGCCTCGTTCTCCGGCAATCCTCGCGATCCCTTCGGGCAGGCCGATCCCCAGATTGACGATTGCTCCGCGCGGCAATTCGTCACACGCCCGTTCGGCAATGATTCGCCGCACGTCAAAGGGCATCGGCGGTAAGTCCCAATGCCCGTGGCCCTCCTCCGCAGAGGCAGCTGGCTCGCAATATCGCGGATTAAAAGGCTCGCCAAATGTCTGCCAGTGATCGTGATCTTTCGCGACAACGATATGCGTGATCAGTCGCCCCGGCACACGAACTCGCTGCGGAGGGAACGGCGTGTCGACAATCCGCTTCACCTGCGCAATCACGATTCCCCCGTGGTTATGTGCCGCCTGTGCAATCGGCAACGCATCGCCGATCACTGCCTCTTCATCAAACACCAGGTTGCCAAACGGGTCAGCTGCAGTCGCCCGGATCAACCCGACGTGAATCGGAATCGCGTGATAGAACAGCCACGTCTGGCCTCGCAATTCCACACGCTCGACGAGATCCTCGGTCGTGCGCGAGTTCAACTTGCCGCCCCCATTCAGCGGATCGATGAATGTGCCCAGTCCCACATGCGTCACGCAGCCCGGACGCTTGGCCGCGATGTCCCGCAGCAGTTGGCAGATCACCCCTTGGGGAAAGTTATAAGCCTCGATCTCGCCCTTGAGTGCCAGCTGTCCGAGTTGCGGAGCCTGGCCCCAATGCCCGCCGATGACACGTTTGAGCAAGCCTGCATGGGCGAGATGATTGAGCCCGCGCGTCTTACCATCGCCCTGTCCGGCGGCATACAGCAACGTGATGCCGAGTGGACCGTCTCCCGCCAGAAAGCGGCGCTCAATAGCTGCCGACAGCGCCTCGGGGTGAGCGGCCCCCACAAAGCCGCCACAGACTACGGTCTTCCCATCCGCGATCAGCGCGACCGCTTCATCAGCACTACACAGCTTCGCGGTCAGTGGAGTGCTCATCCCCACCAACCCCCGTTGACGTGGAGCGTTTGGCCGGTCATGTATGACGCCAAATCACTGCACAGAAACAGAATGACATTCCCAATCTCATCGGGCCGACCGAATCGCCGGAGTGGTATCTGAGCCAGCATCTCCTGAAGTGCCTTGTCCGGGACCGACTTTCCCATCTCTGTCAGAACGACACCTGGCGCGACTGAGTTCACAGTAATCCGTCGGTTCGCCAGTTCCTTGCTCAGCACTTTGGTGAGACCGATTACACCTGCTTTGGCCGAGGCATAGTTCGCCTGACCAAAGAAACCTAGAACCCCAGAGATCGAGGCCATGTTGACGATCCGGCCCCCATCGGCCAGGAACGGCAGCGAGGTCTGCACCACGCGAAACACCGCCGAGAGGTTCGTCTCGATGACATCCTCCCAGTCCGCATCTTCCAGCTTCTTCACCGTCTTATCACGCAAGATCGCTGCGTTGTTGACGAGGATATCGACCTTACCCCAGCGAGCCTGAACCGTCTCGAACAGCTGCTGCATTTCGGATCGCGAGCGGACATCAGCTGCAATGGCGAGGCCGCGATCCTGCCACGGGGCGACGGTCTCTGCGGCTCGTTCCCGCCCCACTCCCGCCGGGTCATCGAGGTACGTCACGACGACCTTCGCTCCGGCCGCGTGCAGCAGGTTCCCGGTGGCTTGGCCGAGCCCTTGTCCACCGCCAGTAATGACGGCGACTTTGCCCTGCAGATCAATGGAAATCATCGCGAGCTTTCTACGGAGTGGTCTGCTGGACTGAAATCATGCGATCGATCTCGACCGATTCGAGCGTCTGGACCTTCCCACCTGGCCAGCGGATCGTGACTGAGTCAATCTTGTTGATGGCCCCCAGCCCAAAGGTCACGGGCTTCTCGCACTGCGACTGATAGCTGCGAGTGGGAACGACGGTTCGCGACTGCTTCTTGCCACCTGCGGTGATGGTGACTTCCGCCCCGATCGCATCTCGGTTGGAAGTGGTTCCCTGCAACGCAAACCGGACCCAGTGGGCTCCCGGCGGAGATTCGTTTCGCAGCAGACGAGGGGCCCGCCCGCATGAGCTTTCCAAGATATCGAGATCGCCGTCTCCATCGATGTCCGCGTACGCTGCCCCGCGTCCCACCATCGGCACGAACAGGTCGGGCCCGCATTCCTTCTCGGTGAGCGGGACAAACTCCGTCGCCTGACTCGGCCCGGCATTCCAGAACAGCTGAGCAGGTTGTGCGTAGCTTTGGCTCTCCTGCACCTTGGAGATGTCTTCTTCGAGGTGTCCATTTGCTTGAAACAGATCGAGACGACCGTCGAGATCGGCATCCAGAAACATTACTCCGAACTTCAACACCAATCGCGTCTGTGGCCCCAGCCCAGTCGAGACCGCTTCATCGGTGAACGAAATCGATCCCGCTGTAGCGACATACAACGCCGTCATCTCATTCGCAAAATTCCCGACCACGACCCCGCAATCGTCGGTCCCCTCACGAAACATGCCCGCATCGATTCCCATCCCCGCGCGAGCGAGGCCCTCGGAACTGAAGGCGATGCCCTGCACGCGACCCACCTCTTCAAACGTCTTTCCCTCGCGATTCAGGAACAGGAAATTTTGCACGGTGTCATTCGCCACCAGCACATCAATCCAGCCGTCATGATCGACATCCGCAAAGGTCAGCCCCAACGATTTGCCCGACGGTTTCCCGGTCTGCGGGTCGGTGGCCTGGATCCCCATCGCCTCCGAAACATCCGTAAACGTCTGGTCGCCGTTGTTGCGGTACAACACTGGGAACGTCGCATCGAACTGCATCGGTCGACCGTACGCCCGGCCCTCGCCCGTCAGCTTGAAATCTTGCTTGCGGTCCATCTCGGGAGTCCACACGATGTATCGGCACACCCACAAATCCAGATCTCCGTCGTTGTCGTAATCGAACCAGCCAATCCCGCTGCCCCAGGCATCTTTCGCTCCGCCGACCCCAGCGGCTTCCGTCACCTCAACATACTTGGCATTGTCGTTGCGGAACAATCGATTCTGCCCCACGCTGGTAAAGCACAAGTCCGCATCGCCGTCGTTGTCGTAATCCCCCGCTGCCACACTCATCCCGTAGAACGACACATTGAGACCCGCCTCAGCGGTCACCTCTTTGAATTTCCCAGTGCCATCGTTCTGGTAAAGTCCACTCGTGGGCGGCGTCTCGGGAGCCGGACGCGTATCCCAACTCCAGCGCTGGCTGTTCACCAATAAAATGTCTTGATCCCCATCGCTGTCGTAGTCGAAAAAGGCACACCCGCCCCCCATCGTCTCGGGCAACAGCTTCTCGCCCGCTGCTCCGTTCTCATGGACAAATGTGATTCCCGCCTCCGCCGTGATGTCCCGGTATGGAATCTGAGGCAACTGGATGGCCGAGTCCTCGCGAACCTTGCTCGGCTCGATCGGTTTCACGATGACCGCAGCAGGGGGCGGCGGCTGCAACCACCTCCAGGCGAAGAAACCACCGCCTCCCAAGAGCACGATTGCGAGGAGGAGATACGCCGAGTATCGGAACGCAACTCCGATAATCGCGTCATCGCGTTCAACATCTTCCTCGGGAATTGGACTTTGGAGTGGAGTGTTCATTGAGGGGCGGTTGCCTGGGGGACTTGTGTCTGGAAATCCAGACACCCTGTGAATGAGGCCTCAGCGTCTCCCCCAATGCGATCCTTGTCAAGGCGGAGGATTCTGGGGCGCATGTGACGTGTGCGGCCAGTTTTTACGTCACCGAAGAAAACGCCCCAAGTCCAGCCCGCTGCGCCAGCCAGGGCCGCGTGCCGGACGCCTATCTTCTGGGCGATGAGTCGACCGACTGGTTCGGGCGAGATTTGATCAGTGAGACGGCTTTCTTTTTCGGGGAGAAGGGCGACAAGCGAAGCCCGCTTGCTGTGCAAATCGAGGTTTCTGGCACGCGGCCCTGGCTGGCGCAGCGGGCTAGACAGAGGTGACCGACACGCTCGGGGCTTGGCCGGAAATTCGCCCGCGCGTCGAGCATATATCTCAGTGCCATAAAGTCTGGCCGGATACGCATGTGGCGCATGTGAGTCGCCCTGTTGAATCGCAGATGAGTCGCCTGAGCAGTGGCCCAAGCTCACGGGAAATAGGCCATCGCGCCAGAGTGCGAAACGCACTTCGTGATTGCCGAGGGTCACGGAGACGCACACGGCATCATCAAAGAAATGTTTCCGCAGATTCCACAGATTTTAGAGGGGAAGCCGATGTTCCACCTGTCGCGACACTCGCCGCCCACCCTCCTCTGAATCTGTGAAAATCTGCAGAATCAGTGGACCACATCCCTGTCTTCACAGTCCGAGAGTCTTCCTGGCAGTGAGGCGGGAGTTTAGGGATCGAGCTAGGTTTGACCGGGCAATCGACGGAGTGCAAATTACGTCTCGCACTCATCGCTCGGTGCCATGCTAATTTACTCTATTAGACCTTCTGAACGCGCGTTAGACTCAAATTTGATCAGAATGCGAGGCGAGTGATGGCCCCTGCCACCACACCGCCCTTTTTTTCTGATCACATCGAGCGAAATCCGATCCGAATTCGGGAACTCAATCCATCTGTCACTCGTCTCAACGAGTGGAAGCTCCCTCTTGATCACCGAAGACCAACTCCTGATCGAGCGTTGCCGCTCCGGTCACCCGGAAGCGTTCGGTGAACTCGTCACCAAATACCAGCGACAACTGGTCCGCACGTTGGGGACGCTTCTGGGAAATGGGCACGATGCACTCGACGTCGCGCAAGATGCGTTCCTGCAAGCGTTTCTGAAGCTGGAGTCGTTCCGCGGCGAGTCCGCGTTCTACTCGTGGCTCTTTCGAATTGCGTGGAATGCAGCGGCTACCCACCGACGCAAACAGCGAGTTCGTGCAGGGGCGTCTCTGGATGCCATGCGCGAGCAAACCGGCATGGAGCCGAATGATCTGAATCCCGCCTCAGACCCCTCCCAATCGATGCAATCCACAGAGAGCCAACAAATGCTTCGCCAAGCTCTCGACGAGCTGGGGGAGGATTACCGCACCGCGTTGATCCTGAAGGAGATCGAAGGCTTGCCCTATGACGAGATCGCCGCACTGACAGAAAGCCCGATTGGCACGGTACGCAGCCGAATCCATCGAGCGCGGCAGGAGCTGCGAGCCAAACTGGATCGCACTTTGAAGAAAGAGATGGCATGAGAAAGCCGCTTGCCTTCAGCGATCAGCGATCAGCCATCAAAAGACCTTGCTCGGCCTGTTGCCGGACTCACTCACCTCTCACCGCTCACCGCTAACCCCTTCCCCCCACTGGTTCTCTCATGTCTTCTCACGGTCCCGATGAACGACTTTCGGCGTTTTACGACGGAGAACTCTCCGTCGCTGAACGTGCGGAGGTTGAACGTCTACTGACCGAGCGACCCAATCTGCGGGCGGAACTCAGTGCGATCTCGGACCTCAGCCAGCGGCTGAGCGATCTCGCGGATGATTTCCCTGAGACCGATTTGCGACCTCGGGTCATGCAGCGCATCACAGCTGCGAGCCCAGCGGTCGTTGCTGCGACACCACGGGTGATGCAGCGACGCTGGATGCCACTCCTGCTGAGTGTTTGTTCGCTGAGCCTGTTGGTAGCTGCCGTGTGGCCATTGCTGCCACACTCCAGCGATTCCCACATGCTGGCAAAGACGGATTCGGCTCCTGCTGACCAAGCCCCCCTCAGTGGGGACTTGGGGACACCCTCTGTGGCGAGACTCGATATGACCGGAGCGGGCGCGATCCCCTCCGATCATCCAGTGGCCATCGCTGCCAAGTCGATGGCTGCTGCCCGCCCTAATGCGAGCGAGAGTGGAGCTGCTGCATCCGAGAGCGCCAGCGAAACGGATGTCGAGATGAGTCAGTTTCTGACAGACTTGATCCAGAGCCGGGATCACAATGGCCGGGAGCTGAATCCCGGGGAAGTCATCAGTCGCGTCATTGATGGGAACGAGTCTTCGCTGATCGCCGAGTACACAGTGGTCGATGTGAGGCGTAGTGCGCACGATGTGGGCATCGTGCTCCAGCAACATGGAATTGTCCCCTTGGTCTCCTCGGACCAGGAGGAGTTTTCCGGACCCGATCGCGCGACCAATTCGAAGTGGTCTGGAACTGTCGAGGTCTATGTCGTCGAGGCCGACTCAGGCCCCCTGAACAGTGCACTTTTGGGATGCCAAGCACTGCAAGAAGTCGTGACCTCGAACGTCGAATCGTTGAGCCCCTATGGCCCCGTGAATCCGATTGTGGCATCCGATGAGGCCGCAAGCTCCAGCAATTTCGATCCGCCAGCCCCTGGTGCGGCCCCTCTTGCACCTGCGGACACACCCACTTCCCCTTCGGTTGCCATGCAGCGCAAGAGCGGTCTTCCTGACGCGGTCGTACGAGATGAGACTCAATCGAAAGACCAGCCGTCGGCAAATTCAGAGGAACAGCTGGCCGCCCCCTCGCCCGCATCTAACTCCATCGACCGGGGAATGGCTGATGTCGCACAGAAAAAGTTCAATGAGACCCAGCCGGTATTTGGTAACTCGATCCTCGTCGAGAATGGTGATGAACTCGTGGCGGAACTTTCTCAGCGCCAGTCTCAATTGATCCAGAGTTCCAACCGTTTCAATTCTGACAAGCAGGAGCTGTCTCCCAAGAATCAGCCGCTCTCGACACCAACACTAAGGAGTGCGCAGAGTGCCGATCCCCTACAGCAAAAGGCATACACCGCGCCGACTCGTGCTGGGCAATCCTTCGACGGTCTGCAATACAACAGCGGCTACAACACCAACGGACTGAACGGATTTCGTGGCCGCCAAAGAGCAATCCTAGTCTTGCGCCCTCAATCGCCGCCACCACCGCCTGAACCAGTTCCAGCGGACCCGCAGGGAGGCTGACACATTTCGCCGAGCCGGGCGGCGTTAGCCCAATTGCGCTGACTTTACAAACCCGACGCGTCAGCGAGGGCGAGTGAGCGAAAGTCAGCACCATTGGGCGTTAGCCCAAGAGTTCTGCGACGTTTCGTGGAATGACCATCTGGCTTCCGCCGGACGGTTGCCGGACTGTCTCTTTTCATCATGAAATCTATCGCGAAGGCGACTTTCCTATTTCTTTTCTTTCTGGCGTGAGCTTCGCCCCGACTCAGGGACTCACCATACTAGAGCGGACTCTCCGCAACTTCTCAGCATGCCCTTCATTCCGATGGGTTCGATGCGTCCTCCGGATACCCGCCACAGCCTGATCGTCCGCTTGAAGGACCAGCGTAATGAACCCGCCTGGACGGAGTTCGTCTGCGCGTATGAACCATTCCTCACTCGCCTTGTGCGTCGGCAAGGTACACCCGATCGGCACTCGGCGGATGTCACGCAACAGCTGCTGATTGCGATCGCGAAATCGGTTGACGGCTGGAAACCAGACGGCCAGGTCGCCTCGTTCCGGCGGTGGCTGGGGTGCGTGGCTTGCAACGTCGTCATCAAGTTCATGATGCGGGAACGGAAGCAGATCACCGGCCAGGGCGGGTCGGACTTCTTGAAGCTGATCGAGCAGACGACCGATGCCTCGATCGATGTGGAGCAGGCGAGGAAGTACGAACAGGAGTTAATCCTCTGGGCGGCGGAACTGGTGCGTGGAGAGTTCCGCGACACCTCTTGGCGGGCCTTCTGGGCGACCCAGGTCGAGGGCCGCTCCGTGGCCGATGTCTCACAAGAACTCGGCGTCTCCCCCGGCAGTATCTACATGTCCCGCAGCCGCATCTTCGCCCGAATCAGAACCCACATCGCCGAAGTCATGGAGGAAGACAGCGAGCGGGGGACGTGAGTCCCCCGTGCAGAGACGACTCGAAGCGAACACCGAACTTGACGTACTCACTCACATATAGCACGGAGGACTTACGTCCTCCGCTCGCTGGACATTCTCCCCAAATGCACTGCGACCCGACTCTCCTTCGACGTTCTCTCGACGACCGCCTGAGCGAGGCGGAAGAGGAAGCGTTGTCGGCGCACCTCTCTGCATGCGATGCCTGTCAGCGCGAACTCGAACAACTCGCTGGCCAACCAGCAGCGTGGTCACGGGTCGGAACCGCGCTGCGGGATGCTTGCTCCCCAGTGGGGCAGACATTCCTGTCTGCCTCTTCTCTCGGCCCCGATTCCGCCATTGATCACGACTCCTCAGCTGACTTCGCAGTCGAGTGCCTGGAGCCGTCATCCACTGCCGAATCGATTGGCCGTCTGGGCGACATCGAGATCCTCGAAGTCATCGGCCACGGCGGAATGGGCGTCGTCCTCAAAGGCTATCAAGCCGAACTCAAGCGACTCGTGGCGGTCAAAGTTCTGGCCCCGCAACTCGCCGTCAGTGCCGCAGCCCGCAAACGCTTCGCCCGCGAAGCTCAAGCCACAGCTGCGATCCTGCACCCCAATGTGATGCCCATTCTGACGGTGCATTCCAGCGGCAAGCTGCCGTACATCGTGATGCCGTACGTGGCGTGCGAGTCGCTGCAACAACGCATCGACCGCACCGGTCCGCTGGAGTTGGTCGACATCCTGCGTATCGGAATGCAAACCGCGAATGGCCTGGCAGCGGCCCATGCCCAAGGGTTGGTCCACCGTGATGTGAAGCCTGCAAATATCCTCCTGGAGCTGAGTGTTGAGAAGGTGATGCTCACCGACTTCGGCCTCGCGCGGGCGATCGACGATGCGAGTATCACTCGCACCGGAGTCATCGCCGGAACGCCGCTCTATATGTCTCCCGAGCAAGCTCGCGGCGAAGCCATCGACGCCCGCAGCGATCTCTTCAGCCTCGGCAGCGTGCTCTACACCTTGGCCACCGGGCGAGCCCCATTCCGCGCGGAGTCAACTTACGGAATCCTGCGTCGGCTAACTGATGAGGCCCCACGCCCTGTGCGCGAGATCACGCCGCAGCTCCCCGCATGGTTCGCAATGATCGTCCACAAGTTACTCGCGAAGCAGCCGAGTGAGCGGTTCGGATCGGCGAGTGAGGTGGCCCAACTGCTGGAAGGGTGCCTCGCGCACGTTCAGCAACCGACGATGGTTGAACTGCCCGAGGCATGTCGCGTGGCGGTGCCTCGACGGCTGCGGATGGCGATTTCCAGTTTGCTCGTGATCGCTGTCGTTGGGCTGATCATTGCAATGGGTATGGTGTTCATCCCGGGACAGAAGCCCCGGCCCCTTGCTCCCGGCACACAGACCACTCTTCATCCCGGCCCGTCGCATCCTTCCACAAACTCCGCGAGCGGCAATCGTCAGCCTGACGAGTCCCCCGACCCCCTCACCGACCCAAACACCGAATGGGATGCCGTCGACCAAGACCTCGCCCCCCTCCGCCGCGACCTCGACCAGTGGACCCGCGACGCGAAACAACTCTGGCCCCCGTAGGTCGGGCACATCTGCCCTTCCCCGCGTCACGAACGACTCACGAAGAGCGAGTGAGCGGCCAGGCGCTAGCCGCCGGCTCCCCTAACCCTAACCCACCCAGCACCAGTTACCCCGACGAACCACGATGAGAAGAACCGGCGGCTAGCGCCGTGCCGCTCACCCAACCACCGACCACCACACGGACGGGCCAATGGGCCGGTCCTACGAACCACGCTGATTCTCGCTAGACACGCGGCCTTCACTCGTGATCGCCGACTGCCGATGGGGACGGGCAGGATGGCCCATCCTACGATCGAATCCACTCCCGCTGGAGCGCATGCCATGAAACGAACCCTGTCCCTCTTGGCTGTCATGCTCGGTTGCCTCGTCGCCTCGCGCTGCCCAGCCGAGCCAATCCTGGCACCTGATCAACCCAAACCCGCCGCTGAGACTTCGGCTGCGGCGCCACCAGCTCCACCCGCTTCGGAAGCCGCGACGCCCGTCGAAGCGGCACCGGCCAGTGAAGCGACTCCGGTGGAACAGCAACTCCTCCAACAGGAGCTTTCTAAGTTCGTCGGTCATTGGAAGCTCATCCAAGCCAGCGAAGAAAAACATGTGCCACAAGATGGCGAAGACACGCCGTGCGAGTATGTCCTCGAGGGCGACCACTTGGTTTTGAAGTATGCCTACAAAGGAACTTCAGGCAACCTGAAGATGACGTTGGACCTTGGGAATCCCCCAGAGCAGGGGCGACAGTTTGTATATACCGAGAACAACCCCTGTCGTCATTTGCAGACTTCCAGAGGGCTCTATCAGTTCTTCCACGCCGACACCACAGCTGACAGTCCCCTGCGTCTCAAGATCGGTTTCAAAAGCAACAATGACGGGAAGCATCCGAAATCGATCGACGAGCTGGGGACGAAGATTTCAGTCTACGAGAAAATTCCAACTCGCCTGGTTCCTAATGGTCGGGTCTTCCGCATCGCTCACGGGGATATCACTCTCGCGTTACCGAATGACAAACAGCAAGTGTTCGGAGTTTCTCGCAAAGCCGTCGGGGGGATCGGGTTGACTCTCGATGCGAATGTGAAGCGAGAGCCTTCAATCGTCGCGAAGTCTCGAGTCGGAATCGTGCAGCATGGTCATCAGTATCATGCATTCAGTTACACCCACGCAAAATGGGTCACCCTCACTCTCCCCGAGACCGAATGCCCTGAAGCTAATGTGTCGGACGACAAGATCGAATTGACTTCGCCGACGCAGGGGAAATACCTGTTCACCGACGTGTCCGGAAAGTGGATGACGCCTGCGGAAGTCGAGGCCGATTTGGTCGCGACGCTTCTGGCGACGATTCGAGCACAGGCGCAGCCCGCCGGAGAACCGGCTGCGGCTGCTGAAGCAACTCCAACGCCGGTTGCGGAAGCCGCAACGCCTGTCGAGGCGACTGCCTCCCAGCCTGCCACTGAGACCAAAGTCCTCACCCTGAAGAACTGCGACCCAGACGGCTTGGTCAAATTGTTGAATCACCTGAACCCCAGCCCGTCGTTTCAAGCGTTTGGTAACAACCAGGGTCTGCGGCTGGTTCTCATCGGGACGCCATCAGAACTGGCGACTGCCGAACAGACCATCAATCGGTTGCAGGAGTTAATGGCTCAAATCAAAGAGGGTGACAACAAGCTCTACGAGTTGCTGAAGTCCTTGGGGACCGAGCACCCCGATGTGCTGAAGCTCAACTCGGAGCTGGAGGCTCTCGATGCCGAGATCGTGAAGCTGGAAGCGGGTCTCAACCATTACGTTCCACCGAAGCGGATCGAAGACTTTAAGACCCCGCCGAAGCCCGCCCCAGCCGAGACCGAAGCTGCTGCGGAACTCGCCCCCAACGCCACCAGCGACTTCCAATTGGGAGTGGTCCTGCACCGGACAAAGCCCACAGAAGCGGCCCGAATTCTGAAGCTGGTGATCAACGACGACCGGCTCACCGCCGAACCGGAGGGCGACAACATCGTGCGGGTCAAGTACCGCTCCGCGACCAAGGCAGAAGTGGAGATGATGGCTTCGGTGCTGGAGCAGATGGAGAAGCCTGACACAGCGACAAAATCCACGGAGTCCACCCCGGGAACCACGCCGATCGCCGAGCCTCAGAGCGTGCCATCCGAGCTGGCAGACGCTTCCCCCCTCATCGGAAAATGGAGGGTCGCTGATGCATATGGCGAGGGACAAAACGTCTTTTCGGGAACAACGTTTGAGTTTAGTCGAGAGGGCGACAATCTGTTCGCCACAATCAATAGTGATGGCGAGTCAACGGTTTGCCCGGTCATCCTCAATCCTGCTGATGATCAGCAAAATCATGTGTTGACAATTCAAGGTCAGGATCGAACTCAACAGTCCTTGAATATGGTGTGGGTCTATAGAATTGGCCTAACCAAGTCTCAGGACGGAATTGAGCGTCCATTCCTCTTTGTCTTTTATTCCACTGACGGCACTGTTCCAAAAACGATCACAGAGACGGGAAAGATGCTTCGTCAGATAAAGCTCGTGCCCATGTCTCCGGACGAAGTCGTCGCCATGGGCCTTCCGTCCAGTGCCATCCCTGGACGCCAGTTTGTGGTGGGGCTAACTGCCATCGTCGCCATCGCAAACGATCACAAGACAGCTTACGCCTACTGCGAGAACAATCCCGCCTGGGTACCGGTTCACCTGGAAGATGTTCAAGCCAAACCCATCCCGATCGCTTCGGGTTCCCTGGTCGCTGTTCAGCATGGTCATCAGTTTCATGCCTACAGTACCACGAGGAAAGCATGGGACACTTTGGTTTTGACTGCGGATGAAACAGCGGCATACACCACCGACGGCCTCTCGATGACCGTGACTTCCCCGAAATCGGGTAGCTATGTCTTCAAGGAGGCCTGGGGGAAATGGTTCTCTGCGAAGGAGATCAAAGCGGGCAAAGTCGCGGAGCATCTGGCATCGTTTGATCTCAAGTCGCTGGACTCTCCGAGTCCGGTGCTGCCTGGCGCAGAGACGCCCACCACGCTCCTCGCCGAGCCTCATAGCCTGCCACCCGGACCGGAGTTGATTGACTCGAAACTTCTACAGTTCGAGGGACTTTGGGTTGTGGCGAGTTCTCGAATTCCCGACGAGGGTTGAAGTGGACCCCGTTTATTGGACCACGGGGCGGCATTGCTTAGATGGTCGACAAGGTCAGTTTCAGAGAGCGGTTTGGAAGGCTTCCCAGGGGGTCAG